>URDN01000006.1 GCA_900546495.1 uncultured Lachnospiraceae bacterium
TTTCATTACGTTTTGTGCCTGAGCGAAGCGAAAGGAATGGATATAACAATGAAAATAATTATGTTAGGGGCACCAGGTGCCGGCAAAGGAACTCAGGCAAAAAAGATTTCAGATAAATTTGCCATTCCACATATTTCAACAGGAGATATTTTCCGTGCCAATATTAAAAATGGTACAGAACTTGGAAAGAAAGCAAAAACATACATGGATCAGGGGCTGTTAGTTCCGGATGAACTGACCTGTGATCTTGTTGTTGACCGTATTTCTGAAGATGACTGCAAAGACGGATTTATTTTGGATGGTTTTCCGAGAACAATTCCGCAGGCAAAGTGCCTGACAGAAGCATTAAATGCGCGTAATGAGAAAATAGATTATGCCATTAATGTAGATGTACCGGATGAGAATATCATCACCAGAATGTCTGGAAGAAGAGCATGCTTAAACTGTGGTGCGACATATCATATTGTAAATATTCCGACCAAGAAACCGGGAATTTGCGACCGTTGTGGAGAGCCGGTTGTACTTCGTGACGATGATCAGCCGGAGACAGTAAAAAAACGTCTGGATGTATATCATGCACAGACAAAACCTCTGATCGATTATTATGGTGATCAGGGTATCTTAAAAACAGTAGACGGAACTCAGCCGATGGAGACTGTTTTTGAAGAAATCGTGAAAATGTTAGAAGCTTAAAGCTCCAGAATGGAGGAAAACATGTCAGTAACTATTAAATCTGAACGTGAAATAGAGTTGATCCGCAAGTCTTGCCATATCATTGCCAAGATTCATCAGGATCTTGGCAATGAGCTGAAAGCAGGAATGTCCACCCTGGAAGTTGACAGCATGGCAGAAGACATGATCCGAAGTTATGGCTGCGTACCGAACTTTAAAAATTACGGTGGTTTTCCGGGATCCGTGTGTGTATCAATCAACAATGAAGTCGTTCACGGTATTCCGTCAGCAAAAAGAATTATTCAGGATGGTGATATTGTAAGTCTTGATATGGGTTGTATCTATAAGGGATATCATTCCGATGCTGCAAGAACTCATGCGATCGGTGAGGTTTCAGAGGAAGCCAGATTGCTGATCGAACGTACAAGACAGAGCTTTTTTGAAGGAATCAAGTATGCAAAAGCTGGAAATCACCTTCATCAGATTTCCAATGCAATCGGAGCATACTGTGAGAAATTCGGTTATGGTGTGGTAAGAGATCTGGTAGGTCATGGTGTAGGCTGTGAATTGCATGAAGATCCGCAGATCCCGAATTTTGTTCAGAAAAGCAGAGGTATCCGTCTGCGTCCGGGTATGACATTGGCGATTGAGCCGATGGTCAATGCAGGTCGTTATGATGTGGAATGGACCGATGATGACTGGACCGTTATCACAGAAGACGGTTCCCTTTCTGCTCATTATGAGAATACGATTCTGATTACAGACGGCGAGCCGGAGATTCTGACATTGACAGAGGATGAGCGTGTTCTGATGCAGAATGGAGGACTGGGATGCGAGTAGAACTGGCATTGTCACTGGCAGGACACGATAAGGGGCATTATTATGTCATTTTGCGTGAAGAAGGGGATTTTGTCTATGTAGCAGATGGCACTCTGAAGCTGTGTGAGCAGCCGAAGAAGAAAAACTGCAGACATATTCAGCGAATCAAAAAACTGTCGGCAGAGGTGACAGAACTTCTTTTGAATCAGGAAGATTGGAATGATCTGAATGTAAAGCGGGCACTGAAGCTGTATCAACAGCGTATCCAAAATACAGTAGAACAATAACAGGAGGCAAATCAATGTCAAAAGCAGATGTAATTGAAATGACCGGAACAGTTGTAGAGAAACTTCCGAATGCGATGTTTCAGGTAGAATTGGAAAACGGTCATCAGGTACTTGCTCATATCAGCGGTAAATTACGTACAAACTTTATTCGTATTTTACCGGGTGATCAGGTGAAAGTAGCACTTTCTCCGTATGATCTGACAAAAGGCAGAATTACCTGGAGAGATAAATAGAACGCGGAACTTTTAAGTATTTATTTTTGTACAAAAAGAGTATAAAAAACTTAAAAAATATGTTGCAATAAGGAATACTCCATGCTATAATACCCAATGACGCTTTTGGAGAACCAAGGGAATATTATGTATATTGCCTGGCTTCTATTCACAAAACGAAAAGGCTTTATAGTATGGAGTTTTTTTGTTTAAGGAAAGGAGGATTTGCTGTGAAGGTAAGATCATCAGTTAAACCTATTTGCGAAAAATGCAAAGTAATTAAAAGAAAAGGAAGCATCAGAATTATCTGTGAAAATCCGAAGCACAAACAGAGACAGGGTTAATCATTCTTTAAATAGATGATGAGAGCAGGTTGGAGACAACGCGAAACTGCTAATCCGTTCCTCCATGGAGCACTCTGCCACAGAGTACCAATTTGGAACAGGATCTGTTTGAATCAGAAGGGATTACAGCGTCTCCTGAAATTTTCCGGATGTGCGGCTGCAGCAAGATTCCCTCTGGATTTTGCTGTTCATGGCGGAAGATAAAATGACACTGTAATGTTTCTATTATATATAGAAGCATTTATGAACAGCTGATACAGATTGTGCACACATTTCAGGCCGAATAATCCGGAGCTGCATAAAATGTATCGGAATGTAACTAAGAAAACGAAATCATTATGGAGGTGTAAACACACATGGCTCGTATTGCAGGTGTAGATTTACCAAGAGAAAAACGTGTAGAGATTGGCTTGACTTATATTTATGGTATTGGCGTTGCAAGTTCCAATCGTATTCTTGCAGAAGCAAAAGTTGATCCTAATATCCGCTGCAAAGACTTAACAGATGATGATGTTAAGAAAATCAGTGCAGTAATCGATGAGTCTCAGACAGTAGAGGGTGACTTAAGAAGAGAAGTTGCTATGAACATCAAGAGACTTCAGGAGATTGGATGCTATCGTGGTATCCGTCACAGAAAAGGACTTCCGGTTCGTGGTCAGAAAACAAAGACCAACGCCAGAACAAGAAAAGGTCCGAAGAGAACAGTAGCAAATAAGAAAAAATAATGCATTGAGATAGAAAGGTCGTCATGAAGACAGACCGCAATGTATTTTGACAAAAATCTGTAGAAAGTAGGTTAGTTTAATTATGGCTAAGAAAGTTACAAAGAAAGTGACTAAAAAGCGTGTAAAGAAAAACGTTGAACGTGGACAGGCACATATTCAGTCTTCTTTCAATAATACAATCGTTACATTGACAGACGCTGAAGGCAATGCTTTATCATGGGCAAGTGCCGGTGGTCTTGGATTTAGAGGTTCAAGAAAATCTACTCCTTATGCTGCACAGATGGCAGCAGAGACTGCTACAAAAGCAGCGCTCATTCATGGTCTTAAAACAGTAGACGTATTCGTAAAAGGACCGGGTTCAGGAAGAGAAGCAGCTATCCGTGCTCTTTCCGCAAGCGGCCTTGAAGTAACAAGTATCACAGACGTTACTCCGGTACCTCACAACGGTTGTCGTCCGCCAAAACGTAGAAGAGTCTAATTAGGAGGTGTAGTCTGAGATGGCAGTAAATAGAGTACCTGTTCTTAAAAGATGCAGATCCCTTGGTATGGATCCGATTTATTTAGGAATTGATAAAAAATCAAATAGACAGTCAAAAAGAGCAAACAAGAAGATCTCTGAGTATGGTCTTCAGTTAAGAGAAAAACAGAAAGCAAAATTCATCTACGGAGTTCTGGAGAAACCTTTCCACAACTACTATGAGAAAGCTGATAGAATGAAAGGCATGACTGGTGCAAACCTCATGACAATTCTTGAGAGCAGACTTGACAATGTAGTATTCCGTCTTGGATTAGCTAGAACAAGAAAAGAAGCTAGACAGATTGTTGATCACAAGCATGTATTAGTAAACGGAAAATGTGTAAACATCCCGTCTTACTTAGTAAAAGCTGGTGACATAATCGAAATCAAAGAGAACGCTAAAAGCTCTCAGAGATATAAAGATATCCTTGAGGTAACAGCAGGTCGTCTCGTTCCGGAATGGCTTGATGTTGATCAGGAGAACCTGAAAGGCGAAGTTAAAGAGTTACCGACACGCGAGATGATCGATGTACCGGTAGACGAGATGCTTATCGTCGAGTTATATTCTAAATAATCATGTAGGCAACGAGCAGTGCCGAATTTGCACAAAAATCAGACGCTTCATGGCATCATGCAGGCGGATGATTTTTGTGTCTTAAAATAAAAGCACTGATTAGTATAAAATTTAAGGAGGGACGTACAGTGTTCGATTTCGAAAAACCAAAAATTGAGATTGCTGAAATTTCAGAAGACAAAAAGTATGGCAAATTTGTCGTAGAGCCACTCGAAAGAGGTTACGGCATTACTCTTGGTAATTCCCTGAGAAGAATCATGCTTTCTTCATTGCCGGGAGCAGCAGTTAGTCAGGTAAAAATTGATGGTGTTTTACATGAGTTCAGCTCAATCCCAGGTGTTAAAGAGGATGTTACTGAGATCATCATGAACATCAAAAATTTGGCTTTAAAGAATACCAGTCCGACAAATGAATCTAAAGTTGCTTACATTGAATTTGAAGGTGAAGGCGTTGTTACTGCAGCTGATATCCAGGCTGATCCGGATATCCAGATCATGAACCCGGATCTTGTAATTGCTCACTTAAACGGTGGTGTAGATTCCAAATTATACATGGAACTGACAATTACAAAAGGACGTGGATACGTAAGCTCAGATAAAAACAAAGGCGAAGATGTACCGATCGGCGTTATTGCTGTAGATGCAATCTACACACCGGTTGATCGTGTAAACCTGACAATTCAGAATACACGTGTAGGTCAGATCACTGACTATGATAAACTTACATTAGATGTTCATACAAACGGAACACTTGAGCCGGATGAGGCTGTCAGCCTTGCTGCAAAAGTATTAAGCGAGCATCTGAATCTCTTCATCGACCTGTCTGAGAATGCTAAGACAGCAGAAGTCATGATCGAGAAAGAAGACAACGCAAAAGAGAAAGTTCTGGAAATGAATATTGATGAGCTTGAATTATCCGTTCGTTCTTACAACTGCCTGAAGAGAGCTGGAATCAACACTGTAGAAGAGTTGACAAATAGAACACCGGAAGACATGATGAAAGTTCGTAATCTTGGACGCAAGTCTTTAGAAGAAGTACTGGCAAAATTAAAAGAGTTAGGCTTACAGCTCAATCAGGGCGAAGAATAATTCTTTTATATAACTCATTAATAGGCAGAGGATATAAGACCGATGTGCGTTAATCTGTCGTCATTCATGAGTGGAGGAATATCAACAGGGCAGACAGATGTCTCCCCGCATCACATTCGGTATCTAAGACCAAAGAGCGTTGCCGGATGAACCACAATAATGGAGGGCTATTAAAATGGCAAAATATCGTAAATTAGGAAGAACATCTTCCCAGAGAAAAGCATTAATCAGAAGTCAGGTAACTGCATTACTTCACAACGGAAGAATCATCACAACAGAGGCTAGAGCGAAAGAAGTTCGTAAAGTAGCTGAAGGCCTGATCGCATCTGCAGTAAAAGAGTGCGATAACTTCGAAGAAGTTACTGTAAAAGCTAAAGTTGCTCGTAAAGACAGCGAAGGCAAAAGAGTAAAAGAAGTTGTAGATGGTAAAAAAGTTACTGTTTATGATGAAGTTGAGAAAACAATCAAGAAAGATATGCCATCCCGTCTTCATGCAAGAAGAGAGATGCTGAAAGTTCTTTACCCTGTAACAGAGACAGGCGCAAAGAAAAAAGATACTAAAGAGGTTGATTTAGTAGATAAATTATTTACAGAGATCGCACCAAAATACAAAGATCGTAACGGTGGATATACAAGAATCGTTAAAATCGGTCTTCGTAAAGGTGACGGAGCAATGGAAGTTGTTCTTGAGTTAGTATAAGAAACATAAGTACTTCATGGAGTCATACGAAAAAAATTTCGTATGACTCTTTTTATGTTATAAGCAACAAAAACCAGAATTGTGAACATTGTATTTTTTAAATTGTGTGAGGTTTAGAAATAAAAAATGATAAATATTCATAATGTAAAGCATATTTTGTCAAATTTTTAAGAAATTTTATCTGGGGAGTTTGCATAAAAACCTTGTTAATAAATTGTTAATAGTCCACAGTTCTTGTGCACATGACACGAAAGAGTATTTAAATGTTTTAGTAAAGTGTGCGGATTGCACATTTCCAATTGGTAATACGTGAATGAAATGATATATTAATAAGTTTTTGTTATTATAAAGTAGTTTTTTACTATTGGAAATGTGATAAATCATATTGTATTATAAGCATGTGCTTAAGAAAGTACAACGCATAGGGAATAAATAATTAATAAAGGGAATAATTAGAAAGAATGGGGGAATTCATATGAGAAGTACGGAAAACAAAAAAGTAACTGTTGCAGCAGTAGACAGCAAATATCGTTGTAACTTATGTGGACACCTTACAAATAATTTTGGTCATCGTTGCCCACAGTGTGGAACAGTCATTTCTGTTTACACTGCAACAGACGTAACCTTTGATGCTACTTCATATCGATAAGAAGTAGCACAACAAATTAGTAATTTTCAAATACCAATATAATTACCAAACCTTCATGTTCGTGTAGAAGGGAAGCTGCACGATCAAAAACCTAACTCTTTATATACTTTGTCCGAAGTATGAAACAGAAAAAAGAAGCGGAATGAACCGCTTCTTTTTTTGTGCAATTTTTATGCAACGTTTTTGTAATACTACACTGGCATCTGATTCTTGCAATCTTACAATCTTGTATTATTATATTTTTGTACACTTACATTATTAGTTTACAGTGCAGACAGGTCAAGCTTGTCAAAATCTTCCACCAGACTCTGTGCAATCCCTGTGATGATCTCCAGATCACGTACTGTCTGTCCCTCCAGATTTAATACCATAACCGGATCATGCAGAGAGGCTCTCAGAAGCATCCAGCCGGTGCATACACCGGAGAAGCGGATTCTTACACCCTCATAGGCAGTTGGAAGCTCAAAACCGGACTCAGAAGCTCTGGTCCTGAACTCTGCCAAAACACGGGAGCCATAGCTGTGGAAATCTTCTGTAAGGATTGGAAAACGTACTTCGCGGTCTGCATATTCTGTGCTGAGACCGGAAATAAAGTGATCAATAGTCTTTCCTTCCCGTTTTGCTTTTGCAACAGCGATTACCAGTTTGACAGCAAGATAAGCACCATCATCCAGATAATAATTCTCTTTCAGGCAACCATGCCCGGAGGTTTCCATAGCCAGTGGACTTATAATACCTTCCGCATTGAGTTCCTTACATTTATTGATGACATTTTTGTAGCCACGCATATAGGGCAGATGCTTCAGACCAAGTTCTTTTTCCAGAAAATCTGTCAGACGGTCAGAAGTAACGGAATCCGTGATGATTGTGCTGCCAGGATAATCCGGTGCCAGAATAGCTGCGATCATAGCGATAATGGAATCGCGGTTGATCGGTGTTCCATCGGACAATACAGCGGACATACGGTCTACATCCGTATCAAAGATCAGCCCCAGATCGGCACCAGCGGCAACGGTTGCATCACAAATTGCTTTCATGGCATCTTTGTTTTCCGGATTAGGAATGTGATTCGGGAAAGTGCCGTCCGGATCAAGGAAATTACTTCCGGTTGTGTCGGCACCCAGCTCATTTAATACTTCGTTTACAAAGAATCCACCGGCACCGTTTCCTGCATCTACAACAATCTTTAACCCTTTTAATGGTTCGTCATAATTTTCAGCATTTACGCCATCGCAGATTTTCATACACAGATTTGCACTATAGAGTGAGATCAGTTCAAATTCCGTCAGGCGGTTGCAGTCTGTCGGCAATGGTCTGGTCAGTGCATCTGTTGCTACCTGATCTGCCAGTCCTGCGGCAATTTCAAGAATGGCAGTAATATCATCGTGTTCCAGTCCACCGTCTTTGTCAAAAAATTTCAGCCCGTTTCTGTTAAATGGAAGATGGCTTGCGGTAATCATGCAGGCACCATCGTACCGTGTCTCCGGATACACAATGGACATGAACATAGCAGGTGTGGAAGCCATGCCACAATCGGATACGTAGATGCCCTCGTCTAACATACCCATCATAGCCTGCTTTTTCAGCTCAGGACCAGTGATTCTGGAGTCTGTACCGATACCGATGATACATTCGTCCGGCTTGATATTTTTCTTTTTCAAAAGCCAGATGGCGAATGCGCGACCGATCAGGTACGCTGCTTCGGAAGTCAGTGTGACATGCTCATTTTCGATGCCTTCGCATGCGATGCCTCTTACATCGCTGCCGTTTTGCAGCTTCAGTAATTCAGTTTTACTCATTGACATAAAATGATTTGCTCCTTTTTATTCTTTCTCAAATTGATTATAATTCAGTCGCGTATGGAATACAAGAGAGAATGAAAGAGAGAAAAATAGGAGTGCTTTGTAAGCAAATTTGCTTACTATTTTTTGTGAATATAAAATCTTTATAAAAAATGCTAAAAAAGTATAAAAACGATTCAATTTTTCTCATATTTGATTTGTTGTTAAGTAACCGCTTGGTAACTTAGAGGAAGAGGAGTATAATACGTACTATAGTTCAAGGTAGAGAAAGGAGAGGGGACTATGTTTAAAAAATTTACAAATGGCTGTGTAAAACTTGTACAGCGATTCCTTCCTGACGCATTCGTTTTCTGTATCATCTTAACGATTGTCGTATTTATCGCAGCAATGCCGGTAGCAGGTATGAATCCGATCGAAGTTGCAAATGCCTGGGGATCAGGTGTGTGGGGGCTGTTAGCATTCTCCATGCAGATGGCACTGGTTCTTGTACTTGGAAGCGCGTTAGCAAACGCACCGGCTATCAAGAGAATTATTGTGAAACTTGCCGGAGTACCGAAAAAACCTGCAGGAGCAGTTGCATTCGTTACAATCATTTCCGCAATTTGCTGCTTCATTAACTGGGGATTCGGTCTGATCATCGGCGCCTTACTTGCAAAAGAAGTTGCAAAGAAGATTAAAGGTCTTGATTATCGTCTGATCATTGCAGCCGCTTATTCAGGATTCGTAATCTGGCATTCAGGAATTTCCGGATCTATTCCGCTTGGTATGACAGCTCTCGATGTTGACGGAACTGTTGCAAATACTGGTGGAGCAGTTACAGAGATCGTTCCTACATCACAGACAATTTTCTCTGCATGGAATCTGATCATGGTTCTTGCAGTAGTAGTTGTTGTCGCTATCGTAAATGCAAAAATGCATCCGGATGCAAAAGATGTTGTTTCTATTGATCCGAAACTTCTGGAAGATGCACCGGAAGCAGTTGAGACAAAAGCGAAAAAAGATCGTACACCGGCTGAGAAGCTTGAAAACAGTATGATTCTTTCCTATATTGTTGTTGTAATCGGAGCAGTTTATCTGATTTACTATTTCGTGAATGCAGGTTCTATCCTGAACGCATTATCACTGAATATCGTAAACCTGATTTTCTTAATTCTTGGTATTGCATTCCATAAGACACCGATTGGTTATGTAAAAGCCATCATGGAGTCTGCAGAGAGTGCTGGTGGTATTATCTTACAGTTCCCATTCTACGCTGGTATTCAGGGTATGATGGTTACCGCAGGTTCAAACGGTGTATCCCTTGCATCTGCAATCAGTAACGGATTTGTAAGTATTTCTACACCGCGTACATTCCCGGTATTGTGCTACTTGGCAGCAGGTATCGTAAACTTCTTTGTACCGTCAGGCGGCGGACAGTGGGCTGTTCAGGGACCTATCATGATGCCTGCAGGATTAAAACTTGGCGTTACACCAGCTGTTACAGCTATGGGTATTGCCTGGGGTGATGCATGGACAAACATGCTGCAGCCGTTCTGGGCACTTCCGGCACTTGGTATCGCAGGTCTGGGTGCAAGAGATATTATGGGTTACTGTGCAATCGTACTGATCGTATCCGGTATTGTTACAGCACTTGGATTCCTGTTCTTAGTACCATTACTGGCATAGGAAGAAATAATTTTTAGAAAGTTTGTTTTTTAACGTATGGAAAATGTAACAATTATCAGTCACCTGACCCCGCGTGAGTGGAAAATGTCGTGGGAAAATAAGGTTGTGGAAGATACAAGAGAAAATATGCGTGCGTATCAGCAGCAGAATTGCTTTTGGGGACATTTTAAGAATGACAGAGACTTTACAATCTGCCATCACAAAGAGTTTGAAATTAAAGGTATGAGCTTTGGACTTTACTTTAATGGAACAATTGAAGATGATGAGCGTGGTTGTAAGATTGTCGGAAAATTCGGAAAGAAGAAAACGGCAAATCTGTTTCTTGGAATGGGAGCAGCGCTCTGTATCGCAGCAATATTTGGAGCAATCGCACGTCAGGATATGGAAGTATCCATTGTCGCGACTGTATTGCTTGCCATTTTACTGATTGTCTATTTTGCAAAGCCACAGAAGGGGCAGAAACGGATTCTGGCTCAGTTGGAGAAAATATCCTTTGATAATAACTATCATAAAAAGGTAAGTAAAAAAGCAAAAGCAGATGTAAAGAAAAAACGAACCATGCGGGAAAAAGCAATGGTGAATGTGGATTAAAAAGAAAAACCCGAACAGATCAGAGATGAACTGTTCGGGTTCTTTTTTGATTGATAGGAAATTATACTGAATTTCCTATGAAGCTCTTGGTTATCTATATTGTCAATTTACCGATTTTAAGAAGTAAGTATAGATATACACAAATCTATTGTAAGGAGAATGAGAAGAAATTAATTCTCATTCTCTGCATAGGGAAGGGTGAAGATAAATTCGGTTCCGACCCCTTCGGTACTGATGACATTAATATTTTCATGGTGTGCATGAATGATTTCTTTTACAATGGCAAGACCAAGTCCGGTGCCTTTTTTATCTTTTCCACGGGAAGCATCTGTCTTATAAAAGCGTTCCCAGATACGTCCGATGCTATCTTTTGGAATACCGATGCCGCGATCTTTGACGGATACAAATACTTTTCCATTTCGCAGTGTAGTTTCAATTGTGATGACAGAATCTGCATTGCTAAATTTAAAAGCATTGTCGATCAGATTGTGCATAACCTGATCAATTTTGGCAGAGTCTGCTTTGACGTACAGTTCATCTCCGGTCAGGATCAGGTCAAAAGAAAGACATTTTTCTTTGCAGCGCCCCTCAAACATCAGTATCGTTCGTTTGATAAGCTGATTCAGATTAAATACAGTCAGATTCAGGTACGTGCCTTTAGAACCGTATTTGTTTAATTCCAGAAGACTTTGCGTGAGTTTTTCCAGACGTTCTGCTTCAAAAATGATAACGTTCAGATATTTTTCCTGTAATTCTGGTGGAATCGTACCATCTGCCATCGCCTGAGCGTATCCTTTGATGGAGGTCAGCGGGGAGCGAAAGTCGTGAGACACATTGGAAACGAATTTGTGCTGATCGTTTTCCAGGGCATTCAGTTCCACGGCCATGTAGGTTAAGGTATCTGCCAGAGTTCCAAGCTCATCCCCCCGATGCAGTTCAAGTTTGGTTTCAAAATCACCCTCTGCATAAGAGGCAGCCGCTTTACAGATCATATTTAGTGGGCGGTAAACGGTTAAGAAGAATACCACCAGAATGATCAGTGCCAGTAGTGCCAGAAAAATCAGGGACAGATAATAGCTGTTCAGCAAGCCATATTGCAGATCTGAGATATCGGTCAACGGTTGACAGATCAGAACATAACAGCTCACACTGTAATTATGCGTTACCGGTGTGTAGACACTTAATACATCGGAATCATAAAGGTTGTAAAAATGATTGATCGTGTAATAATCACTTCCAAAATCCAGAATATCAAAAGCCGGGATCGTTTCGGAGTCGGTAGCATTCCATGATTCAGTAGAAGTCACAAGAATTTTTCCATCGGTATCCACGACATAAATATCTGCATTCAGATAGCTGCCTATTGCATAAAGTTGCTTTTGGAACTGTGTCAACGTCATATCGGAACTGTAGTAGTTGGTTCCGAAGGATGTAGCGATCAGATTACTTTCCCGGCGCAATGCAGAGGCAAAGTGTTTTTCTAGATATTTCTGATTGTAACGGGCAGTAAAGGTGGATATCATAATAAATCCAAGGACTGCAAATACAAGATAGGAAAATATCATTCTGAAAAGTGTTTTATGTTTCATATGAAATAAATGCGGTTAGCGGCGTTCGAATTTATATCCGATGCCCCATACCGTTGTAATCCCCCAATGTTCATGATCTTTGATTTTTTCGCGGAGACGTTTGACATGCACGTCAACGGTACGTGTGTCACCCAGATACTCATATCCCCAGATGTTGTCCAGAAGCTGTTCTCTGGTGAATACCTGATTTGGAGAAGAAGCAAGGAAATACAAAAGTTCCAGTTCTTTAGGCGGCATATCGATAATCTGTCCGTAATACATGACAGAGTAGTTGGTCAGATTAATGACCAGATCCGGATATTCCACACATTTGATCTCTGATTCTGCTTTTTCTGGTTTCATGACCTGGTAACGTCTCAGTACTGCCTTGACTCTGGCAACTAATTCCTTAGAATCAAATGGCTTGATAATATAGTCGTCAGCGCCCAATTCAAGACCAAGTACTTTGTCAAATACTTCGCCTTTGGCAGAAAGCATGATGATCGGTACGTTGGACTGTGTCCGGATCTCACGGCAGACCTGATATCCGTCGATTCCCGGGAGCATCAGATCCAGCAAAATGAGATTTGGCTGATAAGTTTTAAATTCGCGCAGAGCGGATTCTCCGTCTTCTACGATCTTCGTGTCATAACATTCCTTCAGCAGATACAATGAGATCAGCTCAGCGATATTGGCATCGTCATCTACGATCAGAATTTTCTGTTTGACTGCCATAATATTTCCTCCTGTTTACCTTCAGAACTGTCATTTCGAAATCTTCATGGCTCTGAAGTTATTCAAATTCGGCGATTGTCACACCGGCATCACCTTCGCCAAATTCGCCAAGATGATAAGATTTTACATATTTCTGTTTCTTTAAATGATTCTGAACCGCTTTGCGCAGCGCACCGGTTCCTTTTCCGTGAACAATGCGTACAGTTTTTAAATGTGCAAGATAAGCATCATCCAGATATTTATCCAGTTCCATCAGGGCTTCATCAACCGTTTTACCGATCAGGTTGATTTCAGGAGAAACGGATAAGGATTTTGCCATTTTCAGTTTTCCGGCACCGGTTTTCGTATTGTGAACTGTCGGAGTGGCATCCTCATTTACCAGAACAAGATCACGGATGTTGGTCTGATAACGAAGAATACCGGCTTGTACGAACAGGTTTCCTTTTGCATCCGGAAGGGTGTGAACTGTGCCCTTTAAATTCATGCTGAGAATCTTGACAGAATCCCCAAGACGCAGCTTCTTCGGAACGTTGTGATTGACGGCAGCGTTCTTTTTCATGGAAGACTTGGATTGCGCTTTGTCTAATTTCTTGCGGACTTTCTCACGGTCTTTTTCCATGGCAGCAGCATCTACATGGGTTTTGCCATATTTATGGAAGTTGCGGATAGTTTCGTCTGCCAGATCTTTTGCTTCTTTTAAAATAGCTGCGGCCTGCTGGTTGGCGTCCTGTAAAATACGGTCGCGGCTGCGATTTAATTTTTCTTGTTTTTCTTCTAATTGTTTCTTTAAAGATGCGGCTTCCTGTTTGTAACGGTTGATCTCTGCCTGTTCTTTTTCAATGGTGAGGCGGCTCTGCTCCAGATCAGCGATCACGTCTTCAAAACTTTCATTTTCCTTGGTAATGCGTGTTTTTGCATCTTCAATCAGATCAGCTGGAAGTCCAATCTTGCTGGAAATGGCAAAGGCATTACTTTTGCCCGGAATACCGATCAGCAGACGGTAGGTAGGGCTTAAGGTCTGTACACTGAATTCGCAGCAGGCATTTTCTACACCTTCGGTTGAGAGGGCGTAAAGCTTGATTTCACTGTAGTGAGTGGTTGCCATGGTACGAATATTGTCCCGGCGCAGATGGTCGAGAATGGAAATTGCAAGGGCAGCCCCCTCATCGGGATCCGTACCGGCACATAACTCATCAAAAAGAACGAGAGAGTGCGGGGTAGCATGTTTCAGGATAGAAACGATGTTTGTCATATGTGAGGAAAAGGTACTCAGACTCTGCTCAATACTTTGTTCATCTCCGATATCTGCATATACATCATCAAAAATAGCAAGTTCGGAACGATCTTTTGCCGGGATGTGAAGTCCGGCCTGTCCCATCAGGGTGAACAGACCGACGGTTTTTAAGGAAACGGTTTTACCGCCGGTATTCGGTCCGGTGACGATCAGCAGGTTAAAATCATCGCCCAGATGAACGTCGATCGGAACAACCTTTTTCTGGTTTAACAATGGATGCCGTCCCTGACGAATCCGGATACGACCTTCTGTATTGAAGATCGGAGCCATGCCGCTTTGGATTTTTGCCAGATTTGCCTTTGCAAAAATAAAATCGAGATCCGTCAGGATATGGTAGTTATCCATCAGAAAATCTGAATACTGAGCAGTCAGATTACTGAGTTCTGCCAAAACGGCTTCGATGGCTTCCTGCTCTTTTAAGAATGCTTCTTTTAAATCATTATTTAATTTTACAACGGACATTGGTTCGATAAACAGGGTAGAACCGGTAGCAGACTGATCATGGATCATACCGGGAACCTGTCCTTTGTATTCTGCTTTGACTGGCAGACAGTAACGTCCGTTTCGCATGGTGACAACCGTATCCTGCAAATAAGAACGGGTGGTGGAACTGTTTAACAGATTGTTCATGGCACCGTGGATCTTGTCATTGATATTGCGGATGGTACGTCGTACACTGTGCAGAGCAGGACTTGCATCGTCGCTGATCTCATCTTCCGCTAAAATGCAGCGGCGGATTTCTTCCAGTAGCGGTGTCAGTGGCTCCAGCCTTGCAAACATATCGTCCAGAGAATCTTTTGGCAGATCGTCGCGGTTTTCTCTGGAATAGGATTTTGCACGTTTTGTAATTTCCAGCAGGTTACAGACGGACAGAAGTTCAGCTGCGTTTAACGTACCGCCGATTTCCAGTCGTTTCATCTGAAATCCCGGATCTTTTAAGCCGCCAAAAGCCAGATTGCCCTTGCGGAAGATGCGGGAAAGCGCATCTGAAGTCTGTGTCTGTGCCTGTATGATATCTTGCTTATCCGTCATTGGCTTTAATTCGAGACAGCGTTTTTTGCCGGCATCGGAAGTTGCCTGATCTGCAAGCAGGTGAATGATTTTATCATATTCTAAAACTTTTAATGCTTTTTGATTCATATGTCCTCCATAACATAAACAACATAAACGAAATTAAGTCGCTATTATCTGTATTTTAACGCATAATCAGGAAAGTGAAAAGAGAAGATTGCATTAATTTTGTTACAGTTCCCCCATCACAGGTATTCAGGTAATAATCAGGCTTGCATAAGAATTACAGAAAACGTATAATAGTTCCATAAGACTTATATGCTGAGGGTGTTTCTGAATGTGTGGACGCTGAAATAACTCAGAAAGGTGTTTGACCATGGATAAGAAAAAGCAGGAAGAATATCATTTTGTAAAAGAGCATATCAAGAAGATCCCGCCGGATCGAAAGCGACGGAGAATGAGTCTGGGATGGACGATTCTTTTGGCAGCTGTGTTCGGTATAGTTGCGGCGCTGGTATTTTGTGCAGTAAAACCGGCAATCGAGAAGTTATTCCAGTCCCCAAATGAGCAGGTTGTATTGTCCGGCGATGAGACAAAAGAAGCGGATACTACTGATGAACCGGTATATATTACAGAAACGCAGCAGATGGATCTGAACGATTATCAGATTTTGCAAAATAAATTGTATGCGGTTGGCAGGGAGGCAAACAAATCGGTTGTGTCCGTCAAGGGAATCGGGCAGGCAACGGACTGGTTTGATACAGAGCATGTGATGGAAAATCAGGGTTCCGGTATTATTCTTGCTGATACAAATGGCAGATATCTGATTGCCACGGAACGAAAACTGATCGCAGAAGCAAGTCAGATTGAAGTCAGTTTTTACGATGACAGTACTGCGGAGGCAGAACTGATTGCCTATGACGGAACGACTGGAATTGCTGTTTTAAGTGTACAGAAAAGTCAGTTATCAGAGGACACGCAAAATCGGGTAGCAGCAGCAACTTTGGGAAGTTCTTCGGCACTGACACAGGGAACGATCGTGATCGCAATCGGAAGTCCACTGGGAGAGCCTTTTTCTGTTCTGACGGGAAATGTGACGTCCAGCAGTCATGAAGTGACAGCTGTCGATGCAAATTATAAAGTGATTTCCACAGATATCAATGCCGGTGAGGGCGGAAGCGGTGCCCTGATCAATTTAAATGGGGAGGTTGTTGGACTGATCTTGCAGAGTTTTGGTACGGAGGCAGCACAAAGTACCGTTACAGCGATAGGTATTACCGAAATCCGCGCGTTGCTGGAAAAATTGTCAAACGGGGATACTCCGGCGCATCTTGGTCTGGAAGTGAGTACGGTGACAAGTACCATCGCAGAAGAGAACAAGATTCCGAAAGGGGTATATGTGAAAAATGTCGTACAGGATTCGCCGGCGATGCAGGCGGGACTTCAAAATGGCGATGTGATCACCCAGATTGGCAATACAGAACTGATTTCCGCGGAGCAGTATCGTACCTGTTTGTTACAGGAAAAGGAAGGGCAGCAGGAAAAAGTCACACTTCAGCGTATGGGCGCGGACAAGAAGTATCAGGAGATGACGGTGGAGGTAACGTTTGATGCGGCAAAATAGTCGAAGTGACAAGCGCATAAGCATAGAGGGGTGAAAATAAGACAGTCAGAGCAAGACAGAAAATACAATACAGCAAGAAAAAGACAGTATGAATTAGTATGAAGAATTAGTATGAAATAGAAAGGACCCGACAGGGAATGAGTGAATTATGAAATATATTGAAGAACTGCGTGAGGGAGAACGAATCGGAGAGGTATATCTGTGTAAACATAAACAGACTGCGACAACAAAAGCGGGAAAACCATATGATTCTCTGATTCTTCAGGATAAAACAGGCACCGTGGATGCAAAAATCTGGGATGTCGGTTCCAGCGGAATTGAGGAGTTTGACAAACTGGATTATATCTATGTGGTTGGAGATGTGACCAGCTTTCTGGGGGCATTACAGCTGAATGTCAAACGTGTGAAAAAAATGTCAGAGACCGATGTCAATCCATCCGATTATCTGCCAGTCAGTGAATATAATATAGAAGAAATGTATCAGAAACTGTTAGCATATATCGCACAGATGAAGCATCCATATCTGAAACAGCTGGCAGAGTCTTTCTTTGCAGATGCGGATTTTGCAAAACGTTTTCAGTTCCATTCCGCAGCCAAAAGTGTACATCATGGATTTGTGGGCGGATTGCTTGAACATACCTTACATGTGACACAGATCTGTGATTTTTTCAGTAAATTATATCCGATGCTAAACCGCGATCTTCTGCTGACGGCAGCGATGTTCCATGATATCGGAAAACTCACAGAGCTTTCTACCTTCCCGGCAAATGATTACACGGATGACGGACAGTTACTGGGACATATTATGATTGGAGCTATGGAAGTACAGAAACATATTGAGCAGATCGAAGGATTCCCGAAACGGACAGCTTCTGAGCTGATTCACTGTATTCTGGCGCATCATGGAGAACTGGAATACGGTTCCCCGAAAAAACCGGCACTGGCAGAGGCGATTGCGCTGAGTTTTGCGGACAACTCCGATGCAAAACTGGAAACTATGCGGGAAGCATTGTCCAACATTCCGGAAAACAGTTTGGAGTGGCAGGGATTCAATCGTTTCCTCGATTCCAATATCAGAAGAACAAGTAAGTAGACTTGCAGAGATGCACAGAAGAATATGTCATGCGTTGCATGACGTGCATCTGGCAGCAAGAATGCCGAAGGCATTCTTGAATAGATGAGTAAAAATAAGTGCTCCCGATGCTGTTGTGTCCGGAGCACTTGATTTCTAAGAAAATAGGATGATATTTAATTTGCAGATTTCTGAAAAATGCAACGGTATTGGAAAAGAATAAGGCGTGAAATGATGCGATGATATTTATGCTTGTTGAAGTCTGAAAATGAAGTCACTTTTAGAAAGGGTAACTATGCAGAAAAACGATGAATTGATTTTGAAAATAGAGGATATGGGCGTGGACGGAGCCGGTATCGGAAAAGCAGACGGTATGACATTTTTTGTCAAAGATGCCGTTATTGGCGATGTGGTGCGGGCGAAGGTCATGAAATTGAAAAAGACTTATGGCTATGCCCGTCTTATGGAGCTCCTGGAGGCGTCGCCGGATCGTGTGGAACCGAAATGTCCGTATTACAGACAGTGTGGCGGCTGTCAGATTCAGGCTTTGTCCTATGAAAAACAGTTAGAGTTTAAAGAGCGTAAAGTACGTAATAATCTGGAACGTATCGGTGGATTTTCGGAAATCCCGATGGAACCGATTGTTGGCATGGAAGAATCGTATCATTATCGGAACAAGGCGCAGTTCCCGGTGGGAACAGACAAAGATGGCCATATCGTGACCGGATTTTATGCGGGACGCACACATACGATCATTCCGAATCGTGACTGTGCATTGGGACTTCCTGTAAACCGGGAAATTCTGGATATTGTCATTGATTTTATGGAAAAATATCATGTTTCCGCGTACGATGAGAAAACCGGAAAAGGACTGGTGCGTCATGTGCTGATTCGCTGTGGATTTACCAGTCAGGAGAAGATGGTCTGTCTGATCATCAATGGAAAAAGTCTGCCACACAGCGAAAAGCTGGTGGAAGCGTTGCGCGAAATTGATGGAATGACAAGTATTTCTATCAATTGTAATACTGAGCGTACCAATGTAATTCTTGGACGAAAGACCATCGTGCTCTGGGGACAGGAATATATCACAGATCAGATTGGAGAAATTTCTTATGAGATCTCACCGGTATCTTTTTATCAGGTAAATCCGGTGCAGACAGAGAAACTTTATGGTCTCGCGTTGGAGTATGCCGATTTGCACGGAGAGGAAACTGTCTGGGATCTGTATTGCGGTATCGGAACAATTTCACTGTTTTTGGCGCAGAAGGCAAAACAGGTGTATGGTGTGGAGATCATTCCGCAGGCGATTGAAAATGCAAAACGAAATGCAGGGAAAAATGGCATCGAAAATGCAGAATTTTTTGTTGGAAAATCCGAGGAAGTACTGCCGGAGTTTTATGAGAAAGAGGCGGCAGCAGGACGGAAGGCACATGCGGATGTGATTGTGGTAGATCCGCCGAGAAAGGGATGCGACGAAAAACTGCTGGAGACGATTGTGAAAATGGCACCGGATCGTGTGGTTTATGTAAGCTGTGATTCTGCGACACTGGCGCGGGATCTGAAGATATTGTGTGAGCAGGGGTATGAATTAAAACGTGCCCGTGCGGTGGATCAATTTTGCCACACTGTTCATACAGAGAGTGTTTGTTTAATGGAAAGAAAAGATAAATAAGGGAGCAAATTGCAGAAAAGGAGAATGTGATGTACAGACCATCAATGTATAATAAACACGATGAATCAATGTATGCTTTTGCAGAATTGTTTAATAATTGTAAGGTTTGCAATGATGTCATAATGAAACCGAATGATGAAGAAACGTAAGAATTGCAAGAGATTTGTTGTGCGAAGATGGACTCATTATGATCTCTATGGATGAAAATGAAAGTACAAATTTGAAGAAGATGTGCGATGAAGTATTTGGAGAAAGCAATTATATTGGGGAGATTATTCGCAAGACAAAGTCAATGACGGCAGATAATGGAAATGGATTTAATACACAGCATGAAATACTGGTACTTTATGCAAAGAACAAACCGCTTGTTGTATTGCATGGAGAGGAAAAGGAATTCAGTAATTATTCAAATCCGGATGATGATCCGAATGGAGATTGGTGTCCGGGTGATCCCAGTGCCAAGAGCGGGGGAGCGACGACTAGCTTTGGAATCGAAAACCCATATACCCATCGTATCGATTACCCACCATCCGGAAGATATTGGGCATTTTCTAAAACTACATTAAAAAAATATATTGCGACTGGAAAAATAAAGTTTAAAACAGCCTATGGGGAGAAAGAAAGAGGTTTTATTTTTAAGAGATATAAAAAGGATGCAACCTCATATTATGATCCTGTTCACAGTTTGTTCGCGACAGAAAATGAATATATGAATCAGGCGGCTACAATTGAGATTAAGAAATTGTTTGGTGATAATGTTTTCAGTTACCCAAAGCCGGTAAGCTTCTTAAAAAAACTGATCCAATATGCAACAGATGAGGAAGATATTGTTCTTGATTTCTTTTCCGGTTCAGCAACGACAGCTCAGGCAATCATTGAATTGAATCAGGAAGAGGAGACAAATAGAAAATTTATTATGGTGCAGATCCCGGAAGCATTAGAAGAAAGTTCCATTGCATACAAGCAAGGATTTCAAACATTATGTGAGATAGGTTGTGCACGAATCGATAAGGTATTATCTGAATCAGATTCAAAGGAAGGGTACAGGTATTTTAAACTTGATTCTTCAAATATGAAGGAGGTTTTTTATCGCCCATCAGAAGTAGAACAAGGATCGTTTGGTTTATATGTAGACAATATCAAAGAAGATCGTTCTTCGGAGGATTTGCTTTTTCAGGTTATGCTTTCAGAGCAGAAAAACATATTCAACCCTATGTATTTACAGATGGAAATGCTGCTAAGAGTGTAGAACGCCAATTTGCTGAGGCGTTGGATGGAGCAGCAGAAGTATGCGCATATGCGAAACTTCCGAAAACATATGTAATTCCGACACCGGTAGGAAATTATAGTCCTGATTGGGCAATTGCATTTAAGGAAGGAACGGTTAAGCATGTATTTGTTGTAGCTGAGACGAAGGGAACGATGGAATCTTTGCAGCTTAGACCGATTGAACAGGCAAAAATAATGTGTGCAAGAAAGCTCTTTAATGAGATTTCTACAGACAATGTAGTTTATCATGATGTTGATAGCTACCAGAGCTTGTTGAATATATTATACCTTCAATAGAAAAGAAGTTTGTGGATTGATCAGGAAAGATAATGTAACAGATGAATTTGCGTATTGATTAGATTAAAAAAATGTCATGTTTATCAATTCCTATCTTTACAGTATGATATAAAAATGCTAAACTACCTGTTAAGAAAATTTATCTTAAGTTAAGGCATTGATAGTTACTGAAAGAAGGAATTGGCAGACATGACATTTGTGCAATTAAAATATATATTGACCATAGCAGAAACGAAATCACTGAATAAGGCGGCAGAACAGTTATATGTATCGCAGCCGTCCCTGACTAATGCGTTAAAAGAACTGGAAAAAGAAGTGGGAATTACCATTTTTTTTCGTACCGGGCGTGGTGTCACATTGACAAACGATGGTGTGGAATTTTTGACGTATGCCCGTGAGATATATCGAGAGTATGAACAGCTAATGCAGCGTTATGGGGATGGTGGCTCTTATAAAAAGAAATTTGCGGTGTCTACGCAGCATTATTCCTTTGCAGTAAAAGCATTTGTGGATGTGGCAAAAAAGCTGGATATGTCCAAATATGAATTAGCTATCCGTGAGACCAAGACAGCGGAAGTCATTCAGGAAGTAAGCACGATGAAAAGCGAGATTGGCGTGTTATATCTGAGCGAATTCAACCGGAAATCTATGGAAAAGTTATTTAAGTCGGCAAATCTGGAATTTCATCCACTGATCACATGCAAAGCGTATGTGTATTTGTGGAAAGATCATCCGTTGGCGAAAGAACCATATCTGACACTTGAACAACTGGAACATTATCCATGTCTGTCTTTTGAACAGGGAGATGCCAGTTCCTTTTATCTGGCAGAAGAATTGTTCCCAACGAATGAATATAGTCAGATCATTCATGCCAATGACAGGGCAACAATGTTGAATCTTATGGTTGGATTAAACGGATATACACTGTGTTCCGGTTTGATCTGTGAGGAGTTAAACGGCAGCGATTATCGGGCAGTACCGTTTCGAAGTGAAGAACAGACCGATGATACACAGGAAGAAAATCAGATGGAGATTGGGTATGTCACCAGAAGAAATTTGATTTTGAGTAAATTGGGACAGGAGTATGTGGCAGCACTGCGACAGTATTTGGCGCAGTAGTTTCGGGTAATTGTGTGGTTCGTAGTGCATGATGGCGCAAAAATTTACTGATATCACTTTGCAGATGAAGACCTTCTGTATTTTTTCTCAAGGAGCGATTGGTAGCGACGGAGACAAAATACAGAAGGTCTTTTATTAAAACCTGAATAGTAAATTTTAAGCACCAACAACCAGATATAGCAAAAAACTATAACTGGCTATTTTTTTTGTGTATTAGACAGTCCTTATTTGATGTGTTAGTATCAATGACATGCAAAACCTATTAAGCAAGTATGAATAATAGGAAATATAAAAACGGGAGGAAAAACGAATGACAGATGTTCTGATCATCGGAAGTGGACCGGCAGGTATGACTGCAGCAATTTATGCAAAACGTGCCAACCTGGACGTATTGGTAGTAGAAAAAGAATATGAAGGAACCGGTCAGATGGCAGAGAGTAGCCGCATTGACAACTATCCCGGTTTTTATGGAAGTAACGGTTATGAATTAGGCGAAAAAATTCGGGAGCATGTGGAAGCACTTGATGTTGCGTTTCTCGAAGGTGAAGCAGTTTCCTTTGAAAAAACAGATGCAGGATTTAAAACCACATTAGAAAACGATGAGGTATTAGAAAGTAAAACAGTAATTTACACCGCGGGAGCAGCCCATCGGAAACTTAGTGTTTCGGGAAGTGAAAAATTCGAAAATAAAGGAATTTCTTACTGTGCATCCTGTGACGGCGCTTTTTACCGGGAAAAAGATGTGGCAGTGATCGGTGGAGGAAACAGCGCATTAGATGATGCTTTGTTACTTTCCGAAATCTGTAATAAAGTTTATCTGATTCACCGCAGAGCAGAATTTCGCGGAGCTGCATCGACACTTGAAAAACTGGAGCAGAAAGAAAATGTAGAAATCATCCGAAATGCAAAGGTACAGGAAATCACCGGTGAGAAGAAAACCGAAAAGCTTTTGTTAGATACAGGAGCAATACTTGAGATTCAGGGCGTTTTCGTAGCAATCGGCATGATTCCTCAGACAGAAACCGTCAAAGATCTGGTGGCATTGGATGAGAGCGGATACATCAAAGCAGGTGAAGATGGTATCACTTCAGAAGATGGATTTTTTGTAGCAGGTGATGTCAGAACAAAAGAACTCAGACAGATCATCACCGCAGCAGCAGATGGTGCAAATTCAGCAAATTCAGCAATTCAGTATATTATCAGAAAATAACGTAAAAATAGCACACTAAGTAAGAATACAGGGTGGAGAATTTAAGTCAAACATAGGTGAGACTTGGCGCGTGATTCTGGTCAGCGCAAGCTGACATATTTTTCTCAGAATCACTGTGCATTTTCGCGGAGCGTTTTAACCCAGGATGAGATAGAAAGGAAACAACAGCATGGTAAACGAATTGACCAGAGAAAATTTTGACAAAACAATCAGAGAGCACAGCACTGTCGTTGTGGAATTCTATTCTGCAACCTGTAAGCACTGTAAGAAGCTGGAGGCAGGTATCACAGAACTTTCCGAAGAAGCAGGAAATGATGTTTATTTCGGAAAAGTACTGATTCCGGATGAACTGTCTCTGGCAGACGAATATGAAATCAGTTCCGTACCGACATTGTTATATTTCAAGGACGGAGAGATCAGAGAAAAATCCGTAGGATTTACACACAAATTAATCATTGCAGAAAATATCAAAAAACTTTAGACCGAACTGCCTTTGTGAGTGATACTTCTTTACACGTGTTCAAGAAAGGAGAAAGGTCAGATTTACATAATAGAACAGGAGATAAGTAAAATGGGATATCCAAGTATTTTTCCAACAGGAACATTAATTTACGATAAAGACAAAACATTCAACGGTTACACCGTTTTTCCATCCGCAAAAGGAGCACTCTTGATCGACATGAACGGCCGTGAAGTTCAGCTCTGGGCAGGACTTGGCGGATTTCCAAACAAAATTCTGCCGGGCGGATATGTAATGGGAACCACGGGAACCAGACCTGGTAAAAAGGCTTACCAGGATCAGATCGATCTGGTTCAGGTAGACTGGGACGGTAATATCGTATGGAAGTTCGATAAAACAGAGCTGATTGCCGATGGAGATAAAGATCCGGTTTATATGGCAAGACAGCATCATGATTTCCAGAGAGAGGGATCTGCCGTGGGATACTATTATCCGGGGGGAGAGCCAAAAACAGACAGTGGAAATACGTTACTTTTGACACATGAGAACTTGTACAATCATGATATTTCCGACAAACGACTGATCGATGACAAGATCATCGAAGTAGACTGGGAAGGAAATATTTTATGGAGCTGGCGAGCAAGTGATCATTTTGAACAGCTTGGATTTGACGAAGCAGCAAAAAATGCATTGTTCCGTAATCCATGCCTGCAGGGCGAAGCCGGCGGCGACTGGATGCACATCAACAGCATGTCCGTATTAGGCGAGAACAAATGGTATGATCAGGGCGATGAGCGTTTCCATCCGGATAATATCATCATTGATGCACGAAATTCCAACATTCTTGCCATCATCAGCAAAGAGACCGGTGACATTGTATGGCGCGTGGGACCGGATTTCAATGAGAACGAAGCAACCAAAAAACTTGGATGGATCATCGGACAGCATCATTTGCATATGATTCCGAAAGGACTTCCGGGAGAAGGTGATCTGCTTGTATTTGATAACGGTGGTGAAGGCGGTTACGGTACACCAAATCCTGGTGCATTAACCGGTGTCAACAACGCAAGAAGAGATTATTCCAGAGTATTACAGTTCAATCCGATCACACTGGAGATCACATGGCAGTACACACCGTTAGAAGCAGGAAACCTGTTATTTACAGATGCATCTAAATTTTACAGCTCTTACATCAGTGGCGCACAGAGACTTCCAAACGGAAATACACTGATCACAGAGGGATCTGACGGACGTCTGATCGAGGTAACACCGGATCACGAGATCGTATGGGAGTATATTAATCCGTATTTCAACACCATTCTTGGACAGTTTACCAACAACATGGTATATCGTGCATACCGTGTACCGTATGAGTGGATTCCACAGGTGGAGAAACCGGAAGAGATTTCCGTAGAGCCGATCGATGTAGAAACTTTCCGTGTGCCGGGTTCTTTAGTAGGAAACGGACTTGGAAAAGTGACAACCATCGATGGTGTAGATCCAAATGCACGTCTGATGACAGGTGGCGGCGCATCCGAGGATGGAGATGAAGAAGTAAACTTCTGTGTTGCAACTGTAAAGAAAAGCGATCTGATCAAGAAATAGGAAGATTATCTGTTTCACAAAGAAATAAATAATAAAGAAACAATAGATACATAACACAGGCAGGTGGAAAAAGATATCTGTTTGTGAAACAAATGAGAGTTAAAAAGTAGAATTCCGCAGAAAGGGAGTGAAGGAAAATGAAAAGCAAAAAAATTACTGCAGCAGTTTTAGGTATCGTTCTTACATTAGGTCTGGTGGTCAGCGGTTGTGGAAGCAACAACGGAACATCCTCTGATGGAAGTGCAAAAGCAGAAAAAAATAAAGATGGTTATGAGGTTGTCAACATCGGTTTTCCAAGTGCCGGATATGAATGGGCAGAGGGAGCACTGGCAGTGGCAGAGGAAAAAGGATATCTGGATGAATATCTGAATCCGTTAGGCTACGATGCAGACCTGATTCCGTTTACAGGAGCAGCACCGGCGATTCATGAGGCGTTAGTATCCGGAGATCTGGATTACGCATATTATGCGGGGTTTGCAGGAATCATGGCAAAATCAAACGGCATTGATACGAAATTATTGACCGTGACAAGTTTTGGTTCTGTATGGCAGCTTGCAGTCAGCACTGATTCCGGTATCACTTCCTTACAGGATTTAAAAGGAAAAACTATTTCTTATCAGAGAGGTGCAACACCGCAGATGTATGTTCTGAAAGTATTAGAAGAAGCCGGTCTGACAGAAAATGATGTACAGCTTGTCAACAGCACGATTCCGGAAGGATTATCCAGCCTTTCTACCGGGGCCGTAGATGCAGCAGTTGTTACATATGGACAGGCAGATACTTTAGTTGAGCAGGGCAAAGCAACCATTTTGCATAAAGGTGTAGAAGCTGATCCGGATGTATTCTATGAACCAAATGTATTGATTGGAAGATCTGAGTATGTCAGTGCAAATTCAGATGTGAGCGTAGCAATCATTAAGGCAATGCTGAAAGCAAAAGATGATATCGTATCTGATCCGGAAGCATTCTATGAGTTATCTGCTGAAAAGAGCGGAAGAACGTTAGAACAGGTAAAATCTGTAGCTGTATCTGATCTGGAACTTGGATATCCGATCAGTCTGGACGACAGATATATCACTTCACTGAAAAATATTGAAGAATTTGAGCTGAATAACAACATCATCAGCAATCGGGTAGATTTTGATTCCTGGATTGATTCCTCCTATCTGGAAAAGGCAGTGCAGGAGTATCAGGGAAGCGCACAGTAAGGAGGCCGCGTGAGCATGTACAAAGGAAATAATGTATTTATACAAAAACTGTTGATTTTTATAAACATGATCATATTGCCGATCATCATTGTGCTGGCGTGGCATTTTGCTACATCCACCGGTGCGATGTCTACACTGATCCTACCAAAGATCAGTACGGTGCTTGAAACCTTAAAAGAACAGATTGCAAACGGCACATTACCGGGAGATATCGGCATCAGTTTAAGCCGTATCGCAAAAGGTTATGCACTGGCAGTTGTTGTAGGTATCCTGCTTGGCGTGCTCATGGGAATGAACAAATTTGCAAACAGATTTTTCATGCTGACATTTACCGCAATCCGTCAGATTCCGATGATCGCATGGGTTCCGATTCTGATCATCTGGTTTGGTATCGGCGAGGAATCAAAAGTAGCCGTTATCTTTCTGGCAGCATATTTCCCGGTTCTGGTCAACACCGTCAGCGGTATTGAGCGTACCGATCCGAAGCTGATCGAAGTTGGAAAAATGTATCATTTGAACGGCTGGCAGCAATTTACAAAAATCTATCTGCCATCTGCACTTCCATCTATTTTTGTTGGATTAAAACTGGGACTCAGCGTATCCTGGATGGCAGTGGTAGGTGCAGAGATGATTGCAGCTACTTCCGGTATCGGTTTCCGTATCAACGATGCACGAAGCCTGATGCAGTATCCGGTTGTATTTGCAGGAATCATCGCCATCGCAGTAGTTGGTGTAATCATGGATCTGGCAATCTCACTGATCGGTAAATTATGCACACCTTGGGAAAAAGGCAGGTAAGCAGAAATGGGAAAGACATTATCAATTCAGAACGTAAATAAAAGTTTTACTGTCGATGGACAGAAAGTGGATGTATTAAAAGATATCAACCTTGAGATTCGGGAAGGCGAGTTTATCGCCATCGTTGGTCACAGTGGCTGGGGAAAAAGTACTCTGTTAAAAATCATTGCAGGACTTGAGAAAAACGACACTGGTCTGGTAACTGTGGACGGAAATGAAGTCAAAGGACCGGGCATGGATCGTGGCATGATCTTTCAGGAGCACCGTCTGTTTCCATGGATGAGCATTGAAAAAAATGTGCAGCTTGGATTAAAGGGCCTGGGCAAAGAGGAAAAAACAAAACTTTCCGATCAGTATCTGGAACTTGTGAAATTGAGCGAGTTCAAAAAAGCATATCCGAGTCAGCTTTCCGGTGGTATGTCACAGCGTGCTGCTATCGCAAGATCACTGGTGAGCCAGCCGGAAATCCTGCTCCTTGACGAGCCGTTTGGTGCACTGGATGCGCTGACCAAGATCGAGCTGCAAGAAGAGTTGCTGAAAATCCGTGAGCGTTTCCATAATACAATGATCATGGTTACACATGATATCGAAGAAGCTGTATTTTTGGCAGATCGCATTGTGGTAATGTCCGCAAGACCGGGACGTATCAAAGATGTGATTAAAGTCGAACTTGGAAAATACCGTGACCGTGGTGGCAGCGATTTCGCTCACTACAAGAAGAAAATCTTTGACTATTTCTTCGAAGAAAAGACTGTTGTACCGGAGTACAACATTTAACTATTATGAAAAATCTCTGTTGTCATATTTATTAGAAAAATATGATAATAGAGATTTTTTCGGTTGACAGGAAATGATAAGACATTTTCTGTCAAAAAAGGAGGATAAGAAAAAATTAAGAAAATTATGGGGGAAGGAAGCATTTGATTTCCTTGCATAATATCATCGAAGCAGATAATATAGTTATGTAACTTTTGCGAAGAAAATATTGATAAAGGAAAAGAAAATGCTTGGACTATATCTTGGAAACGCCTGTTTTTTATTAGTGATATTGACAATTTTGCTTGTAAGAACAGGATCCTATATTGAAAAAATACAATGTAAATATTATGCGATGCTTTTTATCGGCGCAGTAGAAGCATATGTAATTATGGATGCTCTGTTTATGAAATGTTTTTTGACAGATGGCGGAAGTGTAACGGGATTTCGCACCACTGTGTTTCTGTTTTATCTGGTGTATGTTACAATGCCATATATCTGGTATTTATTTATGCAGAGCTATATGGAAATAGAGCGAAGCAAAGCAAGAAAAATAGTGGAAGCAATCCCATTGCTGCTGCTGTTGCTGGTTGTGATTGTTTTAGAATTTACCGGTATTTTGTGGAAGATAGATGACAGCGGTAAATATGATCGTGGACCAATGTTCAATCTGTTTGTCGTGCTGAATCTGTTCTATTATGGATATACATTTGCACAGACGTGTTATATGTTGATGAAACGAAACAGTGCAGGAAAACACTATATTTTGAAATCATCCTTGTTTTCGGCACTTCCATTGATTGGAATTCTGATAAATACCTATATCATACCATTGTATGGTGCATATCCATTTCAACCATATTGTCTGGTGGCGGGAGTTCTTCTGGCGTATCTGTTTATGGTGGAACATCAGAAAAAGCAGCTTGAGCAGGAACAGAGGGAAAAATTATTGTTGGCACTGGAACATGAGAAAGAAGCTACCAGAAAGGCAAGGGAAGCCGGAGCGGTGAAAGCTACGTTTCTGGCAAACATGTCTCACGACATTCGTACGCCAATGAATGCGATCCTTGGATTTTCCGATATCATTGCAAAACATCCAGATGATGAAGCGGTTGTCAGAAATGCGGTGACAAAGATACAGGCATCGGGCGAAGTGCTGATGAAGCTGATTAACGATGTGCTGGATTTATCCAAAATTGAGAGCGGAAAGCTGACGATGGAGGAAATTGCTACAGATCTGAACCAGATATCGGAAAAACTGGATATGATGATGGAATACAGCATACAAAAGAAACAGATTCAGTTTCAAATTCTTAACGGATTGCAGCATTCCAGCGTGTGGTGTGATGCGACAAAGCTGCAGCAGATTCTGGTCAATATACTGAACAATGCTGTGAAATTTACACCTGAGGGTGGAAAGATTACATTAGAATATGAAGAGACAGCGGTAAATGAGGAAGTCTCAGAATATCGAATTGCTGTGCAGGATACCGGTATCGGTATGGATGAAGAATTTCAGAAACATGCCTTTGAAGCATTTGAACGCGAACGGACTTCCACAGAAAGCAAGACGGAAGGAACCGGACTGGGACTTGCCATTGTAAAGAAACTGGTTGAGCTGATGGGCGGACAGGTGAGTATTCAAAGTAAAGTAGGGCAGGGTACCAAAATTACCGTTTGCCTGCATCTGAAGATTGCGGGACAGGGCGATATTATCGATAAGCAAAAAGAACCGGCAATTGCCGCAAATGCGGAATTGGTGGGAGTGCGTGTCCTTTTGACAGAAGATAATGAGCTGAATGCGGAAATAGCAAAAGAAATTCTGACCAGTGCAGGAATGACAGTGGACTGGGTGAATGACGGAAGTGCATGTTTAAATCGTCTGAGACAGGTGGATGTCGGATATTATCAGTTGATTCTGATGGACATTCAGATGCCAAAAATGAACGGATATGAAGCCACAAAACGGATTCGTGAGCTGCCGGTCGCAGGAATGGCTCATATCCCGATCATAGCAATGACAGCAAATGCATTTTCGGATGACCAGAAGCGGGCATTGGAGGTTGGAATGAATGGATTTATCACAAAACCGATTGATGTGGAACGGATGTTGAGGACGATTCAGCAGACGCTGCAAAGATAAGGATGGAAAAATTTGATATTTCAGAGAAACAGGATAAAAATCATGGTAACTTTGAGTGGATTCAGAGTTACCATGATTTTTTAGTGATTTTTTTCAAATGAGGTAGATTAATTAGTTTATATCAATGTAAACTGCTAAAACGGACGGAATTGTTAATTGTGCACCAAGTACTGTTGTATAAGAATATAAGCCAGTAGAGGTACCATAAAAACTAATGATATCATCTTCTAATACACGGTTCGAAGGATCTGGTACATACATTACATAAACAGTATCGTCATATCCGTACTTCCCCTTTGTTACATTAATGCGGAGTGCACCAATAGAGTCATCGCCACCAATTACTTGAACAACTTTTCCTGTAAACTTGACTTTGGTACTTTCGTAATTGTCTGGATTTCGTGCAAGATCATCGTAGGAAATGTTTTGGCATTGTTCTTTGAATTGAGCTTCACTTAAAGTTGTGCAAGTTACGTCTAAAGTACACTGTTGATTTTGATATGTAATAGTGATGGAGCTAGTTTCACCAGCAACCAGAGTTGTAGGATTGGTGATACTAAAACCAGTAACAGACTCTGTTGATCCATCTTTATAAACTGCAGAAACTTCTATACCAGAATTATCTTTATTTAACTCAACACCTGCTTCTGTTTTTCCTGAATATGTAGCTTGCAAACCGGTAGGTGTTTTAGTTGAACACTGAATAGAGATAGGTTTTTCAATATTTCCACAAACAATGGTTACATTTGAAGCACAATCGGCAACTAATGGAAGTTCTGTTTTTACTTTCCATTTTTTACAGGTAGTTTTTTTACCATTTTTGTGAATATCTAAAACGGTAAAGTCTGAATTATTACTTATGAGTGTACCAGCTTTTGTACTTCCATTATATGTGACTTCTAGATCAGTTATTTCACTGGTTGAACAAACAATACTTAGTGTAACTGTATTATTATGCGATGTGATGGTAACTGTCGATGTTTTATCTTTTTCCAATGTAACTGGTTTTTCTATAGACCAACCTTTTAAGTCTATTTTTTCACCTTTTGAAGTTAAACCGGTAACAACAAAATCTTTATTGTTTGAGTCGAGAACTGTTCCTGCTTTTTTTGAACCATTGTATTCAGCAGATATGCTGGTTATTTTAGGTCTGGTACATAGAACAATAATGGCAATGAGAGCAACAATACATAAAGTGAATAAAATTAATAATTTGGGATTTTTAAATGGATTTTTTTTTACAGTACTGGCATTTATAGATGACTTAGGTTTTTCAGACGGCGAATCGTTGTCATTTGAAGAACTTGAATCAAAGGAATTGCCGCATTTAGCACAAAACTTAGCACTGATTTTATTGTTTTCCCCACAATAATTACACGTTTTCTTTTTCATAATCTTCTCCTTTTCTGTATTAATAGTTTGATTATATTATATTCGTTATAACGAAGATATTCAAGTAAAAGAATATAATTTATCATTGTTTCATACAATAAATGATGGAGATATCGTGATGATAGATTATTCACCTTTTTGGAAAACGCTTGAAGATTCAACTGAAAATTGGTATACATTAACGAATAAGCATAATTTATCTCATAGTACACTTCATCGTTTAAAACATAATAAAGATGTTTCAACAAAAACATTAAATGATTTGTGTAGAATTTTGCAATGTAATATTGCAGATATTGTGCAGTATATACCCTCAGAAGAAGATCAGAAATTATAGGATTACTATTTTAGAAATATTATTTACTTCTTAAAATAGTGATCCTATAATACTTTAAAAAGGAAAAATATGGAGGGGTAAAATGGAACAGAACAGAAACCGAATAGACAATATTATAAAAAAACTGATAGAAACTCATACGACCATTTCAACAATGGAAAGTTGTACTTCCGGCATGATTACATCTATGATCACTGATACGGAAGGAGCATCAGCAATCTTTCCGGGAGGATTTGTTACTTATTTGAATGAGACAAAGATTCTGATCGGTGTGGATGCAAAAGTAATTGAGAAATACGGTGTATATTCCAGAGAATGTGCAGAGGCAATGGCACAAACTGCACAGGAAAAGTTGAACACGGATGTTGCCATTGGTATCACTGGCACAACCGGAAATGTAGATCCGAATAATGCTGACAGTGTGCAGGGGCAGGTGTATTTTTGTATTCGGATTGGAAATCAGGCGCATACTTTTGAATTACAAGCAGAGGTGGCGGATATGAACAGACATGAGATCAAGCAGATGTATGCGGATGAGGTGTTTGAAAAATTAGGGGAATTGATAAAATATAATGCGTAACGAATACTGAGTATGAAATGTTTTACAGAATAAAATACAAATGTATGTGTTTGAAAACGGCTAATGGTTGTACATTTCATAATCCTTGCGAAGGAAAGAAAAAGCAGTTATACTGATAGATATTAAAAAAGTGGAGGAAACCCATATGCCAAAAAAATTTTGTGTTACTGGAACATGTATTCCAGAAAAAAATTATATGGTAGATATCAGCAAGCGAATCGATACGATTATGCATGATTATATTGAAAACGGACAGTATTTTACCATCAATCGGGCAAGACAGTATGGGAAAACAACGACACTTTATTTGTTGGAACGACGTCTGCAAAAAGAATATCTGGTACTTAGTCTGAGTTTTGAGGCAGTAGATGAGTATTTTGAATCTTTAGAAAATCTGGCAGAAGGACTGGTAATGGATATTGGTACATGTTTGCAGGAACAGAATGTTGCAAAAGAAATTTTGGAAGAATGGAATCGCCCTTTGTCGGTTAAATTTCCAATGCGTTCTTTGGGAATGAAAATCAGTAATTTGTGTAAAGCATCACAGAAAAAAGTGGTTTTAATGATTGATGAAGTGGACAAAAGTTCTGACAATCAGATTTTCCTTTCTTTTTTAGGCTTGTTAAGAGAAAAATATCTACGATGGCAGCAGGGAAAAGATGTGACATTTCAGTCTGTTATTTTAGCTGGCGTATACGATGTAAAAACGTTGAAATTAAAACTTCATCCACAGGAGGAATCAAAATATAACAGTCCATGGAATATTGCTGTGGATTTTCAGATTAATATGAGTTTTTCTGTAAAAGATATTGAATCTATGCTGAGTGAATATGAAAATGAGCATCAGACGGGAATGGAGATTTTGGATATAGCAACGGTATTATATGAATATACTTCGGGCTATCCATATCTGGTATCGAGAATTTGTCAGTTGGTGGATGAAAGAGTAGTCGGTACAGCACAGTTTCCAGATGTAGCATCAGCTTGGACAAAAGAGGGGATTTTATCTGCAATCAAACTATTGTTAAAAGAACCGAATACATTATTTGATGATATGACGAAAAAATTGCTGGATTATCCACAGCTAAAAGAAATGATACAAAATATTCTTTTTAGTGGTGTTGATTTCCCTTTTAAGAGGGAAATGCCACTGATTGATCTTGGCGTTACATTTGGCTTTTTAAAAGATCGGGATGGAATTGTTGCTGTTTCCAATCGAATATTTGAAACACAATTGTATGATATGTTTTTGGCAGAGTTGGCAGTTAATAATAAGCTGTATATGGAAACCTCTGCAAATCGTAACCAGTTTATCGTATCTGGCATGTTGCAGATGGATTTGGTTATGCGAAAATTTTTCGAGTATTATGAAGAAATATATGGAAATAATGATCAGAAATTTGTGGAAGAGAATGGACGAAAATTATTTTTACTATATTTAAAACCAATTATCAATGGAACAGGGAATTACTATGTTGAAGCGCAGACCAGAGATTACAGGCGAACAGATATTATTGTGGATTACAAGGGAAAACGTTTTATTGTTGAACTCAAAATCTGGCATGGAAATGAATATCATATGCGTGGAGAAGAACAGTTATTTGAATATCTGGATTATTATAGGGAGGACAAAGGGTATTTGTTAAGCTTCAATTTTAATAAGAAAAAGAAAACAGGTATTCAAGAACTGAACTATAACGGTAAAAAAATATTAGAAGTTGTAGTGTGATTTCCTGCGCTTGATTTTTAAAAACTGGTGTTAAAATATATTTCGCTGAAAAAAGGAATAAAACAGAATACAGAAATAACAGCGACGTTAAATAGTGTCGCGGCTCTTGTCTGATGGTTGCGATGTATTTGATGTCGCTTTTTTGTTATGAAGTGTAAAAAAAGTATAAATTGCATCAAAGCAGTTGAGCTGCCAACCAGTTTACGGTAAAATATTTCGATAGTATGGGAAAAATCTGCATTCACATTCGACGGCATGACAGATTTCTGAGAGGAAAATTTATAGTAACAGAAAGAAGGAAAGAAATGTCAAAATTTAGCGTTAAGAAACCCTATACCGTATTTGTGGCGGTGGTGATCTGCCTGATCCTTGGCGTGGTAAGTTTTACCAGAATGTCTACGGATCTGTTACCGGAGTTTTCATTGCCCTACGTTGTGGTGGTGACGACTTATCCGGGGGCTTCGCCGGACAAAATCGAGAGTACGGTGACGGAACCATTGGAATCCGGACTTGGAACGGTTAATGGTGTGGAAAATGTTACAAGTACTTCCAATGAAAACTATTGTACGGTTATGTTGGAGTTCGCAGAGGATACAAATATGGACAGCGCCATGGTAAAATTATCCAATGCATTAGATTTGATTACATTGCCGGATGGTGTCGGAAAGCCGATGATCATGGAAATGTCCATGGATATGCTTCCAGTCATTTACGCCAGCGTGGATTATGATGGAAAAGATATCTACGAACTCAGTGATTTTGTGGAAAACACCGTTGTTCCGACCATGGAGCGCCAGAATGGTGTGGCCAGTGTCGATACAACCGGAGCCATCGAGAAAACAGTAGAGATTCGTTTGAATCAGGAAAAAATCGATGCGCTGAATGATAAACTGGCGGGGCATGTGGACGATCAGCTTGCAGATGCAAAGTCTCAGATTGACGATGCAAAGAGTCAGATGAACAGTGCAAAAGCGCAGCTGGAGAGTTCCAAAAAGGAACTGGAAGATAAGCAGAATGCTACCTCCGGTGAACTGGCGCGGAGCAGTAAGGCAGTAGATGCGGCAGTGGCCACACAGTCTGCATATAATGCGCAGCTTGCAGGTCTGCAGGCTTCTAAAATGGCACTGGAGACAGAGAAAAAAGCGTATGATGATGCCGGCGTTGAGGCACAGTATCAGCAGGTAAATGAAAGTTTTGCCTCTATGCAGAAAATGGCAGCAGGCTATGGCATGGATGCTTCCGTTTATCCGACGGATATTTCCGACGCATTGAAAAATCCGGAGAAATTAGAAGCATTAACTGCTTTTATGAAACAGATTGGTCAGTCAGATGCAGCGACATCACTGACAGCAGACAATTTGAAACAGATGGATCAGATCGTAAATACCCGTCTGCCGCAGATTAACACAGAATTAGCAAACTTGGAAGTTGAGATTCAGGCGGCACAGGCTATCGTGGATCAGGTCAACGAGCAGGTGAAAGCAGCGACAGACAATTACGAAGCGCTGGAATCCGGAAAGATTTCCGCAGCTGTTGGTTTCAGCACCGGTGCGGCTCAGATCGCAGATGGAGAAGCAGCATTGGAATCTAATCAGGAAAAATTAGATGATGCGCAGACTTCCTACGAGCAGGGCAGAGATACGGCGTTGAAAAATGCAAATCTTGATTCTTTATTAAGTCTGGATACCTTATCCCAGCTGTTGTCTGCACAAAACTTTGCAATGCCAGCGGGAACTATTTATCAGGGAGAGGATCAGTATCTGTTGAAAGTCGGTGATGAATACGCTTCCGATGGAGAGTTGGAATCTTCCGTACTTTGCAATATTGATGGACTGGGGGATGTGCATGTGTCTGATGTGGCAGATGTCACATGGATTGATAATGCCGGAGATGCTTATGCGAAGGTAAACGGGCGTGACGGAATCGTTCTTTCTATTTCAAAATCAAGTACGGCGGGAACTGCTGATGTATCGGATACCTGTAACGCAGCAATCAGCCAGCTGGAAAAAGATTTTGACGGACTTCATATTACAAGTCTGATGGATCAGGGAGATTACATAGATCTGATCGTACAAAATGTATTGTCAAACCTGATCGTAGGTGCGATTCTTGCAATCATCGTGCTTGCAACTTTCCTGCGCTCCATCAAACCGACGATTGTCGTGGCATTCAGTATCCCGTTGAGTGTACTGGCGGCAATTGTGCTGATGTATTTCAGCGGCGTGACCTTAAACCTGATTTCCCTGTCGGGATTGGCGTTGGGAATCGGTATGCTGGTGGATAATTCCATTGTTGTTATTGAAAATATTTACCGTCTGCGCGGACTTGGCGTACCATCAGCCCGGGCAGCAGTTATGGGTGCAAAACAGGTGGCAGGTGCCATTGCATCTTCCACCTTGACAACCATTTGTGTATTTTTGCCGATCATTTTTGTTAACGGTCTTGTGCGTGAATTATTTGTCGATCTGGCGCTGACCATTGCATACAGCCTGGTTGCGAGTCTGTTGATCGCGCTGACGGTTGTTCCGGCAATGAGCTCCACCATGTTGCGAAATACAGAACCGAAACAGCAGAAATTATTAAATAAAGTACTGAATATATATGAAAAAGTATTGCGTTTCTGTCTGCGCAGAAAATTTGTACCACTGCTTATTGCAGTCATTTTGCTGGCAGGATGTGCATATAAGGCAGTAAACACCGGTATGATTCTGTTCCCGACCATGGGTGGTGACCAGATGTCTGTAACAATGGAGGCAGATGAGGATCTGACCGATGAGGAAACATTTGCACTGGCAGATCAGGCTATGGAAAACATGACTGCTATTGACGGTGTCACTTACGTCGGAATGATTTCCGGTTCTTCCGGTGCGTCCGAAAGTGCATCTTCTATGATGATGAGCAGCGGTGGTACACACAACCTGAACGTATTTATATTATTGGATGAAAAAACTGCCAGGGACAACAGTTCGGTGGCAAAACAGCTGGAAAAAATCTGCAAAGATCTGAAATTTAAAGATTACAGTGTATCGACATCTAATATGGATATGTCCTCTTATATGGCCAGCGGACTTACTGTGAATATTTACGGAAGTGATACCGATCAATTGCTTAAAATCAGCAATGACGTGATGGATATTGTATCTGACGTAAAAGGATTTACAAAAGTGACCAATGGACAGGAGAGCGGAGATAAGACCATTCAGCTGACCATTGACAAAAACAAAGCCGCAGAACAGGGGCTGACGGTGGCACAGATTTATCAGGAACTTGCCGGAAATCTGACCACGGAAAAAACAGCAACGACCCTGACCATGGACGGCAAACAGTATGATGTGGAGATTGTCAATGAAAATGATGCGGTAGATGTGGATTCTCTGATGAATTATGAGTTTTCGGTGGATAAACAGAAAGCTGACGGAACCACAGAGACAGAAACTCATAAACTCAGCGAGTTTGCAACCATGAGCGAAGGAGTCAGTCTTGCTTCGATTAAAAGAGATAATCAGAAAACATACATCAGCGTGACTGCAGAAACGGAAGATGGTTATAATACCACATTATTGTCCCGTACCCTGCAGGATAAACTGGATGGCTATGAACTGCCGGAAGGCTACAGTCTGGAGATTGCCGGTGAAAGTACTGAGGTTATGAATGCCATGAATGATATTTTCCTGATGATCGGACTGGCGATTGCCTTTATTTACCTGATCATGGTGGCACAGTTCCAGAGCCTGTTATCTCCGTTTATCGTCATCTTTACGATTCCATTGGCCTTTACCGGTGGTTTACTGGGACTTTTTATCGGCAGACAGGAAATCTCACTGACTGCCATGATGGGATTCCTGATGCTGGCGGGTGTCATTGTAAATAATGGTATCGTGTTTGTGGATTATGCGAATCAGTTGCGTATGGGCGGCATGGAAAAACAGGAGGCTCTGGTAGAGACCGGAAGAACCCGTATGCGTCCGATTTTGATGACCATGTTGACAACTGTACTGGCAATGTGTACCATGGTATTTAGCACCGATGCAGCGGCAGAAATGAGCCGTGGTATGGCGATCGTTGTAATTGGCGGACTGCTGTATGCCACACTTATGACACTGTTTGTAGTTCCGGTACTGTACGACATTTTATTCCGCAGAGAAGTGAAAAAAGTAGATATTGGCGACGAAGAACTTTTAGACGAGAAATTATAAATCAGGCAGATGTCTCTCTACGAATGAAAGCGTAAAATGACGGAATTTTACAAGATAAGAGACTATCTCATTCAGAGTAATCGTATCTAAAAGCAATATAATAAATAATAAGCTTATTCTTCTGAATATTTTATGGAAAGAAGGAATCGATTTGGGAAAAGAAGCAAAAACAAATGCCATGCGTATGCTGGATAAAAAGAAGATCTCATACGAGGCACTGACTTACGAAGTAGACGAATTTATTGACGGTATGCACTGCGCTGAGATCACCGGCGCACCGGTGGATGCATCTTACAAGACTTTGGTCATGCAGGGCAAAAGCAAACAATACTATGTATTTGTAATTCCAATCGCATGCGAAGTAGATCTGAAAAAAGCAGCCCGTTCTGTTGGTGAAAAATCTGTGGAAATGATCCATGTGAAAGATATCACAAAAATCACCGGTTACGTGCGTGGTGGATGTTCCCCGCTGGGAATGAAAAAATTATTCCCGACAGTAATTGACGAAAGCGCAAAAAAATTTACAGAAATTTATGTCAGTGGCGGCCGGATCGGACTTACGTTAAAAATGAGTCCGCAGGATTTAGCTGATGTAACAAATGCACAGCTTGCTGATATTCAGGCAGAGTAAATAGTAAGCGCTGAAAAGCATTCAATCACAAAAGCGAACTGACGGAAGAAAAGTTTTGGGATATAGAAATAGCTTTATTAAAAAATAGTCTGCCTTCTGGGTGGACTTGAGAGGAGGACAAAATGTCTGAATTATTTCAAAAAATTAAAAAAGAATCTATGATCACATCCATCATCTGTATCGTATTTGGCGTGATGTTCTGTATCTGGCCGGGAACGATCCTTGTTACCTTGTGCCGTATTGCGGGCTTTGTATTATTAGCAGCAGGAATCGTATTGCTGATTCAGGGAATTCGTATTCAGGAAATGCTGGGACGTTCCGTATGGTTACTTCCGGCAGTGGTTTGTGTAGTCATTGGCATCTGGATTCTGGCAAGACCGGGCGTATTTGTATCATTGATCCCGATTCTGATCGGTGTCATGCTGGCTTATCATGGAGTGAAAGATTTGATCTTCTCTCTGGAAGTGAAAAAGGGCAACAGTCCGCGCTGGTGGATTGGATTTCTGGTAGCAATCGCAACCATTATCATTGGCGTAATCCTGATGCTTCATACCTGGCTGGCTCTGGAAATTGGGATGATGGCAGTCGGTATTATCCTGATCTATGATGGTATCAGCGGACTGTGGCTGAATGGTCGTGCTGGCAGAGCATACAAAAACTATCATAATCCTGAAGATGATATCATTGACGTAGATTATAAGGAAGAAGATTAGTCATTATGCGAAGAATGGAATTTAAAATGGAGCGGACAGGATTGTTGGAAGTGGGCGATGTACTTCCGGTGACAGAGAGCAAATTGCCAAACTCATGGTATTATACACTGGGCAGGGCTTACGCCATGTCTGCCAATTACGAATTTCGTGAACGCCTGAAATCACGAGAAGGAACTGTCGTAGAGGTAAAAGAAACCCCAAAAGGCTACTATGTAATCGTAGAGTTTGATGAGTAGATATATTACGACATGAAAGGAATGTATATTGTTAGAGAAAATCATGCAGTTACTTTTTCGAAATCATAATTTTGCGACAACGTAAATTTTGGAAGATTTCACAACGTAAATAAGCCGGGGAGTCAGAAACTAATACAAGCGTGCGTCTTAGCGCGCGGTATTCTTTTCTGATTCCCCGGCTTTCATTAAATAACCGTTTAGCCAACTTGCTATTTTTCAAAAAATGAAATACACTGTATATATTTAAAGATAGAAAAGAGGAGAACCACATGTCGGTTGTAGCCACCAGCGTATTTTTATTATTCGCCCTGATTGTTCTGGGTTTCCTATTAGGAAAACGAAACATCATACATAAAGAAAGCATTCCGGATTTTTCCGCTTTGGTTTTAAAAGTAACCATGCCGGTGACTGTCTTTTGCTCCATTATTGATCAGGACAGATCACAGCTGTTTGCTTACGGAATCCAGACCTTTGTAACAATCATTCTGTTACATCTGTGCGCTTTCCTGATCGGATTGTTGTTGGTAAAGGTCATGAAAGTCGCAGATTCGGATCAGGGTGTGTGGATTTACTGCATGCTGTTTTCAAACAACGGCTTCATGGGAATCCCACTTGCGTTATCCATCTTTGGCGGCAAAGGAATGTTCCTGATGGCACTTGGAAATGTGGTCAGCAATTTTCTGATCTTTTCCGTTGGAATCAAATTACTCACATGGAAATATCCGATCAAAGAAAAATTAAGTATCCGAAAAATGGTACTCAACAATATTAATATCGCAGTAATCCTTGGATTTATTGTATGTATCCTTCAGATCCCAATGCCGGATATAATCGGAAAATTACTGGCATATCTGTCCGATATTACAAGCGGAATGTCTATGCTTGTAGTTGGACTTTCTCTTTCCAGACTTCCGGTCAAAGCCGTTTTCCAGGATCGGAAGATGATCATTCTGACGCTGATCAAACAGATTGCATTTCCGTTGCTGATTCTTGGAATGTTACGGATCGTTCCGGTTACATTGGATGATACATTAAAAAATGTCATGATCCTGACCGCTGCCCTTCCGGCTTCTTCGGCACAGTCCATGATCACGGAACAGTATGGAACAAATACAACGGGAGCCGGTCGGTCCGTATTTATGACAACCTTATTCAGTGTGATCACGGTTCCGCTGATTATGATGATTGCTTTTGCCTGAGTATATATTAGACGAAAAATGATTTTTTCATAGGAGATGAGCAATAATTTTATATCGTTCTATTGAAAAAATGTCATGCAGAGTTTTCAAATTTAGACAAAATGACAGATTTAGAGAAATCTCATTGATCGATGAAAAAAAAGTAGATTTCTGTCGCCAGAGGTTGTATAATAAAACCTGTATGTAATTTCATCTCTGATTGAGTTCACACTCAGCCTGAGATCAAACACTTTACCAAAATTACAGTGAATGAAGTAGAATAAAAATCCCATTTGAGGAGATAAAATAAACACAGGAGGAAGAAACAATGGCAGTAAAATATGTATTTGTTACCGGCGGAGTAGTATCCGGACTTGGAAAGGGAATCACTGCCGCATCACTTGGCCGTCTGTTAAAAGCACGCGGATACAAAGTGACCATGCAGAAATTTGACCCATATATCAATATTGATCCGGGAACTATGAACCCGATTCAGCACGGCGAGGTTTTCGTTACCGAGGACGGTGCTGAGACAGATCTGGATCTGGGACATTACGAGCGTTTTATCGACGAGAATCTGAGCAAGAGCTCAAACGTGACAACCGGAAAGGTATACTGGTCTGTATTGCAGAAAGAGCGCCGCGGTGATTACGGCGGAGGAACTGTACAGGTAATCCCGCACATCACAAATGAGATCAAGAGCCGTTTCTTCCGTGATTTTACAACCGAAGAGACACAGATTGCCATCATCGAGGTTGGTGGAACTGTCGGTGATATCGAGAGTCAGCCGTTCCTTGAGGCAATTCGTCAGTTCCAGCATGAAGTTGGACATGAGAATGCGATCCTGATTCATGTAACTCTGATCCCGTACCTGTCCGCTTCCGGAGAGTTAAAGACAAAACCGACTCAGGCAAGCGTAAAAGAGTTACAGGGAATGGGAATTCAGCCGGACATCATCGTATGCCGTACCGAGCATGAACTGGATCGCCAGATTCGTGACAAGATTGCATTATTCTGTAATGTACCAAAAAAATGTGTACTGCAGAATCTGGATGTAGAATATTTATATGAAGCTCCGCTTGCAATGGAGAAAGAAAATCTGGCTCAGGTTGCATGTGAATGTCTGAAACTGGATTGTCCGGAACCGGATCTGACAGACTGGATCGACATGGTACAGGCTCTGCGTAATCCGAATAAAGAAGTGGAAATTGCACTGGTTGGTAAATACATCCAGTTACATGATGCCTATATTTCTGTTGTAGAGGCATTAAAACATGGTGGAATTTTCCAGCATGCAACCGTAAATATCAAATGGGTTGATTCTGAGGAGCTGAACGAGGAGAATGTAGCAGAAGTCCTTGGCGATGTACAGGGAATTCTTGTGCCGGGCGGATTTGGTGATCGTGGAATTGACGGAAAAATCACTGCCATCAAATATGCAAGAGAGAACAATGTACCGTTTCTTGGTCTCTGCCTTGGCATGCAGCTTTCCATCGTTGAGTATGCACGTCATATCTGCGGCCTGGAAGATGCACACAGTATCGAACTGGATCCGAATACAAGCGCACCGGTAATCGCACTGATGCCGGATCAGAACGGAGTAGAGGATATCGGTGGTACCCTGCGTCTTGGATCTTATCCTTGTGTGCTTGCAAAAGACAGCAAAGCATATGAATTATACGGCACAGAGACGATCCATGAGCGTCATCGTCATCGTTACGAGGTCAACAATGATTACCGTGCAATCCTGACAGAGCATGGAATGGAACTTAGCGGTCTTTCCCCGGACGGAAGAATCGTAGAGATGATCGAGATTCCGACACATCCGTGGTTTGTAGCTACACAGGCACATCCGGAGCTGAAATCCAGACCGAACCGCCCACATCCGTTATTCAAAGGTTTTGTGGAAGCTGCTATTGAGTATAAAAATAAATAATACTGATTGATTCAGTGCCAGAAGTCCCGGATAGGAAGTTGTCGTATCCGGGACTTCTTTTATAAATATTTTATAAAAATCAAGAAAAGTTCACGATTATATTATTGATTTCTATACAAAATAACCATATAATAAGACAATGCAGGTCAGACATTTTTGAACTATGAGATACGGGCTTGCACAGGGGAAATCAGAGAAAGGATTGTGTATACGGTTTCTTCCCGGTTTGACAGGTGGAACTGTTGGATCAGAACCGGGCATACACAGGAATGAGAGATAAGAATGGACGAGAACAGAGGAAACAACCAGGGAGGAAATAACAAAGGGCGTAAAAATGGTCAGAACATGCTTTGGTTTGTACTTGCGACCGTTGTGGTACTTCTCCTTGTGACAATGATTACAAATGGAATCGGAAGTCTGACAAATCAGGAAATTACGTATTCTAAGTTTCAGACAATGGTAAAGGAACATAAAGTAAAAAGTGTTGTCATTACCAACAGTCAGATTGATATTGAGCCGGTAGAGGATAAAAAGAGCTTATATCAGGTAACTTATTATACAGTAAACCTGAAAGATGACCGTATGTATGAAATGCTGGATGAGTACGGAGTTGATTATACCGGTAAGAACAATACGACTTCTGCCTGGGTATATCAGATTTTGAGTTTTGTTATTCCAGTCGCTTTAGTCTGGATACTGCTTGGACTTGCCATGCGGAAAATGGGCGGCGGAGGCGGCGTCATGGGCGTCGGCAAGAGCAATGCAAAAATGTATGTGGAGAAATCCACCGGTGTTACATTTCGTGATGTAGCGGGACAGGATGAAGCAAAAGAATCCCTGCAGGAAGTAGTAGATTTCCTGCATAACCCACAAAAATATACAGCTATCGGTGCAAAACTGCCGAAGGGAGCATTATTAGTAGGACCTCCTGGTACCGGTAAGACATTACTGGCAAAAGCAGTCGCAGGTGAGGCGGGCGTGCCGTTCTTCTCACTGGCAGGTTCTGATTTCGTAGAGATGTTTGTCGGTGTCGGAGCATCCCGTGTCCGTGATCTGTTCAAAGAAGCACAGAAACAGGCACCATGTATTATTTTTATCGATGAGATCGATGCTATTGGTAAAAGTCGTGACAGCCATTACGGCGGCGGAAACGATGAGCGTGAGCAGACATTGAACCAGTTGCTGGCAGAGATGGATGGTTTTGATACGTCCAAAGGTCTGCTGATCCTGGCAGCTACCAACCGCCCGGAAGTACTGGATAAGGCACTTTTGAGACCGGGACGTTTTGACCGTCGTATCATCGTGGATAAACCGGATTTGAAAGGTCGTGTGGAGACGCTTCGCGTACACTCCAAGGATGTTAAAATGGATGATTCTGTAGATCTGGAAGCAATCGCACTGGCTACTGCCGGTTGCGTAGGTTCCGATCTCGCAAATATGATCAACGAGGCCGCCATCAATGCGGTTAAGAATGGCAGACAGTATGTGACGCAGGCAGATTTATTCGAGTCTGTAGAGGTTGTTATTGCCGGTAAAGAGAAAAAAGACCGTATCATGGGACCGAAAGAAAAACGACTGGTTGCCTACCATGAAGTCGGTCATGCACTGGTTACTGCGTTACAGAAAGATGCAGAGCCGGTACAGAAGATCACAATTGTACCGCGAACTATGGGATCTCTGGGATACACCCTGCAGATGCCGGAGGAAGAGAAATATCTGGAGACAAAAGCCGAGCTGGAAGCACGTCTGGTTACCTATATGGGTGGTCGTGCCGCAGAGGAAATTATGTGTGATTCTGTGACAACAGGCGCATCCAACGATATTGAGATGGCTACAAGAATTGCCCGTGCAATGGTAACACAGTTTGGTATGTCCGATGAGTTTGGCCTGATGGGTGTAGAATCTGTGGAGAACAGATACTTAGATGGACGTGCCGTGACAAACTGCGGTGATGAGACTATTGCAAAAGTAGATGAAGTAGTAAAAGTAATGCTTCAGAAAGCTTATGATACAGCAAAAGAAATGCTGTTAAGTCATCGTGAAGTTCTGGAGCGGATCGCCGGATATCTGTATGAACATGAGACCATTACCGGTAAAGAGTTCATGGATATCTTCAAAGAAATGACAGAAGGAGAGCAGCCGATCGATGTAGAAGCAGAAGAAGTAACTGCGCAGGCAGATACACAGTCTGCACCGATGAAAGAAAATGAGACAGAGTTTTCCGGAAATGAGCCGGTTGCGCCGGATGAGGCTTTTGAGGAGTAAGAAAACGAATGCGATCAGATTTCTTACTGCAAGAGAAAAAAGAATAATATGACAGAAACGGTCAGAGTAGAGAAGCAATTTTCTGCCCTGACCGTTTGGGGACTTCAAGAGGATTGAAAAGCTTATGGGAACAGAGAAACTATTTGATATTCAGGAGGAATTGAAAAAACTGCCGGATCATCCGGGCGTGTATATTATGCATGACGATCGGGATGCAATCATTTATATCGGAAAAGCCATCAGCCTGCGAAATCGGGTGCGTCAGTATTTTCAGACGAGCCGAAATAAGGGACCAAAGATTGAGAAGATGGTCACGCATATCGATCATTTTGAATATATTCTGACAGATTCCGAACTGGAAGCACTGGTGCTGGAATGTAATCTGATCAAGGAACATCGTCCGAAGTATAATACGATGCTGAAGGATGATAAGACTTATCCGTATATCAAAGTGACGTTGGGTGAGGCCTATCCGAGAGTGCTGTTTTCCCGTCTGATGAAAAAGGATAAATCAAAGTATTATGGACCTTACACCAGTGCAGGAGCGGTAAAGGATAGCATTGATCTGGTGCAGAAGCTATTTCAGATCCGAACCTGCAACCGGACGCTTCCGCGGGATATTGGAAAAGAACGTCCCTGCCTGAATTATCATATTCATCAGTGTCAGGCGCCCTGTCAGGGATATATTTCAAAGGAAGATTACCGTTTACAGATCCGTAGTGCTATGGAACTGCTGAACGGAAATTTTGCACCGGTGATCAAAAATCTGGAGGAAAAGATGCAGACGGCATCGGAGGCACTGGAATTTGAAAAAGCCATGGAATACCGTGATCTGCTGACCAGTGTGCGGCAGGTGGCGCAGAAGCAGAAAATCACCAGTTTTGATGGAGAGGACCGTGATATTCTGGCACTGGCGATGGATGACCGTGATGCGGTTGTGCAGGTATTCTTTGTCCGGGAAGGCAGGCTGATCGGCAGAGAGCATTTTCATGTGACAATCGGTGCAGAGGACACGAAAAAAGAGGTTCTTTCCACATTTATCAGTCAGTATTATGCGGGAACGCCGTTTGTGCCCAAAGAGATCATGCTTCCGATGGAAATTAACGATGCGAATGTGGTAGCAGAGTGGTTGTCGGCAAAGCGCGGACAGAAAGTATATATTCGCGTGCCGAAGAAAGGTCAGCGGGAGAAACTGGTAGAACTTGCAGAACAAAATGCGGTGATGGTACTGACGCAGGACAAAGAAAAAATCCGAAGGGAAGAAGGGCGGACCATCGGAGCGGTCAAGGAAATTGCAGATCTGCTGGATCTTGGCTACGTCAAACGAATGGAGGCTTATGATATTTCCAACACGAACGGTTTTGAATCTGTTGGTTCTATGGTGGTTTATGAACGGGGAAAACCTTGCAGAAGCGATTATCGTAAATTTAAGTTAAAAACCGTAACCGGACCGGACGATTATGCATCCATGCGGGAAGTGCTGACGCGGCGTTTTAGCCATGGAATGGAAGAACGGGCACAGAACAAAGAAAAGAATCTGGCGCAGGAATACGGCAGTTTTACCAAATTTCCGGATCTGATCTTGATGGATGGTGGAAAAGGACAGGTTAATATTGCGTTGGAAGTGCTGGATGAATTGAAACTTGCTATTCCGGTATGCGGTATGGTAAAGGACGATCATCACAGAACCCGTGGACTATATTTTAATAATGAGGAAATACCGATCGATCGACATTCAGAAGGATTTCGGCTGATTACCCGGATTCAGGATGAGGCACACCGTTTTGCCATTGAATACCATCGTTCTCTGCGAAGTAAGCAGCAGGTGCGGTCGATTCTGGATGATATTCCGAATATCGGTGAGACGCGGAGAAAGGCATTGATGCGGAAGTTCCGGTCTTTGGAAAAAATCCGGGAAGCATCCGTGGAACAACTGCTGGAAGTGGACGGCATGAATGAAAAAGCGGCACAGTCCGTATACCAATTCTTCCATAAGGAATAAAAAAGTGGTATACTTACTGTACCTATTGATAAAAACTGGAAAAACTATGTAACAGATATTAGATGTTATGCGATTATTCAGGGGAGCAGATTTCTCTCAATAGTTGCCAAATAATACAGAAATGGAGAAAAATATAATGCAGGGAGTCAGTGTACAACAGTTAGCAGAAAAAATGAAATTTAAGTGTTTTACGCCGTGTGTGGATATGTCAAAACGAATGATCACCACCCCGGAGATTAACCGACCGGCATTGGAGCTGGCAGGATATTTTGAACATTTTGCGGAGGAACGTATCCAGATCATTGGAATGGTTGAGTATTCTTATCTGGAGACTTTATCTGAGGGGGATCGTGAGGAACGCTATCGGAAACTTCTGGGATTTAATGTGCCATGTGTCATTATGTGTCGTGATTATGAGCCGGATGAAGTCGTATTGCGGATCGCAGGAGAGCGTGGGGTTCCAATCCTTGGTTCACCGGATGCGACCTCCAACGTGGCAGCGGAAGCAATTTATTTTCTGACCGGCAAGCTGGCACCGTGCATTTCCATTCATGGTGTACTGGTTGACATTTACGGCGAAGGTGTCCTGATCATGGGCGAAAGCGGTATTGGAAAAAGTGAAGCTGCGCTGGAGCTGATCCGGCGTGGACATCGTCTGGTTACCGATGATGTGGTAGAAATCCGCAAGATCAATAATAATACACTGATCGGAACATCGCCGGATATTACCCGTTATTTTATTGAGCTGCGCGGTATCGGAATTATCGATGTAAAGACACTGTTTGGTGTAGAGTGTGTCAAAGAGCAGCAGACCATTGATCTGGTCATTAAGCTGGAAGACTGGAAGAAAGACAAAGAATACGACCGTCTGGGACTGGAAGAAGAATACACAGAGATTTTGGGTAACAACATTGTGTGTCATTCCATTCCGATTCGTCCGGGACGGAATCTGGCAGTCATCTGTGAGGCAGCAGCTGCAAACCACAGACAGAAAAAGATGGGCTATAATGCGGCGAAAGAATTGTATCGAAGAGTAGAAAATAATCTGAAAAACGGAAATTCTACGGAAATTTAACCAAATTAAGCAAGTCTCCTGATTTTATTGCGTAGAGCAATAAGCAGGAAGGAATTGCTTATATCAGAAGAGTTAGAATCCTTCTGATAAGCAGCATAGCAGCTATTTGGTTATGAGCAAGTAGCGTGAGCGGATCGCGAAATATTCGCTTGAGATATTAATAAAAAATCAGAATGTCTGCTTCTCTTACGGAGCACATTCAAAAGGAGTGTAACAATATGGAACGAAAAAATGCATGGAAAAAATATACAGAGGAAGAAAAAGCAACAATATTTGCTTATGGTGAAGAGTACCGTCAGTTTATCTCTGACTGCAAGACAGAGCGTGAGTGTGTGACTGAATTAAAGAAACGTGCAAAAGCAGCAGGATTTCAGGATATGGAAGAAGTGATCGCGAATGGGATCGCTTTGAAAGCCGGAGATCGTGTATTTGCAGACAACAAAGGCAAGAGTTTTGCTATGTATATTATTGGTAAGAAACCAATGCAGGAAGGTATGAATATCCTTGGTGCACATATCGATTCCCCGCGTCTGGATCTGAAACAAAATCCATTATACGAAGATACCGATATGGCATTGCTTGACACTCACTATTATGGTGGCGTAAAGAAATATCAGTGGGTAACACTGCCGTTGGCAATGCACGGTATAATTGCGAAAAAAGACGGTTCTGTCGTAGAAATCAACATTGGCGAGAAACCGGAAGATCCGGTATTTGGTGTCAGTGATCTGCTGATTCATCTTTCTGGCGATCAGTTGGAGAAAAAAGGTGCAAAAGTCATCGAGGGTGAGGCTCTTGACATCTTAGTTGGAAGCATGCCGCTTGAAGCTGAGACAGAGGAAGAAAAGAAAGTAAAAACACTGGTACAGGCAAATGTACTGAAAATTTTAAAAGAGACTTACGGTGTGGAAGAAGAAGATTTCCTTTCTGCCGAGATTGAGATCGTTCCGGCAGGTCAGGCAAGAGATTATGGCTTTGACCGTAGCATGATCATGGGCTATGGTCATGATGACCGTGTGTGTGCATATCCGTCCTTCTCTGCCATTATGGAAATGGAAGCACCGGAGCGCACAAGCGTATGCCTGCTGGTAGATAAAGAGGAGATCGGAAGCGTTGGTGCAACCGGAATGCAGTCCCACTTCTTTGAAAATATGACAGCAGAAGTAATGAATGCATGTGGCGATTACTGTGAATTAAAATTGCGCCGTGCATTACAGAATTCCAAAGTACTTTCTTCTGATGTAAGTGCTGCCTTTGATCCGAACTATCCGAGTGTTATGGAGAAGAAAAATGCTGCATATTTTGGAAGAGGTCTGGTATTCAACAAATATACCGGTGCCAGAGGAAAATCCGGTTCCAACGATGCAAGTGCTGAATATGTAGCTGAAATTCGTAAGATCATGGATGAAAATGAGGTTTGCTTCCAGACAGCGGAGCTTGGTAAAGTAGATCAGGGCGGCGGCGGAACGATTGCTTATATCCTTGGAAACTACAACATGCAGGTAATCGACAGTGGTGTGGCAGTACTGAATATGCATGCACCATGGGAGATCATCAGCAAAGCAGATCTGTATGAAGCAAAATGCGGATATAAAGCATTCCTGAAAGATGCATAAATTGGAGCTGAGTATGAAAAAAGAAATATATGAAACGTTATGTCAGATCTGTGGTTCTGATCAGGTGTTTTGTGAGGAATCAATGAGCCGGCATACTACATTTCGAACCGGTGGACCGGCAGATATTCTGGTGACACCGAAGGCAGAACAGATCAGTGAGATTCTTGCCTTGTGCAAAAAAGAGCAGATTCCGTGGACGGTGATCGGAAACGGAAGTAATCTGCTGGTAGGCGATGGCGGTATTCGCGGTATTGTCATGGAAATCGGTAAACAGATGGCAGAGATCTCTATAGAAGGGACAAAGATTACTGCAGGGGCAGGCGCGATGCTTTCTGCTATTGCATCAAAAGCTGCCGCACAGGAACTGACAGGTCTGGAATTCGCTTCTGGAATCCCGGGAAGCCTTGGCGGAGCAGTCGTGATGAACGCAGGTGCTTATGGCGGAGAGCTGAAAGATGTTCTGACAGAAGCGACAGTACTGACACCGGAGGGAACGTTTCTGACACTTCCGGTGGCAGAGCTGGATCTGTCTTACCGGCACAGCATTATTCCGGAGCGTGGATATCTGGTAGTATCTGCGGTTCTGGAACTGCATCCGGGCAAAGCAGAAGAAATTCGTGCGGTCATGGAAGATCTGAAAGAAAAACGTGTGAGCAAACAACCGTTGGAGTATCCGAGCGCAGGCAGTACGTTCAAACGTCCGGAAGGATATTTTGCAGGAAAACTGATTCAGGATGCAGGACTTCGTGGCTTTCAGGTGGGCGGTGCTCAGGTATCCGAAAAACACTGTGGTTTTGTGATCAATCGGGATCATGCTACATCGGCAGATATCTGTAATCTGATGGATCAGGTTTCAGAGATCGTTTTTGAAAAGTTCGGTGTGCGTCTGGAAGCAGAAGTGAAAAAAATCGGGGAGTTTTAGTACGTTTGAAAAGTCGGAAAGAAGTCTTTGGCGAATAAGGATAACAAATAAGATTTGTGAAAGGAAATGTGACAGGAATAGGACATCAGGAGTAAGGTGAACAGTATGGAATATGTAATCGTGACAGGAATGTCGGGGGCAGGAAAATCAACGGCGTTAAAAATTATGGAGGATATCGGGTATTTTTGCGTGGACAATTTTCCAATCCCCCTGCTGGAAAAGTTTGCGGAATTTGCTGCTTCCGGGGAAACACAGCTTAAGCGGATCGCTTTTGGTATGGACATCCGGAACGGAGAGGCATTACAGCAGTTATCCGGAATTATTCAGAATCTGCGTGCACGCGGGAATCATGTGCAGATTTTATTTATGGACGCATCGGATGAAGTGCTGGTGAAACGATACAAAGAAACCCGCCGGGCACATCCGCTGGCAGGAACTGACCGGGTGGAAAAAGGCATTGAGCTTGAGCGCAAGCAGGTAAAATTCTTAAAGGAGATGGCAGATTATATCATTGATACCAGTCAGCTTCTGACCAGAGAATTGAATGCTGCGATCGGTGACATTTTCCTGGGACATCAGGAATATGAAAATATTTATCTGACGATCCTGTCTTTTGGGTTTAAATACGGGATTCCGTCAGATGCAGATCTGGTATTTGATGTGCGTTTTCTGCCGAATCCTTATTATCTGGAAGAACTGCGTCCAAAGACCGGAAATGATCCGGAAATCCAGCAGTTTGTTATGAAAAGCCCGGAGGCGGGAGAATTTTTGGATAAATTGGAAGATATGGTGCGTTTCCTGATTCCAAATTATATCAAAGAAGGAAAAAACCGTCTGGTGATCGCCATTGGATGCACTGGCGGAAAGCATCGATCGGTTACATTGACAAATGCACTTTACGAAAGATTAAAGAAAAATCAGAAATATGGTTTGCGGGCAGAACACCGCGATATTGATAAAGACGCAAAGCGTGGAAAGTAGTTGAGGAAGTAATATGTCTTTTTCTGGAGAAATGAAGGAGGAGATTGCCCGTCTGATTCCGACGCAGGAAGCGGATGTACGGGCGGAACTTTCTGCCATTATTCGTTTCTGTGGAAGAATTATCCGGTTAGAGGACAGCGTGGCGGTTTTGGTGGAAACGGAAAATGTGGCACTGGCAAAGACGTTTGTAAAACTGATCAAGAAAGCATTTGACATTCAGGTGCAGCTGGAAATCCGCAGACACGGGACCGGAAAAAATAATCAGTATTTTATATTGCTGTCGGAGCGACCGGAAGATATGCTTTATTCGGAGGAACTTCCGGAGCGTCAGAAGCTTCAGCAGGCGCTGCGGGATATCTGTATCTGGAGTGCACAGGCAGAACCGCGTGACTTGCTGCAGACGTTAGGAAGCAAGCGGGCTTATATCAGAGGAGCATTCCTTTGTGCCGGTTCCATGAGTGATCCGGGTAAATCCTATCACTTTGAGCTTGTCTGTGAGGATGAACAGATGGCAGCATTTTTGAAAGAACAGATAGCAGCATTTTTTGTACATGCAAAGATTATCCTGCGAAAGCAGAAATACATTCTGTATCTGAAAGACAGTGAGGAGATCATTCAGATTCTGAACGTGATGGAAGCACATAAGTCTTTGATGGAACTGGAAAATATCCGTATTATCAAGGAAATGCGAAACAGTGCAAACAGGCAGTCCAATTGCGACTCTGCCAATATTAATAAAATGGTGCGTACGGCAGCGCGGCAGGTGGAGGACATCCGTTATATTGAGGAAACCATCGGATTGGAACAACTTGCTCCGGCATTGCGGGAAATGGCGCAGGTACGTTTGGATAATCCGGATGTATCTTTACAGGAACTTGGAACCTATCTGGATCCGCCTGTTGGCAAATCGGGAGTAAACCACAGGCTCAGAAAACTGAAAGAGATTGCAGAAGGCTTAAGGACTGAGGAGGGTGAATAGAAATGGATAAGAAAAAATTATTATTTATATTTAATCCACATTCCGGAAAAGGACAGATTCGAATGCAGTTGGTGTCGATTGTTGATACTTTTGTCAAAAATGGCTATGAGGTTACAATCTATCCGACACAGGAAAAGAAAGATGCAATCCGTAAAGTGGAAGAACAGTCAGAAGAATATGATCTGGTTGTGTGCAGCGGTGGTGACGGTACTTTGGATGAGGTTGTTACCGGTATGATGCGGTGCGATGGAATTGTTCCGATTGGTTATATTCCGGCGGGAAGTACCAACGATTTTGCCCAGTCTTTAAAAATACCGAAAAACATGCTGCGGGCAGCAGAGATCGCAGTCAGCGGGCGCCAGTTCCCGTGCGATGTAGGTGTGTTTAATGAGGATAATTTTGTATACATTGCAGCTTTTGGCTTATTTACAGATGTCTCTTATATGACAAATCAGAAATTGAAAAATATTTTCGGACATGTAGCTTATATTCTGGAAAGTGCAAAGCGCTTGTATGACATACCATCTTATTATCTGGAGGTGGAGGTAAATGGTGAGACGATCCGGGACGAATTTATTTACGGTATGATTACAAATTCGGTTTCTGTGGGTGGCATGAAGAACATGACAGGAAACAATGTAAAACTGGACGACGGTGAATTTGAGGTGACGCTGATCAAGATGCCGCAGAATCCGATCCAGTTAAATGAGATTTTGTCTAATCTGGTGATGCCAAAGGATATTGAGACACCATATATCTATACCTATAAGACAGATCATATCCGGTTGAAATGCGAAGATTATGTTCCGTGGACGCTGGATGGTGAATTTGGCGGAGATCATAAAACGGTAGAAATTTATAACCGCTGCCGTCGAATTAACTTTATGGTGGACAGATTTTAGCTGTCAGATGAAAAATAGGACTTCCATTTTTTGTCTGATAAGGTTATAATGTTATTATATTAACAATATTTTTTTAAACAAATGGAGGATCTCATTATGTTAGTTTCAGCAAAAGAAATGCTTGAAAAAGCAAAAGCAGGTCATTATGCAGTTGGTCAGTTCAACATCAACAATCTTGAGTGGACAAAAGCAATTCTGTTAACCGCTCAGGAGAATAACTCCCCGGTTATTCTTGGTGTTTCCGAAGGTGCCGGCAAATACATGACAGGCTACAAGACTATTGTTGGTATGGTAAACGGAATGCTGGAAGAATTAAATATCACAGTTCCGGTTGCATTACATCTGGATCACGGCAGCTATGAAGCTTGCTACAAATGTATCGACGCTGGTTTTTCATCTGTAATGTTTGACGGTTCTCATTATCCGATCGAGGAGAATGTTGCCAAGACAAAAGAGCTTGTTGCTGTTTGCAGAGAGAAAGGATTATCTCTTGAGGCAGAAGTCGGTTCCATCGGTGGCGAAGAAGACGGCGTAATCGGAATGGGCGAGTGTGCTGATCCGGATGAGTGTAAAGCAATCGCTGATCTTGGTGTAACAATGCTTGCAGCAGGTATCGGAAACATTCACGGTAAATATCCGGAAAACTGGGCTGGCTTAAGCTTTGAGACTCTGGATGCAATCCAGCAGAAGACAGGCGATATGCCGTTAGTACTTCATGGTGGTACAGGTATTCCGGATGACATGATTAAGAAAGCAATCTCTCTTGGTGTTGCAAAAATCAACGTAAATACAGAGTGCCAGCTTGTATTCGCTGAAGCTACAAGAAAATATATCGAAGAAGGCAAAGACCTGGTAGGTAAAGGATTCGATCCTAGAAAATTACTTGCTCCTGGATTCGATGCTATCAAAGCTAAAGTAAAAGAGAAAATGGAGATTTTTGGTTCTATCAACAAAGCCTGAGAATTTGTAAAAAGTTACGAAAAATTAGCATTTTACAACTCATAATTGTTGAAATGGACAAAAATGTTTTCGGCCTCTTGCAATTTTCGGAAATTTGTACTATGGTAGTTGCAAGACATGAATACGTGCTGAACAAGGGTGTTCCAACAAATGGTGGAATACCCTTTTCTGCTATAAAAAGATAAAATTGATCATTTAACCAAATAAGCAGTGTAACGGTTATTGGGTTATGAACAAGTAGCAGGAACGGATTGTGAATATCTGTTGCCTATAGCAGAATTGCTCCGGATACATAATAAAATAAAAACGAGAGCAGATCAGTATATACTCAGGGGACTGTAAAAATATGAGAAAAGAGAGGAATCAAGAAGATGAGTGAATATTTCAAAGTCGCTGATATTTTTGGCGAAAATGTATTCAATGACACTGTGATGAAGGAAAGACTTCCAAAGAAAGTGTATCAGAAATTGCAGGAGACCATCAAAGAGGGAACAGATTTGGATCTTGCAACTGCAGATATCATTGCACATGAGATGAAGGAATGGGCAATTGAGCAGGGCGCAACACATTATACCCATTGGTTCCAGCCGCTGACAGGTGTGACAGCAGAGAAACATGATTCATTTATTACTGCTCCGAATGAGCAGGGTAAAGTACTGATGAGCTTTTCAGGTAAAGAACTGATCAAAGGTGAGCCGGATGCATCTTCTTTCCCGTCAGGTGGACTTCGTGCAACCTGCGAGGCAAGAGGTTATACAGCCTGGGATTGTACTTCTTACGCATTTGTAAGACATGATGCAGCAGGTGCAACACTTTGCATCCCGACCGCTTTCTGCTCTTACAAAGGTGAGGCACTGGACCAGAAGACACCGCTTCTTCGTTCCATGCAGGCAATTAATACACAGTCTTTACGTTTACTGAGATTATTCGGAAATACAACTTCTAAAAAAGTTACTCCATCCGTTGGTTCCGAGCAGGAGTATTTCCTGGTAGATAAAGAGAAATATTTAAGAAGAAAAGATCTGATTTATACTGGTCGTACCTTATTTGGTTCCATGCCGGCAAAAGGTCAGGAAATGGATGACCACTATTTCGGAAGCATTCGTCCACGTATCGCTGCATTTATGAAAGATGTAAATGAAGAACTGTGGAAACTGGGGGTTCCGGCTAAGACACAACATAACGAGGTTGCTCCGGCACAGCATGAGCTGGCACCGATTTATGAGACATGTAATCTTGCCCTGGATCACAACCATCTGGTTATGGAAGTACTGAAAAAGAAAGCAAACGAGCATGGACTTCAGTGCCTGCTTCATGAGAAACCATTTGATGGCGTCAATGGTTCCGGTAAACATGACAACTGGTCCATCACAACAGATGATGGCATCAATCTGTTAGAGCCGGGCAAAACACCACATGAGAATATTCAGTTCCTTCTCGTACTTGCCTGCATCCTGAAAGCAGTAGATGATCATGCAGATCTTCTTCGCTGGTCTGCAGCAGACGTAGGAAACGATCACAGACTTGGAGCAAACGAGGCACCGCCGGCAATTATCTCCGTGTTCCTTGGCGAGCAGCTTGATGATGTAATTACACAGCTGATCAGCACAGGTTCTGCAACTCACTCCTTAAAGGGTGGCGTATTACAGACAGGTGTAGATTCTCTGCCGGATCTTGCAAAAGATGCAACAGACCGAAACAGAACATCACCGTTTGCGTTTACAGGAAACAAATTCGAGTTCCGTATGGTTGGTTCTCAGGATTCTATTTCTGCACCGAATGTTGTATTAAATACCATCGTTGCAGAAGCTTTTGAGGAAGCTTGTGATGAACTGGAAAAAGCAGAAGATGTAAATGAAAAAGCACATGACCTGATCAAGAAATATCTGATAGATCATCAGAGAATTATTTTCAATGGTGATGGATATTCTGATGCATGGGTAGAGGAAGCAGAGCGCAGAGGATTACCAAATATCAAATCCATGGTAGATGCTATCCCGGCACTGACTACAGAAAAAGCAGTAGTTATGTTCGAAAAATTCGGTGTATTTACAAAAGCAGAGTTAGAGTCCCGTGAAGAGATCCAGTACGAAATCTATGCAAAAGAGATCAACATTGAAGCAAGAGCAATGATTAACATTACAAGCAAGACACTGATTCCGTCAGTTATCAAATACATTACTTCTCTGGCTGAATCTATCAATGCAGTAAAAGCTGCCTGCGATTGTGACATCAGCGTTCAGACAGAGTTATTACAGGAGGCATCCGGATTATTATCTGATGCAAAAGTTGCTTTGGCAAAACTGGAAGATGTAACAGACAATGGTCTGACCATGGGTGATGGTGCAGCGCGTGCTGCTTACTATCGTGATGAAGTTACAACTGCTATGGCAGAACTTCGTGCACCAATCGACAAACTCGAGATTATCGTTGATAAGAAAGTATGGCCGATGCCATCTTACGGCGATCTCATCTTTGAGGTTTAAAAACGGTATTATCTAATCCCCTTAGTTAGTATATACATCAATCGAAAAAGAACCGGAATTTAATTTCCGGTTCTTTTTTCAATACATAAATCTGGAGGAAATTTCTGGTGTTATTTTCTGTGATTTATTTTTGAATAGGAAGAAAAGAACAGCTAGTGCGAATGTGAGTATGGCAGTTATTAAAAAATCATCAATACCATGATCTTTATGATTATACAGGAGTTTATAATAAATGCTCCAGACGTACATATGGATCAGATACAAAATCATGCTGGACTGACGCATAAAATGATAAAAGCGGTGCTTTTTCAGGGAAATATGTTCTATAATGCCGAAAAAGCTGACTGAAATAATGATCAGCAGAGAGGCATTGATGACGGATGCATGAATCAGAAAACTGGCAATAAATCCGATGGGAAGCAGAAGCCTGTTTAGGAAAACGGGAAGTTTTCGATTGGCAAGCAGCATTCCAAGAGGAAGATAAATACCACCGGTAAAAATACGTCCATGTTGCACGGTATTATGTATTAGCGGTAAAAGAGCCTGCATAGCTGTCGGAAAGTGGTCTGGCGAGGCAAGCAAGGCATCAATCGAAAAACTGATGAACGCAGCTATTCCACTTACAAGCAGAAATATTGTGGGTGGAGCATTATATTTTAGTAACAGTAATAAAAGTGCCAGTGTATAAATGGTAGACAGAAGATACCATAAAGGCCAGGAATTATATTGCTGACCGACAAAAAAGAAGCCCTGAATATAGAGCTGAATGGCACGCTGCAATGTTTTTCCGGTGGCAATGAAATGCCAGAGCGCCATGGGAAAATAGAGAAGCGTCCATATCAGGTACATTTTTAAAATTTTAATTATATAGCGTCTGATTTTTGAAAAGTTGTCCGGATTGGAAAGCGGGTATCGCAATTTGCATGCCAGCAAATATCCGGAAGTAAGAAAGAAAAATGGAACTGCCATGGACAGAAGCAGATAGCCGATTCTGGACATGGCAGCATTGCTGCAGTCAACCAGTGGATCTGTGTGAATAGCAATGACTGCAAATGCCATGATGAATTTGCACAGATCCAGACTGTATTTTTCCGCAGGTCTGTTATTTGATTGATTCATTATACCCGTCGGATTCCTCTGTCAGTAAATTCAATCAGACGTTCTTTGTAAAGATGACCAACAGCACGTTTAAATGCATTTTTACTCATATGAGCTTCACGCTTGATGATCTCCGGTGAAGCTTTATCATTAAACGGCAGGACACCGCCGTATTCATCAATGATCTTCAATACATCTTCGGCATCTTTGTTCATCTGAACATAAGCTTTTGCACGAATGGTTAGATCCAGTTTCCCATCCGGTTTGCGGTTGGTAACGGTTGCTTCAATCATATCACCGATTTTTAAAGCAGTTGTATTTTCAAAGCCTGGGATGCGGGCTGAATATTTGTCGTCTACGGCTACGAAGGTGCCAAAATTTTCACTGAATTCGTATACGCGTCCGGTTACCGTGTCTCCTTTTTTGTATGGAGAATCTGTGGAAAGCAGATGATAAATGCCTTCCATGGTAGCGCAGAGACGATTACTTTTGTCAATATAAAGAGTAACAAGTACTTCATCACTTTCTTTTACTTTGCGAAGCTGCTCTTTAAATGGAAGCAAAAGGTCTTTTTCCAGCCCCCAGTCAAGAAATGCTCCGATCTTGGTTACCTGAAGAACTTTTAGTACAGCGAAGCCTCCCAGTGTCAGCTTTGGTTCATTCGTAGTGGCAATCAGACGATCCTTGGAATCTTTATATAAGAAGACTTCCAGCTTGTCATGCAGCTTTGTTCCTTCCGGAACCTGCTTTGCCGGGAGCAGTACACGGGTTTCGTCATCCTGCTGTTCTGCGAGGTAAACGCCGAAGTCTACCTGCTTTACTACGGTAAGTGTCTGTTTTTCTCCTAGTTTCATGTTGTGTTTCCGTCCTTTCTGGTGGCGTAAAAATATTTCACTGGTTATAGGTTGTTTCTTATCCTGTTTCTATACGTATGTTGTATTACCTGTAGAATTATAGAAAGCAGTTTTAAAGATGGTACGTTTATATTCTGCATATGTGTCAGCTTTGAAACTCTACAATGGCATATGGTTTGCCATTCGCATCATTGAGGGACACTTTCAGGGTATCGCCTTCCTGATGATATAATGGATAAATCGTATCACCGTATACAGCGGAATTACGATATTCTACCCGAAGTTGACGGATGGTAAAACCATCTGGCAGACATTCCATTGCCATTGGCACATAGCGTTCATTGTTGACATGGTTATTGGAATCAATGTCGTATTTATGCACATGAATTGGTGCAAGGCTGATGCCTTCTGTGACAGGGGCAATCTTGCGTGAGGCTTCCTGCATAGGAATTGCCGGTTCAGAGGCGTATAGGTCGCTGATCTCTTTTGGAATCCGTTCCGGGCGTCCGGTTTTGATATTCATGTAAATCCAGTTTGTGTTGGAATATGCCAGAACATTGCCGTTGGCATCCTCCATTTTAAAATTACGGTATCCGAAAAATGCTTTCCATCCATGTGCCCAGGTACTGATCGTGATTTCTTCGCCAAATCTGGGGTAGCGGTTAATAATGATCTGCCAGGAAGAAAGAATCCAGGCATAACCCTGTGCCATCATGACTTCGATACCCTGTCCGATAGAATCGGAGTGAAACGTGCTGCAATCCTGAAAATAGTTGATGATGGATGGCAGTGTCATATTGAGCTGACTGTCTACTTCACTGAATCTGACGCGACTTTTAAACTGATACATGAAAATCATCCTCCTTTAAAAACAGGATAGCGGATATTCCGCAGGTTAGTTTTGAAAAAAGAAATGCCATAGAAATAGCATCTTTCTTTTAGTTAACAAAAAAGCACCATTTTCATGGTGCTTTCTGATAACTGGCCCACAAGGATTCGAACCTTGAAATGACGGAGTCAGAGTCCGTTGCCTTACCATTTGGCGATGGGCCATTACTTGTTGCCGAAGACTTTGTTTTGAGCTGTTTGCCTCATGTCCTGTCGACAAGTGTTATTATAGGGCAAGTTTCCAAGGATTGCAACCCTTTTTTTGAAAAAAACGCGTTTGAATTTTTGGTATATTTTTGCTAATAATCTGACATTTTACGGGTAAAAATAAAAAGTGAGAAAAAAAACGGTTAAAAAATGATTTCACCGTCAACAATGCCAAATTCCTCTAAATCTTCGGAAACCATGATGGCGCGTCCACTGGTGGCTTCTGTGATCTGAGTGCAAAAATCCTTGAATTTTTCCTCAGGAACCATCAAATCCAGGGTGACATTATCGGTATATTGGGTATTCAGCGTAAAAATCTGGTTCTGTGCCACCAGATATTGCAGTTTTCCGATGCCATTATAATCGGTGGTGACATGTAATTTGTGCCCGAACTGTTTTTCAATGATGGTACTTGCTGCCAGTCCGGCTTGAGTGGCTGCCTGATAAGCCCGCACCAGTCCACCGGTGCCAAGCAGTGTGCCACCGAAATATCGGGTGACAACAACGATGCAGTTGTGGATTTCTTCCCGGAGCAGTACATCCAGAATCGGACGACCGGCAGTACCGGAAGGTTCTCCATCGTCACTGCAGCGGGTACATTCATTGTTCTTTCCTATGGTATAGGCATGGCAGTTGTGACGTGCATCCCAATATTCTTTTTTTATCTTATTTAAGAAGGCAACCGCTTCTTCTTCTGAAGTAACCGGAAGCGTATGTGCGATGAAACGGGATTTTTTTTCTTCGATTTCGTCCTGACCGGCCTGGTATAATACTTTATAACTCATGATATTCCTTTCTGTTACAAATCAATAGAATTTTTATTTTTGAAAGATTGCTCTCCAATATTGTGTTTTTCTGCTTGTGATGTTTCACCTGTTTTGCTCAAATGTGAGGGATCCACATCTGATGTAGACAAGTATATCGCATTAATGGTAATATAAGCAATATAGTTGTTTGACTTTTATATCAGTCTGAGTTGGGAAGACTTATACCAGATGAGAGAGGACTCCTGCTTTTATGGGCGGTGAGCAGCAAGAATGATGAGGGCATTCTTGAATGGAGGGAATATATGAATTATGGCAGAAAAAATGCTGCGCGAAAGAAATGGGAACTGACTTCCCGTGGAACAGTCATGCGCAGGAAGATTTCTTCGCTGGCTTTATTGATCGTGTTACTGCTATTTGTTTCAGGGCTTGGATATGTCGGCTATCAGGGTTATCGCTTTGTGGAAAAAATAATCGCAGAAGCGCCGGATATTAATGAGATTGATGCGACACCTTCCGGGTATATGTCCACAGTGTTGGATGCAGATGGAAATGTGACCGCGCAGCTTGTTGGAACCGGTTCCAATCGTGTCTATGTGACATTGGACGAGATTCCGGTAGATCTGCAGCATGCATTTGTGGCAATCGAGGATGAGCGCTTTTATGATCACAACGGCATTGATCTGAAAGGAATTGCCCGCGCAGTTGCGAAAGGTGTGACAACCGGACATCTTACAGAGGGAGCCAGTACGATCACGCAGCAGTTATTGAAAAATAATGTGTTTGAAGGATGGACCACGGAGGATTCTTCACAGCGTATCGAGCGAAAACTGCAGGAACAATATCTGGCAGTGGAACTGGAAAAGAAAGTTTCCAAAGACTGGATCATGGAAAATTATCTGAACACCATCAATCTGGGACAAAATACCTTGGGGGTGCAGGCCGCATCCAGACGTTATTTTGGAAAGGATGTCTCAGAACTGACACTGTCAGAGTGTGCGGTAATTGCTGGAATTACCCAGAATCCGTCCAAATACAATCCGATTTCGCATCCAGAGGATAATGCAGCGCGTCGTGAGAAAGTTCTTTTAAATATGAAAGATCAGGGGTACATTGATGATGATCAGTATCAGGAGGCACTGGCAGATCCGGTATACGACAGGATTCAGGATAATAATACCAAGTGGCAAAGCAGTGATATGAACATTACTTCTTATTTTGTAGATTCTCTGACTGAAGAAATTGTACAGGATCTTCAGGATGAACTGGACTATTCGGAGGCACAGGCATATAAAGCGCTGTACAGCGGCGGGTTGACCATTTATTCGACACAGGATCCGAAGATACAGAAGATCTGTGATGATCAGGTGAATAACGACAGTAATTACTCTGATATTGCAAAAAAAGTATCTTTTTCCTATGCATTGTCGATTCAGAAGCCAGATGGTTCCGTGGAACATTACAGTGAACAGAATCTGCTTTCTTATTATAAGAAAGAATACGAGACCTATGATCTGAATTACAAGAGTGAAGCATCCGCACAGGATGCGATTGACCGGTATCGGGAAGCCATGATCAGTGATGGTGGAACAGTACTTGGGGAAAATGTGACATTCACTGTTCAGCCGCAGACATCGGTAACGATTATTGACCAGAGTACCGGGCAGGTGAAGGCTTTGGTTGGCGGCAGAGGTGAAAAGACGGCAAGTAAGACGTTAAACAGAGCTTCCGGGGTGACGCGACAGCCGGGTTCTACATTTAAAATACTGAGTGCTTACGCGCCGGCATTGGAAAGTGGAAAATATACATTGGCGACAGCGGTACTGGATAAACCAATTACGTATTCTTCCGGTCAGACAGTGCATAATGCAGATGGCAAGTATCGTGGCTATACGAGCATCCGGGAGGCAATTCAGGATTCTGTCAACGTAGTGGCAATCAAGACGGTGGAAGATATCACACCAAAGACCGGTTATGAGATGGTGAAGAAATTTGGCATATCTACTCTGACAAAGGACGATATCGTGGAATCATTGCCGCTTGGTGTCGGTGGAGTCAGCAATCTGGAGCTGGCAGCAGCATTTGAAGTAATGCCGAATGGTGGAAAATATAAAGAACCGGTACTGTATACAAAAATTCTGGATCAGGATGGCAATGTCCTTCTGGACAAGACTCCGAAAACACATACGGTGATCAAGGACAGCACAGCATATCTGCTGATATCAGCAATGGAAGATGTTGTAAAATACGGAACAGGAAAACTGGCAGATTTTGGTACTATGCCGATTGCCGGAAAAACTGGTACTGCAGGAACGACGGAAGCAGCTCGCGATGCATGGTTTGCGGGCTTTACGCCATATTACACCTGTGTGGTATGGGGTGGTTATGATGATTACTCAGAACTGGAATCTACAAAATATCCGAAAATTCTGTGGAACCGTATTATGGGACAGCTTCATGAAGGACTGGAATACAAAGACTTTGAGATGCCAGAGGATGTACAGGAATATACGGTATGTGCAACTTCCGGAAAAATTGCGATTCCGGGTGTCTGCTCCAAGACAGTGACGGAATATTTTGCAGATGGAACCGAACCGGAGGAAAAATGTGATCTGCATGAGACGGCGGTAATCTGTAAGGATTCCGGTCTGCTTGCAGGAGAATATTGTCCTGAGAGCAGCAAAGTGAAGAAAACTTATGTGAAGGATGCCTCCGGTGAAGATGCAATGCCGACGGAGGTATGTAATGTGCATACCAGTCACGGTTTGTTTCAACAGTTGATTGATGCGCTGACACCGAATCATAGTGGACAGAATGCTCAGACGGATACAAATACTCAGAATTCTCAAAACGCATCACATTAAGAAAAATAAGAAAGGGCACAGAAATATTACAATTCTGTGTCCTTTTTTGCGCCTGCAAATAAACAATAGATTTGCAAAAATTAAGTAAAAAAGTATGAAAAAACAATAAAATGGAGGATGAGAGAGGAAACTCATATTGACACTATGATACAGATTTGTTATAATCGGACATGTTGAATGTAACAAATTTGTAATAAATAAGATAAAAAGTAACAATAAAGAAATAATATGGAACATACGGAGGACAATATGAAAGTCAGAAATAGAAAATTTGCAGCCTGTTTATTATTAAGTGCCATGGTACTGACCATGGGAGCAGGAAGTGCACAGGCGGCAGAGGCAGATAATACAACAACCATTAGTAATACGGTAGCACCGGCTTCCGGAATTTCATTTCTTGTTGCGCAGGCAGATACCGCAGAGCAGGCAGCAGCAGCAAATCTTGGTGTGACACAGACGGACAGCTACATCAATATTCGTAAAGAAGCAACAACAGACAGCGAGATTGTTGGTATTATGAAAAACAATGCGGTAGCAACTGTTACCGGTACAGAGGATGGATGGTATCAGATCACATCTGGCTCTATCAGCGGATATATTAAAGCAGAATACTTAATCGTTGGTGATCAGGCATTACTGGATTCCGTTAAGACAAGAACTGCTACCATAGAGACAGAAACTTTGAAAGTAAGAAGCGAAGCAAGCACAGATGCTTCCGTTGTAACTTTAGCCGGACAGGACGAACAGCTTACAGTTACCGATGAACAGACACCGGGCTGGGCAAAAGTGGAGACTTCTGACGGTGAGGGATATATTTCTACAGAATATGCAGAAGTGGCAGATACTTACCAGTATGCAGAGAAACCGGAAGTGGAGAGTGCACAGAGCAGTTCCGGAAGTTCCGTGATCAGCTATGCAAGTCAGTTCCTTGGTAACCCGTATGTATGGGGCGGGACAAGCCTGACAAACGGTGTAGATTGCTCCGGTTTTGTAATGCAGGTATATGCACATTATGGTATTTCCCTTCCACATTCTTCTTCAGCATTACGCAGTGTGGGACGTGGTGTAAGTTATTCTGAGGCACAGCCGGGTGATATTATCTGCTATAGTGGACATGTTGCCTTATATATTGGCGGTGGGCAGATCATCCATGCAAGTAATCCAAGCGATGGAATTAAAATCTCACCGGCAACTTATACAAATATTCTTGCAGTGCGCAGAGTGTTAGGATAATTTGGATACAATACAGAGGTTTGGCATAATTTGGACAGAATGATCGGATTTTGTGGATAATGTGCATAACCTTGTTTATAACAGCAAGAAAGAGGATCTGAATGTGATGAAAAAACAGATCCTCTTTTTTGCTGCAGAATGCGGTGATTCTGAGAAGAATATGTCCGCTTTATATTATTAAGAAAATTTGACGTTTTCTGTCGTTCATTTTGTTTGACTGTGGGAATATACTTGACGGATGGGAACAATTATTGTATAAAGATTCAATGGAGATTTGATTTCTGATTGGTAATTATAAATAAAAATGTGTGGAATTGTTGCGAATAAGTATAAAAGAAATGGAACAAAATGAGTAGTAGAAAAGAACTGGCAGGAGTGCGGATTGATATATGCAGTCTGCGGGAAGCACTTCATAAAATTGAACATTATCTTGCGTCGGACGGACTTCATGCGGTGGAGACCGTTTCTATGAAAACAGTGGTAACAGCAGGAGAGGATGAACAGGTCAGACAATGTCTGGAAAATATGGATCTGGTAGTTCCCTCTGATAAGGAAATCCTGATGGAGCTCGGCGTGACATCCAGAAAATGGCTGGATGAGGCGCGGGAACATCGTTTTGCATCTGAAGCTCTGCGGGGGGTGATCCGGGCAAAATACAGTGTTTATCTGCTCTGTGAGACAAGGACACAAATGGATACACTCTGCAAATTTTTGAGAAATTCTTTTGGAAATGTACCTTATGTCTGCGGCGATGCAGTCTGGGAGGAAGCCGGCGAGGATGTGGAGCAGATTGTCAATGAGATTAACGCGGTATCACCACAGATGATTTTTTCTATGTTATCTACTCCAAGACAGGAAAAATTTCTGGCAGAGCACAGACAGATGTTGAATGCGCATCTCTGGTTTGGTGTTGGAAGCGAGAATACTTTTGTCAATGGAAAGAAGAAATCGGTGGGAATCTGTAAAAAACTGCTGGCGCGTCATAAAATGAAACGTCAGATTCAGTCCTATGAATCAGAGGAAAAAACGGACGAACTGTAAAATTGCCGGAGCTTTTATCTCAGTGAGAGACAATCGTTTTACTGAGATATTTTTGTTACATGAATCGTTGCCGGAACAGCAGTGGCAGTTAAAAGCTCTCGCTGACAGGTCTCAAAGCAACTGCGTTCATGAGCAAGTAGCGAAAGCGGATTGCGAATGTCCGCTTTACCTAAAAAAGATGGGGGGAGTGTTATGAAAAAGATAGCGAATAAAAAGGCATTTCAGGATCTGCTGCTGATTATTATCGGATCTGGACTGACGGCTTTGCCGGTCAAATGTATTTATGATCCGCTGGATATGGTTACCGGAGGATTTTCTGGTCTGGCAATCATTATCAAAGCGTTGACATCCTGGTTTAGCGCAGGGGGAATTCCATTGGGTGTGACCTCTTTTATATTAAATGTGCCGATCTTTATTGCGGCATATATTAAAAAAGGAAAAGAATTTGTCGGAAAATCTTTTCTTGCGATGGTTTTACTGTCTGTATGGCTGGTGATCATTCCACCTCTGGATCTGGCTGAAAATGATTTTGTCATCGGTACGATCCTTGGTGGATGCCTGATGGGACTTGGAATTGGTCTGGTACTCCGTGCAAACTGCACCACCGGTGGAACGGATATGTTGGCGGTGCTGATCCACAGCAAATGGAAGCAGTTTTCCGTGGTGCGTCTGATCCAGATCATTGATGCGCTGATTGTGGTAAGCGGTTTGTATCTGTTTGGATGGAAAAGTGGACTGTATGCGGTTTTTTCAATCGCAGTTGCCACCAAAGTGTCAGATATCACACTGGAAGGTCTGGATGTGTCCCGTGCAGTCTATATCCTGTCTGACGAGGCGCAAAAAATTTCAGATATGATCCTGTCGGAGATGGATCGAGGTGTAACTGGTATTCAGGCGAAAGGTATGTACACAAAACAGGAAAAATGTATGTTACTGTGTGTGGTATCCCGCAAGCAGATTGTCTGGCTGAAGGAGACGGTCATGAAAATTGATCCGCAAGCTTTTCTGATCATATGCGATGCAAGAGAGGTTTGGGGAGAAGGATTCCAGTCGTATTCGGAGAAAATCTAAAAAAAGTGTGAAATATGGGGAAATGCATAAAAAAAATTGCATTTCCTCTTTACTTTTTTGGGTGTTTTGTCTTAAAATAAGAATGCACAGTAAAAATATACGAGAAAAAGAGAATTGGTTATTGTGAATGTTGTATAAGGAAGTGTACAGGGGGGCTTTTCATTATGATTTCAAATCAGATATTGCAGAATACAATTGATGGATTAAAAAATATTACAAGGATAGATTTGTGTATCATTGATACGGAAGGCAAAATCCTGGCAACGACATTTTCCGAGGCAGATCGGTATGTCAGTCCGGCGATGGCACTGGTAGATTCGCCTGCCGACAGTCAGGTAGTATCAGGATGTCATTTTTTTAAAGTATTTGATGAGCATCAACTGGAATATGTGCTGTTAGCAAATGGCGACAGTGACGATGTTTATATGGTTGGACAGATCGCAAGTTTCCAGATTCAGAATCTGCTGGTTGCATATAAGGAACGATTTGATAAAGATAATTTTATCAAGAACCTGTTGCTGGATAACCTGCTTCTGGTAGATATTTACAATCGTGCCAAAAAACTGCATATTGAAACAGATGTGCGCAGAGTGGTATATATTATAGAGACCAATCGTGACAAAGAAGGCAACGATCTTGAGAAAGTGCGTAGCATCTTTGAAGGAAAGAACCGGGATTTTGTTACAGCAGTAGATGAAAAAAATATTATTGTTGTTAAAGAAGTAGACGAGATGGACAGCAATCAGGATCTGGATAAGACCGCAGAAGTAATTCTTGGTCTGTTCAAAGGTGATGCGGATGTGCATATCGCATATGGTACGGTAGTTGGTGAGATTAAAGAAGTCTCCCGTTCCTACAAAGAAGCGCGTATGGCACTGGATGTTGGAATAATCTTTTTCGAGGATCGCAACATCATTGCGTACTCTGCACTGGGAATTGGCCGTCTGATTTATCAGCTGCCTATCCCGCTTTGTAAAATGTTTATCAAAGAGATTTTCGGTGGCAAATCTCCGGATGATTTTGATGAGGAGACACTGACAACAATCAATAAATTCTTTGAGAACAGCCTGAATGTGTCTGAGACATCAAGACAGTTGTACATTCACAGAAATACACTGGTATACAGATTGGATAAGCTGCAGAAGAGCACGGGACTGGATCTTCGTGTGTTCGAGGATGCGATCACATTCAAGATTGCATTAATGGTTGTAAAATATATGAAATATATGGAAACATTAGATTATTAAATTGCTAAGTGTTTGGGGGCACAAATGGTGAAAGCGTTCGTGCCCTTTTTTTTGCCTGACAGGAAAAATGAAGTTTTTCTGTCGAATACAATTGGAAACAGATAAGTTGAAGTATGGTTTGAAGTGATTTCGAAGGAGGATAAAATGATTACTTTAAAAGACGTAAGCAAGTCATACGTGGAAGGTGCCCCGGCACTTGCTGATGTAAATATTCAGATCGAAGAAGGCGAATTTGTATTCGTGGTAGGTGACAGTGGATCAGGAAAATCAACACTGATCAAATTGCTGTTAAAAGAACTGGAGCCTACTTCCGGGTCGATTATTATCAATGACAAGATTCTTTCACAGATTCCACACAGACAGGTTCCGCGTTTCCGCAGGAATATTGGATGTGTGTTTCAGGATTTCCGTCTGTTAAAAGACCGTAATGTATATGAGAATGTGGCATTTGCGCAGCGAGTCATCTCTGCACCGAACCGTTCTATCAAGGAAAAAGTACCGAAAATGCTTTCGCTGGTAGGGCTGGCAGCAAAATACAAATCAAAACCAAATCAGTTATCCGGTGGTGAGCAGCAGCGTGTTGCGATTGCAAGAGCACTGATCAATGAGCCAAAGATCCTTCTGGCAGATGAGCCGACCGGTAACCTGGATGCAAATAATGCATGGGAAATTATGAAATTATTAGACGAGATCAACAAACGAGGCACAACCGTGCTGGTAGTCAGTCATAATATGGAGATCGTTGAGGCAATGAAGAAACGTGTCATCACACTGCAGCAGGGACATGTGGTCAGTGATGTACAGATGGGCGGTGAAGAAGATGAAAATTAGTACATTTGGATACACTATTAAACAGGGTATCAAAAATATATGGACAAATAAAATGTTTTCCATTGCGTCTATCGCAACGATGGCAGCATGTATCTTCATGTTTGGTATGTTTTACTCTATCGTAGTGAACTTCCAACATGTAGTCAAAGATGTGGAGTCCGGCGTAGCGATTACCGTATTCTTTGATGATGGTACGACACAGGATCAAATTGATGCCATTGGTCAGGAGATCGCAATGAGACCGGAAGTATCAAGTTTTAATTATGTTTCAGCCGAGGAAGCATGGGAAGAATACAAATTAGAGTATTTTGACGGTGATGAGGCAGCGGCAGCAGGTTTTGGTACCGATAACCCGCTGGCAGGAGAGTCCAACTATGAGATCTATATGGAGGATATTTCCCAGCAGAGCAGTCTGGTATCTTACCTGGAAGGCTTAGACCATGTCAGCAGAGTCCGTCAGTCAGAGATGGTTGCGAATACACTGACTGATTTTAACCGACTGGTGAGTATCGTATCTGCGGTTATTATCCTGATCCTGATCTGTGTGGCAGTATTCCTGATCAGCAATACGGTTCGTACCGGTATCGCAGTTCGAAAAGAGGAAATTGGTATTATGAAAGTGATCGGAGCAACGGATTATTTCGTCCGTGCACCGTTTATCGTGGAGGGTATTCTGATCGGCCTGATCGGAGCGGCAATTCCGCTGATCATCCTTCACGCTATGTATGGAAGAATTATTGAATATGTTGCAAATCGTTTCGGATTCCTGAACAACCTGCTGACTTTCCTTCCGGTAGATACTGTGTTCCAGATCTTGTTACCGGTTGGTTTGATCCTGGGTGTTGGAATCGGATATATTGGCAGTCGTGTAACTGTAAGAAAACACATCAATGTATAAGGTACGTGAGATGCAAATAATTGATATAAATAGCAGTTTATATCATATAATGTAGCAGAAAAAACAGGAGATTTGATGATGAAAAAACATCCAGACAAATCGCAGCACTAATATTGTGGAACTACTATTGGCGGCGGCACGTTTCGGAACTGTAACCGAAAGTGTCGGCGCTTCTGCTGATTTTTGAAAAAAATAGAGGAGATTTGACAATGAATCAGGAAGAACGGGATTTTGTAGTAGAAGTAACAGAGGAACCTTCTGAAACAAAATCAGGAAAAAAGAAGCGTAAGAAGAAACAAAACAGGTTTGAAAAAGGTTTTTTTGCCGGTGTTATTACAATGGCACTTCTTTCCGTTGTTATTTTTGGTGTGTATGAGCATGTTTCTGGTGTTTCGGTAGGTGTAAGTGGGCTGTTAGACCGCACGACCTCAAAAAAACTTCAGACCCTAGCAGCTTATATTCAGACAAATTACTATGAAGATGTAGATACGGATACCCTGCAGGAAGGAATGTATGCGGGATTGTTTGACAATCTGGATGTTTATTCCCAATATTATACAGCCGAGGAAGCAAAACAGTTATATGATACAAACGTATCCGGTACTTATTGCGGAATCGGAGCAAGTCTGCAGCAGGATGCAGATACAAAGGTTGTTACAGTCATGCATGTGTATGATGGTTCACCGGCACAGGAGAGTGGACTACAGGAGGGAGATGTAATCGTTTCGGCAGATTCTTATGAGGCTGCATCTACAGATTTGAGCGAGTTTATCACACATGTCCGTGGAGAAGAAGGTACGCAGGTGCATCTGGTGATCGCACGATCCGGAGAATCAGATTATTTGGAGTTTGATATTACCAGAAAAAATCTGGTGTTGCCGACGGTTACCCAGAAAATGCTGGGAAACCAGACTGGATACATACAGGTAACGGAGTTTACCGAACATACCGTAGAGCAGTTTGAAGACGCACTGACTGAATTACAGCAGGAAGGCATGACAGCTCTGATCGTCGATCTTCGTTCCAATCCGGGTGGTATGCTTACTTCCGTATGCAGTATGCTGGATGATATTTTGCCGGAAGGTCTGTTAGTCTATACCGAAGATAAAGATGGAAACCGTCAGGATTATAATTCTACGGATGATAAAACATTGGATCTGCCTCTGGCAGTTCTTGTAAATGGAAACAGTGCCAGTGCATCGGAAATTTTTGCTGGTGCGATCCAGGATCGGAAAGCAGGCACCATTATCGGTACTACAACGTATGGAAAAGGTGTCGTACAGTCAATTCTGTCTCTGAAGGATGGAAGTGCTTTCAAACTGACAACCAGCCGTTACTTTACACCAAGTGGAACCTGCATTCAGGGAATTGGTATTGAGCCGGATGTAGAGATTGAATATGAATTTACCGGTCCGGAGGATGCAACATACAGTGAAGAATATGATAATCAGATTCAAAAAGCGCTGGATGTATTGCAACAATAAGTATAGTATGGTATGATACAAGACGGTAATAATTATTGAAAAAACAATATGAATTGTTGAAATAACAACTATAAAATGGAATGTGCAGTTTTGCACAGAAGAAGATGAAAAGATAAGGAGAAACAGTCTTATGTGTGGAATCGTAGGATATATCGGTGAGCGGCAGGCTGCACCGATCTTGCTTGCAGGACTTTCAAAACTGGAATACCGCGGTTATGATTCAGCCGGTATCTGTGTTCGTGATGAGTCAACCGGAAATATTGAAGTGGTAAAAGCAAAAGGTCGTTTACGTACCCTGATCGAGAAAACAGACGAGGGACGTTCTGTGATCGGTACTAGCGGTATCGGACATACACGTTGGGCAACGCACGGTGAGCCGTCTGAGAACAATGCACATCCGCATTGCTCTGATGATAAAAACGTTGTTCTGGTTCATAACGGAATTATCGAGAATTTTCAGGAGCTGAAAGAAAAATTAGTAAAACGCGGCTATACATTCTATTCTGAGACAGATACAGAAGTAGCTGTAAAATTAATTGATCATTATTATAAAAAGACAGAGTCACCGCTGACAGCAATTGCAACGGCAATGCTTCATATCAGAGGTTCTTATGCTTTTGGCGTTATCTTCAAAGACTGCCCGAACAAGATTTTTGCAGCAAGAAAAGACAGTCCGCTGATCATTGGAAAGAGCGAGCATGGTTCTCTGATCGGTTCTGATGTACCGGCAATCTTAGATCAGACACGTAATGTATATTACATTGACAATATGGAGATTGCAGAGCTGACAAAAGATGAGATTCATTTCTTCAACATGGATGAAGAAGAAATTGAAAAAGAAATGGTTCAGATCAAATGGGATGCTGAGGCAGCAGAAAAAGGCGGCTATGAGCATTTTATGTTAAAAGAGATCCATGAGCAACCGAGAGCCGTTCAGGATACCATTGGTGCATATGTAAAAGATAACACTGTTGATTTCTCTGAAATCGGGCTGACGGATGAGGAGCTGGCAGGTATTGAGCGTGTTTACATTGTTGGATGTGGATCTGCTTATCATGTAGCTATGGCAGCAAAATATGTACTGGAAGACATGACACGGGTTCCGGTTGAGATTGACATCGCTTCCGAGTTCCGTTATCGTAACCCGATTCTGGTGAAAAATTCGCTGGTTGTCATCATTTCTCAGTCCGGAGAGACTGCAGACAGTCTGGCAGCCCTTCGTCTGGCAAAAGAAAAAGGCGTAGCTGTTCTTGGTGTTGTAAACGTAGTAGGTTCCAGCATTGCCCGTGAGAGTGATCACACACTGTATACTTATGCAGGACCGGAAATCTCTGTAGCAACAACAAAAGCTTACAGCACACAGTTGATCGCGATGTATCTGTTTGCAATGCGTCTGGCACAGGTAAAAGGTCTGCTCAGTGAAGAAGATTGTACAAAGATGATTGCAGAGTTAAATGAGCTTCCGGGTAAAATCCAGAAGATTTTGGATGATAAAGAGCGTATCCAGTGGTTTGCAAGCAAATATGCAAATGCAAAAGACATGTTCTTTCTGGGACGTGGTCTGGATTATGCCATCAGTCTGGAAGGCAGCCTGAAGATGAAAGAAATCAGTTACATTCATTCTGAGGCATATGCAGCAGGCGAGTTAAAACATGGAACCATCAGTCTGATCGAGGACAATACACTGGTTGTTGGTGTATTGACTCAGAGTGATCTCTATGAGAAAACTATCAGCAATATGGTAGAGGTAAAGAGCCGTGGAGCATATCTGATGGGACTGACCACTTACGGAAACTATGGTATTGAAGATACTGCAGATTTTTCCGTTTACGTACCGAAGACAGATTTACATTTTGCAACTAGTCTGGCAATCATCCCGTTACAGTTATTGGGATATTATGTCAGCGTAGCAAAAGGTCTGGATGTAGATAAACCGAGAAACCTTGCAAAATCTGTAACAGTAGAGTAAACAGATTCAGGAAAAATAATAGAATCAGAATAAGTATGGCAAGCCCGGATACGGAGTACGATGTATCCGGGCTTGTTTTTGTGCATGAATGAAAAGCAAAATATATGGTTGAAAAAATGTGGTGCTGCGATAAGTGATACTTGTGATTGTTGAAAAACTATGACTTGTAAAATGTGCGAATTTTCAGAAAAAAACATATAATTTCGAACTTTAATTTTTTGTGGAAAAAGCGTTGACAGAAAGGGGATTATCCTGTATATTATGTCTTGTGTTCAGCAAGAGCACAAAACAATAAGAAATGCGCGAGTGGCTCAGTTGGTGGAGCGCGACCTTGCCAAGGTCGAGGCCGCGGGTTCGAGTCCCGTCTCGCGCTTTTTTCACGCAAAGAGATATCCGATAGGATATCTCTTTTTGCATGAAATGAGCCCTGCCGGGCTCAAACAGGATTCATAGAATCCAGTTCGAGGTCTCAGAGGATCTAAAGACATCTTCGGTCGGTGTTATTGGTCTCCCAGACCAATAGTGCCGTCTCGCGCACAATAAACGAAACGTTAAAAGAATGTGCAATTTGGCAGAATGGAAAGGTTAAGAAAAAAGTAGAAATAAAGATTTGCATTTTGTATTAACAACAGATAATGTATCTGCGGCAACTCAAAAAAGACCGAAAGAGAAAAACCACTTTTAACATTTAAGCGGGCATCTTAGCCAGTGTGATGTTAAAAGTGGTTTTTGATTCACTATGCAAAGTAAATTGTTGCCGCTTCACAAATTCACTAATCTTGTTTGGATTTTTTGCGTAGCAGTATGTGTTCCATTAAGAGTGCTACGATCAATCCCATGATCAGTCCGTTGGAAACAATATAGCGCAGCATCTGCGGTAATGTCATAAAAGCATCTGCATTCAGGAACATGATACCTGCACCGATCATAAAGGAAATTCCGATAATGAAGCCTTCACGATTGGTCAGTTCTACTTTTTTAAACTCCTGAATGCCCTGTTGGAGCATCATTGCAAAGACGATCATCATGGCAGAATATCCAACCGCCGGCGGAATTGCTGCAAAGAATGTACAGATCGGGGCAATTACACCAAGAAGCATCATAAAGAGTCCACCGATGATAAAAGGTCCTCTGGCAGCAACACGTGTCAGTTTTGTTGTACTTGGTGCAGAAGCAAATGGCACAAATCCGGTAACCGGGAATATACCACAGAGTATGGCGGTACAACCAAAGAGAACGGTACTTCTTTTTACCTGTTTTGGTCTGTTTTTTGTTCCAAGTAATTCGGACATTCCGTTAAGGCTGGTTGCAAAGTTGGAAAACAGCATAAATTCACCAATCAGGCATGTAATGATAACACTTGGATTAATGGTAGGAGTTCCCCAGGCAAATGGCTGTGGAACGGCAATGAAACCATTTCCGGAAGAAATGAAATCCGGTGAAATGCCAAGCGCATATGCCATGATCCATCCACATACAACGCCGATCAGGGTTGCAATGGACTGCAAAAATCCTTTGGCTTTCAGGTTAATCACTAAGATCACTGCAGTTGTAACCAGAAAGACGATAAGGAATTTGGGTTGGATGGATTTGTATCCAGAAGAAATACCAGTTGCACCTTTTATAACTGTAGAGCTCATCTGCATAACCATGAGGATAAGAAAGGTTCCGTTTACAATGGGGGTAAATACCTTAAGAATTTTATCTGCCAGTCCGGTCAGGGCAACAATGATAACCATGATACCGGCAATGATCATACCAAGTTCCATATTAGTTCGTAAAACGGCAAGATCCTGCCCGAAAGAGGTACAGGTCTCTGCAAGAATGATCAGAAGCCCCATCCACAGTCCAGCAGGCCCGTCAATAATCGGATAACGGTGTCCGAGGCCTGCCTGCAAAATGGAAATACCGCCACTGAGTAAAAAGGTTCGCTGCAGCATTTGCGCGATTTCTGCCTGGTCCAGTCCAAGATATGCACCTATGATAACTGGCATAATGGCACTTCCGGCAAGAAAGTAAACCAGATACTGTACGCCATAGATGACAGATTGTCCGGCGGGGACTTTATCTTCCAGATCATAGAGCATGCCATGCTTGTTTAAAGTTGTCTGTGTCTGATTCATAACATTATCTCCTTGTTAAAATGGTATACCATGAGTATGCCATTTTAAATAGAAAAAAGCAATACATACCTTTTGGTTACCTGAAGAAGATGGGGTATGACACTATTTTTAAAATTTTGCAAAGAAATCTACATATAATGCAATGAGCGCAAGAGAGTCAGAATGTGCTTGCACAATTATGAGGAGCGACGAAATTATTGAGTGATGAAATCACGATATAATAGGAGAATACTTTTCGTTTGACAATTTATTTTGCATCCCTTATAGTGTTTAAGGTAACAAGATGACATAAAGCTAATCTGTCATATGAGGATAATAAAGCGGATTTTATCTCAGTGCGAGTCAAGATTTTGTCATTTCGATGGGTAACTTCCGCTTGATAAGTAAAATTAAATTATTTCAAGGAGGAAACAATTATGATTTCAACACCTTCCGCATGCATCGTTGCAGATAAGGAAAAAGTTGCAAAAGCAGTCCTGATGCCAGGAGATCCGCTGCGTGCAAAATATATTGCAGAAAAATATCTGGAGAATCCGGAATTATTCAATACGGTTCGTAATATGTATGGATACACAGGTACATATAAAGGGAAACGTATTTCCGTAATGGGAAGCGGCATGGGTATTCCATCTATGACATTGTACGCACATGAGCTGTATAACTTCTTTGATGTAGATTCTATCATTCGTGTAGGTTCTGCCGGAGCACTTCGTGATGATATGAAAGTACGTGACGTTGTTATCGCTATGAGCGCATCCACTAACTCCAAATTTGATGTACAGTATGGTTTCCCGGGAACACTTGCTCCGACTGCCGATTTCGATTTGCTGAAAGATGCGGTAGATGTGTGTAACGAAAGAGAAGCAAGCGTAAAAGTCGGAAACGTATTCACAACTGATGTATTCTATAATGCAGATTCCAATATTCCGTCTCTGTGCCGTGATCTTGGAATGCTTTGTGTAGAAATGGAAACAGCAGGAATTTACTGGGAGGCAGTAGCTTCTCATAAGAAAGCTTTAAGTATTCTGTCTATTTCTGATCATATGTTCCGTCATGAGGAGCTGACTGCTTTAGAGCGTCAGGAGTCCTTTGATGAGATGATCGAGATTGCACTTGAGACAGCTTGGAGAAGCCTGTAATGGTTTCTTTTGTGGTTAAAATTTAATATGTGAAAATAAAATCAGAGAAAGTTTCCTCACTCACTAGCCGTTCGTTGAGGAAACTTTCTCTGATTTTTTATTTGTGTTATGAAAATGATAACTATTTATGCAGTGTATTGCGTGTCATGCAGTGCAAGGTGGCGCAAAAATTTACAAATGTTATAGAGTAAATTGAGAATTCCTGCTATTTTTCTCTAGGAGCGATTGGTAGCGACTGAGACAAATAGCAGGAGTTCGGATTAAAACATCAATAGTAAAATTTAAGCCACCTTAATCAAGAAATTCGGTTGCATGTTTTCGGTACCAAAGCGGTAAATGTGTGCGCTGACAACTTGGATTTTTCCGCTCTGCAATTTCAATATGATGAAAAAATGATTTCCACATATCAATAAAAGGATCTGTCATATCTTCGGTATGTTTTAACCGTTGCAATTCATCTGTAGACAACGTGGTAAGATACGTTTCTTGATCGGCAGAATGAATGGCAGCAATGGAACGGGTATCATCGATAATGAGCCAGTTTTCCGAAGGCATCCGATCATCGAAGGCAGGATAAAGCAATGTTAGGATGTTGGATTTTGGTTCAATGTGTGCCACCAGAACTCCGTCGGGAAGTGCCTGAAATCGAACAATTTCCCGGAATATATGAGCTTCATTCATAACGCTTCTGCTTAATGCAAATACAGCATTGACATAGGGATGTTGCAGCATATCCGTGATTTTATCAGGATAAGCGAATCCCAGGAGCAAAAAGCGATAGATTCGGTCAAGTTTATCCGGTTGTTCGGACATAGCACAGCGATATACCATGATATATGCTGTGTTGGATAATTTGCGCTGGATAGAACGAATCACTTTTTGGGCTTTGGCGGTATCTGTCTGAATCGGGCGGTATTCACAAAATAATTCCATATCGCCTACTGGTTCTGCTTTCAGACGGATATTCTGATGTCCTTTTTTGGAATCCCATGCATCATAGATACACGTCATCATTGCTTCAAATGTATTTTCACAAGTATAGATAGTCATAATTGCCTCCATGACAAGAAAAATATATTAATAGTATTTTATTTGCTAAATTGGTGACAGCTTTGATATGCTGCTTTGTTTTCTTAACGTATATATTTCATTTTTTTCATATGCGTTGAAGAAATTTAATTAAAATAGAGAAAGCTGTTCATAAATTTCGATAGAACCGGCAATCATATAATTGTTTTTTGCATCGGTTGCAGTCAGCTGCCGTGTAATAAAATCTTCATCCAGACGGATCGGTACATGCATTTTCCCGTTGCAGGTAATAAAATATTGTGCGCGTTTTAGGACAACTCCCATTTTGCGAATGCTGCTAAAGGAAAGTGGTCCTAGTCGGCGGGCTTTCAGAATGCGAAGTGCTGATTTGGTACCAATACCGGGTACACGCATGAGGGTGGCATAATCTGCACGGGAAATCTCTACTGGAAACTGTTCCAGATGCCGCAATGCCCAGTCACACTTCGGATCAAGTGCCAGATTAAAATTTGGACGGTCTGGTGTCAGCAGTTCAGAAGCATGAAAACCGTAATAGCGCAGCAGCCAGTCTGCCTGATAAAGACGATGTTCACGCAACAGAGGTGGTGGTGTTCCAATCGCGGGAAGTATGGCGTCTTCATTCAATGGAATGTAGGCAGAGTAAAACACACGTTTTAGGTCAAAATTCTGGTAAAGTGCTTGTGTGGTGGACAAAATTTCAAAATCTGTTTCGCCGGTGGCACCAATGATCATCTGAGTGCTCTGTCCTGCCGGGGCAAAAGGACGGTCTGGGTGACCGTACACGTTCTGAGGAGAAGCAGCTGATGGGAAAGACATTGAAAATGCATCCAAATCAGTTTCGGTATGGTCAGAGAAGCGGCGCTGTGAGTGAACGGAAACAGGAGCATTGTCGGTCAGCGTCGCATACATATCTGTGGTAATGTGCGTAAGGTGAGCAGCGTTGTGTGAATTAGTATACACGGCCGAATTACCAATATGCACAGCATCTGTAAAGATACTGTGATCCAGATATCGGTTACCCTGATGACGCTCCATGGTGGCACTTTTCCCAATGGCAAGCCGGTATCCACTGATTCGCTGCTGCATACTGCGCATGGGCGTCAGAATAGAGGCGCGTGTTTTTTGCGGGGCCAACATAGAAAGTCCTTCTGCGGTTGGGAGTTCCAGATTGATGCTCATGCGGTCAGCCAGATAGCCAATCTGTTCCAGAAGTTCATCGGGAGCGTGCGGAATAGCCTTTACATGAATATAACCATTGAAACGATATTTGTTACGCAGCAGGAAAAGAGTCTGATACATCAATTCCATTGTGTGAGTTGGATTTTTGTATACGGCGGAACTTAGGAACAGCCCTTCAATATAGTTGCGTTTATAAAATTCAATCACCAGTGTGCAGATTTCTTCCGGGGTGAAGGTTGCACGCCGGCAGTCATTATTGGCGCGGCTCAGACAGTATTTACAATCGTAGATGCAGTCGTTGCTCTGTAAAATTTTTAGCAGGGAAATACATCTGCCATCGCCTGCGAAGCTGTGGCAGATACCGGCAGCACAGGAATTTCCAAGACTTCCCTTTTTCCCACGGCGGTCAACGCCACTGGAAGTACAGGCGACATCATATTTTGCAGCATCGGATAATATTTCCAGTTTTTCATGTAAAGAAAGTGTTGTATCATAAAGTTCCATAATTCGTTTCACCTCAAATCCGCAGTATTTACCTCAGTGCTTCATTTTTGGAAAGTTTGAGGCAGTGTCTGTGTGTTTTCTATATTGACAATATTTATGTGTTATAGTATTATTTTTAAACAAGACACAGAACATCTGTTCGATTGCAAAAATAGCATAACACAAAAAATAATAGAATGCAACTGGAAAAACGAACCAATGTTCGGGAGATGCGGCACAGATGAATATCACTTGCAATTATAAAACCAGTGTGTTATAATCCAAAAATGACTGTAAGTAGTTAAAGTATACCTTTTTCAAAGAAATTACACGTGACTACATATATATAAAGGAGGAAATTGTCAGAATGAGCGTACAGGTGGAAAAGTTAGAAAAAAATACAGTAAAGCTTACCATTGAAGTTGCAGCAGAAGAACTGGAGAAAGCACTTCAGGAAGCATATAACAGACAGAAGAAAAATATCAGCATGCCAGGATTCCGTAAAGGAAAAGTTCCGAGAGCTATGGTTGAGAAAATGTATGGTGCTGGTGTATTCTATGAAGACGCAGCAAACGCATTAATCCCGCAGGCATATGCTGATGCAGCAAAAGAGTGTGGAGAGGATATCGTATCCAGACCGGTTGTTGATATTACTCAGATTGAGAAAGGCAAACCGTTCATCTTCACAGCAGAAGTTGCTACAAAACCGGAAGTAACACTTGGAAAATACATCGGTGTAACAGTTACTAAAGTAGACGGAACTGTAACAGACGAAGATGTAACAGCAGCAATCGACAAAGAACGTGAGAAAAATGCAAGAACAATCAACGTTGAAGATCGTGCAATCGAGAACGGTGATACAGCAGTGATCGATTTTGAAGGGTTTGTAGACGGTGTTGCATTTGAAGGCGGAAAAGGCGAGAACCACTCCTTAGAGATCGGTTCCGGAAGCTTTATCCCAGGATTTGAAGATCAGCTGATCGGTAAAAACGCTGGTGATGATGTAGACGTAAATGTTACATTCCCGGAGGAGTATCATGCAGAAGACCTCGCTGGAAAAGAAGCTACATTCAAAGTTAAAATCCATGAGATCAAATCAAAAGAGATTCCGGAGCTTGATGACGAGTTCGTTCAGGATGTATCTGAGTTCGATACTGTTGATGAGTACAAAGCTGATGTAAAAGCTAAATTAGAAGAACAGAAACAGAACGAGATCAAAAGTGCATACCAGAATGAAGCTATCGACAAGATCGTAGACAAATCCACAATGGAACTCCCGGATGCGATGATCGATACACAGTGCGAGAACATGATCAACCAGTTCGCTCAGCAGATGGCTCAGCAGGGACTGTCCATGGATCAGTACCTTCAGTTCTCAGGACTGACAATTGATCAGTTAAAAGAGCAGGTTCGTCCGGATGCAATCACACGTATCAAGAGCAGCCTTGTTCTTGAGCAGATTGCAAAAGAAGAGAATATCGAGATCACAGATGCAGATGTAGATGCTGAGATTGAGAAAATGGCTACAATGTACAATATGGAAGCTGACAAGCTCAAAGAGTACATGGGCGCGGATGAGAAAGAGAATATGAAACAGGATCTTGCAGTACAGAAAGCAGTTGAACTGATCACAGACTCTGTAAAACCACGTGCAAAAGCAAAAACAAAAAAAGAGAAAGACGTTGAAGCAGAAACAGCTGAATAATTCTCAGATAAAGCAGGTGCGTTAAGTCCTGTATCATAAAATGAATAATACAAAAGCAGATCGTGCCGGCGAGGCCGGTCTGCTTTTCATGTTTTTCAGAAAAACGAGTGTCCGATAAAAAATCGTATGCAAGGGCGAAAAAACTGAAAACAATTAAAATAATAGGAGGTAGCAATATGAGTTTAGTACCTTACGTTGTTGAGCAGACAAGCAGAGGCGAGCGGAATTATGATATTTATTCCAGACTGTTAAAAGATAGAATCATTTTCCTGGGGGAAGAAGTAAATGAGACGACTGCAAGTCTGATTGTAGCACAGCTTCTGTTCCTTGAGTCTGAAGATCCGGGCAAGGATATCCAGTTATATATCAACTCTCCGGGTGGAGTTGTTTCCTGTGGTCTGGCTATTTATGATACCATGCAGTACATCAAATGCGATGTTTCTACAATCTGTATCGGTATGGCGGCAAGCATGGGCGCATTCTTACTGGCAGGTGGAACAAAAGGAAAACGTTATGCCCTCCCAAATGCAGAGATCATGATCCATCAGCCATCTGGCGGAGCAAAAGGACAGGCTACTGATATTCAGATCGTAGCAGAGAATATCCTGAAGACAAAAGAACGCTTAAATCGTATTTTATCTGAAAATACAGGCCAGCCTTACGAAGTGGTAGCAGCAGATACTGAGCGTGATAACTATATGACTGCAGAAGAAGCAAAAGCTTACGGCTTGATTGATGCCGTAATCACAAACAGACAGTAAGTGTAGCGTGGGAGTAAGATTGAATGGCAGGAAGAATAAATCAGGGCGATAAAATACGTTGCTCTTTTTGTAATAAAACTCAGGATCAGGTACACAAACTGATCGCAGGACCGGCAGGTATCTATATTTGTGATGAGTGTATCGAAACCTGCAACGAAATTCTGGAAGAAGAAATGCAGGATTACGAAGAAAATGATAACATAGATATCAATTTGCTGACACCGGAAGAAATCAAGGCATTTCTGGATGATTATGTCATTGGTCAGGATGAGGCGAAGAAAGTACTATCCGTAGCGGTATATAATCATTACAAACGAATTCTGGCGGAGCCGGATCTGGATGTAGAACTGCAGAAAAGTAATATCCTGATGCTTGGACCGACTGGTTCCGGTAAGACATTACTGGCACAGACACTGGCAAAAATTTTGAATGTGCCGTTTGCGATTGCAGACGCAACCACATTGACCGAAGCTGGATATGTTGGTGAAGATGTGGAAAATATTCTGTTGAAGATTATTCAGGCAGCAGATTATGATGTGTCAAAAGCAGAATATGGTATCATTTATATTGATGAGATTGATAAAATCACACGTAAGTCAGAAAATGCATCTATCACAAGAGATGTTTCCGGTGAAGGTGTACAGCAGGCTTTGTTAAAGATTCTGGAAGGAACTGTTGCGTCTGTTCCACCACAGGGTGGCAGAAAGCATCCGCAGCAGGAACTGATTCCGATTGATACCACTAACATTCTGTTTATCTGTGGTGGTGCCTTCGAGGGTATCGATCGTATTATCGAAAACCGTATGGATCGTGGTTCCATCGGATTTAATGCGGAGCTGGCAGGAGAGAATGACAAAAATATCAGTGAACTTCTGAAAGATGCGCTTCCGCAGGATTTTGTAAAATTCGGTATGATTCCGGAGTTTATGGGACGAGTGCCAATTACGGTTTCTCTGGAAGCTCTGGAGCGTGAGGATCTGATCCGCATTTTAAAAGAGCCGAAAAACTCTTTGCTAAAACAGTATCAGAAACTGTTCTCTTTAGACGAGGTGGAACTTGTTTTTGAGGATGATGCTTTAGATGCAGTAGCTGATCTGACCATTAACCGAAAGACAGGTGCGCGTGGTTTGCGTGCTATCATGGAAAATGTCATGATGGATTTGATGTATCGGATTCCATCTGATAAAAATATTAAAAAATGCATAATTACAAAAGACATGGTAGAGGGAAATGGAGAGGCAATCCTTGAGTATCGTAATGGTGCGATTGAAACTGAGAAATAAAAAGAGGGAAATACAGCTAAAAAGTGTTTTCCGTTTTGTAAGGGCGGGGTCAGATATGGCGCCGCCCCTTGTAGCATTTTTATTGTAGTGCATGATTGAATGAAAAGAGATGTAACATGTATGAAAATGATTGGAAGGTAACAAAGACTTGTTTGGAAAGTCTGGAAATAGAGAAAGGAACAACATGGGTGAAATTTTGAGAGAATTACCAGCCGTGATCCTGCGAGGTTCTGTATTGCTGCCGGGCGTGGTATCACATTTTGATATCAGTGCCCGAAAATCCATTCATGCAGTGGAGGCGGCAATGAATGGAGATAACTGCATTTTTCTGGTTACACAGAAAGATATGCAGACTGAAAATGCAAAACAGGATGATGTGTATGCAATCGGTGTCATTGCAGAGATCAAACAGATCGTCAAAATGCAGAATCATATCGTGCGGGTAATCGTTGAGGCGAAAGAAAAAGCCGAGCTGGCTTATTTTATAGACAATGATGAATTGCTGAAAGCACAGGTTGTGCTGGTAGAGGAAAGCGAAGAAAAAGAAGTGCTTGCACCGGAGGTTGAAGAAGCAATGTTGCGTGCATTGCAGGAAGAACTTTTGAAATATTGTGCTTCCAATCCGAAAATCGGAAAAGAATTGAAAAAACAGGCAGATGGATTAAATGAAATTCACAGCTTTATCCGAATTGTTTCCGGCAATCTGCCAATCAGTTATGAAAAACGACAGAAATTACTGGAGACAGAGTCTCTGACAGAACAGTACGAAGCGCTGATGCAGCTTTTGCTTTATGAGACAAATATTCAGCAGATTAAAAACGAACTGCAGGAAAAAGTAAAAGAGCGGGTAGATAAAAATCAGAAAGAGTACATTCTCCGGGAAGAAATGAAAGTCATCCGGGAAGAACTTGGAGAGGATAATACAACCTCCGATATCAAACAGTTCGAGGAAGCTCTGGAAAAACTGGAAGCAGATGATTCGGTCAAAGAACGGATTCAAAAAGAAATTGCCCGTTTTAAAAATGTGGCAAACAGTCCGTCTGAGGGCAGCGTTGTGCGCGGCTACATTGAGACGTTACTGGATCTTCCGTGGAATAAGAAATCAGAAGATAATACAGATCTGAAAAATGCGGAACAGATCTTAAATGACGATCACTATGGTCTGGAAAAAGTGAAAGAGCGTGTGCTGGAGTTTCTGGCGGTCCGTGGACTGACCAAAGGCGGTGAAAGCCCGATTATCTGTCTTGTAGGACCTCCTGGAACCGGTAAAACAAGTATTGCCCGTTCCGTAGCCAGAGCGCTGGATAAAAAATATGTCCGCATCTGTCTGGGTGGCGTAAAGGATGAGGCGGAAATCCGCGGACATCGCCGTACTTATGTAGGAGCCATGCCGGGACGACTGATTCAGGGAATCCGTCAGGCAGGCGTAAAAAATCCGCTGATGCTGCTGGATGAGATCGATAAGATGAGTAGCGACTACAAAGGCGATCCGTCCTCTGCGATGCTGGAAGTATTGGATTCTGAGCAGAATTCCAAGTTTATCGACCATTATGTGGATATGCCGGTGGATTTATCTGAAGTGCTGTTTATCGCGACAGCCAACGATGTACATACGATTCCACGTCCATTGCTGGATCGTATGGAGCTGATTGAAGTATCCAGTTATACGGAAAATGAAAAAATGCATATCGCAAAAGAGCATCTTCTGGAAAAACAGAAAGAGAAAAACGGTCTGAAGGCAGAACAGCTTACGGTTGCCGACGATGCAATGCACCAGATTATCAATGGATACACCAGAGAGGCCGGTGTGCGTAATCTGGAACGAAAACTGGGCGCGATCTGCAGAAAAGCAGCCAGAGAAATTTACGGAGGAAACTGCACCACAGTGCATGTAGAAAAGGATCAGTTGGAACACTATCTTGGAAAAGAGCGCTTCCATGTAAATCACATCGACCATCAGAGTGAGATTGGTATTGTACGTGGACTTGCATGGACCAGCGTGGGCGGTGATACCCTTCAGATCGAAGTCAATGTGATGCCTGGAAAAGGCGAGCTTAAACTGACCGGGCAGCTTGGCGATGTGATGAAAGAATCTGCCCAGGCGGGTATCAGTTATATCCGTTCTATAGGTGAACAATATAATATTCCGGAAGATTTTTTCTCAAAGCATGATATTCACATTCATATTCCGGAGGGAGCGGTGCCAAAAGATGGTCCGTCTGCAGGTATTACCATGGCAACGGCAACGCTGTCTGCTATTATAAAGGAACCGATACGCGCGGATCTGGCGATGACCGGAGAAATTACGCTGCGCGGTCGCGTACTGCCGGTCGGTGGTCTAAAGGAAAAACTGTTAGCAGCAATTGCGGTCGGAATCCGTATGGTATGTGTTCCGGCGCAGAACAAGGCAGATGTGGAAGAACTTTCATGGGAAATCAAAAACGAACTGAAGATTTTTTATGTGAAAAAAATGGAAGATGTGCTGATGATAGCAATAGGTGGAGAAGACGATGATTATTAAAAATGTTTCACTGGAAACGGTATGTGGTTACACCAGTAAATTACCGAAAAACACGAAACCGGAAATTGCCTTTGCAGGAAAATCAAACGTGGGAAAATCATCCCTGATCAATGCGCTGATGAATCGCAAGGCACTGGCGCGAACTTCCGGTCAGCCGGGAAAAACACAGACGATCAATTTTTACAATGTCAATGATGAACTGTATCTGACAGATCTTCCGGGATATGGCTTTGCAAAAGTATCCCAGAAGGAAAAGGAAAAATGGGGCACCATGATCGAAAATTATCTGAACAGTTCCGAACAACTGCGGGCCGTATTTTTGCTGGTGGATATCCGTCATGAGCCTTCCGCAAATGACAAAATGATGTACGAGTGGATGGTATATCAGGGATTTCACCCGATCATCATTGCCACAAAGGCGGATAAAATCAAACGCAGCCAGCTGCAGAAGCAGTTAAAAGTGATCCGCGTGGGACTGAATACAGAAAAAGGAGCCATTCTGATTCCGTTTTCTGCTGAGACAAAGCAGGGAAGAGAGGAAATCTGGGATCTGGTGGATCAGATTTTAGCATCTTCAGGAGAGACAGATGAAGAATAAATATGTATTTACCGCTGTTCTACTAGCTGTAATCCTGTTTGTCGGAAGTGTGCTGACGACAATTTATGTCAGAACGGAGCAGAAGCAGGAACAGGCGAAGGGCGGCAATCTGCTGGTGGTAACCTCTTTTTATCCAATGTATGTTGCGACGGAGAACGTGATCGGTGACGTGGAAGGTGTTACACTGGAAAATTTGAGCGAGCCTCAGACCGGGTGCCTGCATGATTATCAGCTTACGGCAGCGGATATGAAACTGTTATCAAAAGCAGATGTGTTTATCGTAAACGGTGGCGGTATTGAATCCTTTTTATCCGATGTAGCAGAATCTTATCCGGATTTGAAAATTGTTCAGGCGTGTGATGGTATTGATCTGCTTGAATCTGCCGAGGGAACTGAGGAATCTGATTCCAATGACTCCAGTTCTGATACGGGTGCAGATTCAGATGAGCATTTGAATGAAAACGAAGATGCACATGTGGAAGACAATGCTCATAGCGAAGAAACAGACATACACACAGATTCAGATGAACATAGTGAAATTGCTGATACACATATAGAATCAAATGTTCATAATGAGGATTCTGATCATGCTGACCATGATCACTCCGAGCACTCTCATGGGGATGAGAATGCCCATGCTTGGATGAATTTAGATGACTATCAGATTCAGGTTCAGAACATTTGTAATGGACTTTCCGAAGCTGACAGCACTCATGCAGATCGATATGCTGCAAATGCACAGACTTATCAGGCAAAAGTGCAGGAATTGCAGCAGGAGACAACAGAACTTGCATCACAGATAGCGGCGCAGCCGGTAGTGATTTTTCACGAGGCATACGAATATATCGTGCAGGAATACGGACTGCAGCTGGCAGGAGAGATGAATCTGGATGAAGAACGTCAGGTCAGTGCTGGTGAAGTAGCAGACATTTTGCATGCCATTGAGGACAATCATGTTTCTGTTGTGCTTGCGGAAGAACTGTATGGCACGGATATGGGAGAAATGGTGGCAAAACAAAGCGGCGTAAAGGTCGTTTATCTGGATACACTGACACGGGGGGATTATTCAGCAGACAGTTATCTGGAAGGCATGAAAAGCAATATTGAACAATTGAAAGAGGCATTCCAATGATGAAAAAAATTATGCAGCCCTGTGGCCTGCATTGTATTAAAATGCAGGATATTGGAGTAACGATTGGTGAACAGGTGATTTTGCAACATGTAAATCTTCACATCCACTGTGGAACACTGGCCGCTGTGATCGGAAAAAACGGCGCGGGTAAATCTACGCTGATCAAGGCAATCCTTGGAGATATTCCGCATAGTGGAACGATTGAATTCAAAGATCGTGAAAACGGTCATATGCAGAAAATGAAGATCGGCTATGTGCCACAGACGCTGAATATTGAAAAAAAGACACCGATCAGCGTGTATGATATGATTGCAAGTTACCAGAGCCGTTATCCGGTTTTCTGGAAAAAGAGCAAAAAAGTATATGCAAAAATAAAAGAACATCTGGCAATTTTTAAGGCAGAAGATCTGATTGATAAACAGGTATGCAATCTGTCCGGTGGGGAATTGCAGCGTGTGCTGCTGTCCATGGCAGTTATGGATGAGCCGAACCTGCTCCTTTTGGATGAGCCGGTTTCCGGTATCGATCAGAATGGTATGGATCTGTTTTATCATACGATTTCTGAATTGAAAAAACATTATGATCTGGCAATCATTCTGATTTCTCATGATCTGGATTATGTGGCGCAGTATGCAGATCAGGTTATATTGATCGATGGAACTGTGAAAAAGCAGGGAAGCGTGCGTCAGGTATACGAGAGCAAAGAATTTCAGCAGGTGTTTGGCAGATTTGATCTGGAAAACTATAAGCCAAGTCGTCAGGTGAAGGAACAGCAGGAAAAAGAAATTACCATGCCGAAACACAGTCATGGTTTATGGAAGGAGGAAGAGTAAGTGAGTGGAATTACCTCCTTGTTTCAGTATGATTTTATGGTCAGTGCGTTTATCGCAGTTTTGATTATCACACCGCTGTTTGGTATTCTGGGAACAATGATCGTCAATAACAAGATGGCATTTTTCTCTGATGCGTTGGGACATTCTGCTCTGACAGGAATTGCGGTAGGCGTGGTATTTGGTATCCCGGATACGAATCTGTCCATGGTGATTTTCGGTATCGCTTTTGCATTGTTGTTAAACTGGATCAAAAGCAAGAGCACGGCATCCACGGATACGATCATTTCCGTGTTTTCTTCCTGTTGTATCGCCATTGGTCTGGCAATATTGTCCCGTGGTGGGAATTTCAGCAAATATTCCAGTTTGCTGGTGGGCGATATTTTGAGTATTACGCGCAGAGAAATCCTATATTTGTTCCTGATTTTTCTGGCCACCATTGTATTCTGGATCGTATGCTATAACCGTTTACAGGCCATCAGCTTGCATCGGACACTGGCAAAAAGTAAACATATTCGGATTCGGTTGATTGAGAACCTGTTTTCGGTATTTATTGCACTGATGGTTATGTTGTCCATTAAATGGGTTGGTATTCTGATCATCAATGCGCTGTTGATTCTGCCGGCGGCATCCAGCCGGAATATTTCGGAAAACCTGAGAGAGTATCATTTCTTTTCGATTTTGTTCTCGATGTTTTCTGGAATCGTAGGATTGTTTATTTCTTATTATACAAACGTGGCTACAGGTCCGATGATCGTGATCATTGCGTCGGTGATTTTCTTCGCAACTTACTTTTACGGTAGAAACCGGTAATCGTTTGTGTGGATGAAAAATTTTTAGAGATTTAGGTTGTGAAAACGCCAGTCAGCAATCTTACCTTTGCGGCTAACAATCGCCCGCCAAGGAAAGATTGCCTGACTGGCGTTTGTGAAAGAAGTCTCCAATTTCGTTTTAAATAAAGTAAATTTCCAACACAAGCCCTGAAAACAAGAATTGCACAAATAATTGGCACAATTCACACAATAACGGTAAAAACTGGAAGATGACCTACTTTGGTAAATCCGCGCGAAATGTGTTGACTTCTGAGGGCAGTGGTGCTATTATAAGCAAGCTGTCGCTGATGCGGCGGTGCAGACAGAAGAAAAGTAAGGACAACAGACGGCATGGGATGCGACAGTCACTCTTGAAAAACTTCTGGATGGAAAGAAAAAGTTGTTGACAAAGAAGCTATGCTGTGATAATCTAATATGGCTGTCGCTTGAAACGACAACAAAGAAAAATAAAAAAGTTGTTGACAAAGACAAATGCTTTTGATAAAATATAAAAGCTGTCGCTAAGACAA
>URDN01000007.1 GCA_900546495.1 uncultured Lachnospiraceae bacterium
ATGTATCACCTGAAATCTGAAATGCTTCTTTTTCTTCTCTAACTTCCACGGAAGCATCCTCCAGATACTCCCTATACTGTTCCGGAATATGCTCCGGTGTGTAATAGCTGCGGGTTTCACCGGTAGCCTCATCTACGCGGTTTACCGGATTCTCCACCCAAGTCATACGCATGCTTTTCTCAAGATTTTCTGCTTCACGGGCGTTAGCAAAATGTGGCAGATCGGCCGCGATCATATTTGTGAAAATCTTTTTAACCTGTTCCTTCATGTCGTCTTCTAAATAAAATCTCTTATTCTGACACATGCTTTCAAATATCTGTAACAATTCTTCCGCAGTATAATCCGGAATCAGATAATTTTCACCAAACCGTGAATAAAAACCCGGATTACTATCAAGAAATGTTTCCATTTCTGCGGGATATCCGGCAGCAACGACTGCGAATTCGCCCATGTGATCCGTCATCTGTTCCAGAATCGTATCGATTGTTTCCTGTCCAAAATCGTTACCGGAATCTTCGCTGCGTTTGAGCATGTATGCCTCATCGATAAAAAGTACGCCTCCCATTGCACGTTCAATCACCTTCTGCGTCTTGATGGCAGTCTGTCCAACGTATCCTGCAACAAGATCGGCTCTTGTGACCTTTACCACATGTCCGCGCGGTAAAAAGCCTGCTTCCTTATACGCTTTTCCAATGAGCTTTGCGACAGTTGTTTTTCCAACACCAGGATTTCCACGTAAAACCATATGCAGATTCAGCTCATCCAGTAAATCTTCACGCCCGGCCTTTACTGCGTTTTCCTGTAATTTCAGTAAGTTTTTCAATTTTTCTTTCACTCCGGAAAAACCAACCATGCTTTCAATTTCTTCCATTGCAGTTCGGGTATCTTCCTTCTTCAGAGGTGTTCTGGTGTAGCGAACCATATCTGCCGGAATATCTGCACCGGTTAATTCACATTCCTTTACATGTTCCCGTACATAATCCTCTCCATGCTCGCTGATCAAACGATCAATCTGAGCGTCCAAACTAGCCGTAAGGAAGTGGTTGCGAATAAAGCGTGCATTTCCAAAATCTTTTTCTTTTCCGTGATGTTTCACATATCTGGTTAAAGCACGAAGCGCATTTTCTCTGTATTCTGCATTTGCTGTGATTCCTTTCGCCTTCAGCATTCCCATCAGAATTTCTGTCAATTCTTCTCCTGTATAATTGTCAAAGCGAATGGTCTGTTTGAACCGGTTCTTATAGCCCGGATTATGTTCGATCAGATCATTCATTTCATCCTCGTAACCAGCAACAATAACACAGAGTCTGTCGTGATTGTTTTCCATATAAGAAAGCAAAGCGCCTAAAACACTTTCTCCACGCCCTGTTTTATCCTGCTCTAACAGATATGCTTCATCAATAAACAGAATGCCGTCCAATGCTTTTTTCGCAACTTCGACAAAATTACCATTGTTTTCTCTGTTAAATACCTCGTTCATCAGATCTGTAGCTGTGTATTCCACCACATGACCTCGTTTTAACATCCCAAGGTTTCTCATAATCTGACCAAAATAACGGGCTACGGTTGTCTTTCCTGTGCCGGGATTACCAATAAAAATGTAATGTCCCGGATCACTCTGTCGTCCGCTGATCATTCGGTTACGAATGGTATTCACCATTTCCTTTACATTAGCAAGTCCCACCATATTCTGAAGGTTTTCTAACACTTTTTTACGTGATTCAGAAATAGGCTGTAAATGTTTCTCGAACTCTTTTGGAATATGTCTGATATCAAGGATGCCGTATTCAATATCATTTTCACGAACGGTTTCTTTCGCTGCATCGTTACTGTATGCCCGGCCCATATCATTGATGAGGTTTACAGCTTCCCTTGCATTTCCCCACTCTTCCGGATCTGCTGTTTCTACCCAGTTTTCACAGAAATCCGGAAGCAGGTTCTCCAGATCCTCTGAAAAACGGAAGTGCTGTTTCTTCGCATGAAATTTCAGGATTTCACACATTTCAGAAGGTGCGTATGGCTCGATGTTCATTTTCAATTTAAAACGGCTTGCAAGTCCCGGATTCGATTTGATAAAGACCGCTGTCTCTTCTGGGTATCCCGCCGCCACAACAACAAATTTGCCTTTGTACTCGTCCATTAATTTGCAAAGAGTATCGATTGCTTCCTGACCGAAGTCTGCTTCGCTGTTACCCGCACGTTTGAGGGCATAAACCTCATCAATAAAAAGCACACCTCCCATCGCTTCTTCCACTTTCTGTCTTACCAGAAGTGCTGTTTGTCCGATATAACCACCGACAAGTTCCGAACGATCTGTTTCCACTACATGTCCACTTTTTAAATATCCCATTTCAAAAAATAACTGACCAAGCAATTTTGCCACCGTTGTCTTTCCAACCCCCGGAGGACCGGTAAGCACAACATGCAGCATTTCTTCTTCCTTTTTCTCATCCGGATCGTCCAAATCCGGCTGCAATCTGGATACCGTCAGATATGGTAGTGCTGCCAATGGTGAACGGTCTTTTGTTTCATAGGATGCCAACTTTTTTTTGACCATTGTCATACCAATAAGTTTGGCGAGCTGTTCTTTTGCTGATTCTGGTCTCTTTGTACCAAGCAATTCATAACAACTGTCTTTATCCAGCAATTTTTCCTTTTCAAATCCGCGAAGTCTTGTATACAGTTCCTTGATACGAACCGGCTGCTCACTTAACTGCAATGCCTGATAAAGTGCCACTGCAACTTCGGCCAGCTCACTGAGGCGAATCTTCAATCCATAATTAATCTTCATATACATGAGCATATTTTTCAGCTCGATCGCATTCGGAGAAGGAATGTTGATAATATTATTTAATGCATCTTTATTTTCTTCGACCATTTTTTTCACTTCATAAATACTCGCCAGATCGTTATCTGTATAAATAAATATCATGATATTCTGATTTTCACTTCCAAGACGCTCATAACCTGCGGTAAGAGAATGCAGTGGGTCGGATCCAAACTCCTGCAAAAATGTGGTCGGATCATTGATCACAACTGCGGTTTTAATTGCCGCATTATACATATAAGCATCCATCTGACGTTTTACAAAGGTGTTATCTGTCATTCCAAGATGCAGTGGACCTCCCACAGTATTTTTCACCAGCACACCGGAATGTGCACCGGCTTTCCAGCTCTGGTCTTCAGATACCGTATCCTCTGGCTCCTGCTGTACTGCACCTTCCTGTGGCACAGCAGATGGTAACGCGGTATCTGCTACGGCACTTCCCATACGATGTGCATTACGTCCGCGTCTTAATCCTTTCCCGGAGCGCGGTTCTGTCGAAGCACCTGCATTGGTTTTTGTTGGACTCTCTTTCTTCGTTGTCTTCAATAATTTGAAAGATTCATCGTCATAACAATATAACTTCTGATCATTGTCAAAAAACACAATACGTTCATATCCGTTTCTTTTGAGTTCCTGCCAGATTGCCTGCTCAATATTCATTTTTACGCCACTGTCTGTGTAAAATTCATCTGCAGTCTTGCCGGTAATAAAAAACAAACGTTTCCAGGAATTTTCAGCTGAAAAATAACTATTTGTATTTGCCATTGTCCTATTCTCCTTCTCTAGCGATTCATCTCATTCATATATTTTTACTTCGTAGAAGCTACCGGTGCTTTCTGTGTACGTCTCACGCGTGAGGTCACAGTATCTCTCTTGTGCGGACACTGTTGTACTGGTAGTTCCACTCCAATGCGGCCAGTGCCAGCTCCTCTTTCATATCCATCGCACCGTAAAAACGCTCGCGTTCTTTTACCTGTGCATCCAGACGCTGTACTGCCGCACTCATCTGGCTCACTTTTCTGTCGGCATCCTGCTGCTGCTGACGAATCTGACGTGACAGACGTTCATCAGCTACTGTTCCAGTTCCTCTGTATCTTCCTTATGTGCAACGCCGTATGCAAAACGGGATGCTCCGAAAGACACTGCCTCACTTGTTCTGTGCATGATGATCGGATATTTATCTGCTACCAGTTTTTTCAGATTCGCGCTGATCATCGGCATCTGGCTTCCGCCGCCCGAAAGAACGATTGCATCCATTGTAATTCCACCTTCTGCCGCTTCCTCCAGCATTTTCTGCACCAGTTCCAGTGTCTGAAATACAAGAGGTTCACTCAGTTTTTCAAAGCGTTCCCTGGTAATCTCTACCTCACAGTATTCGTTCTGCTGATTCATGACAGATGCCACATAAATGTCATCGTCCGTCAAAGCGATCTTCGCTTTCACTGCTTCACGCATGATTTCTGCTCTCTGAATCTCATTCTGAGGTTCAAATCCATACTGTTTCTGCAATACAGATAAAAGTTCCTGATATAAGACGTTGTCGAAATCTTTTCCACCGACTTCCTCCAGTCCGTCTTTCGCATGCATTTTATACGGAGTTCCCTCATTCTGAGCCGTCACGATAGCAGTATCAAAGGTTCCATGCCCCAGGTCATAGACCAGTACCGTAAACTCATTTTTCTTGATACGGATCTGCTCCGGTGCAATATGCTGCATATAATGAAGATAATCGATTGCTACTGCTGCAGGCTCCGGCAGTCTGTTCAAGACCTGAATCGGTTTCCCATTTATCTCAACCTTTCCCAGATTTTCCTGCATGATCTCCAACACGGGCACGTTGTCGGCAAACGCTGCCGGAAATGTAAATACTACATTATAAACTGGTGGAAGACCTTTATTTGCAAGCTCCTTTTCTGCCAACACAAGCAAATCATGTGCTGTTGCAGCATAAATGTGACCTGCCTGTACCGGTCTCTCAATTCCCGGAATCTTAAGTGTAAGTTCCGGCAGGCGGGTTTTTGCCGCATACACCAACTGCTGTGGATTTCTGGCGTATTTCTGTTCTGCTGCTCTGCCCTCAGAAAAGACATCGATCTGCTCTCCATCCGGTGGAAGCACATAGGCCGTTGTTGGCATTCCCTGTGTGGAAAGAGAAGCAGGAAGCAGCGGAATCGGATCGTTCTTCGGGCTTTCCAGCAGGGATACATAGCCGTATCCATTACCGATATCCAATCCTAATACTCTGTTTTTATTCTCTGATTTTTCTGATCTGGCCATCATTTATCCTCCTGTTATTATGATTTAATAAGACTGCCATGCGAAGCATGTGTAGATCACGATCATGAACTGCAAGTTCATGATATACTAAGATTTTTCAGTTCCACTGTACTCTCGATCGGTTTCTCCGGATGATCTGCCTCGTGCGCTTCAATTGTCAGTACTCCCAATTTATCAATACAAAGCCGACTCTCGTTGCGGGTGCCTTTCGGGACTCCTCTTCCATGGTCCAGAGAGACTTTCATAATCTCGGTGTAATCCTCTGCCACCTGTTCTGAATTCGGATGTGCTTTATTTGCTTCGTATACGGAAAATCCGGAGTATCTCTGATCTTCATGGAGTGTTGTTGAATTCTGATAGGCTGCCTGAAACGGAATTGGTGTTCCGGCAGGGATATAGGTCGAAATATAACCGCTCTCATCATCGACACTATGATAGAATCGAATTCCAATGTCATATCCTACTCGTGTCTGAACAACGGAAGCAGCTTCTGCCTTTTCAGCAATATCACTCATCGCTTCTGCAGTACCATAACGTGCAACCCCATCGGCAATGGCGCGGCTTGGATTGGAAATCTGGATTTTATCCTTATATTCCGGAAACACCTCATCTAATGCATGTTTGACCATCGGCATTTGACTCGCTCCACCCGTCAAAATGATTGTTTCTGGCTTCTGGTTTGGATGTCTATTAAGAATATTTTCTGTCGCTTTCATTGTTCTCATCAGCAACTCACTGGAAGCATCCTCAAACTCTTCACGTGTGATACTTACTGTCAGATATTCGTTGTTATAGAGCAATTCCACTTCTGTGTAGGTATCGGACGTTAACTCCTTTTTGGCCTTTACAGCGTCTACCCGAAGTGATGCTTCGTGCGGTCGATTCAGCTGAATCTGATATTTCGCCTGAAATTTCTGTACGATTAACTCATACATAATGTCATCGAACTCTCCACCTCCCACATCTTCCAGACCGTCTTTGTCCAAAATGTCATAATAATAGTCTCCATCACCGCTTGTTCTTCCTTTTGGATACAGCGCTACCAGCGCAAGATCAAAGGTACCTCCGCCCAGATCATAAACTAATGCAATCGTATCTTCATTCGTACCAAATTTAGCCAGATAATCCAGTCCTGCCGCTGCCGGTTCCGCAATAGTGCCACTCACATGTACCTGTGTTCCATCGGCAAGAGACGCCTTCTCTGCCAGTTCGATCAATCTCTGTCTCTGCGCACTGGTATACGTTGCCGGATAACTCAGGGCAATCTCATTTGTTGTCATCTGCCAGCCTGACTGAAGCTTTTTATTGGCAGCTCTCACACAATGCTGAATAACCTCTGTAATTGCTTCATCGTAGGAAATCTCTTTACCATCCAGTGTCATTGTTTCGCCAAGATGGCGTTTCAGACGATTGACTCTGTTTTCCACGGGCTTTGCGCGTCCACGTACTGCTGCGTCCCCGCAAAGAATACCTGTTTCTTCTGAGTAAAAGAACACACTTGGGATTCCTTCATTTAATCCTGCGGGGAGCAGATCATGTACATTTCCTCCAAGTCTGGTTTTATCGTCAAAATCTGAAATATAACTCAGGAATGAATAACAGTTACCAAAATCCATACCGATCACCGGTTTATTTTTTGCTTTACTTTTTCTTTCCATTTCACACACTCCTTTATGATGTTTTTTCTATGGTTTCTTATTTATCACTTATCATTTTTATTTATCTGAATACCGTTTTCAGAGCATATCCTATTCCAAACAGTATGAGCAGTATCGGCATAATACCATTGATCAATACTCCGGTATGACTTACAAATGCTTCCGCAATAAAAGCGTGATAGCGGATACAGCTTGCCACAAACAAAATACCTAACGCAGCTGCCCATCCGATCAGGAAACGTCTCGCTGCCATCCAGATTTCCCACATCTCATAACCCATTCTTACCACCTCCAAAATCGACTTCTGATTCTCCAACGCAAGCGGAGAATCAGATATGCAATCACAGCGATCACAACAAATGCGATCACACCATAGGAACAGATTTTTGCTGCAAATACGGCCATCGCCGCCATAATACGGTTCAGGTTTACCAGCATCACGATTGCCAGGATCACAGATAAAATTCCCAGGATTCTTGTCACAAGCTGTGCCGGTGACAGATTACGGATTCCGGACATTCTGCCCGATCCATTTCCAAAAATATCTCGTCTACGTCTCATCTTTCCTATTTCCCTCCTTATTCGTTAACTGATACGCTACTCCAGACTGCATAAAGACTTCGGTCGGAACCAGAAAAATGTTGTTACTTTCCATGGTTTTCACTGCCAGATAATCAGCGACTGTTCCCCAGCGTGATGGTGTCTGGTACAGATCGTTACTTTGTACACGCAGACGCTGTTCTGACTGGATCTGCCAGTTGACTGCTTTTTGAAAAGTAAAAAACAGATGCGGCGGTGTGCCTGCCGTTGGTGCCGGGAAATAATGCTGATAGGTACTGAATAACCGTTCTGACACCACATCGGTAGCTGCAGGTGTCTGCTGTGGAAACATCACAACATTTGCAAATGCAAGATCTGCTGCTTCCGGAAGCCATTTCACCGGATTCTGTGCCAGAAACATCAGCTCGATCCGCCCCTGCATTTTTTCTCTCAGAAGATATCTCAGTAACTCGTCTTCTTCATTTTCAAAAATCATCTCATCCAGGATCACTCTCAGGCGGGTTCCCTGTTTCAGACAGTTGTACAGTTCTTCTTTCAAACAGGTATTTAAAATCTGATAATCTCTGGAAGCAGTATAGAAAGCAAACAGTCTGCCATGTTCTCTGATCCCTGTTGCAAAGCTGTAACCGGCGTCATTTCCGGGAGTATAGACTTCCTCAAATACTTCCTCCAGTTTTCCACAGATTCTTCTCAGAACAATGCCTGCCTCGTGATTGCTTCGAATGTTATCCTCCACCACATTGGAGAGACCACATTCCATTGCAACCTCTGAGATCACATCATCGTCTTCCTCTAACAGACCTGTCATAGCCGGCAGAGAAACCGGATATTTTGCAGCAACGATGTCCAGTAAAGCTGCTGTGTAAATCATTACTTTTCCGATTAAAACTCCGATTCCCATTTTCTCTGCTGCAAGGCTTACAAATCTCTGGATCTGCTGCTTTGACATTCCAAGAAACGGATGGTATATTTTTTCTGATGGACTTGCAATTCTCACGTTTGAGATCACTCCCTGTGTTCTCCGTCTCTGAAGTTCTGTAAATACCCCCGGATGACCGGAAAGTAAAATGATGGGCATGTCTGCTTTTTCCATACAGCTTTCCACCAGGTTCAGGATCATTTCCTGATCACCGGCGCTTTCACCGGAAACAAGCAGATCACCACGTATGTTCTGAAAAAAACTGCGATTGTCAATGCTTCCTTCAAACACGTTTCTTTTTCTATTCAAGTGCTCACACTCTCGTGTAATTCTTCCTCTGTTACTCATGTTGTTCTCCTTTTGCTCGCGCTCTCTTTGGAACAATTTCACAATATCGAATTTCTTCTCGTTCAAACAGGATGTTCTGTCTTCCTTTTTGCAACCAAAATTCTGAAACCCCGAAATTTTATGAAACTCCCTGCTAAATTGAGCTCATCAGATCATGAAAACCTGTGGTTTTTGAAACCACGCAAGAGGTTGAAACCGCAAAAAAATTTGAAACTATGTAAGAGTTCAAACCTGTTTTTCCGAAAAATGGCATAAAAAAAGAAGCGACATGCTTTTTTCTTACATCTCGCTTCTTTCAATTCTAAGTTTTTTCTATTTTTCAATTCAAACCTATTGATTCGAATATATTTTTTATACATTTACTCCGGCTATTCTTTACACCGGAACGTAACTTTCACCCGGAACAGATCATCCTCCAGACTGATTTCAAATTTGCCTCCCATCAGTTCGGTGAGCATTTTTGAAATAGACAGTCCCAGACCGCTTCCTTCGGTGCTGCGGGATTCATCCCCGCGCACAAACCGTTCTGCCAGTGCATCCGCATCCACATTCAATAATTTTTCGGATATGTTTTTCATGGTAAAAGATGCTTCGTAACCATCCTTTGCCACTTCCACATATACGCGGGTATCCGGCATCGCATACTTCGCAGTGTTATTGTACAGATTTCCGATGACACGCCAAAGCTGCCGTCCGTCTGCATAGATCATCACAGCTTCCTTCGGGAATTTGCTGATCACGTTCAGACCTTTCTGCTCCAGCTTCTCATTGAATTCGCCGCCTGTCTGACGCACCAGTTCCACCAGATCAATATCATCCATCTGCAATGTGACATTTCCGGAGGAAATACGGGACACATCCACCAGATCTTCCATCAGCTGTTTTAACCGCATCGCTTTGGATTCCAGTACTTCAATATAAGCTTCCGCGTTCGGGTTATCACTTTTCTCCCGGCGCAACAGACCAATATAATTGATGATGGAAGTCAGCGGTGTTTTGATATCATGGGAGATATTTGTGATCATATTTGCCTTCATGCGCTCATCCCGCACACTCTCACCAATGGCATTTGCCAAACCTTCACTGATATGGTTGATGCCCTCTGCCAGATGATATTCGTCTCCCTGATATTCTACCAGATTCAGCTTATAATCAAATTTTCCCTGAGTGATCTGGTCGATTCCTTCCAGTATTTTCCGCCGCTGAATGACACGCTGTGAAAAATAGATCAACGTAAATAGCAGGAAAATAATCAGCAAAATATATGCCCAGACAAATCCACAGTGAAATGCCAGATATCCAACTGCCACATTGGACAGAATTACGCCCCAGATGATCAAAGTCATCCGTTTTCCAAGATAACGGTTATGCAGGGTATCCTTCAGATTAACGATCAGCCAGTTCAGATAGCTGTTTTCAAAAAACGTATCTGCTTTGACACGGCGCACCAGACTTAAATACATTCCCATAAACGCACAATTGCCCAGCACCGTAAACGTCCCAACGATCACCATGCGTCCCATGACACCATAATCCTGATGATGTACCCGCATGCCAAGCGCTGCCAGCGCCACGCTGAATACAAATAGCAGCGCGATCGGGATTTCCGTCCGCAGCTTATCAAAATTGGTCAGATGGATTTCCTTATCTTCACTTCGTTTTGCAGCAGCAACGGTCATATAACACAGTCCCACAAGCCAGACTACGATGCCAGCCGCTGCCAGCACAAGACTTCGCTGCGCCCATGGGAACAGCTTATCAAATTCCCGTTTTGCAACCGCAAGGTCATCCTCCTGCGGGAAATTCACATCCACGGCAACGATCAGCGTAAAATCACCTTTTTGCAGTTCATTATACTGTGCCATATTCTGATAATAGTTATTTTCAATTCCACCGATATTCGTCTCAAAACGGAAGGTCTTGTTATTATAGCTCAGATACCGGCCATAATTGACTGCTTTTTCATAAGCATCCTCCTGTTTTTTTACATCACGCATATTGGTCACATAGGTACCGTCTTTCAAATTTCCCAGCCAGTAATACACATTTGTATTATTCTGATCATATTTATTGTTGTATATTTTATAATCTGAAATCTGCTCCTGAGAAGCATTCACTGTCTCTGGACGGTTTTCATCATATACTCCATCCGTCTCAAATTGTTCCTTCAGGTTCAGATAATCCGATAACTGCATCATCTGCTTCGAAAAGGTTCGCTCAAAATATCCGGATTCCACAAAGGACGAATTTTGCAAATCTCCCATGTTCAGCATATTCTGATTGACACAGGTGCTGAAAAGCACAATGCTGACCGAAGCCATCACAGCCGCGATCATCTGCAGACCGATTACGATCGCCTTTGCCAGAGATGAATAACGCTTTCTGTTCTGTTCCATCGACTACCTCGGTTCTATCTTCTCAATCTTGTATCCAACGCCCCAGACTACTTTCAGGTACTGTGGATCTTTTGGATTAATCTCAATTTTTTCTCTGATATGGCGAATATGTACCGCTACCGTATTATCCGCTCCGATTGCTTCTTCATTCCAGATACTTTCATAGATCTGGTTGATGGAAAATACTTTGCCCTGATTTTTCACCAGAAGCAGCAAAATATTATATTCGATTGGTGTCAGGCGCACATTCTGACCGTCCACAGTCACTTCTTTCAGATCATCGTTGATGGCAAGTCCGCCGGTCTGAAATACTTTACTGGACTCGGTTGCATTGCCAAGTTTTGTATAACGGCGCATCTGAGAATTTACCCTTGCGACCAGTTCCAGCGGATTAAACGGTTTTGATACATAATCGTCAGCTCCGACATTTAAGCCCAGAATCTTATCCAAATCTGCGGTCTTTGCAGACAACACAATGATCGGCATGTTACTTTCTTCACGAATTTTTAAAATTGCACGGATTCCATCCAGACGCGGCATCATCACATCAATGATCACTAACTGTATGTCTTCTTTTTTCAGTACCTCCAGCGCCTGCACACCGTCATACGCCTTATAAACCTGATACCCTTCCTGCTGCAGATAAATTTCAATGGAATCAACGATGGAAGTGTCATCATCGCATACTAAAATATTGTTCAAAGGATTTCCTCCTATTCTTCTTTACCGAAAATCAGGTCTTTCAAAATGGAACTTGCATCTCGTTTTTCTTTTTTCCGATTCTCGTATTGCTCTTGTTCCTGTAAAAGTTCATCCTCCCGTACCGCACGGCGTATGGATGCTTCATCCGGAAATTCAGGATTCGGATATTCCTGCTGTTCCTCTGTTGATTCTGTACCACTTTCCGGATGCTTCTGCTGTGCTTCCTGACTTGCTTTCCACTTAAAATAAGCTGCATTGGTATTGATCTTGATATCCGGTTTTTCCACTGGTGCTCCATCTGACAAAATATCCTCCGGTCTCTTTGTTCCGGAATTTTCAAAATACTGTTCATTCACCTTAATGTCAGGCTCAGATGGTGGAATGTACATCATGTTTCGGGCATACTGCACACCTGCCTCTTTTTCCGCCTCCAGATCACGGTTTTTCCGCGCCCGCTGACGGTTGATATCATCAATAATTGACAGATATTTCTTCGTATCTGCCAGATCTGCCAGTTGTCCCTGCAATTCATTTTCATGGGACTGCAGCTTATCCTTCTGTTCCCGCAGATCCTTTTTAAACTGCATAAACAGATCATTCATGGAATCGTTGGTCTGATCCATCAGATCACGGATGGCTCCGATCATATCTGCGGTGTAAATGACGGATGCTGCATACACATCCTCTGCATTGGAATTTGCCGCTTCAATGATCTCATCGCCTTTTTTGCGAAACGCCCGCTCCGCATTGTTTCTGCTCTGTCGTGTCTGCTCATACTGATCCATCATATCGTAAATCCCCTGATTCAGCCGATCCAGCAATCCCAGAAATTTCTTTCGATCGATAATTACTTTATCCGGATGTCCGTCCACCATCTCACTTTTTGAAAACGTAACATGAATTTCTTTTAACACCCGCTCTACTTTATCCTGTGGACTCATTCTTTCCTTAATTTCTCCTTCTTCTTTTTCCTTTCCTGAATAACATATTTCTGGATATAACATACAGAGTTTTTCCTCTGTACCCGATTAAAACATTCTGTTCTTCAGATTCTAATCTCCTTCTATACCTCGATCAGTTCGTACTGATCTGTACCAAGTCCGATTTTTACTGCATGCTCGATGCAGCTTCTCCAGTTGGTATCCGGATGATTGTAATAAAAATGATCATGTCCATGTTCACAATTACAGTCCCCATGTTCATGCTTGTGCTGCTCCACATTTTCTGCCAGCACACTATTTGAAAGTACCGGCTGCTGATTACACAGATCGGCACATGCCATATCCAGTGCTACCGGATCAAAAGAAGCTAACATACCAACGTTCGGAATGATCGGACGGTCATTTTCTGGATGACAGTCACAGTTTGGTGACACATCACAGATCAGTGAAATATGAAAACATGGACGGTCTTTGCAGATTGCCAATGTATACTCTGCCATCTTGCAGTTTAAGATATCGTTGGATTCGGAATACTCCGGTGTCACTGCATCCTTCGGACAGACACCGACACATCTGCCACAGCCCACACATTTATCATGGTTAATCTTTGCCTTGCGTTCTTCAATGGTAATTGCATCATGGGCACACACTCTTGTACACATACCACATCCAACGCAGACGCTCTGCCGTACATATGGTTTTCCGGCGCTGTGCTGATCCATTTTTCCTGCACGGGAACCACCGCCCATACCGATATTTTTGATAGTCCCACCAAAACCGGTTGCTTCATGACCTTTGAAATGGGTCAGGGAAATCAGAATATCTGCATCCATCAGTGCACGACCAACTTTTGCTTCTTTGATATATTCGCCGTCTACCGGAACCAACGCCTCATCCGTACCTTTCAGTCCGTCCGCGATGATCACCGGACATCCGGTTGCGTATGGGGTAAATCCATTCATGTAAGCTGTTTCCAGATGATCTACTGCATTTTTACGGCTTCCTACATATAAGGTATTGCAGTCTGTCAGGAAAGGTTTTCCTCCCTGCTCTTTTACGATATCTGCAATGACTTTCGCATAATTCGGGCGAAGAAACGCAAGATTTCCATACTCGCCAAAATGAATTTTGATCGCTGCATAATGATCCTGAAAATCAATGGTCTCAATGCCTGCTGTCTTTACCAGACGCGCCAGCTTCTGCATCAGATTTTCAGTAAAACTTGTCTTAAAGGAAGTAAAATAAACTTTTGATTTTTCCATTGTTTAAACTGTCTAAACTCCTTCTACTATATTTTATATAAACTCATAGCCATTTGAATCTGATTTTCTGTAAAGCGGACATTCGCAATTCGCTTTCGCTACTTGCTCATGAACGCAGTCGCTTTGCGACCTGTCAGTGGGAGCTTTTAACTCCCACTGACATAAGCATCCCCTTTACCCACCGCTTAGTGCTCTACGCACTTGAAGCGGGGAAATGCTTATTCTGCGTTCAAATCATTTTCAGGAAAAACATTCCTCTGTCTGACTCTGAATTCTTCCATATTTCTTATAGTTTACCATAACCATTCCTGTGTTTACAGTTAAATTTTTCTTAATTACTCACAGGTATAATCATTACCTGAATACTTGTGACAAATGAACTGTATCCTAAATTGGCGCCTTCGCTGTTATCTTGCCTTTTTTTCCGTTTTCCTGTAAAATGCTTAAAAAAAATAACTTGAAACCAACGACTAATTTTTGAAAGTGAAAATGTAACTTATGGAAATAATTCGTACTTATGGAAATATCATAAAAAAATATGCTCCCGATCATCCGCTGGCGGCCTTCCGCATGATCAAAGCCGGACTTGCTCTGGAGCAGTTTCGCAGTAAGTATCTGGCTGACAAAAGAATGCCCGGTGCTTACCAGTATTTAAATACCTATGCGGTTGGAGAAGTTCTGGCTGCTTTAAAACATCCGGAGACCTCTGTCTGGGCAAATATTTTTGCTCCGGTGGAGCTGTTACAGTGCTTTGAATTGCACAGTCTGTCCATTGAATGTCTGTCCTCTTTTTTATCCGGCTTCACTATCGAAGATTATTTTCTGGATTATGCCGAAAATGAAGGTCTGGCATCTACGCTGTGTTCCTATCATAAAAATTTTATCGGTGCCATCGACAGCGGCATCATCCCACCGGCAGCTTTTGCAGTAACAACTTCTACCATCTGCGACGGAAATATCAACACTTTCCGTCATCTGTCTGAAAAACATCAGGTGCCGTCATTTCTGATCGATGTCCCGCAGTACAACACTCCTGATGCAAAAGCATACGTCACGGAGCAGTTAAAAGAACTCATTGCAATGCTGGAAGATACCTTCCACAAAAAATTTCAGAAAGAAGAACTGATTTCTATTTTACAACGGGAAAATGAATCAAAAGCCTGTTATGAACGCTGCTTAAAAAATCTGCGGACGCATCATTATCCATCCACACTAACCATGCAGATGTATATGCTGTTTGCATCACATATGAATATCGGAACACCGGAGATTCTGCATTTTTATCAGCAGATGGAAGCCGAAACCGCTGCCGCGCCGGATTTTCATGGCACAAATATTCTCTGGGTACACCTGCTGCCTTATTATCAGGAAACCTTAAAGGAGTACTTTAACCTGACTGACGATTATCAGATTCAGGCGATTGAAATGAATCTGGATTACCGTACGCCGTTGGATACTGAACATCCACTGGAAGCGCTGGCAGACAAAATGATCCACAACGTCTACAATGGTCCTTATGCGCGAAAAGCCAAACTGGTATCGGAACTGGCACAGGATCTGCAATCTGACGGTGTCATCAATTTCTGCCACTGGGGATGCAAGCAATCCTCCGGCGGCGTCATGCTGTTAAAAGAAGAACTGGATAAAAAAGACATTCCGCTTCTGATTCTGGATGGAGACGGCATGGATCGCAGAAACAGTCACGACGGACAGATCCGTACCCGATTCGAAGCATTTTTAGAAGTATTAAAACAGCGAAAGGAGGAGGCATAATGCTGGCTTATTTTTGTAAATATGTCCCGGAAGAACTGATGCAGGCCTTCGACACAGAGCTTGTCTGTATGGAACCGCATGTGACGAGTTTTACCCAGGCAGATGCCCTGATGCATCCAAATATGTGTTCCTTCTCCAAAGCGGTTCTGGAAGAATTTGAACGCGGAATAAGCACTCCCCCGCTGCAAGTTTGTAAAGCACTAAGCGATGCGGAAGGGGGATGCTTATGCCAGCGGGAGTTAAAAGCTCCCTCTGACAGGTCGCAAAGCGACTGCGTTCATGAACAAGTAGCAAAAGCGGATTGCGAATCTCCACTTTACACGCAGGATTATGAGGGAATGATCTTTACCTCCTGCTGCGACAGTTCCCGCCGACTGTATGATGTTTTATGTCAGAAATTTCCGGATAAATTTTTCTTTTGTCTGGATCTGCCGCGCAAGATCAATGATTTTGCTGTGACGCTTTATACGAGACAGTTACAGAAACTGATTGATGCCTATACGGATTTTTCCGGGAAAACCTTTTCAGCGCAGAAGTTGTTGGAGATCTGCAGGGAACGTGCTGCCGAACAAAAACGGATTGAAACTGGCAAAGCACAGGATACTGAACAGAAACCGGAAAAGAATTCTCAGAATTTCGATACAGCCACTTGTCACAAAACAGTTTCTACTGATCATCACACATCCATCTCATCCGGCTTAGCCGAAAAAGCGATCACCAATTCACCGATGAATAGCCTTCGCATCGCCCTTGTCGGTGCCCGCCCGGGCAGTGAGATCCGTCAGCTTATCACCGATCATCAGGCACAGATTACACTGGATCTGACCTGCACCGGCATTCAACGCAGCTACGACCTGAATTCTGACCAGATTCTGCATGCTTATGCACATGCCCTGCTGGATCAGCTTCCCTGTATGCGCATGGCTGCCGCATCCAACCGCCAGCGTATTCTGGAAGCCTATGAGGACCGCATTGACGGCATTATTTATCACACAGTAAAATTCTGTGATATTTATGCTTATGAATATACCAAACTGCACGAAACATCTAACTTGCCGATTCTGAAAATCGAAACCGATGCCACCGCTCAGTGCGGCGGTCAGATTCTGACACGACTGGAAGCATTTTTAGAATCCCTGCGTACACAAAAAGGAGAATCTATGTTATTTAAAAATAAACGACAACAGTCGGAAAATCATTCTACAGGAACACAAGACGCCGTTTCCGATACTGCAAATGTAAAAGCAACTGACACAACGGATACGCCTGTCTATGTCATGGGAATTGACAGCGGATCTACTTCCACAAACGCAGTTATCTTAACCGGTAACCGTGAAATTGTTGCTTCGGCCGTCATCCGCACCGGAGCAAAAAGTGGAGAAAGTGCACAGCGCATTTTAGAAGAAGTTTTACAGAAAGCAAACCTGCAGCGCTCCGATCTGACCAAAATCGTGTCCACCGGATACGGGCGTGTCAGCATTCCGTTTGCAGATGAAAACGTGACAGAGATCAGCTGTCACGGAAAAGGCGCACATTATCTGAATCCGGAAATCCGCACGATTCTCGATATCGGCGGTCAGGACAGCAAAGCGATCCATCTGAATGAAAAAGGGGATGTGACTGATTTTGTCATGAATGATAAATGTGCTGCCGGAACCGGACGTTTTCTGGAAATGATGGCGCGGACACTGGAAGTAGATATTGCAGAACTTGGACCGTTATCACTGAAATCCACAGAAAATATTGAAATCAGCAGCATGTGTTCCGTATTTGCAGAATCGGAAGTTATTTCACTGATCGCGCAGAATAAGGAAACATCGGATATCGCCCATGGCATCCATATGGCCATAGCTGCAAAAGCAATTTCTCTGATGCGCCGGGTCGGACTGGAACCAGGTTATATGATGACCGGCGGTGTTGCCCAAAATCCGGGTGTGGTTAAGGTACTGGAAGAACAGTTGAAGGCGCCGCTTTTTATCTCTGAGGAACCGGAAATTGTCGGTGCACTGGGAGCGGCATTGTATGGACTCGAAGGGATATTTTAATTTCTTTTGTGTCTAACCTACACGTATTGAAAAAGAGAGCAGGCTATTTTGTCCCGGTAGCTAACAAACGCTTACCAGGAAAAAATAGTCTGCTCTCTTTCATTTACGTTTTATGGCATACAATTGTACTATTTTCTTTAACTCTTGTATAAAGCAAACGTATTATGATATAATTCATTCGTTACCGCCTCCTAGACAGGTACAGAAGGGAGGTCTTCATCATGAACTTATATTATCTTTTTGCCTATCGGCATTATAACATATGCATTTTTTAATTTCACTATTCTTTATAATTTAATATTTCCGCCAATTTATGTATCGTATTCGACAATGTCTCATAACAGATACCATAAGTCACCAGCTCTGCCCCATACGGGTCCAGAATCTCCAGCTCATCGCCAGTCAGTTCTGTCAGCACTTCTACATTCTGTGCCCCTTCCATCTCCAGCACTTTTTCTTTTGCTGCCTGGTCAAAGGTCAGAACCAGTGTATGTTCCCCAAAATCAGACGGTTCCAACTGACTGGACATATAATTTTCCAATGTAATCCCATTGCTGATCATCACAGCTTCTGCTTTCTGATTCAGCGGTTCCGGAAATAATACAACAATGCCTCGCGCCAGTATCTCCACCGGAAAATTCAGATGTTCCCGCTGCAAGATCGCAGCTGCCATCGGTTCCCGGCAGATTGCCCGTTTCCCCGCAAAGATTATCTTCTCGATTTTTTCCAAATTGTCACCTCCAGCTAAACTTCGATCACCTGATGTCCCGCAGCTTTCAGCAGACGATTCATGATCGCGTGACCAATACGCGGAGTGGCAAAACTTTCAGAAAAGATCACATCCACATCCATATCATCAAAATCACGCAAAATAGCATACAAATGCTGTGCGATGCTATCTTCATCCTGTCTGCTGCCGGTACTTTTGATCACATCACCGACATACTGTGAACGGCTCTCATCTGTACATATGATTCCGACCTTTTCTCCTTTTTTCTGATGCTCCTGTGTCAGCGCATTAATACGCGCAATAACAGCCTCAGCTTCTCCGGATACGATGGTCAGATTTGCCTTTGGTGCGTAATGTCTGTATTTCATGCCCGGAGCCTTCGGATGTACATTCGGATCTGCGCTGGCAAATCCCGGATCATCCTTCACATCTCCGATCACTTTCGACAACATTTCTTTTGTAATATAACCCGGACGCAGGATCATCGGAACCTCTTCGCTCAGATCAATGATCGTTGACTCAATGCCGATACCAACTGCTCCGCCATCCAGGATCATCGGAATTTTCCCCTTCAGATCCTCGTATACATGCTCTGCCAGCGTCGGACTCGGCCGTCCTGAAGTATTCGCGCTCGGCGCAGCGATATAACCGCCACCCTCCCGGATCAGAGCCAGCGCCGTCGGATGAGACGGCATACGAACAGCTACTGTATCCAGTCCACCGGTGGTCTCATACGGAACCGCATCACTTTTCTGAAAAATCATTGTCAGCGGTCCCGGCCAGAATGCATCTGCCAGAGCCTTTGCCTGTGGTGGAATATAAGAAGTAATTTTCTTCAGTGCCTCAAAATCTGCGATATGCACGATTAACGGATTGTCTGACGGACGCCCTTTTGCTGCATAAATTCGTTTCGCTCCTTCCGGCAGTAACGCGTCTGCTCCCAATCCATACACGGTCTCTGTCGGGAATCCGACCAGTCCGCCCTGACGGATAATTTCTCCCGCTTCCCGCATAATATCCATATCCGGATGCATTGCATCCACTTTTTTCACCTGTGTGTTCATCATTTCATTATCTGTATTTTTATTCGTATTCATGCAAAACAGTATACCACAAAAGATTTTACTTGTCAGCACCTGTCACCTGCGCGTATACTATAGATACATTTACCTAGTTACAATTCACTCATCATATGTATTCAAATATTGATCATGCTTGCATGAGGAAATATTTGGATACATAATGATGAAGGGAGCGCCTTTTTATGAGCAAAAGTAGTAGCGTAGCTACGGAGAAGTCCTAAAAGGACGTTTTGCGAATGGCACGTGTGAACAGTAACTTTACCTAACTTAAAACAGAAAGAATGAGGGTTTTGAAATGAATATTACAAAAAGTTCTTTTGGAATCACAAATGACGGAGAAGAAGCTTTTCTTTACCGCCTGGAAAACACATCCGGCGCATACGTTACCATAACCAGCTTTGGCTGCCGTGTGGTAAATATCTGTGTCCCGGACAAAACTGGCACTCTGCGCGATGTATGCCTTGGCTATGACACCCTTGCTGAATATGAAAAAGATCAGGCAAGTTTTGGTGCTGTTGTCGGCCGACATGCAAACCGCATTGAAAAAGGTACTTTTACTTTAAATGATAAAACTTATCATCTGGTGATCAACAACGGTCCAAACCACCTGCACGGCGGCACACGCGGTTTCCACTACTACAACTGGGAATCTGCACAGGTTGGCAACACCGTTCGCTTTACCCGTGTTTCACCGGACGGAGAGGAAGGTTATCCGGGCACACTGACCATGAGCGTAACTTACGCATGGAGTGAGGACAACGAGCTTTCCATCTCCTATGAGGCTTCCAGTGATCAGGATACCGTATTCAATACAACGAACCATTCTTATTTTAACTTAAATGGAGATGCTTCCGGATCTGTTCTGGAGCACATACTGATGATCAACGCTGATCAGTATACTGAGACCGACGAAAATGACCTTACTACCGGCGTAATTTCCGATGTAGCTGACACACCGTTTGACTTCCGTACACCGAAGCCGATCGGACAGGATATTTTTGCAGAGCATCCGCAGCTGAAATATTCCAAAACCTATGACCATAACTTTGTATTAAACGGAACTGGTCTGAAAGAAGCTGCAACTTTATATGCAGAGGAATCCGGCATCCGCCTGACCTGCTTTACGGATCAGCCTGGCGTACAGTTATATGTACCGGCACAGTCTCCGGCAGAACATGGCAAAAACGGCATCTGCTATCCGGCATACGGCAGCGCATGCTTAGAAACACAGCATTTTCCAAATGCAACCAGCCACCCGAATTTCCCGTCCGTTATTTTAAAAGCAGGGGAAACCTTTAAATCCAAAACATTATTTCATTTTTCCGTGACAGCAACTAAACGATAGGAGTGATGATATGTCGATGGAACATTACAAAGCTGCCGCAAGGGCAGGCAAAAAAGACCTACAGAACCGAACATTGCAGAAACTGCCAACCCAAATGCCTGCTTTAGACACGATTCTGGAGCATACAGACATCAGCGGTGAAGTTCCGTTAGGTCTGGTGGATATCCCAACAGAACTGATCATCGGAACAAAAACCTATGGACGTTCTTCCTCCTTTGCCCCGAATTTTATGCCAATTCTGGGAGAAGGTACGGAATTTGCTGCCAAATGGTCCGCGCTCTGCGATGCACATTTACAGGAAGGTATCCGTGAGCCCATTGTTGCTTACGAATACATGAACCAATACTATGTGCAGGAAGGTAACAAACGTGTCAGCGTTCTGAAATATTTTAAAGCGATCAGTGTTCCCGGCTACGTCACACGGATCATCCCTGCCAGGGAAGATACGAAAGAGAGCCGTATTTACTACGAATTTCTGGATTTTTATAATGCAACAAACATTAATTACCTGTTTTTCAGTCAGGAGGGTGCCTATCAGCACCTTTCCTACCATCTCGGACACAGCCGGTATGAACGCTGGAGCATGGACGACCGTATTTTATTCCGTTCCTGCTACAACCGATTTGCCAACGCTTTCCGCGAACTGGGTGGCGATAAGCTGGATATGACTATCGGAGATGCTCTGCTCATCTATCTGGATCTGTTTGATTACAGCCAGCTTTCCAATGAAACTCCTTCTGAAATCAAGGAAAATCTGAAAAAAATGTGGGCAGAGATCGTGCTTCACGATACCAAAGAGAAGCCTTCTGTCAAATTTGATCCGGAACCGGAACAGAAAAAAAATATCCTTACCAAGCTGTTCACCGGTACCGATGAGGAAAATATCACACATATTGCCTTCATCAACCGAAAGACACCGGAAACTTCCAGTTGGACCTATGCCCATGAGCTTGGCCGCCTGTATCTGAAAGATGCCTTCCACGGAAGTGTACAGACCAAAGCCTATGATAATATTTCCGGAACAGACAATGCCATTGCTGCCATTGAACAGGCGATCGCCGATGGCAATGAAATGATTTTTACCACATCACCGGAATTTTTAAGCGCCAGCCTGCGCGCTGCCGTTGATCATCCGGAAGTAAAGATCCTGAACTGTTCCCTGAATGCCTCACACAAATACATCCGAACTTATTACGGACGCATGTATGAGGCCAAATTCCTGATCGGTGTTCTGGCCGGTGTTATGACAGACACGGACAAAATCGGCTATATCGCGGACTATCCGATCTATGGCATGACTGCAAATATCAATGCCTTTGCCCTGGGTGTCAAAATGGTAAACCCAAAAGCAAAAGTATATCTGGAATGGTCCACCCTGAAAGAAAATGAGCATGTCGACCTTACCGGAAAATTATATGCTCTGGGAGCCACTTATATCTCCCATCAGGATATGATCATTCCTCGCAAGATCACACGACAGTTCGGTCTGTTCCGTGTCAATGGAGAAACACCTGTCAATCTGGCCTTCCCTGCATGGAACTGGGGAAAATATTACGAACGGATCATTCGAAATGTACAGAACGGAATCTGGAATACCGAAGAAAAATCCGATGCCAAGAAAGCATTGCATTACTGGTGGGGCATGTCCTCCGATGTGATCGATGTGGTCTGGTCCTCTGCAGTTCCGGACGAAACAAAGCATCTGCTGGATACTCTGCGAAATGCCATCCGTAATTATGATTTCAATCCGTTTGACGGCATTTTGCATTCTCAAGCCGGACTTGTATCAAAAGATGCGAACCACCATCTGACCTCAAAAGAGATTATTTCCATTGACTGGCTCGCTGACAATATTATCGGTCGGATTCCAACTGCAGACGAATTGCGAGAAGATGCGCAGAACGTCGTACGGCAGGAAGGAATCCGTAAGGAGGAACCTGTATTATGAGAATCATGGCAATCTCCGATACAGAATCAACTGCATTGTGGGATCATTACAACAGTAACAAAATCACCGATACCGATCTGATCCTTTCCTGTGGCGATCTGAATCCAAACTATCTCTCATTTCTGGTAAGTTGTACGAACCTGCCATTGCTGTATGTGCATGGCAACCATGATGAAAAATACGATCAGACACCACCGGAAGGATGCATCTGCATTGATGATAAAATTTACGTTCACGAAGGCATCCGTATTCTGGGCTTAGGCGGCTGTATGCCGTACAAGCCCGGCAAATATATGTATACGGAAAAAGAAATGAAACGACGCCTGTTACATATCAAACACCAGTTGATTTTCTATCATGGCTTCGATATTCTGCTGACCCATGCTCCGGCTCAGGGTCTTGGAGATGGTGATGACCATGCCCATCAGGGATACGAAGTATTTCTAAAATTGCTGAACAAGTATCAGCCAAAATATATGGTGCATGGGCATATGCATTTACAGTATGATCACTCATTGAAACGAACTATGCAGTATAACAATACGCAGATTATTAATGCGTATGAAAAACATACCTGGGAATATTAAGTCTTGGTTTGGGTGGCTTAAAATTTACTTTCCAGTTTTTAATAGGAACTCCCGGTATTTTGTCGCGGTCGCTAACAATCGCTCCCCGCGAAAAAATACCGGGAGTTCTTCATTTACTCTATGAAATTAGTAAATTTTTGCGCCACCCAGATCTTCGGTCCCACACATGCATATAGCGTATTGAAACAATAAACTTTGTGTTGCATGTGCAAATATATAGGCACACAAGAATATATCAATTCTCCAAATATTCACAGATTCCTTTCTGTAGCGCATCCACCAATTTTTCCTGATACTGTGCAGTATTCAGCAACCTCTCTTCTTCCGGATTTGATAAAAATCCACATTCCACTATCACCGTCGGCGCGGAAGTATTTTTCAGAATATAATAACTGGTATTGGCTTTCGCCATCCGATGATTTTCCGGGTCCGCATTCTCGATCAAACTTTTTTGTAAAACTTCTGCAAGTTTCTTCCCCTCTTTTGATTCTGAATAATAAAATACCTGCGCACCTTTTGCAGTGCTGTCGGTATAACTGTTCTGATGAATACTGATCACCGCATCCGGCTGTTCAGAATCCATTTTTGCCACCCGGTTTTTCATATCCGATGTTTTTTCATTTGTCCCATTCGCATCTGCCAGATTACGGTCATCGGTTCTCGTCATAATCACCCGGATATTTTGTTTTTCCAGACTCTTTTTCAGTTTTAAGGCAATCGCCAGATTAACTTCTTTTTCTTTTGTTCCGGCAACCCCGATCTTGCCCGGATCATTTCCGCCATGCCCACTGTCTATACAAATACAATACTGCGCTTTCTGCACACGTCGGTTCATAACATCATATTGTGCTGCCTGCGGCACACGTATGGCAGCAACTACAAGAAAAAGTAATAATGCTGTAACGCCGATTCTTTTTTTCACACAAAAATACCCGAACACATGTAATCTCACTTACAATGTATTCGGGTATTTACTACTATATGCGACTACTTTTTGATAATATATCATTCTGTTATTCCAAAAATCTCATTTTTCAGAATACAAAATGTGTCATTTTACTAATTCATATATTCTACGATGGTATCCCAGATCGTATTTTTCTCATAACCAAGTTTCCAGAAAGATACACCTGCCAGATGATTGTCTTTCATCACATCCAGTTTTTCACCGATGGATTTCTGATCCTCCACCCAGATCTTGTACGTCTTGCCGTCATGCTCATATTCTGCATAATACTGACCGCAGTCATCCAGCCACTGCAATGTTACTGCATTTGCGGCCACACGGGTATCTACTTCACTCATGCTGACAACTTCACTGGATACGGTATAACCACTCTGTGCCTCATCCGATGTCTGATCCGACTGATCATCCGAAGCAGTCACCGGTGTCAGCTCCCACACTCTTGTGTAGAACGGAACCCCAAGAATTACCTGCTCTGCCGGAACATCTTTTAACGTATCCTCAATTCCCTGACGAACAAAGCCAATGGATGCCACAGAACCTTCGTCAGAGCCATTGTAATGTTCATCGTACGCCATTATCACAATGTAATCTGCAAATACAGCCTGCTCTCCACAGTCATAGAATGAATTATAAGATGCCGGAACATAATTATCCACAGACAGTACAATGTCATTATTTTCACATTTGATGGAAAGCTCCCGGATAAATTCCAGATATCCGTCTGCCGCTTCTGCACTTAAAGATTCAAAATCCACATTAATGCCATCCAGATCATATTTGATCGCTTCTGCCACCAGATTGTTTACCAGATTATCTCTGCTGGAAGTGAGATTCAATACGGAAGTTGAATCTACTTCACTGTTTTCCAGATTGCTTACCAGTCCCCAGACTTCAATTCCCTGCTGATGACAGTAAGTCACATAATCAGAACTGCACAGTGAAGCAATATTTCCACTGTTGTCATTCAGATAAAACCACGTCGGAGAAATCACATTTACCCCTTTTGTGCGTCCCAGTACATCTGATACATTCTTATTTGCAGTCTGGTTGGTCACCTGATGCCATGCCATGTTGATGGTCTTATCTCTGGTGATATGAGAAAACTTCGGTTCCGTGTAATTATGATCGTACAGAACATCCTGATCACCGCCAACCGCTTTCGTTTTCATATATCCAATAAATCCATTCTGACTGCACACCTTGCTCCAGGATCCGGCAGTATCCAAAACTGTCACCAGATCACCTTTTTTAATTTCAGAAAGAATCGGACTCTTGACGCCGCCTTTCTGTCGGATCTGTGTATTCTTTTTCACCGTCTGATAAGTCACATCATCCCACTGATCAGAAATCACGATCCGTCCCGGATCTGTATATACTTCATAATGAATATCCGTATATTTCTGAACAAAAGACATGGACAGATACATCTCTCCGTCCCGCACCAGCGCGATCACATGATCCGCTGTCTCAGATGACTTGCCAAGCAGATACTGTGCGCTGTCCGGTGTCACATTGATCAGTCCGTCCGGTGTCACATAACGCAAAACCTGCTCTGTCGCATCCCAGTAAAAACGCTTATTCAAATATTTATGCACGGTCTGATAATTGATATACACCTCATCATCCTGCAAAATAGCATGATTTTGTACCTGTTCATTATCATAGACCACAAACAGCTCATCATCTTCTGATAAACTGTAATATTCCTTATAATCAGTTACCTCCTTCGACGGAGAATATTTTTTCAAAAAAGTCGTAAGTCCGACGATCAAAACAATCAATATGATCAGCACCGTCACCCCGACTGCCAGAATTAATTTTTGCCTTCCCCTTTTTGTTTGCTGTCTTCGTGAAGCCATTGCTTCCTCCTTTTCTCACCTGTATATCATCCCCTGCGGATCTCTCTTATATACGATATATCGTATGTAACATTTTCCACAGATTTTCAGACATTTCTGAACGCTATCGTTATGTTCAGTATACATGAAAAAAAAATGCGATGCAACCATTCCAGGCAAAGCTTAAGGAAGGTTTTATAAAACAAGTTACCGTTCACACGCGCCATTTGCCAAACGCTCTTTCGGGCTTCTCCGTAGCTTTGCTACTGCTTTTGCTCATAAAACGGCAATGGTACCGCAGAGGACTTGTTTAAGTATTCGTTTCTCTTATAAAAAGATGAACCTGTCGGTTCTGTTTTCGTCCCCTGCCGTACCGTCTGGTATTTGAGGAAACCTTCTGCCGTTTTTCTTATTCTTTTGTTTTTACTACATCAAATCTTAGCTCCGACAATGCGCCCTCATTGAACACATAATCGCGCATATAATCTACATTTTCCCGGACAAACATGGTTTCTGACACTTCATCCGAATTACTCGGAAATCCTTCCAGCCAAATAGAAATCCCCTGTTTTTCATAATTTTGAAGTTCGATCAGGAGTGGTTGTCCGGAAGCAGCAAATGTTTGCTTCATAAAAAATACCTCATCTCTGACCATAGCGGAAGTAAGTTCGTGATATACAATCCGCCAATAACTATATTTCAAGAATACCTTTTCAATTCTTGCTGTGAAATGTGTTTTCTGCAATATATGATATATGCATTCACACACTTCTGTACTCTTATAACACGTTGGATATGATTTTATTTTTCGTCACTTTTGTTCTCCGTCAAAAAGGTATGACAGCGTTGTCTTCGTCTTTATCTTTCTTTTTACCTCCGTATCTATTTTCTTACAGTTTTATCTTTTCTGACTGCCACAGATTTCTGCCGGATTTTTGTTATCCACCCCCAGCTTTTTTTGTCAGTTTCGACAAATGCACATATACTAACAAAAAAGTGTTCTAAAGAACTTTCCCCCCATACAGACAGTTCTTCCTGATAAAATCAGGGCTGCACCTTACTTTACTTTTCACCCCAAAAAAGCCAAGTATTCGGGCAAAATCTGTGACGCGTCTGAATTAATACCAGATTTCTCTCCTGGATACATAAAACGGAAAATATAAAGATGGTCAGTTGACCTACCTAGATCTGTGGGATTTCTCCCCTTGCAGCAAAAGCATCTGTAAAATGTACAGAATTGTACGATGCATGAATCTACTGCAGTCCCCAGTCTGTAAAAATCTTTCTGCTAAAACAAACTTACAAAAGAATCGTTAACAAACTGCTAATTTGATCTATCCGTATGTACGGAAAACTTCTTGAGCCATAATATACCATAAACCTTTTTAAAATTCAACTTAATTTTTAATTTTTCTCTAAAAAGAAGAAAAATCGTGAAATTGTCATTAATTTCATACTTTCTTTATGAATGAATGCTTGACGAAAAACACAAGATTATATATACTTTTCTAACAAGTAAGGAAGTGATGACATGAAAATTGAAAAATTAAATGACCATCAGATTCGCTGTACCTTAACCAGTGAAGACCTGGCTACGCGCAATATCAAACTCAGTGAGCTTGCCTATGGTTCGGAGAAAGCAAAGGCTCTGTTCCGCGATATGATGCAGCAGGCAGCTATAGATTTTGGATTTGAAGCGGAAGATATACCGATCATGATAGAAGCAATTCCACTCTCCTCGGAGAAGATTGTTCTTATTATTTCCAAAGTGGAATCACCGGATGAGCTGGATACCAGATTTTCCAACTTCACACAGGCGGACACCGACAATGAAAATGAAGATGATGACATCCTCTCCTTTGGTTCTGATGCCTTTGGCGACAGCTCCGATCAGGAACCGGATGAGACGTCCATGCAGTTACTGGATCTCCTCCAGCAATTAAAGCAGGCGCACAAAAAAGAGGAGTCTTCTGCTAAGAAGAAAGATACTCCTTCCATCCCGTCTGATCTTGTCCGACTGTTTACTTTCCGTGAACTGGATGCAGCTATCCTTGCAGCTAACACATTGCAGGGATTTTATCAGGGAAAAAACACACTGTATAAAGATCCTCAGGTCGGAGACTATTATCTGATTCTTCATCAGAGTCAGCATACCATCGCTGAATTCAATCAGGTGTACCATCTGATCAGCTCCTACCTGCAGCCGAAGAAATATACGACCGGTACTCAGGCTTATTACGAAGAACATTTCCAGAAGATCATCAATGGAAATGCATTACAGCAATTAGGCGAAATTGCCTGATTTCCGAATCTGAAATTAAGAAGTCAATAATGATGAAAACTATGATGAAAAAAAACTGCTATGCAAAGAAAATCTCTGCATAGCAGTTTTTATATTCAAGTCAAACGCACGTGAGACTTGGTGCGTGATTCTGCTCAGCGTAAGCTGACATATTATTCTTCTCAGAATCACTGTACTCTACACTTCGTTTCGGTCGGCACAAAACCATTGTCTCCCTGACAATGTGCGCCTTCGCGGAACGATTTATCATTTACAGTGCCAAGCCTGTGCCTTATGCTACAACATCATTGAGGCGGTCTACTAATTCCTGCGGCTCAATGCCATGCACCATAGCAGCCTGCTCGATAGTCTCCATCTGAGAAGACGGGCATCCAAGGCAGTGCATACCAATGCCGAATAATACTTCTGCAATGCTGTCGATATGCTCCTGATCACGTAATAATTCACCGATCATGGTGTCTTTGGTAATCTGTGCCATTTTACTGTACCTCCTTATTTTTTACTAAGCGTAGTATAATACGTTTGCTCAAAATATGCAACCCCAGTTCTTTCATCCCTGTGGATTTCTCCGTAGCTACGCTACTACTTTTGCCCAATGTTGCCTCAAAACATACAGGCTGCGCGAAAAACCTCTTTTGTCATCCACCGATCTGGGACATTTTCCTCGTATCAGCATTTCCTGCTGCCGGCTCCTCACCGAAATCTTCCGTCTGCACTTCACCAAAATGATGCTCCTTCGGTTTGCGCCAAATTGCATCCGCAATGGCATCTGCGATCTCCTCATCAGAACTTCCATCCCGCAGCATCTGACGCAAATCAATGCCTGCCCCGGAATACAGACATAATTTAAAAAATCCTTCCGATGTCAGCCGGATCCGGTTACAGGTGCTGCAAAACTTTTCATGCACCGCACCGATAATACCGATCTCCCCGGCAAATCCCGGTGCCCGATAATAGACTGCCGGGCCGTTTCCAAGAGTTTCCTTTACCTGATATGCCTCCGGATAGCGTGCAAAAAACATTTCTTTGATATCTTCTGCCGAAAATGCCTCATACTGATCTCCATATCCTATGGGCATCATCTCAATAAATCGCACGGCAATCTTTTTTTCTTTTGCCCATGCAAAAAAATCCGGAATCTCATCAATATTTACACCCTGTACCGGTACACAGTTTATTTTTAACGGAATCCCGCTATTATATACCGCTTCGATGCCACGCTCTACCTGCACATACATATCCTTCCCGGTCACATCCAGATAACGTTCCCTGTTTCGCGTATCCAGACTCACGTTGATAGCATCTACGCCCGCTTCCAAAAGCTGTGGCAGCATTTCTTCTAACAAAACACCATTTGTTGTCAATGTCACCATATCAATGCCCTCAATCTGTTTGATCTCACGGATCAGACTGTCACATCCACGGCGCACCAGTGGTTCTCCACCGGTCAGCTTTACTTTGCGAATCCCCAGTTTTGCCAGAATTTTCACGATCCGCAGAATCTCCTCGTAACGCAGAATCCGCTCGTGCGGAATAAACGACACCTCCTCCGGCATACAATATTTACAACGCAGGTTACAGCGATCAGTAATCGATATCCGAATATAATCAATTTCTCTGTTATAACGATCTGTAATCAAAATATTCTCCTGTTTAAAATAATATAGTTACGACCATACCCGCCGCATTTTTATACACGGACGGATTGGCACTTTCTTTTCCGCAATAAATACGAAATGGTGTGGTTCCCTTAATCGGTGCAAAGTGCAAATCTTTATCTGCCCAGCTGCTGGTATCCCCTTTTTCCATTCCATCCTGTGAGCGCTGATCCTGTTCATATGTCAGCAAAAATCGATACGCTGACAACTCATTTGCCTCCAGTGCGATTTTTTCCTTATAATTGTCATTTGTAAAAATCTGGAATCGTACAGAACCGTTTTCCAGATCCTCCCGCTGTGGAATCTCCGGCAAAAGTTCCAGCAATGTCAACAGGCTCCAGCCCTTTGCCGTAACACGACGCTGCCCCCCCTGTCCATGATTCATATTGTGATTATAATACTCATACGTCTCACAGCTTTCCAGATCACCAAAAGCATTCAACAGTTCCTGCAAAGAATAATAATAACAAGCTGCTGCCTGTTCCTGTTTTACGATCTGAATATAAAATTCACTCTCATCCGCACGCGTACCCGGAACATGAATCTGCTTCTCAACCTTCTGCTCTCTTAATTCACCTGCAATAACTCCGGAAAATTCGGTACAGATATTCTGTCCATCAAAATATCCGATCTGTTTGAGCGCCTCATCTGCCAGAAACAACCAGATATCTCCGGTAATCCTGCTGATTTCCTGTCCGTTTGCATCCACAGCTATTAACTGGTCCATTGCTTCCGGTGCATACTCTGCCTGTTCTGACCAGAACTCACGGCTCAGGCTGATTGCCGGTACGCGGCGTATACTTTCGTCTTCCATCTGTAATTCTGCCCAGTGCATGGTTCCCGCATGTTTGCTGTCCCACTCAAAAAAGCGGCTCAGGGAAAAATACCGGTTACAACGCAATCCTGTTCCACGTACCCAGAATCCCTGCTCGGCACTGCCTGCCACCAGCATCCGAATTCCTTTTGCAAAATAGTCTTTGTTCTTGTCATCTATTCCCTGCTGACCGAACATAATTGTTGGGTGTGGATAGTATTTTACTGGTATACTATTTTTTTGAAAAGAAATAAAAGCCTCTCGCGGCTCCTTTCCTTCTGCACTTCTCTCTAATAATCCAGGGAAAAAATAACGTTTGGATTGTAACTCAGTGACCACAGATTCAAATCCATCCACACTGCCAAGCCGGATCTCGTTTACCGCTGCTACTCCGGCAGCATCCAGATACCGCTGCAGCGGAAATCCAAATCCTTCTTCAATATCCCGGCTCTCTGCATCTTCATGATTATCGTATACAGAAAATCGCTGATACTGTGTCTTTTCCTGCTGTTCCAGATCTGCGCAGGTGTACAACACATTTCTTTCTGCAACACTGCCGCTGAGGAACAGTCCCACCTGTTCTTCTTCGGACATGATCGCAATACTCTTAATTTTCATTCAAGTATCTCCCTCTTTTATATTTTTCGTCCAACTATACCCAAAGGGCAGATCACTCTGCCCTTTTAAAATCTCTATACATATCCCAACTATGTATTCCTATATTATACATTTTTGGTATGTTTTGCAACCCTCGAAAATGCTTTCCCCTTCGGTTCAATCACAAATTCCATCTTTTTCTTTGTCACAGGATGCACAAACCCGATTCGGCAGGAACACAACGCAACCGGACAATACCGACTATTCTGATCTGTCTTTCCATACTTTGTATCACCCACAAGCGGATATCCCGCATGCGCAAACTGCACACGGATCTGGTGATGCCGCCCGGTGTGAAGCCAGATATGAACCAATGCCTGCTGCCCGTTCTCTGAAACCTGTTCTACTTCATAGTCTAACACAGCCTCTTTCGCCTGCGGTGTTCCCTCTGTAACAACTGCAGATGTATTTACTTTTCCATCCCGCAACAGCCAGTCGCGAAGCTCTCCTTTTTGCGGTTCCGGCATACCTGTTGTCACTGCCAGATATTCTTTTTCCATGCTGCGACTGTTGACCTGCGCAGATAGTTTTGCCGCTGCCTGCGGTGTTTTGGCAAACACCATCACACCCTCCACCGGTTGATCCAGACGATGGATCAGTCCAATATAAGGTTCTTCCTTCTTTTTGGCACGATAATTTTTTAACAGGCTCACCATGTCTGCCTGACCGGCGCGGGCAGTCTGAACTGCCACGCCAGCTTCCTTGCGGCATACGATAATTGCCTCATCTTCGTATATAATTTCCGGTTGCTTTATTCTCATCTTGCACGAATCTCCATCTTTTCTTCCACAAATAAGGCAGGCATGATCTACCTTTTATCTTGTAAATCTGCCCGCCTTAATGATACCTGATTACATCTACATCCTATTATACCAGACAATACATGGAACACATTACTTATAGCAAAATTCTATACCAAACATTTCCATCCGAATGCATAAAGTATTATTTATAATTTGAAGCGGTATCCTACGCCCCAGATTGTCTCAATATACTGCGGTTTTGCGGTATTGAACTCAATTTTTTCACGGATCTTTTTGATATGAACTGTTACTGTTGCAATGTCACCGATGGACTCCATATCCCAGATCTTGGAAAACAGCTCATCCTTCGTAAATACATGGTTCGGATTCTCTGCCAGAAATGTCAGCAGGTCAAATTCCTTTGTTGTAAACTGCTTTTCTTCCTCATTTACCCATACACGACGTGCAGTCTTATCAATACGAATACCGCGAATCTCAATAATATCATTTTTCTGCGCATTGCTTCCAATCAGACGCTCATAACGCGCCAGATGTGCTTTTACTCTCGCAACCAGTTCACTCGGGGAAAAAGGTTTGGTAATATAATCATCTGCGCCAAGTCCCAAACCACGAATCTTGTCAATATCATCCTTTTTCGCGGACACCATCAGGATCGGTGTATTTTTCTTCTCACGTATTCTTTTACAGATTTCAAAACCATCGGTGCCCGGCAGCATCAGATCCAGAATATACATATCAAATTCTTCACTCAGTGCGCGCTCCAGACCGCTGGTTCCGTCATTTTCTATCTCCACATCAAATCCACTCAGCTCCAGATAATCTTTCTCCAGATCTGCAATTGCTTCTTCATCTTCTACGATTAAAATCTTACTCATTTGGTACCTCCTGATATTTTCGAATAACAAAGTACATGGTCGTACCTGTCTTTTCTTTACTTGTCGCCCAGATCTTGCCACCGTGATCTTCAATGATCTTCTTTACGATGGACAGGCCGATGCCGCTTCCTCCGGTGGAAGAATTTCTGGAAGAATCTGTGCGGTAAAACCGATCAAAAATATACGGCAGATCACGGGCAGAAATGCCTTTTCCATTATCCTCGATCTCAACCTGAATGAAATCACCCACGTCCTTGATCCGGACATTGATCTGTCCCTTTTGTTTGTCCATATATTTGATGGCATTTGTCACAATATTATTGATCACACGCATCAACTGCTCCGGATCTGCGATGATCACAATGTTTTCATCCGCATAGTTAAAATACGTCAGACCAATGCCCCTGGTCTCCAGATCCAGACCGATCTCCTCAATGCAGTCGTTAAAGTAGTCTGCCACATTGATCTTCTTAAAGTTATATGGGATGCGGTTCGTGTCAATCTTGGAATACAAGGTCAGCTCATTCAGCAGACGATCCATTTCATTTGCTTTATTATAAATCGTACGAATGTACCGTTCCTGTTTCTCCGGGGTATCCGCAACACCGTCCAGAATACCTTCAGAATAACCTTTGACAGCTGTGATCGGCGTTTTCAGATCATGTGCAATGTTACTGATCAGGGCACGGTTTTCCTTTTCTGCCGCCATTTTTTCTTCAGTAGATTCCTTCAGGCGTTTACGCATCTCCTCAAAATTCCGGCACAGATCTCCCATTTCATCCAGTTCATCATAATCAATGGTAAAATCCAGATTTCCCTCTTTGATATTTTTCGTAGCAATCTGTAATTTCTTAAGTGGTACCATCGTTCCACGATAAATCCAGATTGTCATAACTCCGGCAGTCAGTGCCAGAATCAACAATACCGATACCGCAATATCGATCATCAGACGCTTGATCTCCGGTTGAATACTCTCCGAAGATGTAATGATATAGACACTGCACTGATCATCATTGCTTCCTTCAAAATCTACCTGTTTCAGCAAAGACTGTGCATCGTTATCCACATAGTAACCGGAAACGATATCCTTATCGCCTTCTCCGTATTGTGGCAGCTCCTGTTGCCACTGTTCATCACTGATCACGGAATTTCCATTATAACCATTATAAACAAGCTTTCCGTTTTTACAGAAAATCAGATAAGAGCTTTTTTCCTGCAATTTCTTATTTACTTCTTTCAGATAATCCTCTGATTCCAATTTTTCCGGATCCGTCTTTGCCAGTTTACAGATCTCTTCATATTCTGTCTTCGTGTATCTGCTCATCAACTGCAGGGAATTAGAAAGCACTCCCTGAGTATCCGCTGCTTCCAGACCATAATTTTTCTGGATCGCTTTTGTCTGAATATGGTACAGACCCAAAATCGCTGCACCTGCCAGACCGATTGGCAAAATGATGATAATACAGAATGCGACAATCAAGCGTGTCTTTAGTTTCATAGGTATCTCCATCTTTCTTATACTGTTTTTCATTATAACACGTCTGCTGTTTAATTTACATTCTGCAATCGTAAAGTTTTTATAAAATAGATATCTCACTTTTACAGTTCACACGCGCCTTTCGCAAAACGCCCTTTCAGCCTTCTGATTATGTGACTATCTTTTTGTACTTTCACTAAAAAAACTGCCCCGAAGGGCAGTTTTTTTATCGTCCATATAATTTTGTCATCTCTTTGATCTGCTCTGCAAACGCTTTTGTCAGACATCCGGATTTCATTCTCCAACGCCAGTTATTTCCAAGCGTAGATGGCGTATTAATCCTTGCCTCACTTCCAAGTCCCAGATAATCCTGCAACGGAATGATGCACAGATTTGCCACACTTGCCAATGCAAGGCGGATAAAATCCCAGTGAATTTGCGTCTTTGGTGTATTTGCATTATTCATATATTTCTGGGATAATTTCAGATCATCTGGATCTAAAACTTTATACCAGCCGCAAAGGGTATCATTATCATGTGTTCCTGTATACACCACACAGTTTTTCTCATAATTATGTGGGAGATAATCACTCTCTTCCCTGGAATCAAAAGCAAACTGGATCACTTTCATTCCCGGGAAACCGGAATCATGCAACAGCCGGCGTACACCATCAGTTAAAAATCCCAGATCTTCTGCAATTACATTTACATCGCCCAGTGCATCTTTCAAAACCTGCATCAGACTCATGCCCGGCCCCGGCTCCCAGTGTCCGTGTTCTGCCGTCTCATCACCCGCCGGAATGCTGTAATATTCGTCAAATCCACGAAAATGATCAATACGGACACAATCATATAATTTCAGGCACTGTGCAATTCTCCTTATCCACCATGCATAACCGGTCTGTCTGTGATATTCCCAGCGATACAGCGGATTGCCCCATAACTGTCCGGTCGCGGAAAATGCGTCCGGCGGGCATCCCGCCACAGCTGCAGGCTTCAGTTCCTCATCAAATTGAAACAGCTGTGGTTCTGCCCAGGCATCTGCGCTGTCCAGAGCCACATAAATCGGCATGTCCCCGATAATCTGAATGTCCGCCTGCTCCGCATACGCATGCAGTTTTTTCCACTGGCAGAAAAACATATACTGCTGAAACTGATAAAACTGTATTTCATCATGCTGTCCATGCCATACCTGATCCAGAGCTGCAAAATCGCGTCTCTTATATTTTTCTTCCCATTGAAGCCAGCTTGCTCCTTTATGCATATTTTTTATTACCATAAATAATGCATAATTTCCAAGCCACCAGTCATTTTCCTGACAAAAAGCAAAAAAATCATCTGACGGTTGTTTCAGAAAACGATCACAGGCCATACGCAAAATTTTATATCGGTTCTGGTAAAGCTTTGCATAATCAATAGATTCCGGATTCTTCCCGAAATCAAAACTGTCACACTCCTCTTTCGTCAGAAGCTGCTGCTCCACAAGCTGCTCCAGGTCGATAAAATACGGGTTTCCGGCAAAAGATGAAAAAGACTGATACGGAGAATCCCCATAACTCGTCTGTCCAAGGGGCAGCACCTGCCAGTTTTTTTGACCTGACTCTTTTAAAAAATCTACAAATTGATAAGCCTCTTTTGAAAAACATCCTATACCATATTTGGATGGAAGAGAAAATACCGGCATCAGAATTCCACTTGTTCTCATAATTCATATCCTCGCATTTTTGAGCATTTGTTAACCTTTGACTGCTCCTGCAGCTACACCTTTGATAATATATTTCTGACAGGTCAGATAAAATACAATGATCGGTAAAATTGCAAGTACAAGCATTGCCATCATTGCGCCCATATCAATGGATCCATAGCCACCGCGCAGATACTGAACTGCCATTGGAATGGTTGGCTTTTCACTGTCAAGTACCAGCGTCGGAAGCAGGTAGTCGTTCCAGATCCACATTGCATTTAAGATTGCAACTGTGATCATGGTTGGACGGAGCATCGGGACTATTACTTTAAAATAAGTCTGAACCGGTGTACAGCCATCGATCATTGCTGCTTCTTCCAGGGAAATCGGAATCGCCTTGATAAATCCACAGAACATAAACAGCGACAACCCGGCACCAAATCCCAGGTAAACCGGTATGATACCAAACATATTGCCAAGGTGAAGAAAATCTGTCACTTTAGACAGTGTAAACATAACCATCTGGAATGGAACGATCATTGCAAATACAAACAGATAATACAATACTGTGGATAATTTGCATGTAACTCTTGTAATCCACCATGCAGCCATGGAAGTCAAAAGCACGATCACGATTACAGAGCAGATGGTAATAAAAGCAGATCTTCCGGCTGCTACCAGCAGTCCTGTTTTCTGAATACCATTCACATAATTGTACATTCCGGAAAAAGTATCCGAATTTGGCAATGCGAACGGTGCATCACTGATATAAAGTTTGTTTTTAAAAGAATTCATCAATACAAGGAAAATCGGGAACAGGAAAGCCACAGCTAAAAGTGTCATCACAATCGTGATCACAATACCGGTACCTTTTGATACTGCCGGATTTTCAATGATCTCATTTTTGTTTTGTTTTCTCTTTTTCAGCATTAGTTCTCAACCTCCTTACGTCTTGTGAAGTATAACTGTGTCAGTGAGATTGCTGCTACGATAATAAAGAAAATAACCGCTTTTGCCTGACCGACACCTTCCCAGCCGTTCCTGTTGTAGAATGTCGTATAAATATCGTATGCCAGCATTGCGGTTTTCTTTGCCGGTCCGCCTGCTGTTAATGCCAGGTTCTGATCGAACAGTTTGAAGCAGTTCGTAAGTGTCAGGAACAGACAGATGGTAACAGATGGCATTGTCATCGGAATAATAATCTTGTACAATGTCTGGAATTTATTGGCACCATCAATTTCAGCTGCCTCAATCAATTCTGTCGGTATATTTTGAATACCGGCAATGTAAATGATCATCATATATCCGATCAACTGCCAGTTTGTCAGAATGACCATGCCCCAGAAACCATATTTGGGGTCTGCTGTAATCGTTACATTAAAATGTGCCAGCACGCCGTTGATCAGTAATTGCCAGATATAGCCAAGTACAATTCCTCCGATAAGATTTGGCATAAAGAAAATGGTTCGAAAAATATTGGTTCCTTTTAATCCCCGTGTCAGTCCATATGCCAGAGCAAAGGAAATTACATTAATTGTAATTACAGATACAACCGTAAATTTCACGGTAAATAACAGTGCATTCATAAAATCTTTGTTCGAAAATGCCTTTACATAATTTGCAATTCCAACCCAGTGTGCATTTGTAACTGTCGTAAATTTACAGAATGAAAGCACGATTCCCATAATAAATGGAATGATGAAAAACAGGGTAAATGCAATCAATGTAGGTAATACAAAAAGAGCAAAATATTTTTTATATGTCTTTTGCATAAATCTCCCTCCCTACGGATACAAATGTTTTCTTCACAAAGCAGAAGAGGAGGCGGCCGATGACCGCCTCCTGTCCCCTGAGAATCCTATCTAATGATGCCAGGGTCAAAAGCCTGAAACCACGATGTGCTTGCACAGGAGTGGTTTTATGGCTTAATGACCCGCCCCGATATGAGCATAAAAGTGGAGCGTCAGCTTCACGATATGCGAATATTGGGTAGAATTGTGGGAGTACGAAGTACGGAACAATTCGTACGGCATCTTTTACCCCCCAACATCATCTAATACGACTACGACTACTCAGCTGTTGCTTCTTTCTCAGATGCCCACTCATCTACTGTATCTGATACTACAGCATCCCATTCTTTATTGCCATTTGCATACTCAAGAAGAGATGCGCCATAATCATCTTTGAATGTCTGGCTTGGGAATGTTGTAAAGTTCCACGGTACAGTTGTAAGGGAATCATCTTTCATGTATCTTACTACTTCCTGTGCTAACGGATCAGAAGAAATCTCATCATCGCCAAATGTGCTGAACGGTGTGATAAACTGAAGATCATTTGTTACCATCTCTTTTCCTTCATCAGAACTGAACACCCATTTCAGGAAATCCAAGGATGCTTTCTGATCTGCCTCAGATGCATTGTTGTTTACACACATGTAGTTTTCTGTACCGATGCACAGTCCCTGTGTCTCTTCACCTTCTACGCCTGTATAAATCGGCATAAATTTCACGTTTTCTTCTTTTACTACGTTACCACTTACTTTGCTGATCTGAGACCATGCCCAGTTACCATTCTGAACCATAGCAGCTTTTCCTAATGCAAACTCTGCCATAGAATCATCTACTGTCTTGGAACCAACCATTGTAGGCTCAACCGTGGAGTTGTTCAGATACAGGTCAAAAATATTTTTAAAGTTCTCATTATATTTGAAAGAAATCTCGTCCTCATCTTTTACATCTGCATCTTTGTACTCATAGTAAATTGGAAGATTCATCAGATGTGTCTGCCATCTCCAGTCTTCACCTGGTGCAAAGGATGTGGAAGCAAATACACCATCAATGCCAAGATCATCTTTGTGCGCTGTCATATCTTCTACAACTGCCTTTAATGTATCAAAGTTTTTGATGTCATCCATGGATGTTGCTTTTGCGCCCGGAAGAGCAAAATACTTATCCATGATTTCTTTATTATAGATAATTCCGTATCCTTCTTCTGCAAACGGAATGCCGTATACACCATCACCTTCTGTGATTGCGAGATCTTTATCTACCAGCATATTGTAAAAATCGGTATCCTTCAGATCTGCACAATACTCTTTCCAGGACTGATATCCAACCGGTCCGTTGATCTGGAATAAAGTAGGAGCATCACTTTTAGCCATCTCTGATTTCAGTGTCTGCTCATACTGATTGGATGCTGCTGTCTTTACTTTTACCGGAACACCTGTCTCCTTAGTATATTTTGCTGCAATTTCTTCCCACTGATCTGCAATCTCCGGTTTGAAATTCAGGTAATATACAGATCCTTCTGCACTGCTTCCTTCTTTCTCAGCTCCTGCGGAAGACGTATCTCCACCTTTCGCTCCACCGCAGCCTGCTAACATACCGGTTACTGTCAATGCGGACAGACACACTGCCAAAAATTTTTTCATTTTCATAAAAAATACCCTCTTTCCTTTTCATTATCGTATCAAGTGCATACCTCTTTGATACTTATAATTTTATAGAAAGAGGGTCATATTTAATACAAAAGATTTTCAAGAATCATGTTCTTTTTCCACGATTCTGTAAAAAAATCAAAATAGGATATTGGTTCTTCTCCTGTAATGATCTTCATAAAAGCCAGTGTCTCCATATCTGTCATATCCTGCGGTAACTCCCGATGTGAATACGGTACATAGTCTTCATTAACATAAGACACATCTGCCTCTTCAATCAGCCGTACTGCCTGAATCCGTGAAGCATAGGCAGCCCAGTAAACAGGATCTCTGTCTCCATCAAGGAATCTGCGGCAACTGTCATAATAAGCCGATTCCAGAGAATTCATGGAATCTGTCTGTCGCGGATAATGCAAAGCCAGCCAGATATGATCTGTTGTTGTAAACACAGCATTGCTGAAATCACAGTTTGCCACAAGCGGACGTGCCGTGGTATCAACCCCACGTTTCTGGTACAGGTCAATTTCTTCGCTCCCATCGTGACGGTATCGCGCATTGTCAAAAAGTGCGGTCATAATCTTCATGACAATCTCCGGATGCTCATATCCTTTTCGCACCACGATACAGGGAGATGTTTTTCCATATATGTAAGAATGAACTTCTCCATACTCATCAGCGATCACATATGGTTTCCACTCCGCCCCCGGATTTGCCTCCACCGCTTCTATCAGCGGATTATTCGGTGCCCACCACCAGCCAAAAAAAGCTCCACAGCGGTTATCACGTATCAGTTCTCCGATTTCTCCCGGTGTCCGCATCATATAATCCTGATCCAGAATACCATTTTCATACCATCCATGAAGATATTCCAGTGCCTGCCTGGTCTCTTCCGTTAATGATCCATAGACATAACCGTCATCACTATCCTGCAGCCATATCCCCGGATAGGCATGAAATACGGAAAAAACAGGATCCACAGAGAAATTCGAAGAACCGTTCCCATACAATGTTGCCATACATGGCAATCCGATATTTCCATTTTCTCCCGGATCATTTTCCCGGAATGCCTGGATGATCTGCTCCACATCAGCAAGCGTCGACGGTTCCGGAAGTCCCAGTTCTTTCCGCCAATCTTCCCTCACCCAGAACAGATTACATCCATAATAAACCTGCGTGGAAGGAAGTGCCATCAATTTTCCATCAATGGTCACAGATTCCAGTAATTCTTTTCCATAACTGCTGTACATGGATTTGATCATACTGGAAGTTGCCTCCTGATAAGCATCTGATAAATCTTCAATCATGCCATACTCTGCCAGTTTCTCTACATCCTCCGGACCAGATACCAGCATCACATCCGGCAGAGTATTTTCAGCAATCATCCGCTGGACATACAGATAATAATTTTCATCCCCTGACACTTCCATGACGTCTTCATTTTGTACATTAAGTGTTTTTTTCAAATATCGTGTATAAGCATTATCCTCATAAGTATCGCCATCCGGCATACCTGAATTACCGGAAGCAGTCATTTTTGCCAGTGTATAGGTCACTGTCTCCGGATAGGGTATCAGCGGTGATTTCTCCGCTTTCTCCCAGGAGATGGCTGCCTTTTCATCCGCTTCCCGTTCTGCCACATCACGGTTAATTTCAAATGACGCCATACCTAGAAATACACATATGATTCCCATAACGATAGCCTGTGCCCCTCTTTTGCTATGACTCATTGCACTCTCCCCTCTGCACCTTTGGAAAATGCAGTAACACCTCAGTACCTTTTTCCAGTTCGCTTTTAATCTGAATGGTATAAGCTTCCCCGAAGCTCAGTTTCATTCTGTCGTTTACGTTTTTGACACCATATCCCAAAGCATGATATTCCAGAACATGTGCCAGGGTATCTGCATCCATCCCAACACCATTGTCGCGAATGCTGACATAAATCACACCGCTTTCTGTCTCCTCCCAGATACGGAACCAGATCTGGTGATCCGGATCCTCCTTAATATCAAGACCATGCTCTAACGCATTTTCTACAAATGGCTGAAAAATAAGTGAAGGAAGTTCATAATCCAACAATTTTTCATCTATATCATAATGCACTTTAAAGTCATTGTCATGCATCCAAAGTTGCAGCTGTACATAAGCCTGAATATTTTGAAGTGCCAGACGCAGGCTGATCCAGGTTCTTCCTTTATTTAAAGTTGTCCGGTAAAATGCAGAAAGTGCAAGCGTCACCTGACTGATTTCCTCTTCGCCGGCCTCAATTGCTTTCCAGTTGATCATCGACAGAGAATTATACAGGAAATGCGGATTGATCTGAGCCTGCAGTGCTTTCATTTCAAATTCTTTCCGGGCAATCTGAGTTTCATAATTTTCCCTGATCAGTTCCTGGATCCGCCGCATCATATGATCATAACTGTTGATCAGGATTCCCATCTCGTCTTCGCGGTTGCTGTGAACTGTTACCTGAATGTTCGTTTCATCCATAGACTGGATTTCTTCTGTCAGTTCTTCTAATGGTCTGGACATATATTTTGCAAATCTTCTTCCCAGCAGAATAATACAGATCAGACAGGCTCCTACCTGCACTGCGATCATAAGAAACGCTCTTCCGGAAAACGGACTTAAGTTGGATTTCTTTTGAAAATAAGTAACTGTCGCATCCATCTGATTCAGATCCTGATGCACCCATAAATAATCCTTTTTATTCTCTCTAAAACTTGCATATATTCCATTTTTATCTGTACATTTTTTCCCGGAAAAATTCCATATTTCATCGTTCTGTGTCTGCACATGAACACCATATTGATCCACTGCAAGCTGGTTTAATGATTCAAATAATGTCGGAATATCTGTGCGAACTGCCACATAACTTTCAATTCCGGAATAACTTGGAATTTTGTATATCGAAATCAGGTCTAATGTACTTTCATCAAATACCCATTCCTTATCCCTGATTTCATCTCGATACCAGGACTCTTTGTACAGATCCTCCAGTGGATGCGCTTCATTTCCGAAAGACTGCTGAATGCTCTCGGAGTAGATTGTAACAGATTCCATGATCAGATTCTGATACTTCAACGCACCGATGGTATTTGATACTTCCTGATACAGTTCATAACGCTGTGTCTTCTTTGTCGGATCGCACTCCAGAAAATTGATAACATCTTGGTTATATACGAAATACTTCATCATCTGCTGGCAGGTATACATCTGATAATCTACAATCCCACAGGCCTGCTGCAGTGTATTCGTCATATCTTTTTCCCTGTATTTCAGCACTGTGCGATAGGAATTAATTCCAAGTGAAATACCCAGTATCATAACCGGAAGCATACCGACCAGACACAGAATTGTCAGCATCTTTTTTCGAATGGATAGTTTATGAAAGAACTGTTTCAGTCTGTGCATCTGTCATTCCACCCTTTCGATACTGTTCCGGACTACATCCACAATACTCACGGAAATTTTTACAAAAATAAGATACATTTGAAAAACCAGTTTCTTTACATATCTGTACAATCTTCATAGATGTATCGGAAAGCAGTTTTTTTGCCTGCTCCATCCGGTAATTTCGAATAAAACGGCTGACCGTATCTCCGGTTTCTTTCTTAAATATATAACTGAAATATCCCGGTGACAAATACACCAGTTCGGATAATTTTTCCACACTGATATCCTCACTGTAATGTTCATAAATATAACTTTTTGCCTGTGCAACTTCATTTCTGGTACCATCATTGTTGGCTGCCAGACGTTCTTCCATATTCTGAATGAGTGTTTCTACAAGACTTATCACTTCCTGGACAGACTGCATTTCGTATACCTTCTGAACCGCTGTTTCCAGTTTTTTTCTATCCTGATGCTGATGCGTAAAAAATTCTTTTACCAGATTGGAAAACAAAAATCTCGTATAAATCTGCGAATAGCTGCTCAGCTCTCCCATACCATTTTTCAAAATACGAAAATGTTCCCACAGATGAGTCATATCATCCATTCGGATATTTTCGATCATCCGGCTAATCGTTTCATCCAGGAACTGCTCACTCCCGGTATCTTCTGCTACATGATCCGGTAAAAATACTCTTGTTTCCTTCTGATAAAATTTATTTCTATCAGACTTTCAAGCATCTGAAAACGTTCCGGAAGTTCACTTCGATCCGTAACCGGCTGACCGACTGCCACATAAAAACGATTTCCAAACGTGTAATTCATCCATTCAGCTAAATCTGTTGCAAAAACTTTCTGTTCACATACGCCAAAAAGGACACAGAGTTCCTGATTCTGTGCCAGGTTTAAAAAAGATAATTTCTGTTTGCTATATTCTGCCAGTTTTTGAATAAAAACTTCTTCTGATTCTTCAAAAAAGTTGTCTTCACTCTCAATTAAAAACAAACCTCTGATCTGATTCCAACGGTCAATATTGATCTTTCCACTGATTTTATTTAACAGTTCGTCATTTCCCTGACAAAGGTATCTGAAAAGAAAATAATTTTCCAGAGAATCCTGATTCCACTGACTGCGCTGTGCTTCATTTCTCCGCTCAGTAATTTTCTCCACCAGATGATTCAGCGTGTTTTCGAACTCGGCAGGATCCACCGGCTTCAGCACATAGTTTGAAACACCGGAAGCCATTGCCTTTTTCGCATATTCAAACTCACCATATCCGGAAAAAATTACCATTTCCAGATCTGGCTGTAATTTGTGAGCCACAGAAACCAGCTCAATACCATCCATAAATGGCATTTTTATATCTGTCAGCATAATATCCACTGTCCGATTCTGCAAAATTTCGCAGGCCGCCTTTCCGTTGGCGGCCTCCAAAATTTCCATCTCTTCACTGCGCCGGTTCAGCAGAAAACGAATTCCCTTTCGCTCCAGTTTTTCATCATCTACTACCAGAATTGTCAGCATACATTACTCCCCCAATTTCCATATATCCTGATTGTATTCCCGGATGGTACGGTCAGAAGAAAAGAAACCTGCATTACTGATATTCACCAGCATTTTCTTTGCCCATGTTTTGCGGTCTGTATAATCTTCCAGTGCCCGTTCTTTTGTTCGGATATAATCTTCCAGATCCAGGAATGTCATAAACCAGTCTTTATTTTTCAGTTCACTGCTTAAACGCTCTAAATTTTCTTTCTTTCCAATCTCCATCATCTGTGGATCTGTAATAAATTCCACAGCCTTTTGGATCAACGGATTTTTTGTATAATAATCGGATGGTCTGTAATCACTTTTTTCATAATGTGCAATTACTTCATCACTCTTTGCACCAAAGATATAGATATTGTCATCTCCGACAAACTGATGGATTTCTACATTTGCACCATCTTCTGTTCCAAGTGTCACTGCTCCGTTCAGCATAAATTTCATGTTTCCGGTTCCGCTTGCCTCTTTGGATGCAAGTGAAATCTGTTCTGAAATATCACATGCCGGGATTAGTTTTTCTGCTAATGTAACGTTATAATTTTCTACCATGACCACATTCAGATATGGACTTACTTCCGGATCATGATTGATCAGTTCCTGCAGGCAGAGGATCAGATGAATGATATCTTTGGCGATCACATAAGCCGGTGCTGCTTTTGCGCCAAAAATCACCGTGATCGGAGTCTTTGGTAATTTTCCGCTTTTTATTTCCAGATATTTATAAATCACATACAATGCGTTCATCTGCTGTCGTTTATACTCATGAAGCCGTTTGATCTGAATGTCAAACACAGAATCTTCATTCAGTTCTATGCCCTGTGTCCGTTTCAGATACTCTGCCAGTTGATGTTTGTTTTCTTTTTTTATCTGCAGAAGATTCTGCAGTGACTGTTCATCCTCTACAAACTTCTCCAGCTTCTTCAACTCTGTTGCATCTTTTTTGTATCCATCACCAATCCACTCCGTGATCTGATCTGCAAGCATCGGATTGCAATGAAGCAGCCAGCGGCGAAACGTAATTCCGTTTGTCTTGTTGTTAAATTTCTCCGGGTAAAGCTGATAAAAATTATGAAGTTCTGTCTCTTTCAGGATTTCTGTATGCAAAGCTGCAACGCCATTTACGCTGAATCCGTAATGGATATCAATGTGCGCCATATGAACCACATCGTTACGGTCAATGACAGCCACACTTTCATCCGCATATTTTCGTCGTACTTTATCATCTAAAATTTCAATAATTGGCACCAGCTGTGGTACGATTTCCTGCAGATAATCCAGTGGCCATTTTTCCAATGCTTCCGCCAAAATTGTATGATTGGTATATGCACAGGTGCGGCTTACCACATCAATTGCATCATCCACAGAAAGTCCCCGGGCAATTAATAAACGGATCAGCTCCGGGATGATCATCGTCGGATGTGTATCATTGATCTGGATGACTGCATAATCCGGCAAATCATAGAGGTTACATCCCCGTGCTTCACATTCTTTTAAAATCAGCTGTGCGCCATTACTTACCATAAAATACTGCTGATAAATACGAAGCTTGCGACCATCTTCATCACTGTCATCCGGATAAAGGAATAATGTCAGATTTTTGGCAATTTCTTTTTTATCGAAAGAAATCCCATCCTCTACAATGCTCTCATCCACAGAATCTATATCAAAAAGTTGTAATTTATTGGTGCGGTTACCATATCCGGTTACCAGAATTTCGTACATGACAGACTGTAATGTCATATTACCAAAAGACACCGGGAAACTGACATCCGTACGTTTTAACCAGCCACTTCGATCCATCCACGGATTTTTTGTTTCTTTCTGCATATGATCCGCAAATTTCTGCTGAAATAATCCAAGATGATAATTCAGTCCAATACCGGCTCCATTGTAACCAAGTGTTGCAATCGAATCCAAAAAACAGGCTGCCAGTCGGCCAAGCCCTCCGTTTCCAAGAGATGGTTCTACCTCGATTTCCTCAATTTCACAGATATCTTTTCCATTTGCAGCAAGCATTTTGCGGACATCCTCATATATTCCGAGATTGATCATATTATTAGACAAAAGTTTTCCGATCAAAAACTCTGCAGATACATAATATACTTTCTTTTTCCCTGCATTAGATTCCTTCTGCTCTGCCATATCCTGCACAACAGCCATCAGTGCCTGGTAAATCTCCTGATTACTGCTTTCTGAAATTGCTTTTCCTAATTTTTCCGATACTAACATTTCCAGCTTCATAATAAAATTCCTTCCCGACCTCAAAGTCTGTGCTCTCAAAAGAATCTGATACGCAGGAACCGTTTGATTCATTGTATCATACTTTTTACTGTTCGTGTGTTTCTGCTTATATTTTATACAGCATTGTTATTTTTTTCTTGCAGCATAATATCCTTTTATAGTACAATTCTATCAAAAACAGAAAGGAGTCCAGCATGAAACAACCAAAACCAGAACAATACCACGAAAAAAAACGTCATACGGATGATCAGTTTCCTTATAACACTTATCTGTGCACTATACCGGATGATTTTACAGAAGTACCTGTTCACTGGCATGAAGAAGCAGAACTTATCGTCATTCAGAAGGGATCTGGCACAGTTCTTGTAGACCTGACGCACTATCACGTCACAGCCGGAGATATCATTATTGTTCTTCCGGAACACTTGCATGCTATTAGAGAAATTTCAGGTCAGAAAATGGAATATGAAAATATCATTTTTCGTCCGGAATTACTTTCCTCCGATAACCACGACGTCTGTTTTGAAAACTTTCTGTATCCATTGTTCTCTGGGCAAATTCACACAGTCGTCCACATTCATCCACGTCTGTCCTACTACCCGAAAATTCATGATCTAATCCAGACAATGGATCAATTATGCAGTAAAAAACCTGCCGGATATCAACTTGCTCTCAAAGGCTCTCTGTTTCTTTTCATGTTCCAGCTTCTTTCTCTGGACGATAAAAAAGAATTATCCAACATACAGCAACGCTCACTGGACAAGTTAAAATTCATCATCACTTTCACAAATGAACACTTGGAAGAATCTATTTCCATTTGCCAGATTGCCTCTGCCTGTTATTTCAGTGAATCACACTTCATGAAATTTTTTAAGACACATATGGGCATCAGCTATATCCACTATCTGAATGATGTCCGGCTGGCACATGCCAGAAATTTGCTGGTTTCAACAAATCTGTCTATCCTGGAAATCGCACAGAAATCCGGTTTTGAAAATGCTTCTTATTTCAACCGGAAGTTCAAAGATAAATATGGCATTACTCCACGCCAGGCAAGATAAGAAAGTATGCTATCACACACTCTCTCGTATGGAATCATCGATAGCACCACAAAAAAACGCCGGATATTTTTATCAAATATCCGACGTTTTTCACGCACTTTATGTAACTGTTTTTAATATTACAGATATTTTTTTAATACGTCAACTTTATCTGTTGCTTCCCAAGGAAGATCTACGTCTGTACGTCCGAAATGTCCATAAGCAGCTGTTGCTTTGTAGATTGGTCTTCTTAAGTCAAGCATTTTGATGATTCCAGCCGGACGAAGATCGAAATTCTCACGAACGATCTCAACCAGTTTCTCATCAGAAAGTTTTCCTGTTCCGAATGTATCTACCATGATAGAAGTCGGCTGTGCTACACCGATTGCATAAGAAAGCTGGATCTCGCATTTGTCAGCCAGACCTGCTGCAACGATGTTCTTTGCAACGTAACGTGCTGCATAAGCTGCAGAACGGTCTACTTTTGTGCAGTCTTTTCCGGAGAAAGCTCCGCCGCCGTGACGAGCCATTCCACCGTAAGTATCAACGATGATCTTACGTCCTGTCAGACCTGCATCACCGTGAGGTCCACCGATTACGAAACGTCCTGTCGGGTTGATGAAGAATTTTGTCTCATCATCGATCAGCTCTGCCGGAAGGATCGGATCAAATACGTATTTTTTGATATCCTCATGGATCTGCTCCTGAGTAACATCATCATCATGCTGTGTAGAAAGAACTACAGCCTCTAATCTCTTAGGAGCGCCGTTCTCATCATACTCTACGGAAACCTGAGTTTTTCCGTCTGGTCTTAAGTAGCTTAATGTACCATCTTTACGAACTTTTGTAAGCTGAAGAGCCATTTTGTGTGCAAGGGAGATTGGGTACGGCATTAATTCCGGTGTCTCGTTTGTAGCGTAACCGAACATCATACCCTGATCACCGGCACCTGTATCAAGATCATCTGTCAGAGCGCCCTCTTTTGCCTCAAGTGCTTTATCAACACCCATAGCGATATCAGCGGACTGCTGATCCAGAGCAACCATAACTGCACATGTATTTCCATCGAAACCTGTCTTTGCATCATTGTAACCAATCTCGTTTACAGTCTGACGAACGATAGACGGGATATCGAGCTGTGCTTTTGTAGTAATCTCACCTGTTACTAATACGAAACCTGTACAAGCAGCTGTCTCGCAGGCAACACGGCTCATCGGATCCTGTGCCATGCAGGCATCCAGAATTGCATCAGATACGGCATCGCAGACTTTATCCGGATGTCCCTCTGTAACTGACTCAGAAGTAAATAATAATTTTTCCATAATTATCCTCCGTTCTTTTCTCTCATTCTAATCTAATTTGAAACATGTGAACTTCCACAGTTCACGTTTATTGCAGTCATACTTTATGTATCATACCTTCCAAGATAGGAAAAGTCAACCAACAGATTTCCCCGAAAATGTTGAACAAATAACAAAAAAGGCAAAAAATGCGGGCAGATGTCATAAGTCTGCCCGCTTCCTGTTAAAATTTTATCGATGCCTGTTCCAAACTTTCTTCAAGCTGAACACCGGCATGATTTCCCACATGACTCTGTTCAGCATAAACCCGCATATCTTCCCAGAATCACGATGTGTTGCCTGCTAGAGTTTCAGTCTGAACTGCTGAATCTCTTTCTCAGAACTTACCTTCTGCATCATTCCTCCGATGCCTCTGAATTTCTCATCGAATGCTTCGTATCCACGCTCGATGTAGTAGATGTCATCTACGATAGTAATACCGTCTGCTGCCAGTCCTGCGATCACCAGTGCCGCACCTGCACGAAGATCCGGTGCGCTGACTCTTGCACCTGTGTAACGCTCTACTCCATTGATAATCGCAATGTTGCCTTCCACCTTAATGTTGGCGCCCATTTTTTCAAGTTCATCTACATATTTGAAGCGATTCTCGAAAATACTCTCAGTGATCGTACTTGTTCCCTCGGAAAGTGCCAGCACAACACCCATCTGTGGCTGCATATCTGTCGGGAATCCCGGATACGGTAATGTGGTCACCTGCGTATGATGTAACGGTTTGTTTGCAATAACACGAACTGCATCGTCAAATTCCTGAATCTCGCATCCAACCTCGATCAGTTTTGCACTGGTCGCCTCCAGATGCTTCGGAATAACATTTTTTACCGTAACATCACCGTGTGTCGCTGCTGCCGCGAACATAAATGTACCTGCCTCGATCTGATCCGGAATGATTGAATATTCCGTCTTGTGCAGTTTCTCTACACCGGAAATACGGATCACGTCTGTTCCGGCGCCACGGATATTTGCTCCCATACGATTTAAGAAGTTTGCCACGTCAACGACATGCGGCTCTTTTGCTGCATTTTCGATAGTGGTCTTGCCCTCTGCCATAGCTGCTGCCATCATAATATTGATGGTAGCTCCAACGGAAACTTTGTCCATATAAATATGTGTGCCGCAAAGGTTCTCTGCCTTTGCCGCAACCAGTCCACGGCGGATATCCACTTCTGCGCCCATGGCACGGAAGCCTTTCAGATGCAGGTCGATCGGTCTGCTTCCAATATCACAGCCACCCGGAAGGGCAACTTCTGCATCTTTGTATTTGCCAAGTAATGCGCCTAACAGATAGTAGGACGCACGAATTTTTCTGATGTATTCATTATCCACGCTGATATCGTGAATGGTTGATCCGTTGATCTTTACGGTGTGGATATCAACACGCTCCACAGTTGCACCAATGTTCTCGATTGCCTGAAGCATAACATTGATATCACGGACATTTGGTAAATTATCTATTGTAACGGTCTCATCCGTCATGACTGCTGCCGCAAGAATCGCCAGTGCTGCATTCTTCGCACCACCGATTGCCACTTCACCGACTAACGGACTGCCTCCTTTAATTACATATTGATCCATTTTGCACCTCTATGTTTCTAAATTTAAACACGCTATTATAACTATATCTCTAAAAATTTGTCAAGTTTTTTCATTTCATTCATATTTAATTAGTAAACTGATTCTATTATAACATACCCCATAGGTATATAAAAGAATCTTTGCTTTATTTTATTCAAATACCACCGTCTCGGTTCCTAATTTTCCTTCAATGCTTCCTGAACCGCTTTCAATGTCTGCTGAATCGTCTGTTTATACTGATCAACGGTGATATCAGCATACTTTTCATACAGAACAGTTCTTTCTTTATAAAGATCAGCTAAGGTCTGTCCCTCTTTTAAGACGACACCACGTCCCTTGAGATTACGCAGACGTCGCTGAAGCACACGCAGATTCTGCTTCAGATATACTACAGTTCCGATAGATTTCAGATGTTCCATCGCTTCTTTTCCATATATCACACTTCCACCGGTAGCGATGACACTGCGATGTGTCTGAATCTGACTATTTACTCTGTTCTCTATTTCTATAAAGCCATCGGTACCATTTTCCTCGATAAGCTCACTTAACAATTTTCCTTCCGCTTCCTGGATCAGCAGATCTGCATCCACAAACTGATATCCAAGAACTTTTGCCAGTACGACACCGATGGTACTTTTTCCAACACCCGGCATACCGATCAAAATAATATTATCTCTGTTCATCTCTCAACTTATACTTTCTCATGCGTAAAACAAAGCGGACTATCCTGTCCGCTTTGCATTTTTCCTCGTTCTACTCTGCTGTTGCACTGCTGCTGTCGGAAGCAGACGGTGTGGTAAACAGATTGTCAAAAGCAACTTTTGACCACTCTTTATCATTTACATTAATATCAATATCTTTCTTATAGCTCTCTACAACATTGTTGTAAGCCTCATCCTGACGATCGGATACGATACTCTGTTTCTTCTTCTCCGTAGCATCTGCGTCAAATTCGCTGTCCAGACGGATGATGTAATAGCAGTCTGTTCCCTCGATCAGATCAGATACATCGCCCGCTTTCATACTGTTGGCAGCTGTAATTACTGCATCACAGAAACCACCATCGGACTCACTCTTTTCATCACTTCCATAGGAATAAGTCTGTACCGTATAACCATAATCAGAAGCAGTTCCATCAAAATCTGTCTTTGCTTTCTCTGCTGCATCATAAGCATCTTTTTTCACAACGGTTACCTGATCATCGGTATAAGTCTGCTGATTTCCACTGTCATCCGTGTAAGTTGTCAAACTGATTTTTACATAACTGAAGGTTCTCTGTGCAGCTTCTTCATCAGATACTTCGGTATCTGCTGTTGCGCGGATCGCTGTGCTCATTTTCTGCTGTACAGTCTGTAAATACAGATAACGCTCTACATACTCCTCTGTAGCACCAACTTCTTTCAGTGCAGATTTTGTATTATCGGACATAAATTTCTCAGCAGCTTCTTTCATTGCTGCCTTCTCATCGTCCGTAATCTCTACTCCATAATCATCCATATGCGCTTCTAACAGACACTGTGTCTCAATGTTCTCCATAACACTGTCCTTGATAGAATCCTGCATATTCTTTCCATTCTTTGCATAAGACTCATTCGTCCAGTAATCCTCTCCATAATAAGAAGCAAAGATACCGTCATAAGATGCCTGCTGGATACGTGCTGCAAAATTTGCATATCCCATATCCACTTCAATTGTATCAATGGCATCCCCTGTCATGGTGACAGCGGTTGCATTTTTATTAATTCCACAGCCACTTAATGACATGGATCCGATCATGACACTCATTAAAATAACTGCTGCAAATTTCTTAAACTTCATAGTTTCCTCCAACTATCAATATATCATGTGCAAATTCGGCACATGATCCAATTTATCGTTCATCTATCATACCAGTATGTCGACTCACTTGCACTCATTATCATTGTAACGTGAATTCTTTTCATCTATTATCTGTCCTAGTATAACCCAGAATCCACGCCACTGCAAGATTTTTTATCTTCTAAGTTCACTCATCACATGTATTCAGGTAATGATCATGCTTGCATGAGGAATTACCTGGATACATAGTAATGAAGGGAGTGCCTTTTTATGAGCAAAAACAGTAGCAATGCTACGGACAAGCCAGAGAAGACGTTTTGCGAATGGCGCGTGTGAACTGTAACTGTATACCAATGAAATCCAGCTTACGTTTCATTTTTCTCCAATAACAGCTCTGCACAATCACTCAGCACAGTTTGGATCACCGTCAGTCCATCCGGACTGTTTTTCTGCTTCCGATAATACAGACAGGGTTCCTTTTTGTCCGGGATAAATGACAGCAGTGGCTTATTTTTATCTAACATCAATGGAAGATTTGCCACATTTAATTTCGCCCGTTCAAACATGCGGAATGTGATTCCTGCCGCATTTTCCTTGATCTCCACCAGGTAAACGCGGTGTGCGTCTGCTTTGATCTGTGCAACGGTCAGCAGATTCTGTACCGACCGCGGCGGTTCTCCGAAACGGTCGATCAGTTCATCTAACATCTCATCTTTTTCTTCTTCGTTTTCGATAGCCGCAATCCGCTTGTAAATATCCAGTTTCTGATACTCATTCGCGATATAGCCATTCGGAATATACGCATCCAGTTCGATATCGATGGACGTATCGAAGGACTCCTCCACTGCTTCACCTTTTGCACTTTTTACCGCTTCGTTCAGCATTTTGCAGTACAGATCATAACCGACCGCTTCCATATGACCATGCTGTTGCTCGCCCAACAGGTTTCCGGCGCCTCGTATCTCCAGATCTTTCATGGCGATCTTGAAACCACTTCCCAGATCTGAAAACTCCCGGATGGCGGACAGACGTTTCTCTGCCACTTCTTTCAACATTTTGTTTCTGCGGTACATCAAAAATGCATACGCCGTCCGGTTGGAACGTCCGATTCGTCCGCGTAACTGATACAACTGGGAAAGTCCTAAGTTATCCGCATCGTGAATGATCATTGTATTGACATTTCCAATATCCAGACCAGTCTCAATGATGGTTGTGGATACAAGCACATCCACTTCCCCATTGATAAAGCCATACATGACGCGTTCCAGCTCCCGCTCGCTCATCTGTCCGTGAGCGTAGGCAACCTCCGCATCCGGCACCAGCTCGGAAATCTTTGCTGCCACCTCTGCAATCTGGTCAACACGATTGTATACATAATACACCTGACCATCCCGCGCCATCTCACGCTCGATAGCCTCCCGGACCATCTCCTCATCGTACTCCATGACATAAGTCTGGATCGGCATACGGTCATGGGGCGGGTCCTCCAGCACACTCATATCCCGGATTCCGATCAGGCTCATATGCAGGGTTCGCGGAATCGGGGTCGCCGTCAGCGTCAGTACATCTACGTCCTTTTTTATCTGTTTGATTTTTTCCTTATGACCGACACCAAAACGCTGTTCCTCGTCAATGATCAGCAGTCCCAGATCCTTGCAGACCACATCTTTGGAAAGAACACGATGGGTCCCGATCACAATATCCACCGTTCCTTTTCTCAGCCCTTCAATCGCTGCCTTCTGCTGCTTTGGTGTCCGGAAACGACAGAGCAATTCCACATTGATTGGGAAATCCTTCATACGTTGTGCAAATGTATTGTAATGCTGCTGCGCCAGAATCGTGGTCGGCACCAGATAAATAACCTGTTTATTCTCCTGCACCGCTTTAAACGCCGCACGGATTGCCACCTCAGTCTTTCCAAAGCCGACATCGCCGCAGATCAGACGATCCATAATCTTCTTGCTCTCCATATCTGCTTTTGTCGCTTCAATGGCAAGCCGCTGGTCGTCGGTCTCCTCATATGGAAACATTTCTTCAAATTCCCGCTGCCATACGGTATCCGGTCCGTATTCAAAACCTTCCTTGTTCTGACGTACCGCATACAATTCTACCAGTTCCTGTGCGATCTGGCGGACTGATGTCTGCACCCGGTGGCGGGTTTTCGTCCATTCCTGCCCCCCCAGACGATTCAGCTTAGGTTTTTTCGCATCGGAACCCGCATATTTCTGGATCAGATCCAGCTGCGTTGCCAGCACATACAGGTTGCCACCTTTGTCGTACTCGATCTTCATATAATCACGCATGGTCTTATCGACCTCGATTTTCTCAATTCCACGGAAAATACCAAGGCCATGATTTTCGTGTACAACATAATCTCCCGGTTTCAGCTCAGAAAAACTCTGAATCCGCTCCCCTTCATATATTTTTTTCTTTTTACGTTTTTTCTTCTCTGCACCGAAAATATCGGTCTCCGTCAGCACAACAAATTTAATATCCGGATATTCAAAACCCCTTTTTAACTTGCCATACATGACCATAACTTCGCCCGGCTGCACCTGACGATCCGTATCTTCCGTAAAAAACGCATTTAATTCTTCCTGACGCAGATCATCTGCCATACGCTCTGCCCTTGTTCGGGAACTGCAAAGCAGAATTACCCGATACTTGCGTTTTTTATAATTGTGCAGATCCTTGGAAAGCAGTTCAAAACTGCTGTTGTATGCATTGACAGAATGTACCTGAAAGAAAAAGCTCTGCGCCGGTGTCAGTCCCGGTGCCCGCAGTTCCATTGCCGATACCAGCACACAGCCCAACCGTTGCATTTCTGCCATCACCGCTTCATGGGAATACAGAATATCCGCCTGTCCCGGCAAAATATATCCTTTTTCCAGACGCTGCTGCATACTGTCAGAAAATTCTTTTTCCACTGCTGTCGCTTTTTCCAGACACCTTGCCGGTTCATCCACAAAAATCAATAGCTTCTGATCGCATCTGGCAGCACAGCGGGACGCAAATTCCAGAAAACTTACGGTATCCTGATAAAAATAGGTCAGGTAACTTTCTGCCGCCCGGACACTTCCAAATTCTTCTACCTGCTCCTGCAGTAATTCCACCGCCTGCTCCAACCGATAGGCTTCTTCTGTTTTCATTTCTTTGCGATACTGCTCCGATAAACGTTTGCCCTCTGCTGTGATCTGTTTCAGTCCTGCCTCCTGCTGCGCTTTCGTCAGCACCAGCTCTGCTGCCGGATAAACCACGATCGCGTCCAGCGTATCTACCGAACGCTGACTGTCCGGATCAAAGGTTCGGATCGAATCAATCTCATCTCCCCACAATTCAATACGATAGGGAAGTTCTTCCGTCAGGGCAAAAATATCCACAATGCCGCCACGTACCGCAAACTGTCCCGGCGCATCCACCTGATAAGTGCTCTCATAGCCCATGCCAACCAGATGCTGCCGCAGTTTTTCCAGATCCAGGGTATCTTCTGCCTTCAACCGAAGCAAAAATCCCCGCAGAATCTCCGGGCGCACCAGACGATCCATCAACGCGTCAAAAGTCGTGATGATCGTTGCATTTTCTTCTTCAAACAGTCTCCGATAAGCCAGAATCCGCTCCTGCGTCAGCGCGTTGCCGCGGATATCTGACTGATAGAACAGGATATCCTTCGCCGGAAAATACACTGCCTTCGGTTCAAAATAACGGTATGCCTCCAGCAATTCCCTTGCTTTCTGCTCATTAAAAGTAACAATGACACGGGTTCCTCTGCCATTGTTCAGTCCATATATCATATGCGGTTTTTGCGCATCCATACAACCGGAAGCTGAGATCACAGTTCCCGGTTTTTCTGCAAAATGTTCCAGTTCTTCAAAGCTGTTTAATTCATACAACGGACGTACAAAAGCATCCATGTCAGTGCTACTCCTTTCTGCTTCTATCTGTTGATACGTTTCATAAGTTCTTACGAAAAATCATATCTCTTTTATTTATAGAAAAAATCATGATTCGATTATGCTTCTTTTTTACGATTATACAGATTCATTGCCTCATCGGTTCGATCCTGAACCATCAGACTGACTGCATCCACCGCATCTTTTACTGCATCCTCAAATTTTTCCCGGTCTTCCGATGAAAATCTGCCAAGGACATGATCTGCCAGATCCCATCCCGCCGGTTTCTCGCCAACACCGACTTTTACCCGTTCAAACTGATCGGTTCCGGTCTTCGCAATGATATCCTTAATCCCATTATGTCCACCTGCGCTTCCTTTCTTACGGATCCGCAGATTACCCGGCGCCAGACTGATATCGTCAAACACAACAATCAGTTCCTGTGTCGGATCTAATTTATAAAAATTTATCAATGCACTGACACTGTCACCACTTAAGTTCATAAATGTCTGCGGTTTTGCCAGCATTACTTTCTGTCCCTCGATATACCCGGTTCCGCAAAAAGCATTTCCTTTTCGCAGATTCAGTTCAATTCCATATTTATCAGCGATCGCATCAATAACATCAAACCCTGCGTTGTGTCGGGTTTTGGCATATTTTGCGGTCGGATTTCCAAGTCCTACGATCAGGTACATTTTTATTCATCCTCCTGTTTCTTTTTTATCAGATTATGCCTCAAATAAAATCAGAGAAAATCCTCCTTAGCCTTTCGGCCTTCTTTATTCATTAGGGATTTGCTCTGATTTTGCGCCAGATGCAATCTGCTTTAGCAGATATCTTCCTCTTGCATCTGGTCGCATCTTCTCAGGCTTCTTTTTTAATCGGAGAAAATCTCAATTTTCTCCGATTAAAAAAGGAGCCTCCTGCAATGCAGGATTCTCCTTTCTGTGCAGTTGCGGATAACAGTATACCACAAGTATTTATGCTTCCGCAATTTCTTCACGATATTTTTGCATGATCAATTCCTGAATCTGTCGTCTCGTCTCAGAATTGATCGGGTGTGCTACATCTCTGTACTCCCCTTCTGCATTCTTCCGGCTTGGCATAGCAATGAATACACCTTTTTCACCTTCAATGATCTTGATGTCATGCACTGCAAATTCATTATCGATCGTGATCGATACGACAGCCTTCATTTTTCCTTCTTTGTCTACTTTTCGAATTCTCACATCTGTAATATTCATACTTCTCTTCCCCTGTGTTTTTGTATTTCTCCACAGCAGGGCGGTGCGTATTCTCAAGCTGTCACATCAATGTCGGTCTCCTCCCGTCTGCCGTACACGGCGTTCTACATGAGGTAACGTTCATTGTGTCCACGCACAATCTTTACTTCATCTTCGCCGCACAAATATGTATTTGCGCAAATCGTATCACGGCTCTCCACAATACAATTCTCAATATGCGTATTGTCTCCGATGTAAACATCATTCAAAATAATAGAATTTTTAATTACGCAGTTCTTTCCTACAAATACCTGTTTGAACAGTACAGAATTCTCTACTGTTCCGTTTATAATACATCCGCTTGCGATCAGGCTGTTGCGGACTTCTGCTCCCACATTGTATTTTGCCGGAGCAAGGTCATCCACCTTGGAGTAGATATACGGCTCCTGATGGAAGAAATATTTGCGAATCTCCGGTTTCAGGAAATCCATGTTTGTCTGATAATAAGACTCTACACTGGCGATATTACTCCAGTAATTTTCCAGTTTATATCCGTAAATCTGTTTCAGATTTTTGTAACGGATCAGAATATCGGTTACAAAATCAAACCGATGTTCTTCCATGCTTTTCTCCAGCATCTCAATAAGCTGTCTTCTGCGCAGCACATAGATACCGGTAGAAATCGTATGAGACTGAGCCACCATTGGTTTCTCTTCAAAATCAATGATTCTGGACTCTTCATTCATCTGTACCACGCCAAAACGACTGACATCTTCTGTCGCCGGCACATCTTTGCACACAATGGTAATATCTGCCTTTTTCTGAATATGGTAATCTAATACTTTGTTATAATCCAGTTTGTACACGCAGTCGCCGCCTGCCACGATAACATACGGTTCATGGCTGCGTTTCAGGAAGTCAATATTCTGCGCCAGCGCATCTGCAGTACCGCGGTACCAGTTACCGTTGTCTGCTGTGATTGTCGGTGTAAAAATATACAGACCACCCTGCTTTCTGCCAAAATCCCACCATTTGGAGGAATTTAAATGCTCATTTAAGGAACGGGAATTGTACTGTGTCAGTACTGCCACTCTCTGAATATGAGAATTGCTCATATTGCTCAATGCGAAATCAATAGCTCTGTATCCGCCACCCACCGGCATTGCAGCAATGGCGCGCTTGTCGGAAAGCTCTCTCATTCTGTAATTATTACCACCTGCTAAAATAATACCTAATGCTTTCATTGTTTGCCACCTGCCTTAACAATATATTCCCCGCTGTCAAGCAATCCATCCGGATAATCCTCCGGCGTGGTCATACCTGCGATCGCTGTATTTTTACCAATTTTTACATTTGGCGGAATAACGGATTTTTCTCCGATCGTTACCAGCCCGAATGCATAAACACTCTCTTTGAGCTTGTTCGGTTTCTCCTCGCCAACACCAAGGATGGCACCGTCACCGATCACAGTATCCTCTGCAATGATCGCTTTGTCGATCACAACATTCTCTCCGATGGTCACACCTTCCATAAGAATAGAATCACGCACGATACTTCCTTTTCCAATTGTAACATTTGCACCAATGACACATCCGTGTACTTCGCCATATACTTCTGTACCTTCACCGATGATACTCTTGTCTACTATCGCGTCAGCAGCAATATACTGTGGTGCCAGCACATCACTCTTGGTATAGATCTTCCAGTATTCTTCATACAGGTTGAACTCCGGGATCAGATCGATCAGTTCCATATTCGCTTCCCAGTAAGAACCAAGTGTTCCTACATCTTTCCAGTAACCATTGTACTCATAGGCAAAAATACGCTCACCCTTGTCAAAGCAGTATGGAATTACATGCATACCGAAATCGCAGTTTTCCACGGTCTCATTTGCAATCAGTGCTTCCTTTAATGCTTTCCAGTTGAAAATATAGATACCCATGGATGCCAGATTACTCTTCGGTTCTGCCGGTTTCTCCTGGAACTCCCGAATTCGATTTTCCTCGTCTGCAACTACGATACCAAATCTGCTTGCCTCCTCCATCGGAACCGGCATAACAGCAATGGTAACATCCGCATTGTTCTGCTTATGAAAATCAAGCATGACTTCATAATCCATCTTATAAATATGGTCTCCGGACAGGATCAGAACATATTCCGGATCATAGCTGTCTATGTATTTCATATTCTGGTAAATAGCATTGGCCGTTCCTGAATACCATTCACTTCCGCCGCTTTTCTCATATGGCTGCAGAATCGTAACACCACCGTTATTACGGTCCAGATCCCACGGAATACCAATACCGATATGCGTATTCAATCGCAGCGGCTGATACTGTGTCAGCACACCTACGGTATCAATTCCGGAATTAATACAGTTACTGAGCGGGAAATCGATAATTCTGTATTTCCCTCCGAAAGCCACTGCCGGCTTCGCAACGTCTGCAGTCAATACACCCAGACGACTTCCCTGGCCTCCGGCCAGAAGCATTGCGATCATTTCCTTTCGAATCATGTAAATCACCTCTTGCCAATAGCCTGCGTATTTCTTTTTTCTCAGGCTATTTAAAAAATTAAATTGATAGGAGAATTATAACATATTTTTTCGTTTGTGTGCATGATTTTTCACAATTTTTACTAAAATCATCGTCTTTTTTCGACATTTTTCACAATGATCTGTCTTCTCAGGGCTAGATTTACTTTTTACAAATGATGTTAGTAAATTTTATCACACTTTCTTTTCTGTTGCAATGTCTGAATTTACACCTGTATTGTCCGCATTCACACATATTGTTGCTGGTAAAACGAACATTCGCAAAACGTCCTTTCACCCATCCAGTTCGTGCACCTGATCTGCAAGGCGGACATTCCCAAAACAGACATTGCCATCTTTTCCCCTATGGAGTATAATCGAAAAAAACACATTTATGAGATACATAAAAAAATACAGGTGGTAGATAAATATGTACAAAATTAATTTTGAAAAACCAATTCATATTCATTTTATAGGCATCGGCGGCATCAGCATGAGCGGCCTTGCAGAGATATTATTAAAGGAAGGTTTTACCGTATCCGGATCAGACAACAAAGCATCCGCACTGACCGAACAGTTAGAGCAAAACGGTGCAAAAATCTATATCGGGCAGCGTGCTTCCAACATTACAGATGACATTGATCTGGTGGTTTACACCGCTGCCATCCACCCGGATAACGCAGAGTGGAAAGCTGCCAGCGATGCAGGTATCCCGATGCTTACCCGCGCACAGTTTTTAGGGCAGTTGATGGATAATTACGCAAAATCCATCGCAGTCAGCGGAACCCACGGAAAGACAACAACCACATCCATGATCTCTCATATCCTGCTTGCAGCAGACAGTGATCCGACCATCTCTGTCGGTGGTATGTTAGAGGCGATCGGTGGAAATATCCGTGTCGGCGGTTCTGATGTATTTCTGACCGAAGCATGTGAGTATACAAACAGCTTTTTAAATTTCCATCCAAAATACAGCATTATCTTAAATATCGAAGAAGACCATATGGATTTCTTCAAAGATATTAACGATATCCGCAATTCCTTCCACAAATTCGCACAGAATACTGCTGCCGACGGAATCCTGTTCCTGAACGCAGCCATCGACCATCCGGAAGAGATTACCGCAGACTTAAAAGAACGTATCGTTACATTCGGTCTGACAGAAGATGCCGATTACACAGCAACCGATATTACTTATAATGAAGAAGCATGTGCTTCCTTCACTTTTAATGTTCGCGGACAGGCAGCAGGACATGTTTCCTTAAATGTTCCGGGCAAACACAACATTGCCAATGCTCTGGCAGCCATTGCCTTTGCAACCGAAGCCGGATTTGATACAGACACCATCATTCGGGGATTACAGTCCTTTGGTGGTACAGCCAGACGTTTTGAGTACAAGGGAAAACTTGGCAGCATCACGATCATCGATGATTATGCACATCATCCGACAGAGATTGCCGCTACACTGACTGCAGCACGCAATTATCCGCATGACCGTATCATCTGTGTCTTCCAGCCGCACACTTATACCAGAACAAAGGCATTCTGGAATCAGTTCTCAGATTCCCTTGCACTGGCAGACGTGGTAGTACTTGCAGATGTATATGCAGCCCGTGAGACTGATACCCTTGGAATCCACTGTGAAGATCTGGCAGATGATGTCCGTCGCAAAGGAACCGAAAGCTATTATTTTCCATCCTTTGATGCCATTGAAAACTTCCTTCTGGAAGAATGCCACGACAACGATCTGGTGATCACAATGGGCGCTGGCGACATTTATCAGGTCGGAGAACATTTATTAGGAAAACGCTAGAGAGAGTAACATGGCAAATATTACGTTATATAATGACCAGCCGGCATCTGCAACTTTTGTGCCGAATATTTTTATTGATGAATATATGAGACAGGCGAACGGGGAGTATGTAAAGATTTATCTTTACATACTCCGAAACCTGAACCAGTCCGCACAGAATGTTTCCCTTTCTGTTATTGCGGATCATTTTGACTGCACGGAGCGCGATATCCTCCGTGCTTTAAAATACTGGGAAAAACTGCGCCTGTTCCGTCTGGAATTTGACGAAAAACAAAACCTGGCAGGTATCCACGTTCTGGATGCACAAAATGCCTCAGCGCCTTCGACACCGGCAGCGTTTCAGGCAGACAACATCCCTCAAAAAGTATCTGCGACACCAGTGCAGAAAGAATCCGATTCCACCAATATAACCGATCAGTTTATTCAGGCGACAGATACCGGAAAACGCACTTACACGATGGATGAAATGCGTACCTTTGCCTCCCGTGAAAATGTACGGGAACTGATTTTTATTGCCGAACAGTATCTCGGACGCACACTGACACAAAGTGATCTGAATACTGTCTTTTTCTGGTATGATGAACTGAAACTTTCCACGGAAGTCATTGAAGTGATCATTGAAAACTGTGTAGCAAAAGGAAAGACAAGCCTTCACTATATGCAGAAAGTCGCAGAGGATTTCGCTGCCCGCAATATTCGAACGGTGGAAGAAGCCAAGGCAGCAATGAATCAGGGCGGTTCTTTATATTATGCTGTTGTTAAGGCCTTCGGCATTCGCGGACGGAATCTCGTTCCCGCAGAACAGGATTTCTTAAACCAATGGTCAGACCGTATGGGATTTTCCACAGAAGTCATCGTAGAAGCATGCAGCCGGACGATTCGAAGCACCCACGAAGCCAATTTTGCCTATGCAAATTCCATTCTGAAAAAATGGTATGAGAACGGAGTGCATACGCTGGATGACATTGCAAAATCGGACAGCATTTACCAGCAGTCACAGAAGAAGCATCCGCAAAAAAACGCTGCTCCGAAGAATAACCGTTTTATTAATTTCCAGCAGCGTGACAATGATTATGAAGAATTACAGAAACAATTATTGCAAAAATCACTGTTGAACAAAAAATCTCAGTCCTGATAGCAGTAATGACTGTCTTTTCCCTTTTTTATTACCTGAAGGAGATGAACTATGCCACTTACCAATACACAATATGACGAAATCATGCGTACTTATGAAAAACGGCAGCTGGACCGCCAGCAGCTTATCGATGCGCGCAAAAAGGAACTTGCCCTGCTGGACCCGGAATTCACGAAAATTGACAGCCGGATTGCCAAGTCCAGTGTTGCGACTGCCAGACTGCTTCTGAGCGGTGATACTTCCGCCCAGGAACATCTGCATAAGAAGCTCCAGCATCTTCGTCAGCAGCGGACAGACCTATTAAAAGACTACGGTTATCCGGAAAACTATCTGCAGCCGGAGTATACCTGCCCGGATTGTCAGGATACCGGCTATATTAACAATCAGCGGTGTCACTGCCTGAAACAGGCATCCATTGATCTGGTATATACTCAGTCCAATCTCCGTAATATTTTGCAGACGGAAAATTTTTCCTATTTTTCTTTTGCTTACTATCCAGATTCAAAGGACATGATTGATCCTGCAACACAATATACCCCTCTGGAAGCCGCACACAATGCCGTAGCACAATGCCAGAACTTTATCCGGTCCTTTGAAAAACCGGATGATTTCCAGAATTTACTGATTTTTGGTAATACCGGTATTGGCAAGACATTTTTATCCAACTGTGTCGCAAAAGAATTGTTGGATCAGGGACATTCTGTCATCTACTTTTCCGCTCACCAGCTTTTTGAGCTTCTGACAGATCAGCAGTTTGGACGAACCTCAGATTTTTCTGCAGCAGACTATCGGAACATTTTTGACTGTGACCTGCTGATCATCGATGACCTTGGAACAGAAGCCATCAACTCTATGACAACCTCACAGTTTTTCGTCTGCCTGAACGAACGCATCCTGAATCAGAAGTCCACTCTGATCTCCACAAATCTGGAGCTGACAGAGCTTGCCACTTATTATTCCGAAAGAATTTTTTCCAGAATTTTCAATAATTTTACCGTTTTGCATTTATTTGGAAATGATATTCGTATTCAGAAGAAACTTAGCGAAAACTAACTGTTTTTGTTACAGTTCACTCATCACATGGATTCAGGTAATGATCATGCTTGCATGAGGAATTACCTGGATACATAGTGATGAAGGGAGCGCCTTTTTATGAGCAAAAACAGTAGCAAAGCTACGGAGAAGCCCGAAAGGGCATTTTGCGAATGGCGCGTGTGAACTGTAACCTGTTTTTTACAGAAAAACAAAGGAATTGCAGAAATCCCTTGTCATAAGCAGGTGTTCAGTGATATAATGCCAACGTATTACTGGACTTCCTGCTTTTTTTGATGGAAGCCGTCAGCACTCCAAAGTTCAACTTGTTTTTTGATTTTTGTGAGATGCTGTATTATTAACTATAAACCAACGAAAAGATTTGATGGAGGGAACTTTTCAAATGCATAACGACCAGAGAAACTTAGAAACAATCCCGACTGGCGCGCTCGGAATCATTCCACTTGAGAGCTGCCGTGAGATCGGTGAAAAAGTTGACAAATATCTTGTAAAATGGAGATGTGTCCGCGAACATGAGCATGAAGACGACATTGCATTCAAAGGATATCTGCGTGATACCTATGTGATCAATGCATCCTGCCCGCGTTTCGGAAGTGGTGAAGCAAAAGGTATGATCCATGAAACAATTCGTGGATACGATCTGTACATCATGACAGACGTTACCAACTACTCTCTTACTTACAAACTCTGTGGAAATGAGAATCATATGTCACCGGATGACCACTACCAGGATCTAAAACGTATGATCGCTGCCGCAAACGGTAAAGCAAGAAGAATCACTGTTATTATGCCGTTCCTGTATGAGAGCCGTCAGCACAGACGTACCGCACGTGAGTCCATGGACTGCGCACTGGCACTTCAGGAGCTGATCAGCATGGGTGTTGATAACATCATCACCTTTGATGCACATGATCCGCGTGTACAGAATGCTATCCCGCTTCATGGATTTGATACCGTTCAGCCGGCTTACCAGTTCGTAAAAGGTATTCTGAACGCAGTAGATGATATCCAGATTGACAACGACCATCTGATGATCATCAGCCCGGATGAAGGTGCTACAAGCCGTGCTGTATTCCTTGCAAGCGTACTTGGTGTAGATATGGGTATGTTCTACAAACGTCGTGATTACAGCCACATCGTAGACGGTACAAACCCGATCGTCGCTCATGAGTTCCTTGGTTCTTCTCTGGACGGCAAAGATGTATGGGTTGTTGATGATATGATCTCTTCCGGTGGAAGTATGATCGATGTTGCCCGTGAGTTAAAGAAACGTAACGCTGGCAGAATCTTCGTAATCGCTACATTCGGTCTGTTCACAAACGGTCTTGAGAAATTTGATAAAGCCGTAGAGGAAGGTCTGATCTACAAAGTAGTTACAACCAACCTTACTTACCAGACACCGGAACTGTTAAGCAGAGATTACTACATCAGCTGTGATATGAGCAAATATATCGCTTACATCATTGACACATTAAATCATGATGCATCTATCAGCGATCTGCTTGATCCATATCAGAGAATCCAAACTCTGGTTGCCAAATACAAAGGGGAAATTCCAAAAGAGGATGAGGAGTAATATTCAAATCTGATCATAATAAAAGAGCGTCCGACCGGGCGCTCTTTTTTACAAGAAAATATATATCACCAAATAATTCTCCTTTCTTCTCCTACACTCCAAGCAAAGGCATTCTTCCATTTATCTAAAAAGAAGCATCGGAATATCCGGTGCTTCTTCACTAAACTGATATACTATAAAGTTACATACAGAGCAAAAATTTTTCCATGGCATTTAAAGCATCTGCTTCATCTGCGCCTTCAGCCTCAATCTCAACTTCCACACCATTGTGCGGATTGAAAGCCATAATCCCCATAATACTTTTTGCATTGATGCGATGATTTCCACGCACCAGATACAGTGAGCTGGAAAACTGGCAGGCTACCTGTACTAGCTCTGCAATTGGATTATCGTACTTATTTACGACGTCTGCAATGACAATTTCTTTCTTACTCATACGTTTTTCCTAACCTCCGTCTAATACACTATTGTAGTTTAGACCTAATTCTCACGTTTGACAAGCATCTTTTCAAAAACCGTTACTTTTACCGAAATGTCATACATTTTTTATCATTTCTTGGTTGTTTTTTCGCGCAAAAAAAGGACTGCGGAACATTCATTCTGTTCCACAGTCTCCTTGTTTTTATTGAGCAAAATCTATGCCAATTTTGTAATTTTGCATATTTTAATGATTAGCAAACACCCTGTGCAAGCATAGCGTCTACAACTTTCTCAAAGCCTGCAATGTTAGCACCTGCAACATAGTCGCCCTCTTTGCCGTAACGTTTTGCAGCATCATCGATATTGTGATAAATGTTAACCATGATCTGGTTCAGTTTTGCATCTACTTCTTCGAATGTCCAGCTTAAACGCTCGCTATTCTGAGACATCTCAAGTGCGGATGTAGCAACACCACCTGCGTTTGCAGCTTTACCAGGAACGAAGTATACGCCGTTCTGCTGTAAGTACTGTGTAGCGTCCAGAGTAGTAGGCATGTTAGCCCCCTCGCATACTGCGATACAGCCGTTAGCAACTAATGCTTTTGCATCATCGATGAGCAGCTCGTTCTGTGTAGCACATGGAAGAGCGATATCGCATTTTACGCTCCATACACCGCGTCCCTCATGATACTCAGCGCTTGGTCTTGCTGCTGCGTACTCTGTCAGACGTGCACGTTTTACTTCTTTTACCTCTTTCAGTAAGTCAACATCGATTCCTTCCGGATCATAGATCCAACCTGTAGAATCAGAGCATGTTACGCATTTAGCACCTAACTGATGTGCTTTCTGGATTGCATAGATTGCAACGTTACCGGCACCGGATACAACACAAGTCTTGCCTGCCAAATCCTGTCCGTGGGATTTCAGAAGTTCTTCTGTCATGTATAACAGACCGTAACCTGTAGCTTCTGTACGTGCTAAAGATCCACCATAAGTAAGTCCTTTACCTGTCAGAACGCCTTCATACAGTCTTGTGATTCTCTTATACTGGCCATACAGATAACCGATCTCTCTTGCACCTGTTCCGATATCACCAGCCGGTACATCGACATCAGCACCGATGTATTTGTAAAGTTCTGTCATAAAGCTCTGGCAAAATGCCATAACCTCACGATCAGATTTGCCCTTAGGGTCGAAATCAGATCCACCTTTACCGCCTCCGATTGGAAGACCTGTTAAGGAGTTTTTGAATACCTGCTCGAAACCAAGGAATTTAATAATTCCAAGATATACAGATGGATGCAGACGCAGACCACCTTTGTACGGTCCGATTGCGTTGTTAAACTGTACACGGTATCCTGTGTTTACCTGTGCCTGACCATTGTCGTCAACCCATGCCACACGGAATTTAAACTGTCTGTCTGGCTCTGTGATACGCTCTAAGATTGCTTCTTTCTTGTAAAGCTCCTCATTTGCTTCTACAACTGGTCTGATGGATTCCAATACTTCTTCTACTGCCTGAAGGAATTCCGGTTCAGCAGCATTTTTTGTTTTTACTCTCTCGAGTACTTCGTCTACGTAGCTCATCTCGTATCTCCTTTTTTTTTATAATCTCAACATCATCATTTTATTATGTTATGAAGGATTGTGCAATATTTTTTTTAAATTTTGTCATATTTTTCACATTTAAGCGTGATTTTACGTGTTTCTTGCATAATTTGAAACCATTCCCGTCACCAGGCACAATATTTTTGTAATCCAGCACAAAACTTATCTTTTATTTTCTCTGTTTTTTCCTGAAAATAGCTTCTCATTTTTGCAAGGCAGTGTTCTGGCACATCCTCGCGGAGCGTTTATCTCAATCGGAGATTGTACTCCCACTGAGAAAGACTTGTTATTACTCACCACTTGCAAAAGTGGGCGTCTTCTCGACTGAGATAAACAACGAAGCAGAAGCCCCTGATCCTGATTTTTACATCAAAACCGGAAACCTCTGCTTCTACTTTAAATTTCTCCCATTTCGTCTAAGATATGTTTTCTCAGTGCGGTATAAGTCTCTTTGCTGAGTGTGTGCTCGATCTTGCACGCATCCTGCTCTGCGATCTCCGGATCAATTCCAAGAAACTCAAGCCATTTGCGCAGGATCAGATGTCTGTCATAAATGTTGGAAGCGATTTCCATACCACTTTCTGTCAGAGTGATAAAACCACTGTTGTCTACGTTAATGTAACCATTTAAGCGCAGATTTTTCATTGCAACACTGATACTCGGTTTGGAGTAATTCATTTCATTTGCAATGTCGATGGAACGAACCACCGGAAGTTCTTTGCTCAACTTCAAAATACACTCTAAATAATCTTCTGCTGACTGATGAATTTGCATCCCCTGTACCTCCTTATTCATACTTTATTTTTCCATGTTTGCAAATTTCGTATACTGCGGAAGCCATACCAGGTTCACGGTTCCAATCGGGCCGTTACGTTGTTTTGCAATGATAATCTCCGCAATACCTTTGTTTTCTGAATCTTTGTTATAATAGTCATCACGATAGATAAACATAACCACATCGGCATCCTGCTCGATAGCTCCGGACTCTCGCAGGTCGGAAAGCATCGGTCTGTGATCCGGTCGCTGCTCCACCTGTCGGCTCAGCTGTGACAGGGCGATTACCGGCACATTCAGCTCTCTGGCTAACTGTTTTAAGGATCGTGAAATATCTGATATTTCCTGCTGTCTGGAATCTGATCTGCCGGAACCAGACATCAATTGCAGGTAATCAATGATGACCAGCTTCAGGTCATGTTCCAGCTTGTATTTTCTGCACTTGCTTCGCAGCTCCGAAATCGAAATACCCGGTGTATCATCTATGATCAGATGAGACTTTCCGATGGTTCCGGCACCCTCGATCAGTTTCTCCCAGTCTGCATCCGATAAGTTACCTGATCTGAGTAACTGAGCATCCACTCTGGATTCCAGAGAGAACAGACGGTTTACCAGCTGTTCCTTTGACATCTCCAGACTGAAGATCGCTGTTGCCATATTTTCATGAAATGCTGCATACTGTGCAATATTTAAAACAAATGCTGTCTTACCCATAGAAGGACGCGCTGCAACCAGGATCATATCGGATGGCTGCAGACCAGACAGCTTGTAATCCAGATCGATAAAGCCGGTCGGGATTCCGGTGACATTTCCCTGCGTCCGGGAGGCCAGCTCGATTTTATCCAAAGCATTTAAAACAACCTGCTTGATTGGCACGTAGTCGCTGTTACTCCGACTCTGTAACAGATTAAAAATACTTTTTTCCGTATCCTCCAAAATCGTCTCCAGACTCTCGTTGCCCAGATAACAGGTGTCTGCAATCTGCTCGTTGATCTTGATCAGTTTTCGTAAAACTGCTTTTTCCTTTACAATATCCGCATAATATTTGATATTTGCAGATGTCGGAACTGCAGTGACCAGATCTCCGACATATTCCAGACTGCTGATCTCCGGCGGCACATTTTTTTCACGGAGCCGGTTCTGAAGAGTGATCAGATCTACCGGACTTCCACTGTTGAACAGTTCTGTGATTGTCTCAAACAAAATCCCATACTGCTGATGATAAAAATCATCTTTGACCAGCTGCTCGGATGCCGTCAGGATTGCATCTCTGTCCATGATCATCGAACCGATGACGGATTGTTCCGCTTCCAGACTATGCGGCATGATACGCTTTACCAAAGCTTCTTCCATACCTCTGTCGCTCCTTTAGCTCTAATTTCTAACTTTATCAAACGGATCTTTGCGATCCATTTATGCTGCTTTTAATTTGTTCTTTCCCGCAGATAAATTACAGGACTCATTCTGCGTTATGAAACTTTTTTTACGCTTCGGTAACTTTTACACGCAGAGAACCAGTTACTTTCGCATGAAGTTTTACTGCCACATCAAAGGTTCCAAATGCTTTGATTGGAATATTCAGTGACATTTTTTTCTTATCGATCTCCAGTCCAAGCTGTTCCTTTACAGCTGCAGAAATCTCTTTTGTGGAAACAGAACCGAAGGTACGTCCGCCTTGTCCTGCTTTCATCTTTACTTCTACCACTTTATCTTCCAGCTCTTTTGCCAACGCTCTTGCTGCTTCTAACTGCTCCTGTGCCACTTTATCTGCATGTTTGTTCTGAAGCTTCAGATCATTCAGGTTCTTGCCGGTTGCTTCCAGTCCCAGTTTTTTTGCAAAAATAACGTTTCTCGCATAAGCATCGCTGACGGTTACGATCTCACCTTTTTTACCGAGGCTTTTTACATCCTCTAACAAAATCACTTTCATTACTTGATATCTCCTTCCTTTATCATCTCATCCAGTGTATTTTCGATGGTGCGCTTTGCCTCATCCAGCGTACAGTCTGTCAGCTGCGCTCCCGCAGAATTCATATGACCGCCGCCCCCCAGACGTTCCATGATCAACTGCACGTTAATCTCATCAATGGAACGGGCACTGACATAAATCTGTTCATGATATTCTGTCAGCACAAATGAAGCTTTGATTCCGATGATATTGAGCAGCTCATTGGCTGCCTGTGCACATGCCACCGTCGGACTCTCAATATTATCCGCCGGACACACACTGATTGCAAACATATTTCTGTAAACTTCTGCATGACGCACAGCTTCCGCTCTTGCCTTGTATGCAGACATATCATTTCTGAGCATTTTTCGTACCCTGGTAACTTCCGCACCGCAACGGCGCAGATAAGCGGCTGCCTCAAAAGTACGAACCCCCGTCTTGGATACAAAGTTATTTGTATCAATCAGGATACCTGCATAGATTGCATCCGCTTCCTGTGCAGAAAGCTTGATATCCTCATCAAAATACTGCAAAACTTCCGCAATCATCTCACAGGTCGAGGACGCATACGGTTCAGTATAAGATAACACTGTATTTTTAATCACGTCCTCACACTGACGATGGTGATCGAACACAACAATCGTTCTTGCACGATTTAACAGTGTCGGACACTCAGCATAACTCGGACGGTTCGTATCTACAACGATCAGGGCTGTATGAGAATCCAGTTCATCAACTGCCAGTTGGCTCGGGATAAACATATCATCCGGATAACCATTTTCTGAGGTAAAACACTCTTTTAACGGTCGCAATGTCGTATTGACTTCATCAATTACAATCTGAGCCTTCTTGCCAAGCTGACGGGCTGCACAGTAAATTCCAATGGCAGCACCAAACGAATCGATATCTGCGATCTTATGTCCCATGATAAAGAACTTGTCCCTGCTGATCATGATCTCACGCAGCGCCAGCGCTTTGACACGTGCTTTGACACGGGTAGTCTTATCCACCTGTCGGTTGTTTCCGCCAAAATAAGTAATCTTGTCTCGGGTCTTTACAACGACCTGATCGCCGCCACGGCCAAGAGCCAGATCAATGGCCATTCTGGAATGTTCATAGTTTTTCGTATAATCATTTCCCACATATCCGATACCCATACTGAGGGTAACAGACATCTCATTTCCGACTTTGATGCTTTTGACATCTTCTAAGAGGCTAAATTTCTCCTCCTCCATTTTTTCCAGATATTTGTGCCGGAACACAACAAAATACTTATCCTTCTCGGTTTTTTTCACCAGACCGTCGATAGATGCAAAGAATTTATTCACTTTACGGTCTACCAGTGCCACCAGCAGAGACTGTTTTACTTCCTCTACCGTGTCCAGAACCTCATCATAATTGTCAATATAGACAAGAGCGGAAACCATCTGCATTTCCTGATTTTCAATGCGGTACTGTGTCAGCAGTGTCTCATCAAACAGATAGATTACCTGCAGATACTGCTGCTTTTCTGTCAGCTCGATACTGCTGCTCTCATGCAGAATATCTGCAAAATGGATCTTATGCACAGATGCGCGATACACTTTTTCTTCTCGCTGAACCGTCAGTTCCAGCTCGTCCTCTTTCTCCATCAGTTCCCGTGTGATCTGTGGAAATATCGTGGTGATAGACTTGTGATATCCTTTGTCTTTTTCGGAAAGCAGTTCAAACTGATGATTCATCCACAGCATCTTTCCTGCCGAATCCATAACAGCATACGGAACCTCAAATTCATTTAAAAGACGCTTCTGCACAGTGCCATACTGGGTAGCGAAATCAATCAGCTCATTGAGCAGAATCGGCTGATTTCTCCAATAGACAAACAACATGACAAAAAAATAAATTGCCACGAAAATCGTTCCAAGAATCCCCGCCTTTACATTCAGAACATACATCCACACATCCATTGCTGCAAATAACAGTGTCAGCTGCAGCGGTGTCTGGGTATATCCTTTTAATTTTCCCTTCAACTTAATATCCTGTCGCATGATTACTCCTTTTATTTAGAACCCTCTCACAGGTTCAATACAGACCGATACTATCCAGATAGTATACCACATTTTGATGCGATAAGGAAGCTTTTTTGTTTCATATTGCTAACTTGAGTTTATTCATTTATTTTTCTAGTTTCCGATAGAAAGCAGCCGGTTCACATAACGGTCCCAGAATGTGCTGTGATCCTGTTTGTAAATCAGCTCTCTTGCAAACACCGGATCATCGGTGATCACGTTGTCGATCCCCATACCAACTACTTTTTCCAGTTGATTCTCAGAGTTAACCGTCCATACATAAATCTGTTTTCCTGCTTTCTGGGCACGGTTTACAAAACTCTGGCTCAGCATGCTCGACTCCACACTGTAGCCATCTGCATACTCCAGATCCGTGAAGTTTCCATAAGAAACCGATGTAATATAGACTGTTTCAATACTGGAATCCGCCTCTTTCACCTTACGCAGGGAATCATATTTCAGGGAAGACACCACGCAGGTATCCCGCATATGATATTCTTTCAACAGCTTCGCCACACGTTCTTCCAGATCTGTATCATGTCCGCTCGGTTTGATTTCAATATTTAGCCGGATTTTTCCACGGCATACTTTCAGCACTTCTTCCAGTGTCGGAATCCGAACTGTCTGGAACTTCTTGTTAAACCAGCTTCCGTTATCCAAATCCCTGATCTCATCCCAGGTCACCTGCCAGACTTCCTTATCGACACCAGTGGTCCGTTTCAGACTGGGATCATGCATAACGATCACTTCGCCGTCTGCTGTCTGTTGTACATCCAGTTCCGCCCAGTCCGCACCGACTTCAATGGCTCCCTTAAATGCTGGGATCGTATTCTCCGGATATTCAGCAGAATAGCCCCTGTGTGCGGTTACTTCCACCGGATTATCCAGTCCCATATGTAACACACCCCGTTTATCCGCAAAAGTATAAGCAAAATTGATGCCGATCACCACAACAATACTAATGGCAATGATCCGTTTGCGATACAGATACAGCTTTTTCGCCCAACCGGTTTTTGTCAGACGGTAGGCATTATCCAGATTCTTAAACTGTCCCGAAATTTTTTCTCCGGATGCCGCTTTGTAATAGTAAAACAACAAGCTGACGCAAAGAAAAAACAGTGGCAGGTCAAAGCAGAAAAATACAGCTCCACACACATCCATCAGCAGCGAGATACCAGAAAGTGTCAGACTGCTGAACAGATCATGTGTCGGTAATGCCAGATTTACTTTCGACACCAACCACGAGCCAAACAGAATGATTCCATAGTAAATACCGATGCAGGCCAGACTCCAACCTACCACAACTGCCATATCCCACCAGTAATGCCTGCCCTGCAAACGAAAACTTCTTCTTCGTGCCTGCTTAAAATTGCAGTTTTCCAGGCAGAAATAATGCAGACTGTAGAGCCAGTGAAAGGATCGCAGTCCGATAAAAATCCAGAATCCGACATATAAAATTGCAAGCCACGTATGTGACATAATATAATCCAAAATAAATTGCGGAACGGTAAATTTGGTAATATAACCGGAGATTACCACTGCATGTGTCATCGGTATGATGATCAGCAGATACAGCATCATAATGATATTTCGCTGGTAAACGACACGCAAAGACGTCTTAAATCCCTGCCGGATCAGTGCCAGCAACGGCATTTCCTGCTTACGAAAAGACGCATGGATACAGCAAATGATACAGCAAATATCAAACAGCGTAAAAAATGCCATTCCCAGCACAATCACCACCAGAAACACCCATGTCAGCGGTGCTTTCAGAAATGTTCCCATAGTCTCATCCGACAGGAAACTTAACCCCTGCACCTTCAATGCCAGCTTCATCAGACCACTGATCAACGGTTTAAATACTGCCATCGACGCAAATTTATATAAAAGCTCAAACACTAAAAGTGTGCCAATATTCAACTTCAGTAATCCAAATGCATAACGCAGATAACGTGTAATTTTTTTCATATGATTCCTTTTATATAATGCAAAAAGCTCCCCGGAAAAAATTCCGGGGAGTCTGTTGTCAAAATTAATCCTGTACGTACGGCATTAAAGCAACGTGACGTGCTCTCTTAATTGCTACAGTGATAGCTCTCTGATGTTTTGCACAGTTTCCTGTGATTCTTCTCGGAAGAATTTTTCCTCTCTCAGAGATATATCTTTTTAATTTATTTGTATCCTTGTAATCAATCACATTATCTTTTCCACAGAATACACAAACTTTTTTTCTTCTGCGGCCGCCTCTTCTCTTCATCGGAGAATTGCTTTTTTCATCTTTATTATAAGCCATGATAGTTTACCTCCTATTTAGTTAAATGGTAATTCTTCATCAATTCCGTCCGGAATATTCATAAAACCATCGCTCACTGCATTGCTCGGTGATGGTCTGTCTGCCGGTGCAAAACCTCCTGTATGCTCAGCGCTTGCGGCTTTGCTCTCTGCAAACTCCTGCTCCTCAACAACAACATCTGTTGTGTAAACCCTCTGTCCGTCGCGGTTTGTATAACTTCCGGTCTGGATACGGCCTGTAAGGGCAATCTTAATTCCTTTGCGCAGATATTTCTCTGCGAACTCTGCCTGACGTCCAAAAGCTACACAACCGATAAAATCTGCTGTCTGGCTGTCACTGTCACGACGGAATCTACGATCTACTGCAACTGTATATCTTGCGATTGCGGTTGCCTGTTCACCCTGAGAATAACGAACCTCAGGATCACGGGTCAAACGTCCCATTAAAATCACTTTATTCATAAGGATAACTCCTTCTCTACTGTGAAATTATGCCTCGTCTTTTCTAACGCATAAAAATCTCAGCACGTTGTCCATGATACGAACACTCTGCTCTAACTCAGCAGGTACACCTGCCTCAGCGTCGAACTGAATGAAGTAATAGAAGCCTTCGCTCATTTTCTGGATATCGTAAGCTAATTTTTTCTTACCCCAATCCTCAACTTCTGTTACTGTACCGCCAAAACGAGTAATGTACTCTTTTGCTTTCTCAACAACTGCTGCTCTGGCGTCATCTTCGATCTTGGCACTAACAATTAATGCTAATTCATACTTGTTCATGCTTTCTTACCTCCTTGTGGTCTTTTGGCCCTCTGCTCATCTTGTAGAGAGCAAGGATATTGTATATCACGATTGTCTATGCTACCATATTTTCATCAATCAAGCAAGTGTTTTTTCAAATCTTTTGTGTTTTTTTCTACGATCTTTCGAGCAACCATGATCTGATGCCCGCAGCCTGTACATTTTAGCCGGAAATCCGCACCCACACGAAGGATTTCCCACTCAAAGCTGCCACAGGGATGCTTCTTTTTTAATTTTACTATGTCTCCCACTTCATATTGGTATGCCATTTATCCACCTCTTATCTTCCCGGTTTTCCCAAATCTTATTTCAATTGAAACTACGCAAAACCTGACGCATGATTCTGCTCAATCCCAATCAACTTTTTTCTCTGAGCCACTGCTCATTTGCACACAAAATATTTCACTTAATCAATCTGCGAAAAAACTTCCCCGATCGGTGCCTGAATGACCAAATCTGCCCGGCCGTCCATCGGTGTTGCGGATTTATTGATCAGCACCAGTTTATTTCCTCTGTAGAAATCAATCAGTCCCGCTGCCGGATATACCGCAAGGCTTGTTCCGCCAATGATCAGAATCTCTGCCTCACTGATAAAATGGATTGCTGCCTGCATGGTAACAGAATCCAGACCTTCCTCATACAACACCACATCCGGCTTGATCTGACCACCACAGGCGCACATCGGAACTCCCGTTGATTCCTTAATATAATGTGCATCATACAATTTTCCACATTTTCTACAGTAATTACGATGTACACTTCCATGCAGTTCCAGTACATTTTTGCTGCCTGCCGCCTGATGCAGACCATCGATATTCTGTGTCACAACCGCTTTTAACTTACCCTTTTCTTCCAGTTCTGCCAGTTTCAAATGCGCTGCGTTCGGTTTTGCATCCAAAGCGAGCATTTTGTCCCGGTAAAATTTATAAAATTCTTCTGTCTTTTCCATATAAAAGGTGTGACTGAGAATCGTCTCCGGTGGATAATCATATTTCTGATGATACAACCCGTCCACACTTCGAAAATCCGGAATTCCGCTTTCCGTTGATACACCGGCTCCGCCAAAAAACACAATATTATCCGATGCTTCGATCCACTGTTTTAACTGTTCTGTCCCTGTCATAGTTCTGCGCTTCCTTTCCTGATATTTTATTTTTCATCCTTATTGATATGAGTTGGGGTCAAAACATAAATACGATCCACTATTTCTTATTAACAGACTCACGTATATCTTGTTTGTCTATTATTAATACTATACTCCACATCCTGAAATGGCAACTCCTTTTCGCCGCCTGTTTGCAGCGGACTTTTCTATATGTCACAGTTCACACGCGCCATTCGCAAAACGCCCCATTAATATTAATGTAATCTTCACCATTTCTTCACAGTTTTTGATGTTGACAGATTTTGCAGTCTGATATTTAATATATGTTAGTGATTTTTTACTGAAAAAACCTTTTTATATAGTAACTTACCAACTTGTACTTATAGAAATGAGAGAGAAAAATGCATATTTCATTCGCAGGAAAAAAAGTCCGCCTGCTGGCACTGGCGGTCTGTATTTTTATGATTATTTTTGTATCGGCTAACTGGAGGCTTTACTTAGATCCGACTCTGGATCTGCAGGGCGGAACCATTTTATTTGTTCTGTCACTTCTGGCCGGGCCGACTGCCGGTTTTCTGATCATTTTTAAACCGTCGGTAGATCAGAAATATCAAGCATTTGCCAATACGGCACTATTTTTTATCATGCCGATCCTGACCATTCAGATGGTGGAAACTTTTAATGAAAATTTCATCTGGTGGTTTTCTGTTCCGACATTTTTAGCCAACTATATGGTTTACCTTGTTTTTTATCTGGTATTTTACCTGATCACAGGACGCTACCACATGGTGGGACTGATCGTAAATATTTCCCTTTACGTCTGGTCTCTGCTGAATTATTTTATTGAACTGTTTCGTGGTTCACCCTTCGTTCCGCTGGATGTTCTCACTTTTGGAACCGGTCTTGCGGTATCTGACGGTTATACTTACGAACTGAGCTGGCAGCTGATCTGCGGCTCCATTATGTTTTTCCTGATTTATCTGGTAAACAAAAAAAGTGTCAACATCAGGCCGACAAAATTAAAATTTAAACTGCTGGCAAAACTTGGCCCGGCGGCTTATATCGCTGCGCTTGTGATCTCCTTATTCTTCACTGACCATGCAGCAAACCTTGGATATAAACCGGATTTCTGGGATCAGGCAAGAGGTTATCACCGTACGGGTTCTTTCTTCAACTTCTGTCTGAACACCAAATATCTGATCATACGCAAACCGTCCGATTACAATTCAGATAACGTCAGCACCTATGTTGCCGATACCCTGAAAGATTCGGGTGTTGATCCGGACAGTAATACAAGTACTGATCTGCTGACTGGTCAGAACGATTACACACCATCCACTGACGGCACGATGCCAAATATCATCTGCATCATGAACGAATCTCTGGCGGATCTTGGTGCCCTTGGCAATCTGGAGACAAATGAAGATTATATGCCATATATTCACAGTCTGACAGAAAACACCATCAAAGGTTATCTGTCTATGCCGGTGTTCGGTGCCGGAACAAGTAACAGCGAATTCGAATTCCTGTCCGGAGATTCCATCTCTTTCCTGCCGACAGGCTGTAACGTATATCAGTCCTACATTAAGGATACCGTTCCGTCTCTGGTATCCACCCTTGGCTCTCTTGGTTATTCCAAGACCGCATTCCATCCATATTATGGGGATGGTTGGAACCGCCGCAATGTATATCCGCTGCTTGGCTTTGACAACTATATCAGCATTGAAGATTTTGTCGATCAGGATATCTTGGATACCTACAAACAAAATAATGATGTCATGCAGTATGAAACATTGCTTCGTGAACGCTATCCGGATCGCAACATGCTGCTGCGACGTTTTGTCAGCGACAGTTATGATTATTCCATGGTGGAAAATATGTTTGAAAGCCGGGATACATCCAAGCCGTTCTTCCTGTTCAATGTCACTATGCAAAACCATGGTGGATACGCAATGTCCTACACAAACTTTGCACAGGAAATTTATGTAACAAATATGTCAACAGTTTATCCGAAAGCCAACCGTTATCTGTCTCTGGTAAAACGCTCCGATGATGCCTTCCGCGAACTGACAGAGTACTTCAGTCAGGTAACAGAACCGACTATCATCTGCATGTTTGGCGATCATCTGCCATCCATCGAAGATGAATTTTACGAGGAATTATTCGGCACCAGTCTGGATAACCTGACCATTGAGCAGCAACAACTTCGTTACAAGACGCCGTTTGTCATCTGGGCTAATTACGATATTCCGGAAGAGACTTTGAATCAGATCAGCGCAAATTACCTGTCCACACTGGTATTGCAGACGGCAAAACTGCCGCTTACCCAGTATAATAAGTATCTTGCTTCCCTATATCAGAAACTGCCGATCATCAACACGGTAGGTTATGTAGATTCTGACAATAACTACTATACACATTCTGAGAGCAGCGAATATGATGATGCACTTTACCAGTATCACTGTCTGGTATATAATTCCCTGATCGACAGGGATAACCGTGATTCATCGGTATTTTTCCTGAATCAAAAAACTTCAACACAATAACAAATCAAATCTTGCTGGTTCCGGTCAGAGTAAAGCGGACATTCGCAATCCGCTTTCGCTACTTGCTTATTCTGCGTTCAACCTTGCAACAAGCCTGAGACTTGTCCATCCAAAGACAAGTTTTCAGGCTCAATGTATTTTTACAGCAATATACAAATCACCTTTTTTCACCAATATTCTTTCCTGCATTGCGCATCCTTTTTGGTTATTTTGCATTATTTTGCAACATTTTTATGCCATATGTCGCATGTCATTTACATTTTTGCACATACCGAATGTGACTTTTGCAACATTTAGGTGCATTTGTCATTTTCATCGGCATGATAGAAGCACTTCACCTGAACATGACACAGAAGTTCTGGGATGTCTTTTTGATCATTATTGTCATTGTGATTGCAATCTGGATGATATTACGGAAACGAAAATAAGTCTTGTTTTGGGTAGCTTAAAAATTTACTACGTCAAGTTTTAATAAGAACTCCTGGAATTTTGTCTCAGTCGCTAACAATCGCTCCTTGAGAAAAAAATTCAGGAGTTCTGATTGTTAGTCAGAAAGACAAAATCAATTGGGGGTACATTCATAAAACTATCGTTTTTTTGTCTCCTCCAAGTTCAGTTTTCGTAATGATTTTCTAAACTGCACCAAAAACAGTATTAACGTACAGCTTACCGCAATGACATCTGCCACCGGCTCTGCCATATATACCGCATTGGTCCTGTTTTCCATAAAATGTGGCAATATGTAGATCAGCGGAATCAGCAATATAAACTTCCGCAAGATTGCCACAATAATGGAACACGGCGCATTTCCAATGGACACGAATGTCATCTGGCAGGCAATCTGGATGCCAAACACAAATAATACGCGGCAATAAATTCGAAGTGCCTTTGCCGTAAAAGCGATCAGCTCTGTATCTGTGGTAAACAGTTTCGCAAACACATGTGGAAATGCCATAATGATCGCCCACAAAATAACTGAATAGATTACGCAGACGCTAAGCAGGATCTTATAACTCTGTTTAACGCGGTCTGAATTTTTTGCTCCATAATTGTAACTGGTGATTGGCTGTGCTCCCTGTGCAATTCCCTGCAGCGGAAGCATGGCAAACTGCATGACACTGGTCAAAATCGTCATAGCGCCTACCGCAATATCCCCACCATATTTCAATAATGATGAATTAAAGCAGACAGAGATTACGCTCTCGCTTGCCTGCATTACAAACATGGATGCTCCCAGCGCCACACAGGGCGGAACCAGACGCAACCCCGAAAGAATGTTCGCTTTTTTAATCCGAAGCAATGTCTTTTTTCCGGATAAAAACGTCAGCACCCAGACGCAGGAAAGCCCCTGTGAAATAACCGTTGCAAGGGCAGCACCGCGCACACCCATATGCATGCCGAAGATAAAAATCGGATCCAGAATAATATTGGCAACGGCTCCGATCAGAACGGTCATCATCCCAGTGGTTGCCTTTCCCTGCGCCGTAATAAACGTATTCATACCAAGTGTGATCTGTACAAAAATCGTACCGATTGCGTAAATATTCATGTATGCGGTCGCATAAGTGATCGTATTTTCACTGGCACCAAACATCAATAACAGATCTTTATTCCAGATAAGCAAAATTACGGTCAAAATAATGGAAACAATGATCTGAAGACTCAGACATCCGGTCAGAATTTTTTCCGCGGTATCGTGATCACCTTTTCCCATATAAATAGATGCCCGCGGGGAACCGCCGGAGCCAACCAATGCCGCAAATGCCGCAATGATCAAGATCAGTGGCATACAGACACCAACTCCGGTCAGTGCCATGCTGCCCTCCCCCGGAATATGCCCGATGTACACACGGTCTATGATGTTATACAACATATTTACCAGCTGTGCGATAACCGTCGGAACCGCCAGTTTTAACAATAATTTTCCAATCGGTTCTGTTCCCAGAAACGTCTTATCCTGCTCCATATTTTCAAATACCCTCTCTTCCCAATACATTTTTCAACAGATTTCCTACGATCATCCGGCGGCAGATTTCTTTTGCCCTTTTCAGCCTGCAGTAAAATCGTTGTCTCTAAAATTCTGTCACACATATTTTTATTTCCTATAAATCTGTATGATAGCGTATACCATTTCACCAAAAATAGCAAGCATCATCACATGTGGTATTAAATACTACTTATGCTCGTTTTTCACACTTTTTATATTGACTTACGTATTTTTGTGGTGTAATATTATTTTGATTTTCAAACATTTTAATGTTCAAATTATATAGCATTGAAAATCGCCCTCAAAAAATTGAACGCAGAATAAGCATTCCCCCGCTTCAAGTGCGTAGAGCACTAAGC
>URDN01000008.1 GCA_900546495.1 uncultured Lachnospiraceae bacterium
GTCCTTACTTTTCTTCTGTCTGCACCGCCGCATCAGCGACAGCTTGCTTATAATATCACTGCCCACGACAGAAGTCAACATGTTTCGGGGGTTTTTGTCAAAGTAGGTCATCTTCCACTTTTTGCCGCTATTGTGCGAATTGTGGCAATTTTTTGTACAATTCTCTTACATACCACATGCACATAATTAATATGATAATTGCACGAATACAAAGAGATGATATTTTCGAGAATCTTTCAATGAGTGCGGCACGCAGTGCCGTGTGGTGAAAAATTTCAGGATATTCGTGAACGTAAATGAACGCCAGTCAGGCAATCTTTCCTCGGCAAGCGATTATTAGCTGCAGAGGTAAGATTGATGACTGGCGTTTTCACAACCTAAAACCCTAAATTTTATTCACCACCCAAACAAGACTTATTTATCGCAGAAACAAATATACTCCTTTTCATAGTTTCCCCACCAGGTTGTCCGTCCTCTTCCACCTGCTTTCCCGCTCGGCAGAAAATAAATCGTGGAAAATAAGATTTCTTCCGCATTCAATTTTACAATAATCTTCAGAAGCTTGTCATCCAACGGAAATACAATATCCTCATCCAAATCTTCCGGCATCATCAGATTCAAATATGTCTTCTCCGCATCCGTTAGTACTTCGTCCACCATCTCACGGGAGTCCAGATCCAGTCTGTAATAATAGAAATCCGCAAATGCTTTATTATTTCCATATTCTTTTTTCAGATTTTTAAAATGCGCCAGCGCACGTTTTTCATCCATCACCAGTTTAATATCTTTATAATTTCGGAAACCATCCGTAATTTTATCAAAATAAATTGCTCCTTGTTCCTGTAATTCTGCAGTCGTCATCACATGCCCTCCTACCATTTATTTATATTACATGAAAGCAACTAGAAAAAGAGATGAAATTGCTTCCACCTCTTCATTCTACAATATTTTTCTTATTTTATATACTATTTTTTGTAACAAAACCAAGGAAATAAAAATGTTGGTGTTACAGTTCACTCATCAATGGTATTTAGATAATGACTCCTGATTTAATATTATAAGGGTCTAACAAAAATTTATATATAACACTTGACATATGAGCCAAAACGTGCGGCCGCTCTCGCTACTGATATTTTTTGTGGTAGCGAGAGCGGCCCTTGAATTAGAACTAAATCTATTCTAATTCAGGAGGCTCTTTATTCTGTTTCACTTAAAACTCAAAGAAATTTTTAATAATTCTATTTACAATGTCTGCTCTAATATAGATTCTTTTGTTTATAATCCCGGAAAAGATTATTCCCGGATTTGAAAGCTACCGCCAGATAAAGTTATCTCTTACCTTGTCTCCCAAGGTGCTTCTTCAACAAAATGTGAATGGCTTGATTTTTTTCAGCTGTCATCTGATATACCAACTGTTTCTGCTTTAAACCAAAGACGCCATCGCACTTGAAGCGGGGGAATGCTTATTCTGCGTTCAAAATATACTGCTCAATAGCATGTGCCACACCACATTCTTCGTTTGTGAGAGTCACAACATCCGAAATTTCTTTGATTTCTTTCGATGCATTTCCCATAGCTACACCAAGTCCTGCTGCCTTAAGCATTTCCGCATCATTTCCACTGTCGCCCACTGCCATTGTTTCTTCTATAGAAATGCCAAGTTCTTTTGCAAGAAATTTCAAGCCCAGTCCTTTATTAACATTTGCAGCGGTAAACTCGATATTATGGAAACCACCATCTACCACGCAGATATCCGGGCAGGCTTTCAGCATATCCCAGATTTCATCACGATGTAAAAATGTGCCATCTTCTGCCGGGATAAAATTCAATGTCACTTTCTGGATCTTGGCTTTTCCACTTCTTACATAGGAAAGTAAATCCGGTAATTCATGACGTCCTTCCAGGAAATGATTTACGATATGCTCCGGAAGTCCCAGTCTCCACACATAATCATACACCGAAACCGGGGTATAGTTATGTCCATCGATAAACACTGTCATATAGACTTCTCTTTGAAGGATAAATTCAAAAATGGAAAGAAGCTTTTCTGCCGGAAGGCAATGCTCATCCAGGCAGGTTCTGTCTGTGGTTCGATAAACGGCTGCTCCGTTTGTGGTAATCAGGTATGGCATAGCAACTTCTTTTAACTGGTCGTGTGGCACTCCGTCATAATCTCTGCCGGAAGCGACCACCACGGTCACGCCTGCTTCCTGTGTCTTTTGAATGGCACGGATATTTTGCTCCGGGATATGTCCCGCATCGTCAAACAGTGTTCCATCTACATCCAGTGCCAGAAGTTTGATTTTGTTATTTAATTTCATATACACATGCTCCATATGGTTTTAATTCGATGGTATCCGCATACTGCTGCGGTGCATCGTCGTAATTGGAGATGAGCAATGTTCCCTGAGATGCTTTCACAAAATCTCCCACCGGATAATCGATGGTCTCTTTTGTAAAGTTGCAGATCACCAGTAATGTCTCATCCTCATTTTTTCGGAGATAAGTATATACCATTTCGTTGTCCGCGTCCAGAAGTTTGTATACACCATCTGTAATCACCGGCACTTCATGGCGCAGCTGCACTAACTTCTTATACAGGATCAGTTTGGTTGCTGTCCACTTCTTACGTCCAAGCAATTTGTATTTCGCAATCCGCTTTCGCTACTTACACATGAACGCAGTCGCTTGCAAGCAATACTAATTGGTATCGTTTTCAACTTTGTTAAAAACATACAATTTCTGGTAGTTACATTTTGCTACTGTTATACAACTTCAAAAAATTTTACACATTTTTTATTGACATGCTATTATTTTCTGCGATAAAATAAACAGTAACTACAAGCAGTGCCAGTTACATATAATTCAAAGCGAAGATCTATTTTTCAGCTATTGTAATTTATTGTATTTTGTTGCACTGCATTTTTCATGTCTTACTATTGGAGGTTATATCACTATGAAATATGACGTTATTATCATTGGTGCCGGTCCCGGCGGTATTTTTTCTGCTTACGAACTGATTCACCAGAATAAAGATTTAAAGATTGCCGTTTTTGAGGAAGGCTATCCATTGGAAAAACGCCACTGTCCGATCGACGGCAAGAAAGTTCCATCCTGCATCAAATGTCCGACCTGCGCGATCATGAGCGGTTTCGGAGGTGCCGGTGCTTTTTCCGATGGAAAATACAATATCACAAACGACTTCGGCGGTACATTATTTGAATATATCGGAAAAGAAGAAGCTCTGGATCTGATGCGTTACGTGGATGAGATCAATGTGACACACGGTGGTGAGGATACAAAACTGTACTCTACCGCAGGTACTCATTTCAAAAAAATCTGTATGCAGAATAAACTGAAACTTCTGGATGCGTCCGTTCGTCACCTTGGAACAGATATCAACTATGTCGTTCTGGAGAATATTTACAATGAGCTGAAAGAGAAGGTTGACTTCTTCTTCCAGACACCGGTTACAAAAATCGAGTGCCTTGAGGACGACAACTACCGTCTACATTACGGCGATACCTCCGCTGATTGCCGCAAATGCATCGTTTCTGTTGGTCGTATCGGAAGTAAATGGATGGAGAGTGTCTGCAAAGAGCTGAACATCCCGACAAAATCCAATCGTGTGGATATCGGTGTCCGCGTGGAGCTTCCGGCTGTTATCTTCTCTGATCTGACTGATGAACTGTATGAAAGCAAAATTGTTTACCGTACAGAAAAATTTGAAGATAACGTGCGTACGTTCTGTATGAACCCGTATGGTATCGTTGTAAACGAAAATACAAACGGTATCGTTACTGTAAACGGACACAGTTACGAAGATCCGGCACAACAGACAGAGAATACAAACTTTGCACTTCTGGTTGCAAAACATTTCTCTGAGCCGTTCAAAGACAGTAACGGATACGGCGAAAGCATTGCCAGACTGTCCAACATGCTTGGTGGCGGTGTCATCGTACAGCGTTTCGGCGATTTAGTCCGTGGACGTCGCAGTACCGTAAAACGTATTGAAGAAGGTCTGGTTCGTCCTACCCTCTCCGCAACTCCGGGTGACTTAAGTCTGGTACTTCCGAAACGTATTCTGGACGGTATCATGGAAATGATCTACGCCCTGGACAAGATTGCACCGGGTACTGCAAATGATGACACTCTGCTTTACGGCGTAGAAGTAAAATTCTACAACATGGAAGTAGAACTGAATGAGCATCTGGAAAGCTGCCACAAAGGTCTCTACATCATCGGTGACGGCAGCGGCGTGACACATTCCCTGTCCCATGCATCTGCCAGCGGTGTCTATGTTGCCAGACATATCTGTGAAAATATGTAAGTCTTATCAAAGATAAATACAGACAGATTTTTTGTAATTTTCGATTGTACACAAAAAACGCATCCCACAGGAACATTTTTCCTGTAGGATGCGTTTTTTATTACATCAACTTTGTTTCTTCCAGTTTTTCTGTGAATGCGTCGTTCAGCTTGATGATCGGTTTTCGAAGAACCAGACCAACGATCAGGGAAATCACCAAGAAAATGACCAGTTTTCCAAGATCGATCCAATAATTCATGCCATACATACCGCCTACGGTCTCACGAAGTGCTGCCATACTGTGGGTAAACGGAAGCAGCGGATAAACCGCCCGGAAAAATTTCGGTGCAACTTCAATCGGGAAGGTACCACCGGTTCCCGCAACCTGCACAACCAGCAAAATGACACTGACCGCTTTTCCAATATCTCCCAGTGAAACCGTCAGGGTGTAAATAATATTGACAAATACAATACCGGAGAACCAGCAGGCAAGCAGAAACAAAAATGGATGCTCACACTGGATGCCCAGATATAATAAATCTCCCAACGCGATCAATGTACTCTGGAAGAGACCTACGATCAAAAATGTGATAAACCGACCGAAGTAAATCTGATACAGTTTTACATTTTCCATACCTTCAGTACATTTTTCCGACACATTGACCTTTAACATGGCAACCAACACAATGCCGCCGATCCAGATGGAAAGGACGGAATAAAACGGTGCCATGGAAGAACCATAATTGGCAATCTCATATATCTTATGGGTATTTAACGAAACCGGCGCTGCCAGGAATGAACTGATAGAACTCCGATCTCCGGAAATAACAGATTCCAGTTCTGAAAAATCTCCACTCTGTTCCATCTCATCCAGTTTCGCCGTCGTATCGGAAATCTTGTCTGCCGCATCGTTTAGCAATTTTCCGGAATCTGCCAGTACACTCTGGATCTGCGTCAGATCCGAATCTGCTGCATCGGTCAGAGAATAAATGCCGTCGGTGCTTTTTTCCAACTGGGACAACAGACCGGAAATCTTGGTTTCTGAGCTGTCCAGTGCATCCGTCAGTTTCTTTAAAGAAGACTCCATGGAAGAATGATACTCATTGGTCGCATCTGCGATCTGCGTTCCGTTCGCTGTAAAAAGATCCTGCAGTTCTTTCTTCGCAGTCGCAATATCTGTTGTCGTATCACGCAAAGACTTTGCTGTATTTTGCAGCTTATCATGCAGTTCCTGCTGTGCTTTGATGGACGTATCCATGCGGGAAACCACCGCATCTACCGCTGAAGCAAGCTCTGAATGACTGTCAGAAATGGATGCCACCGCATCACGGACAGACTGATAGGAGTCGATGATCTTCTGCACTTTTGCTGCCAGCGTATCTAACGTAGAAGCAACCGTCTCTGTATCCTGACTCTGCGTCTCAAAAGCTTTTGTGATCGTCTGATTCATCTCATCGTATACAGACTGTGTCGCATTTAAAGCTGTTTCTACGTTATCTGTCGCCGCATCCAGCGCACTGTCAATATCGGAGAAACTATCCTTACTCTTCTGAAAAGTCTGTTTGCTTTCCTGCGACTGTGTCTGCGCACTCTGCATAAATTCAGTCGTTGAATCCAACAGGTTCTGCGCCGATACTGTCATGTCGGAAAAACTCTGCAGCAGACCTGCAGACGCGCTTAAGTCTCCGGCAATCCGGTTCAGATTTGTATTCAAATTACTTACGATGGTCTCTGCACCGCTTGCCTCTGTCATATTGGAAACCGCCTGTAATACCGTCAGTATTGTATCAGAAATTGTCTCAATAAAGACCTGATTTACCTGACGCTGCACTGCGCTGGCTCCTTTATCTGTAACTTTCGGCGCAATGGCATTTTCCTTTGCATTGGAATAATAAGTAATTTCCGGTTTCGCCACATTTTCGGAAAAAACACTCATCATTTTATCACTGAAATCCTTCGGGATCACGATGGCTGCGTAATATTTTCCGGATTTCACACCGGCAGTCGCCTTGTCTTTCGTGGTAAATACCCATTCCATCTGCGTATTATCCCGCAAAGCAGACAGCACCTGATCACCGATATTGATTTCTAATGGAATCAGGCTTCCTTCGTATCCCTCATCCACACTGGCAACCGCAACTTTCAGATTACCGGTATTGGAATACGGATCCCAGCTTGCCGCAATATTAAACCACGCATACAGACACGGAACCACACTGATACCAACGATAACTACAAGGGCAATGACGTTTTTACGGATCCGCATCATATCTCTTTGAAAAATCTTCAAAATGTTTTTCATCTGTCATTCCCCTCCTTTATCATATTCACGAGTTCTTCTGATGATAATCCGCTCATTTCAAGCTGGCGCACGATCCTGTCATGAACATACTCTACACAGATCAGATATACCACCAGTGCGATCAGTGATAAAATCCATAAAATCAAGAACACAAATTTTGCCTGCAGACTGAAGGACAAGATCAAAAATACCAATGGAATTACGATAATTCCGGCAAATCCCATCTTGATCATCTTCGGATAACGCTGTTCAAACTGTCCGGATTTTTCTATAAATTTCTTCTTGGTCGCATCATTCTGCATCAATGTTTTCAGCATCAGCTGAGCCTGTGGCAGCTGCTTTTCACTGGTGGCAGTCTCGCCCACCATCATTTCTGTTTCTTCCAGTCTGCGGTCAAACAGATGGTTCAGGTTCATCAGCAATGGACGAAGCACCAAACCGATAAACAGTGCCAGCATAACAAATACCCACAGGACGTTCAGATTTTTCACATATGTATGGTCATAGTATCCCGCGATACATTCTCTCATTGCCCGAATCGCATAGGTAAATGGCAGAAACGGATTCAGTTTCTGAAAAAATCCCGGCATCATCTCAATCGGATACGTTCCGGAAGATCCCGGTATCTGTAAAATGATGAAAAATACACCCAGTGCTTTTCCGATATGTTTGAAGGTCAATGCCAGTGCATAAATGATATTGACATACACAAAGGAGCAGAACACACCTGTGCAGACAAATGCAACCGGGTGAACGCACTGTACTTTCAGCAAAATCAGATCACCCAGACACACAATAAATCCCTGAATCAGCCCCAGGGCAACAAACAGCATCCATCTGCCAAAATATGCACTGGTGGAAGAAAAATCGGATACTTCTTCATCTTTGTCTACTTCCTGTTTCAAAATAGAAACCAGGATCAGACCACCAACCCACAATGCCAGATTGGTGTAAAACGGTGTCATGCCGGAACCATAATTTTTCACATCATACAGTACTTCTGAAGTGATGGAAACCGGTGAGGACATAAAGTCGGAAATTGCTTCTGCATCAATACCTTCCAGAGACAAAATCTGCTGATATGCTTCGGAACTCTGTAAAGCCTGTACATCTGTCGCTGTAGATGCAAGCTGTACGTCAACTTTTTCCAGTGCTTCTCCCGTCTTTGTCAAAGCATTCACACTGTCATCCAGACTGGTCTGCAGCTGCTGCAGCATTGCTTTTAACTGATCTGCCGTCGGCGTGATCCCGGATAAAATTGCAGAAAAATTGCCACTGACGGAAGCTACCGCATCCAGAGATTCATCCACTTTCGGCAGAACATCCTGACACAGAGAATTTTTATAATCGCGCAAGGAATTTTTGCTGTTTCCCGCAATCTGCTCCAGATCGGTACGTGTCGTCCGGGCATTTTTCATACTGTCTGCAATTGCTGAATTTCCGCTGTTTAAGGAATCCAGAAGCTGCGAAAATTCCTGATTCTGCTGCTGCAGTTTTGTAATCTGCTCTCCGATGGATGCGGAAATCTGAGAATCCCCACCAATACTGTCATGCAGTTTGGAAAGTTCGTCCAGAATCTGTTTGTTTTTCTGATTTAATTCATTTACAGAATCAATGCTGCCAGACACAGAGGTTGTGATCTGTTCTGCCTGTGTTTCCAGTTTTCCAAATTTTACTGCCGCATTGATATAGGCATCATTTATGAAACTTTCCCCATCCGATAAACTGTTTGAAATCTGGGTAGCAAAAGAACCGGTTGCCAGACGACTTTCTTTTAACAGGTCCGCGCCGGTATTTAACGTATCAGATACAGATTCTACAGAATCTTTTACCTGATCCAGTGTCTTTACCGTATCATTGATCAGACTGTCAGACTGTTTTACGGTATCCTGAAAATCTGTCAAAACGCCCTGATAACCGGACAGATTCTCCCGTACTTCCTGAATCGTCTGCAACAATTCCGAATTCGTCTGATCCACATCCACCGTCAGATTTCCTGCGGAAGAACTGATCACTTCTGAAATTGCCTCCGATGCAACAGAAGAAAAGGTATCATTGATCTGCTGCTGCAGAGTCGTTGCACCGGTATCTGTGATTTTCGGCGCAATGGCATTCTTCTTTTCATTAATATAATAGTCTAATTCCGGCTTTTTGATATCTCCGGACAAAATGCTGAGCAGTGAATCACTGAAATTCTCCGGAATAACGATAGCTGCATAATATTCACCAGATTTTACGCCCTCCTTCGCTTCATTTTCATCGACGAAAGTCCATCCAAGCTGCTTATTTTCTTTCAGATTTTCAATGATCGTTTCACCGGCATCCAGCGTCATCTGCGCAGTGCTGGCACCTTCATCACAATTTGCCACTGCAATCTTGATTCCCTGTGTATTTCCGTAAGGATCCATATTTGCATCAATATTGAACCATGCGTACAGAGACGGAAGCAGACACACACCGCCAATTACAAGTACCGCTGCACGATTCCGAAGCAGACGCTTCAGATCTCTTTTAAAAATTTTCAGTATATTATTCATACTTCTATGCATTCTCCTGTTTTTCTCCATTTAATAGGAAGCTGTTTTTTTGTTATGCTTAAGCTGTAACAATCATTATACGAAAGCAGATTTTAACAGTCAACCATACAATCTTCGACTTTCGTCCAAAAAACAACGTTTTTTCAAAATCGTGGGTTTATTACGGGTAATTATGTGGTTTAAATATAAGTTATGAAAAGGGACTCTGCACAATGAATAAAACCACACTGCTTATCCTTACTTCATGCCGCTGTAATTATACGATTGGTTTTTAAAAGCGGACTCAGACAAATTTGTTCTGTCAGCTAACAATCGCCGTCAGAAAAAATTTGCTCTGAGCCCGCTATTTACACATATCATCTCAACGTAAATGCGCCTCCAATTTATTTTTTCTTGACGAGCGCTTCCTGGGCGGAAAGACAAAATCAATTGGGGGCGCTTCATTATCTAAAAATTCTAATCAAGAAGCATTTTACACTGTGCCGGTTATGATCAGGGTACTGATTCCCGGATTTGTGATCCAGGCTCCGGTGACCTGATCCTGGACATATTCTGCCGCCGGTACGGTTACTTTTCCGGCAATGGTTGCAAAACTTCCGGTTGTCTCATCATAAGTGTAATCCACACCTTCTGTCCATGCAGTTCCATTGAAAGATACCGTCAGATTATTCAAAATTGGATCAAAATCATCGGTGATCACTGCCGCGGTACCTTCTTCTGCTGCGGTATTTCCGTTATTCTGAATCAGAAACGTATAGGTCAGTGTGCCGTTTTCTGTTACAGGAACCGGACTGATGGATTTTGTGATTGTCAGAACCGGATTACTCAATGCCTGAACGGTTTCTTCTACCTGGATTGGGGTAATACCACCGCCGGAAATGGTTACAGTATTTGTAATCTCGGATTCTCCTGCCAGAGGTGCATATTCATTCAGTTTTGCCTCATACACCAGTACGATATTTCCACCTGCCGGTATATTGAGACCGGAAATTGCCAGTGGTGCTCCCGGCGTAACCGTTGGCTTTGGCTGTAATACACCATTGATATAGTAATTTACGGTATCTGTCACATAGACAAGCGGTGTCAACGTTGTTGCATCAAAGGCATATGTGCCCAGATTATCGGTCACAGTCATGCCATTTAACGAAACTGTCCCGGAATTTACCACACTGATCACGTAAGTTATCGTGTCATCCTGTTCATATACTTTTCGAACCGCAGTCTTTGTCGCAGACAACACCTCCAGAATTTCTCCTACCGCAATATTTGAATTCGCTACGGAATTTCCATAGCGCAACTGAGCCTGGTTCGTAAATCTTGCCATACTTTTACCATCCTTTCTTCGACCAGTCTGTCGAAGCTTATATCAGATCAAGTCGAACGCATGTGAAACTACATGCAAATTTTCAAGACTTGTATCTAATATACTATAAAATATGCAAGACGAACGTTTTATGGGTAACTAAAATTAAAAATCAGCTTTATTTTTTCTTGAAAAGCGATTGTTAGCTTACAAGACAAAATAAAGCTGATTTTCCTTCATTACTTAATATTCACCACAAAAGAAACTTTTGTTAAAACGAACAGTCCCAACCAGTCTCAAGGTGCGGTGCATCCACATTTTGATCGCGCATCATTCCGGCAATGGTTCTCCAATAATGATCCTTGATAGCTTTGCAGATTGCTTCGCAATCTCCGGACACACATGCATCAAATATTACTTTATGTGACGCATACTGGTGTTTTGCAATGGCTTCTTTATCCTGCACCAGATCATATCCGGCAAACAGATTTCCGTAATACTGTTCTTTCCATGCTTTCTGAACCCGCGGCATACCACACATCTTTACCAGTTCCTCATGAAATTCATTATCACATTCAAATACCTGATCAAATTCTTCTGCCGTCAGATTTTTCATCCGACTCAAAATTTCTTCCAGACGTTGCATGGATTCCTCCGGAATTTTTCCCTGCAGGAACCGTACACTGATAACCTCATAATTGGTTCTCAGTAAATACACCTCATAGGAGTCCTGAAAGGAAAGTTCTTTCACAGAACATCCTACATTTCTTGTATACACAATAATTCCTTCATTTTCCAGTTGTCTGAGCGCTTCACGGATCGGTCCCCGGCTTGTATGAAATTCTTTCGCCAGCTCCAATTCCACGATACGCTGTCCGGGTTTGATCTCATGGTTAAAAATTTTGCTGCGGATGGCATCCACAATGCTCTCTCTTAACGTCTGATACAATAATGCACCCATAAAATTTCCTACTCTTTCTCTTTTTCTCAACAACAATTCACACGCTCCATTCGCCAGACGCACTATCGTGCTCCTTCGCTGTTACACAGCTCTTTTGGCTCATAAAACGTCGCTCCCTTCATCACTATGCAGCAAGAAAATTCCTCATGCAGGCATGATCATTCCCTCTGCTACATGTGATGTGTGAACCGGGATACAATATTTTTTATAATCGCAGCGGCTTTGTCCATGCCTTCTGCCGTAATATGCTCATAGGCACCGTGGAATCCATAACCGCCGGTTCCAAGATTCGGACACGGAAGTCCCACAAAACTTAAACGCGCACCGTCTGTGCCACCGCGGATCGGTGCGATATCCGGTGTAACATCCGCATCTTTACAAGCCTGAACTGCAAAATCAATGAGCTGCATGCATGGTTCGATTTTCTCGCGCATATTGCGATAAGAATCTTTCAAATTCAGTTCTACAGTTCCATCACCGTATTTTTTATTTAAGGAAGCAGTGATTTCCTGCATCAGCACCTTACGCGCTTCGTATTTTTCTGCATCAAATTCACGGATCAGATAGCTCATGGTTGTTTCTTCCACACTGCCATTCATTTCCATCAGATGGAAAAATCCTTCATAACCTTCGGTGTGCTCCGGTGCTTCCTGTTCCGGCAGCATGCTCTGTAATTCCATTGCTATTTTCATGGAATTAACCATGATATCTTTTGCCTCGCCCGGATGTACGTTAACGCCATGGATTGCAAATTCTGCGGAAGCTGCATTGAAGTTTTCAAACTGAATCTCACCTTCCGGACCGCCGTCTACCGTATAAGCATACGGTGCACCAAAACGCTCCAGATCCATATGACACGCGCCGCTTCCAACTTCCTCATCGGTAGTAAAACTGATACATACTTTTCCATGAGGGATATCACCTTTTAATAATTCTTCGGCAACAGTCAGAATCTCAGCAATACCTGCTTTGTCATCGGCACCCAGAAGTGTCATTCCGTCTGTCGTGATCAGTGTTCTCCCTGCCATAGTTTTCAACATTGGAAAATCTTTTGTACTCAGTGTTCTGCCAGAAGTTCCAAGAACCACATCTTTTCCATCATACTTTTCGATGATCTGCGGTTTTACATTTTCTCCGCTGTAATCCGGCGCGGTATCCATATGCGCGATAAAACCGATTGCTGTACGATCCTCATATCCCGGAGTTGCCAAAATATGACCATACACATAACCATACTCATCCATCATGGCATCTTCGATGCCCATTTCCTTCATTTCTTCCACCAGAAGTTTCGCCAGATCAAACTGACGTATAGTTGTCGGAGAAGTGGTGCTCTCCTCGTCGCTGGTTGTCCAGACTTTGACATAATTTAATAATCTTTCATAAGCTCGCATAGTAAATCCTCCTAAACCAATTACTCCTATGTATTTATATATAAAGTAATTTATTATTCTGGTAATAAAATTTCATTGAAAAAAGTACGCCTATATTACTCGTATTCTTTTCACTAAAATCTTATCATAAAATTTATTTGGCTAAATGGAAAATATTGCCATTGCATAGATGAGAATTTTCAATTGTCCGTGTCTGCGTGCTTCTCACTGAAAAAATTCTCCTCATAACACCAAAACAATTTTTTTTTTTAAAAAAGGAATCCTGCAAGCAGGATTCCTTTTCATGTCATTTACTACTTAGACTGTGTACAATATCCAAAGAAGAAGTATCCCAGTGGTGTGTAGTACATGCCTTCGATTCCATCACGCAGCATATATTTCTGTGTATAGAAGTACAGCGGATCAACTACGTAATCCTGACCTACTAAGATGTCCTCTGCCTGATGTAACAGTTTCATACGTGCAGCAGGATCAGATTCAGCTTTCGCCTGGCTGATCAGGTTATCGTAATCCGGATTAGAGTAGTGAGCATCGTTGTTTCCACCACCTGTTACCCACATATCAAGGAAAGATACCGGATCATTGTAATCAGAAATCCATCCGTTACGTGCGATAGAGAAATCACCATCTTTACGTGTCTGAAGGAATGCATTCCACTCCTGATTGTTCAGTGTAACTGTTACGCCAAGTTCCTGCTCCCACATGTTCTGAAGTGCTTCAGCAACAGCTTTGTGAGCATCATCTGTGTTGTACAGGTACTCTACAACCGGGAATCCTTCACCGTTCGGGTAACCAGCCTCTGCAAGGAGCTGTCTGGCTTTCTCGCAGTTTGCTTCATAAGCATCCTTTGTCGGATCATAGTAATCTCCACCAACTTTACGGAAATCAGATCCTTCCTCAGCATCAGAGATACCGCTTGGTACATAAGCACCAGCTTCAACCTGTCCGGCCTGAGTTACTTTTTCAACAATGTAGTTACGGTCAACAGCAAGTGTGAATGCCTCACGTACTTTCGGATTGTCAAATGGAGCTTTCTGTGTCTGGAAGCATACATAGTAGGTTCCAAGATAATCTACGATCTTCATATCGCCGGAAGCGATCAGGCTAGGAAGTTCTGCCTGTGGAACATTCTGGATGTAATCAAGCTCGCCAGATTTGAAACCGGAAAGCATAGCATTGGAATCATCCATTAATTTAAATGTAATGGTATCCGGTCCAAGATTTGCATAATCATAGTAGTTCTCATTTTTAGCCATTACAATCTGTGAGTTGTGTGTCCACTCTGTCAGTTTGTATGGACCATTGGAGATATATGTAGACGGATCAAATGTCCACTGATCACCCTTAGCCTCAATGATGTCCTGACGTACAGGCATCATAGCCGGGAATGCACACAGCTCTTCAAAATATGGAAGATCTGTTGTTAAAGTTACTTCAAATGTCTTATCATCAACTGCTTTTACAGCTAACTCAGAAGGATCTTTCTTACCTGCCATGATCTCGTTTGCGTTTACAACGCAGTCAAGCATGTAGTTGTAATCTGCTGCTGTAGCCGGGGTAACCAGACGTTTCCAGGAATACTCAAAGTCGCCTGCTGTAACGTCTTTTCCGTCAGACCATTTGATGCCATCACGAAGGTGGAATGTGTATGTTACTGTTCCATCATCATTTGTTGTTTTGTCATAGCTCTCAGCCTGGCCGTAAGTAAGTTTTGCAGTGTCGCAACTTCCTTCAGAACCTTCAACTTCCTCACCTGTGCTCTCCCATTTCATCAGACCTTCGAATAAATGGTTAGCCATGACAGCTCCATCTACGGCGGAGTTCAGGGCCGGATCCATTGTCATCGGCTCGGATGCGAAGTTTACAGTAAGGTTGAATCCATCGCCGTCGTTGGTTGCTGTCTGCTCTGCATCTGCAGATGTTTTGTTGTTGTCTTTAGATGCGCTGTTGTCGCTTCCACAGCCCGCAAGCATGGAAAAAGCGAAAGCTGCAACTAATACAACTGATACCAATCTCTTTTTCATAGTACTCTCCTTTAAAATTTTATTGATAAACAGGTTTCCCTGTGTTATCCAATCCCAAATCTCTCACTTATAAAAGTGAAAGCCGTCTCGACTGAGACAAAAGCAATTTTCTACTGCTCCAGGAGGTGGCATGCCACCCAGTGACCTTTTTCATACTCTTTGAATTTCGGTACACATTCTTTACATTTATCCATTGCATATGGACAACGTGTATGGAAACGGCATCCGCTTGGCGGATTCATCGGAGAAGGAATATCTCCTTCCAGAACGATACGCTGTCTGCTTCTGCTTACCTCCGGATCCGGAACTGGTACTGCGGAAAGCAGAGTCTGTGTATACGGATGTAACGGATGACGGTTCAGCTCATAGCTCTCTGCCAGCTCTACCATAGTTCCCAGATACATTACGCCGATACGGTGTGAAATATGACGTACAACGGAAATATCATGAGCGATGAACAGATAGGTCAGTCCCATCTCCTCCTGCATATCTTCCAGCATATTTACAACCTGTGACTGAATGGAAACATCCAGTGCGGAAATCGGCTCGTCACAAACGATGAATTCCGGTTTTACTGCCAGCGCACGGGCAATGCCGACACGCTGCTGCTGTCCACCGGAGAACTCGTGCGGATAACGGTTTGCATGCTCTGTATTCAAACCTACTCTTCCAAGCAGTTCTTTGATACGGTCAGTACGATCCTTTTTGGTCGGACACAGTTTATGAATATCCAGTACCTCTCCGATAATCTCACCAACGGTCATACGCGGATCCAGACTTGCGGATGGATCCTGAAAAATAATCTGCATTTTCCGTCTGTATGGAAGCATGTTTAACTGTGTTGCTTTTGGTACTTTTACCGGATGCAGATTTCCCTCTGCATCTCTCTGCCACGGATCCTCTCTCTCAAAAATTGTCTCACCATCGTAAACAATTTTTCCGGAAGTCGGCTCGTGTAACTGAAGGATGGTTCGTCCCAGAGTGGTTTTACCACATCCGGACTCGCCTACCAGACCAAGTGTCTCACCACGATTGATAAAGATAGAAATATCTTCTACCGCCTGCACACCAGGTCCTTTTAATCCCTTTACCGGGAAATATTTTTTCAGGTGATCAACCTGAATAAGTACATCATTTTTCTCACTCATGGTTGTCTACCTCCGTTTTTTCAATATTTTCTGTCTGAGTATCGCCTTTTTTGTTTTCTTCCAGACAGTCCTGCACACGCAGCCAGCATGCAGCACGATGATTTTCTCCCATCTCCACATATGGCGGCATCTGCTGCAGACAGATCTTCATTGCATGTTCACAACGCGGTGCAAACGGACATCCTTCCGGCGGATTTAACATATCGACCGGTGAACCCTCAATTGGAATCAGACGCTCATAACTCTCAGCATCTACACGCGGCATAGAACGAAGCAGACCTTTTGTATAAGGATGACCCGGATTATAGAAAATATCATCAACCGGTCCCTGCTCTACCATTTTACCTGCATACATAACAGATACCTTATCACAGATCTCTGCCACAACACCAAGGTTATGTGTGATAAAGATAATACCCATGTGATTCTGTTTCTGAAGTTTTTTCATCAGCTCCAGGATCTGTGCCTGAATGGTTACATCCAGAGCGGTTGTCGGCTCATCGGCGATCAGAAGCTTCGGATGACAGATCAGACCCATGGCGATCATAACCCTCTGACGCATACCGCCGGAAAGCTCATGCGGGTACTGTTTCATACGTTTTTCCACGTTGTTGATACCTACTTCTTCCAGCATCTTCATGGCATGCTTCGCGGCATCCTCTTTACTGATCTCTGTATCATGTGCTTTCAGAGCCTCAACCAGCTGGTTTCCGATGGTATAAACCGGATTCAGACAGGTCATCGGGTTCTGGAAGATCATTGCTACTTCTTTTCCACGGAAATTAATCATCTCGTTCTTGGTCTTTGACAGCATATCCTGTCCCTCAAAAGTAATGGAACCTCCCACTACTTTACCCGGATTCTGAAGTAATCCGATGATAGAATATGCTTCCACGCTTTTACCGGAACCAGACTCACCTACGACACCCATAACTTCATCATAATTGACATCGTAAGTAATTCCGTTTACTGCTTTTACTTCTCCTGCCGGAGTAAAGAAAGAGACCTTGAGATCTCTGACCTCTAACAGTTTATCATTTTTCTTTTCCTGTTCCATTTTGTCTCCTCCTCTCCTTATTTCTTCAGCTTCGGATCTAATGCATCACGAAGTCCGTCACCGAACAGGTTCAGAGCCAGAATCATAAGACTCAGGATTCCTGCCGGGATAAATAATCTGTATGGATATGTGCTCAGACCACTTAAAGCCTCAGAACACATAGAACCTAAACTTGTCAGCGGGGCAGATACACCTACACCGATGAAAGAAAGGAAGGATTCCAAAAAGATTGCGGATGGAATCTGCAGGAATGTCGTTGTAATGATCTGTCCGATACAGTTCGGAAGCAGATGTTTACCAATGATACGTCCGCCTTTTGCACCAAGGGCGCGGGCAGCGGTCACGTACTCCTGCTGTTTTAACTGAAGGATCTGTCCACGGATGATTCGGCTCATGGTTACCCAGTATAATAAACCGAATGCAATAAACATGGAGATCAGGTTTGGTCCAAGAATCGTTACCAGATTCTGCAACGGTCCGTTACCGGTGTTCTGGAACTGCTCCAGCGCCGGTTTTAATGTTGCGGAAAGCAACAGGATGATCAGCATCTCCGGGATGGAGTAAATGATCTCAACAATACGCTGCATTACCGTATCTACTACGCCACCGCAGTAACCGGAAATAGAACCATATAATGCACCGATGATCAGTACGATAATTGCCGCACATACACCAACAATGATAGAGATTCTTGTTCCCACCATGACACGAACCATGATGTCACGACCCTGATCATCTGTACCAAATACATGTGGGAATACTTTCTCACCATCTGCTTTTTTCTGAAGTTCCTGAGCAGAATAACCAAAGGCTTTGTGTTTGATTCTAAGTGCTTTGGCTGCCTCTGCCTCTGTCACATGCTCCTCACTCTCTTTCTGCTGAGAAACACTTGCTTTCGCACGGATCTTTGATTCTTCAATACGACTTAATTCCTTACCTTCTGCTTCAGCTTCAGCTTTTGCTTTCTCGACTGCCTCATCCGGTGTCAGATTTTCGGTATCGTTATGTTCTTCCATATAGGCATTGATCTTCTCCTGATCTTCCAGAGTATAATGCCATGGATGTAACGCCTCAGAACCACGTACCTGCTGCTTATAAGTATAAGGAACCACGCTCGGTCCCACAAATCCGAAAATAACCAGAGCAATGATAATCCCCAGGGCAACCATTGCAACCTTGTTTCTGCGAAGGCGACGCCATGCATCTGCCCAGTAGGAAACACTCTTACGATCTTTGATAAAATCTGCTTTTTCCTGTGAGCTTGCCGCTTCAAATGCATCCTCCGGTAATTTGCTCCACTCTAAAATATCATCAATATTCGGTTGAAGAGAGCCTGGTTTCTGAAATCTTTTCTTTCCAGACATGCTTAATTTCCTCCCTTCGCCAGATTGATACGCGGATCTACCAGTTTGTAGCACAGGTCAACGATCAGGTTCATGATAACAATAAAGGAAGCCAGGAAAATTGTGGTTCCCATGATCAGCGGATAATCACGGTTCTGGATAGCCTGAATAAAATAACGGCCCAGTCCCGGGATAGAGAATACCTGCTCAACAACCATACCGCCACACAGTGTAAATGCAATCTGCGGTCCCAGATAAGTGATAACCGGGATCAATGCATTTCTCAGCGCATGCTTGAAAATAATTTTTCCGTTTTTCAGACCTTTTGCACGTGCTGTCTTAATATATTCCTGATTGATGGAATCCAGCATCGCTGTTCTGGTCTGTCGTGACAGATAACACATCGGGTAAAATCCTAATGCCAGACATGGCAGGACGTAACTCTTTGGTGTTCCGTCAAATAATGCCGGGAATACTTTAAATCCCGGGATACCTCCACATAATGTGTGAAGTAATAATGTTGCAACTACGAATCCTGGCATGGAGATACCGATAGTACATACTACTCTAAGGAAGCTGTCTACCCATGTACCTCTCTTGTAAGCTGCCAGACACCCAAGTGGAAGTCCTACTGCAATTGCCCATAAAAGTGCAAACACACCTACTTTTGCAGAAACCGGAAACATTTCTTTGATAATGTCTAATACTGCACGGTTTTTCTGCATTTTGATTGATGTACCAAAATCTCCGTGAAGAAGATTTCCAAGATATTTGCCCAGCTGAACGATCAGGGGCTTGTCAAGTCCATATTTCGCATTTAAAGCGTCGATGGTCGCCTGTGTCGGAGTTTTCTCAGATAACCACGGATTACCCGGGATTGCATTCATCAAGAAAAACGTAACACACGCAACTACCAGCACTGTAACAATCGCCATAAAGACTCTTCGTACTGTGTACTTCGCCATTTTTTACACCTTTCCTCTCTCATTCTCATACGTCACGCTGTCGCCAATTTTATACAATTCTCTAGTGCTTTACTATTGTAAATTGTCGACAATATCAATTATTATACCTGCTTTTTACATAATGGTCAACTAAAATAGCTAATTTTTGTATTTATTTTTCGCACACCTGTTTTTGTGGCACGCACACTTTTCCTCCTTTTGTCTTTTGTTTACAGAATATTTTTAATAATACGGTAAAAACATGCAAAAGTCAGCACTGAATTTTCCGGATATTTTGTATAATTTTACCTTCCTGAAATAGAGGCTGGAGGAGGACATACACACGGACACGGACATTTTTCTGCATCCGCTGCGCCGCTTATCTCTGCCTCCTCCCGCGAACTCACACGCAAAACCAGCGTGCTCAGACACACTCCCGGAGGCAGGCTATGCTCGCTCCTGCAACGAAAAATGTCCTACCGTCCTGTGTGCATGTCCTCCTGCCAGCCACCACATTTCATTCACTCCAAACTGTGCCACAGCTGGCGCTGCCCTATTTTTGCACTAGAATTTTTTTCTGTTTCGTTATAGAATAACAGAGCAAACCTCTTTGCTATAAATGTATGATTCATGCAGATCAAAAATATACTATTAAGGAGTTTGATTATGAAAAATTCAACTATTACTTTTATTACTGATCAGCTAAAGCAGCTGACTTCTATTCCAAGTCCTTCAGGATTCACAAAAGAAGTAAGCCGCTATCTGATTTCCACACTGGAAGAATTAGGATATGCTCCGGAGCGTTCCCGCAAAGGTAATGTCCTTGTAACGATCGGTGGCGAAGGAAGCCCTCTGATTCTTGCAGCGCATGTAGACACTCTTGGTGCTATGGTTCGTTCCATCAAAAGCAACGGCCGTCTGCGCCCAACAACACTCGGCGGACATCAGTGGAGTACTGCTGACGGAGAAAACTGTACCGTACACACAAGAGATGGCAAAGTATACACCGGTGTCGTATTAAATAAAGAACCGTCTGCACATGTAGCTGATCAGAAAGTGGAAACGACAGAAGAAAACATGGAAATTCTGCTGGATGAAAATGTAAGCTCTGAAAAAGACGTAAAGGCTCTTGGCGTTCAGACCGGCGATATCATTGCCATGGATCCGCGTACAACTGTTACTCCAAGCGGTTACATTAAGAGCCGTTTTCTGGATGACAAACTATCCGCTGCAATCCTGCTGGGAATTGCAAAAGAAATTGCTGCCGGAACACTTACTTTGAATCGCAAAGTTTCCTTATTATTTACTGTTTATGAAGAAGTCGGTCACGGTGGAAGTTTCATCCCGGCAGATACAGAAGAAATGATTTCCGTCGACATGGGCTGCGTTGGTGATGACCTTGGCTGTACCGAACGTATGGTTTCTATCTGTGCCAAAGATTCCGGCGGTCCTTACAACTACGATCTGGTAACAGAACTGTCTGAACTTGCAAAAGCAAATGGTCTGGATTATGCCATTGATGTATATCCACATTATGGTTCAGACGTGGAAGCAACGCTGCGGGGCGGTTTTGATATCCGTCATGGGCTGATCGGTCCGGGTGTGTATGCCTCCCACAACTATGAGCGCTCCCATGTGGATGGTGTCAAAAATACATTTGAACTGTTAAAAGCATATTTGACCAAATAAGCAACTCTGCCATAGAAAAAAAATGCGGGACGATGTTCTTACATCGACCCGCATTTTTATATTTGTCCGTTTTTCCGAGACAAAACTATTCATCATCCTGACTCACTCGCTCAATATGCATGGCCAGATATCCGATCTCCAATTCCTCCAACGGATTCCGAAGCGCATGACTGAGATGATCACATACAGTCGTTGCCAGTTCATAGGATTCCGGAAAATTATGTTGTACATAATCGTTCATATTGACTTTCAGGGACTCCCCTTTGAGCGCACGTGCAACCATATATTTCACATGGTTCATCAGACGATTATAGCTCAAAGACATCACATTGATATGAATACCACGCTGTTCCTCGATCAAGGATATACAATCACGCACCGTCCGCGCCATCTGCATGGATACCGAAACAGATTCTTTTTCCAGTGCGGAATGAATGTGTAATGCCACATAACCGATCTCGTCATCATCAATATCAATCTGTTTTTCTTCTTTCAGAATCGGCCGTATGAGAGATGCGACTTTAAATTCTGCATGGAACAATGTCTTGATATCCTCTGTCAGTGGATTGGAAATCTGCTCCCCTTTTTGCAGACGCTGTACCGCAAACGCGATATGATCTGCCATCGGAAACAGAATACTGCGGTCAATTTTTCCAAAATGCCGCTCTGCCTCGTTCAGAATCCGGTTTGCCATCTGAAAATATTCCGGTTGGATGGTCTTGATCAGATCAGCAGCAGCTCCCCGTGAGGAAGTCTCTTGCAGGGAATACACGGTACAGTCCACCGGCTGTTCAAAACGCTCGCCGGGCTTTTTCCCGAATCCGACACCTTTTCCTAAAAGCACATATTCTTTACTGTTATTCATATCAATGGCAATTACCCCATTATGATTCAATACCTTACATATGCGATACATATTTTACTTCCTTCTCCCACAAAATAGTTTATAATGATATTATTTTAGCATAGAACCCCGTATTTTCAAACCCACAAAACAGAAATCTCCCTGTAAAAAACGATAAAAAGCAATCCTATGCTGTACATATTGTTATAAATCAACGTTCTGTACAAGCACGCTTCATTTTTACAGTATCATTTTTATAGTATCATATTTACGATAATATTTGCAAAACGGACAGCAACAAATCCTCACCGAATCTGCTGCTGCCCGTATTTCTTTGGTCAAAATTTATTATTCTGCATATGCACGGATATTTTTACGAACTTTCAAAACCATGGACGGTGCCACGGAAAGCTCATCCACACCAATTTCCATAAATGCACTGGTCAGTTCCAGATCTGCGCCAAGCTCGCCGCAGATACCTGCCCATTTTCCATATTTGTGTGCATTTTCCACAACCATACGGATCATGCGTAAAATTGCTTTGTGATGTGCATTGTAAAAATCATCCAGTTTTGCATTCTGACGGTCGATGGCCAGTGTATACTGTGTCAGGTCGTTGGTTCCGATACTGAAGAAATCTACCATCTGTGCCAGTTCATCACTGATCATAACCGCTGCCGGTGTCTCGATCATCACACCCTGCTCAGGCATTTTATATGGAATTTCTGCCGCTTCCAGTTCTGCCCGCACTTCTTCTACAATGGCAAAAATCTGCTCCACTTCTTCAGTGGATGTGATCATCGGATACATCACAGACAGATTTCCGTATACAGCAGCGCGAAGCAATGCACGAAGCTGTGTTTTGAAGATTTCCGGCTGCTTCAAACAGATACGGATCGCACGGTAACCCATTGCCGGATTTTCTTCTTTGCCAAGGTTAAAATAATCCACCTGTTTGTCTGCACCAATGTCAAGGGTACGGATAATCACTTTTTTGCCTGCCATCAACTGCAATGCCTGTTTGTAAGCTGCAAACTGTTCTTCCTCTGTCGGGAAATCTGTTTTTCCAAGATACAGGAATTCGCTTCGGAACAGACCAACACCCTCTGCATCATTATCCAGTACACTTGCGATGTCAGACACACTTCCGATATTTGCATACAGATGTACGTGTTTTCCGTCCTTTGTGACGGTTTCCTGCCCTTTCATCTGCTGCAAAAGCTGTTGTTTTTCCGCTTCTTCTGCCATGCGAACTTTTGTCTGTGCACATACTTCCTCTGACGGTTCTACCGTGAAGGTTTCTTCAAATCCATCGACCACTGCCTGCATGCCATTCTGCAGCGCATCCAGATCCATCGGCACACCAATCAGCGCCGGAATGTTCATCATCCGGGCAAGGATTGCAGTATGGGAGTTGGTGGATCCGTGTACAGTTACAAAACCAAGGATTTTGTCTTTGTCCATCTGAACCGTCTCACTTGGAGACAGATCATCAGCCACGATAATGGACGGTTCCATATCGTTCATATCCACCGGCGCATTTCCGGACAGATTCTGAACCAGACGATTGGAAATATCTCTGACATCCGCAGAACGTGCCTGCATATAATCATCGTCCATGCTGGCAAACATTTCCGCAAAATTGTCTCCGGTAACAGCAACAGCATATTCTGCATTGACCATCTCATTACGGATCATATTGCAGATCGCATCCTGATAATCCTCATCTTCCAGCATCATCTGATGTACTTCAAAAATCGCTGCGCTCGCTTCTCCAACTTCTTTGACTGCCTTGTCGTACAGTTTTTGAAGCTGCTCCTGAGAAGCGTTCACCGCTTCCTGCATACGGGCGATCTCGCCTTCTGCATCTGTGATTTTTTCCCGTTTTACCTGTACATCATTTTTCTTAAATACCACGATCGGTCCTAAGACAATTCCTTTATACACGGATTTTCCTTTGTACTCCTGTGCCATACTGCTCTCCTTCTCCTGATGATAATTTGTTTCATACTTTGTTGTTTCAATCTTCTTCTATTTGGCAGCTCAGGTTTCTTTTTGCCAACCCCTGAACTGCACTTATTTTTTCTTCGTACATGATTGTTGCAAATACCGTTGCAAATAACTTTTCTTTAGGCTTCTTCGTATACGTCTACTGCAAATAACGGATCTCCGGCTTTTATTTCACCCTCTGCCAGCAGTCTGACTTTCTGATTATCCTCTAATTCTGTACACAGAATCGGGGAGCACAGGGACGGTGCATTTGCGGTCAGATATTCAATATCGATTTCCAGCATCTTGTCACCTTTTTTCACGCTCTGCCCGTTTTCTACGAAACAAGTGAAACCTTTGCCTTCCAGATTTACGGTGTCAATACCGATGTGAAGCAGCATGGATAAACCGCTGTCTGTCAAAAATCCGATGGCATGCTTTGTATCAAATACGAAAATAACCTGTCCGTCTTCCGGTGCTACAATGGTTGCTGAGGTCGGAGTCACCACTGCTCCGTCACCCATCATTCTTCCGGCAAAAGCGTCATCCGGTGCGGTTGCCAGATCTGCCGCGATACCTGTGATCGGGCTTGATACGATAATGGTTTCTTTTACAACTTCTTTTGACTCCTGTGTCTCTGCGGCTGTCTCTGTCTGAGCTGCATCTGCTGATTCAGAAGCTGTCTCATCTGTGTTAATCTCCTCATTCGGAGCTTTCTCCAGATAATCCTCAAAATTGGATTTGATCACCGTTACTTTTGGTCCGTAAATGATCTGAACACCATTTCCTTTGTGAACCACACCGGAAGCTCCGGTTGCTTTCAGGATCGCATCATTGACTAACTCCGGTTTGAATACGGTACAACGAAGTCTGGTTGCACAGCAGTCGACATCAGAAATATTTTTCTTGCCGCCAAGTCCCTGCAGGATTCCCTCAGATACAGGATCATCCCCTGCTGCGCCGTTTTCGCCTTCTTTTCTCGCATTAACATCGGCTCTTGTATACAGTTTTACTTCTTCTGTATCGTCACGACCAGGTGTTTTCAGGTTTAATTTTTTGATCAGGAAGCTGAACAGGAAGTAGTATACAATGAAGTAAATCACACCGATGATCACTACCCAAACCCAGCTTGTTTTCTTGTTGCCCTGTAAAATACCAAACAGGAACAGATCGATAAATCCGCCGGAGAATGTCATTCCTACACCAACGTTACAAATATGCATCAGCATGTATGCCAGACCTGCAAATACGCAGTGGATACCATACAGCAGCGGTGCTACAAACAGGAAGGTGAACTCTAACGGCTCTGTGATACCTGTCAGCATGGAAGTCAGTGCTGCGGAGAGTAACAGACCACCGACAGCTTTTCTTTTTTCCGGTTTTGCGGTGCGGTACATCGCAAGTGCTGCTCCCGGCAGACCAAAGATCATCAGCGGGAATTTACCGGACATAAATCTGGTTGCGGACACTGCAAAGTGATCCACAGTCGGATCAGATAACTGTGCAAAGAAAATGTTCTGTGCGCCTTCGATGAGTTTTCCACCGACTTCCAGTGTTCCGCCCACGCCTGTCTGCCAGAACGGCAGGTAAAATACGTGATGCAGACCAAATGGAAGCAATAAACGCTCAAGAAAACCGTACACCCATGTACCTGCGTAACCGGATTTCAGTACGAGGTCACCAAGTGCGTAGATACCGGACTGGATCACCGGCCATACAAAGAACATCAGGATTCCGACACCAACAAATACGATACCGGAAATGATCGGTACAAAACGGGTTCCTCCAAAGAAGGATAACACCTGCGGAAGTTCAATTTTGTAAAAACGGTTGTGCAGTGCAGCAACACCAAGTCCAACAATGATACCACCAAATACACCCATCTGTAAGGATGTGATACCACATACATCGGTTACAGAACCGGACAGCATTGTCTCAGCGCCGCCCTTGATGTTGATCAGTGCTCCGATAGAAGCATGCATAATGAAAAATGCGATAACTGCTGCCAGAGCTGCTACTTCTTTTTCCTTCTTTGCCATACCAATCGCTACACCCATGGCAAATATGATCGGCAGATTCGTAAAAATAATGTTACCTGCGGCATTCATAACCTGCAAAATCTGATTCAGTACGGTTCCCGGTCCCATAACACCAAGCAGACCGTAAGTTTCCAGCATCGTTTCATTTGTAAAAGATCCACCGATTCCAAGCAGCAGACCGGCTACCGGCAAAATTGCGATCGGCAGCATGAAGGATCGTCCAACCCTCTGCAAAATTCCAAAAATTTTGTCTTTCATAGTTCTCCTCACTCTTTCTCCAATATTCTTCTCGACTGAGATAGGCATTATTTGTTATAGTGTACCCATTTTTTGAATTCACATAGCTGGCAGTTTTCTTCTTTCGTCTCTATTTTCCCGGGCAACAAAAAAAGGCACTAACCCTACATAAATATCAAAAAATATCTATGCACGGTTAATGCCTGCGTAATCAGTAACACACCATGTATGATTTATTTATATCACATTGACAAATTAATGTCAATCTAATATAACTATTCTTTTTGCTTCTTTTTTCATACAAAGCATTTTCTCTAAGTTGTGTCTGCTTTTATCAGCTTTTGACTTTGTTATTCTTCCTCATCGTCTTCCAGCCGCCGGTTCAGCACCGCTGCAATGATTTCCAATACGATTGCCAAGCCGATCACGCATCCCACAGCAGCTTTCCCGGAACCGCCGGTGATTGTCTGCACAATACCTCCGATTTTTGGAATGGAACGCACCATCTTGCCCATATACTGATTGTACGTCACGGGATTCATATCATTTTCTTCGTTAGCATCGCCTTTTGTGATAAATTCACCCATGGCAGAACTGTTTGAAACCACACGATGTGTGATGATCGAACCATCCGCATCCGATCCGTAAAATGCGATCACATCTCCTTCAACAATTTCCTTTGGTTCCACATATTTGATATATACCAGGCTTCCTACCGGAATTGCCGGTTCCATACTTCCACTGACTACCGTATAGAGCTGATAGCCCATGGCTTTTGGAACTGTCAGCGGAATACATGCTGCGACTACTATGATTAGCAAAATCGTTCCTATTACGCTGCATATCATTGCAATAGGATTTTTTTTCTTTCGTGTTTCTTTACTCACCCTTCATTCTCCTCTGATTTTAGATTATTCGCACTTTTTATTTTTCTGCATTCATTATAACTGATTTCTGCCGTATTTACTACTTCAAATTGTACCCAAAAACTCCCCGGAGTTTTCACTCTGGGGAGCCTCATTTCATGCCATCAATAAAGATTCACATATTTTTATTTTGTTTCTTTGTTGCGGCGTTTCAGCGCTACTAAAAGTGCCACAATTGCTGCAGCAGCTGCCACAATGATCGCAATACTGAAATTCATTGTTTTCACAGATTCTGACTTTTCTGCATCAATATTTCCGGTAGGTGTATCTTCATCATCCAGATCTACCAGTTCCTGCGGTGTCTGCTCGTCCGTATTCTCTACGGTATTATCCTGATCTGCATCCCGGCCGCCATTGGCATCTGTAGTTCCGCCCGGTGTCGTTGTTTCATTTGCATTTCCACCTGTCACGTTGGTGCCACCGGTCGTTGTTCCATTTGCATTTCCACCTGCCGCATTAGTGCCACCGGTCGTTGTTCCACCTGCTACGGTACCTGCCGGAACCGTCACTGTATTGTAAACAGTATTTCCCGGTACAACGGTTGTAATCGTTGTGGTTGTCTCTACCACCCGATTGGTCTCACCCGGTGCGTAAGTAAAGGTAAACACATTGTCTGCTTCATTTTCACTCAGGGTTTTGGTCAGTGCCAATGCCTGTGGAACAAAATTTTCGATATAACGATAAGCAACGACTGGTTTGTCACCGACATTTCCATAAAAGGTCTGGCTTTCTGCCAGTGTGTTGCCATCTTCATCCTGATACTGAACCGTATAGGCTACCTGATTGCCTTTGATGCCGTATGCTACGACATAATCTGCATCACCGTCCACGTTAAATGCCGGTGCCGCCAGAGCTTCTGCATTGTCACGACCGCTGAGACGGATACCTTTTACATAATATTTCTCATCTGTCACCTGAATCTGGCTCAGATCAAAAGAAACATCATCGCCTGCATTCAGATCCTGCACTTCGATCTTCTCCTGACCGCTGATGCTGCCCTTATTTCCTGCGGATAAGGTTACTTTGTAAGTATATGCATTTCCCGGCTGCGTTGCCAGCGCGGTTGTTGCCGGTGCTGCTGCGATCACAGATACACTCAGGAGAGAGATTAACATTTTTTTCCATTTGAACATATTATTTCTCTCCTTTCTTTCTGTATGCCTTTGCTTCTTTCTTCTTTTTATTCATGGAGAAGATTGCAAGGATCAGGCAGACAATTCCGCAAACCAGAGCCAGTGCACAATATCTGAGCATCAGATTCGTGTCACCTGTTTTTACCCGCTTGGTTGTCGTTACGACATGATTCTTGCCCGGAACCTTCTTCTCTACTTTGTTCTCTTTAACGGTGGTTGTTGCCTCTGTCACCTTTTCAGTTGCAAAATTCATACGGAGTTTTGCCAGTGTCAGCTGATAGCCGTTACCCTGTGTCTCGCCATCAACACCAACTGTCAGATGTACCATTCCGCTTTCTCCGGATGCCAGTCTGCCAAGATAGAAGTATTCCTGTGTGGAATTATCCACCTGTTTGAGACCTTCCCCGGACTTGGAATTACCCTCACCACCAACGGTTGTACTGTCGTATAACACGTTTTCTGTATTGTCGGCTCCCACATAAGTCAGACGATAAGTATATCCGCCGCCTTCTGCTGTCGCCTGTGCATCTTCCAGCGTCTGAATGACTTCGTTGGTCATATACCAGTCTGTCTTGCCACTGTCAGAATTGGTTACCTGTACTTTCAGCTCGATGCTGTCACCCGGCTGGATGTTTGCCATCCCGTCGGTCACATCGGAATCCTGAAAATTACTGTTCATCTTGCTGCCGTCAAAAGTTACATTCCATCCGTCAGCACCCTGATAATCTTTTGCAAATGCAGTTGTCGCTGCCCCTACTGTCATAACAAGTGTCAGCACCAGGCACAAAATTTTCTTTTTCATTCTTCTGTACCTCCTTACTGCAGACTGATCGCGGTCTCATCCTCTGACACGTTCACATCCACACCCCAGGCACTCTTGATCGCATCTTTTGCGTTGTGTGTCTGAACTGCATCAACCTCCGCATCCACATGGAATGTATAACCGTCATATTTGTAACTATAAGTAATTGTGTTATCTTTCACTGTCTTTGTCACTTCAGAAGCAATACTCTGATTGATGCGAAGTGTATCAGACAATGCCGGTGTGGATTCTCCGACACCTACTGCTTTTGTGTAATACAGAACTGTCCGCTCCGGTGTGGACTGATCTTCTGCGATCGCCCATCCGTTATCGGTCAGATAATTTAATTCGATCAAATCCGGAGAAAGTGTTGTATTTTTGTTTCCATCAGCATCCTGCCAGCTTTTTGTAATGATCACACGTACAAATGTGTCGATATTTCCGCTGTTTGTTACGCCAATCGCTTCCTCATATTTCTTGCCCGGTGTGAATTTTTCATCTTCGCCAAGCATCTTGCTTAATAAAGTACCTTCTGTGGAACCTTCCCATTTATCTGGCTCTGCATAATCTCTGCTGCTGACAACATCTCCGTTCTCTGTCAGAGATACGCCGATACTCTGCATATTCATCTGTACGGAATAGTTCTCACTGTAATAGGTCAGTGCTGCTCTCGCACTTCCCACACCGCTCCCAACCAGAAGCACTGCGGCTGCCGCCAGAAGCAGGACTGTTACTTTCGGAAATGATTTCTTTTTCTTCTTCATCCTCATTTACCTCCTACTCCTGTGTATTGCTACTGTCTGTCACAACGTTGTCCCAGTCAGCGTATGCGTTTCCATCTTCATCATAAAGAATCGGTGTACATTCCTGAATAACTACTACGTTAAACTCCTCCGGTTTCTGATCCCCGGACGGGAATTTATAAGTAATATTCAATTCCTTCTCCGTGGTCTGTCCTGCCTGAAGAACATCATTGTAATACCAGTATCCGTCACCGCCGTCTGTCCATCCACCGTCCGGTACATTGTAGCTTAATTCCACCGGAGCAAATGCTCTGACTCTGACAAAACAATCATAATCGCCAACATTGGAAATCGTGACATGTTTTCCGTTTTCGTCAACTTCCTCATGTGGTTTTGTCTCTGTAAATCCCATATTCATGGTGACACCGCCCTGTGCAGTTGCATATGTGGTAAAATATGCCACCGCACTTCCCACGGTCAGGGAGCCGGTTAACGCGATCGCTGCAGCTGCCAGAACCAATGGTTTTTTATGTAGCTTTCTCATTTGGCTTCCCTCCTTTACTGTGCCGGTTTTATATGGTCATACAGACCATTTTTATTTAATTTGAAGTTATTAACTATGCCGTATCCGCCGTTTGGACGACCATCGGTATCATTTTTAAAAGAAACTTCTGCTGTCGGTGCATCTGCGCTGCTGTACTCATCGTTTGCGGTAATCTTTGCCTTAACAGCATTATCGGATACCAGACTGTAAGATGCTCCGCTGTAAACCTCTGTCACCGTTACGTCTGCGCCTGCCCGCAGATGCTCGATCGTAATGGAATCAGATCCTGCGGTTTTAAAATCTAATGCCTCTACTTTTGATTCTTTCGTTCCATCCGGATTTTCAATATCAATCTGGAAAACGAATGTTGCTTTGTCACTGGATGTCACATTCTGATGTAACAGTGTTTTGTTGATCACCAGCTTACCATATCTTGCATGCTGTTCCGGTTTTAAGGTAATACCATTTTCTCCGGTCAGGTTGTAAACCCATGTATCACTGCCACCGTTTCCATAATAGTTATTCGGCAAAGCTACCAGCGACGGTGCAAATGTATACGTATAATTATCTGTTACAACTTCTTCCGGCTGAATCAGGTAAAGTCCTGTCTCAAGTCCCTCGGATTTTGTCATTCCGTTTGTAGTTGTAACGGTATCAGTTGCATTCAGATTCTTCTCTGTCACCTTCTGTGCTGCGCTTGCTGCTCTCTCTGACCATTTTGCTGCGGAACCTGCCTGATCATCGATATCCAGTGCACTGACATCCAGCCCTTCGAAATCCGGCTCAGCGGTATAAGTTCCTGATTTATCCACAGAAGCAACTTTGTATAAATCAATTGTCACGTCTGATGTCAACAGCTCTTTATAATCACTTCCAACGGAAAATTCCACGGAGCAGTCATTTCTGTCAACCTGTATCGCATCTGCCGCCCATACGCCAGGCAGAACAAATACGGAGAATGCCACTGCCAGAGCCAGGAAAATGGCACTTCCTGCTTTTACTTTTCTTTTCATCATCGCCTCGTATCCTCCTTTAAAGTCTGTGCTTTATTTCTTACGCTGTTTTCTTCCTGATACAACTTTCATAATAAGAATCAGCAGAACCGTAACTGCGATTCCAAGGATCAGATACAACATGTAGTAATTCTGGATGGAATGTAACATGCTGTCTGCCACCGATCCGGTTGCTTCCTCTTCTCCATTATACGCTACGCGGGTTCCTCTTACAAGTAAACGGTGGGAATTAACACCATATGGTGTGCAGGTAAATAAAGTTACCTGATCCTTACCGTCTTCTATCTTCATTGCATCATCCAATGTCTCGTGATCATCCTTGTCTACCATCGGTAAAATCTGATCTACCTGATAAGCTAATACCTGATCTAACACATGGATGTAAAATTTATCTCCGATTTCCATCTGGTCAATATCGGTAAAAAGCTTTGCACTCGGCAATCCGCGGTGTGCTGCCAGTACGGTATGATTGCTCTCACCACCGATCGGAAGTTTTGTTCCATTCAGATGTCCGACTCCGGTCTGGAGCACGTCATCACCGGTTCCATGATAAATTGCAAGTTTGATATTGATCTTCGGAATGGACAGATACCCCATGACTCCGTCATCCCCGACATTTAACACTTTCCAGTAATCGGTACTTTTCAGATCTCCGTCATCTTCCCCAAACACATCTCCATACAGATTATTCTGTGTGATATTTGCATTAAAATCTTCTGCTTTCTGCCATTCATCGGTATAATCTTCCGGCGTCATGTTGTTTACGCTGCTCTCATAATTACTGATCAGCTGGCTTTGCCGGTAAGTATTCCACTGATTCGAAATCGTTGGATAAGCCAGGATTCCGAATCCAACCAGAAACAGCAGTCCGAAAAGAATCGGAGCTAATCTGCCTTTTTTCTTTACAGGCTTTTTTTCCAGTTCTTTTTCACTCATTCTTCAGATTCCTTTTGTTTTGCTGCTTTCTTCTGCAGTTTTTTCTCTCTGATAAATAATATAAGGATAAATACTCCGGTAATAACAATTCCTACCACTACCCAAAGTAAATAATTCGTATGTAAGCTGAGGCCACTGAGTGGTGTCTGCTCATCTGCCACTGCCTGCTCTTCGTAAGGAACTCTGTGTCCCCGAACCATCAATCTCTGCGTATTGACACCGTATGGTGTACAAGTCAGCAACGTCACCAGATCTTCGCCATCCTCTACTGCCAATGCGGATGTATCTTCCGGATCTACTACCAGGATCTGATCTACTTCGTAACAAAGGGTTTCGTCCAGCACATGGATCAGAAAATGATCTCCGATCTCCAGCTGATCCAGATCGGTAAAAAGTGATGCGCTCGGCAATCCGCGGTGTGCTGAAATAACTGCATGTGTGCTCTCGCCACCGATTGGGAGAGAACTTCCTTCCAGATGCCCTGCCGCTTTCTGTAATACTTCATCACCTGTTCCATGATAAATAGGAAGCTTGATCGCAATCTTTGGAATCTCTACAATTCCCATCATCCCGTCTCCGGCAATATTCAGACTGTCTTCATAACTGCTGTCTGTCTCTGTACTTGCATCTGCCACGGCAAATGAGTCTGGCAAAATGCTTGGAAGCAATGCATCGTTATAGGCTTCTGCTTTTTTCATCTCTGCTGCATAATCAATGTTCCCTGCCGCTTCCTTATCAGAAATAACACTTTCGTAATTGCCAATCAGCTGCTTTTGTCTGTGATTGTTCCATTGATTTGCAATGAAAGGATACAGCAATAAGGACAAACCGGCTAAAAATATAAGAATGATCACTATTTTACTGCTTTTCTTTTTCATCCGGGCTCTCCTTGTTGTTGTAAATTACTCTTTTTGTATGAATCCGGGGCGGCTGTCGCCCCGGATTCTGTTGTTTCTTCAGTAAATCTCATTTACTGACATTCACTATCATTCATTATTTGTTTGCTTTCTTGCGGCTTGTGAAGAAGAAGAAAGCTGCTGCTACCATGATTGCACAACCTGCGATTGTGAAGATTGTAGTACCGATACCACCTGTATGCGGAAGTGCAGAAAGTTTTGTATCAGTTACTTTAACAGTAATATTAGCATTCTGTCCTGCGGAAATAGTCTGATTAGGTACATCTACAACAGAATAACCCTTCGGTGCTTTTTCCTCAACGATATTGTATGTTCCTTCGTCAAGACCTTTTACTACTACAGATCCGTTTGTAGCTACTACATTTGTCACTTTTGTATTCTCAGCATCATCTGCTGTTGCTAATCTGTAAACACCTGTTTCTACCTCAACGAACTCAAGTTTTGTTCCATCAAGAGCAACACTAAATTCTGCACCTTTCAGAACATTATCTTTTTTATCAACTTTGTTGATTGTGATAGATCCTGTCTCACCTTCTACTTTAGATGGATCAGATGCTTTATTTGTTGTAGCTTCATTGGAGTATTTTCCTGTTCCTGTTACTTTTGCTGTAACATTTACTGTTACAGTTTTTCCAGCATGTGTATTCTCAGTTCCAATATAATCAGCTGCAAAATTTACTGTTACAGCTTCTGTTGACGGTAAACACTTATCTAAAGTATAGTCTGATCCTGCGCTAAGTGTATCTTCTCCAACTTTAACTTCAATATTTGTAATTGTCATTCCAGTTGGTGTATCTGTGATTGTAAATGTTCTGTTCTTTGTTCCATCTTCATAACTTGGGAAAGTTGTTGTAATTACAAACGGAATGCTGTCACCAAGTTTTACAAACTTGTCAGAATCATCGTTCTTAAATGTTTTAACTACCTGATAATCAGAAGCTTTTGCACTGATTGTTTTCTGAGCAGGTACCATTAAATTATCGCTGTCATAATCATATGTAAAATCACCCATTACGTTGTACACAGTGGTATCACCGTTTGCAGTAATAAGATATGCGCCAATTTCCAGGTTATCAAATTCTGCTGTTCCATTAGAAACTTCCTTAGCTGCCTGATATAAATTAGCATCAGTTGCAATTTCTTTTAAGGCATTCCAGTTAATTGTTACCGGATCTTTTGTAAGATCAACCTTACCTTTTGCCCAATTTTCTACTTTCCACTCACTATTAGCTTCATCCCATGAAACCACTTTGTAAATTTTTACAGTTGTTTTTTCCTTTGTCAGACCTTCCACTGTAATCTTACCTGTAGCTGCCTGAGTAGCTGTTCCAGCTTCCGTTGCAAAAGCTGTCATACTCATTCCGAGTACCATTGCGAGTGATAAAATCACTGCGAAGAATTTTTTCATCTTTTTCATCTCGTCGTCTCCTTTTCTTTTAGGGCATTGCCCGTTTATCTTGTCCCGTTTCGGGAAGATAGTTAAATTAATTAGTTGTTGTAGCGGCGGTGAGCCGCTGAAAAGTTAAATCAGTTGTTTTTATCTTTTCAGCACCTCCCTGCATTTGTTTTTGTATAAGATCCATGCGGCTGCTCCCATGAGAAGCATTCCACCAATCATATACAAGAAGATTCCAGGTCCGCCGGTATGAGGCAGTTCATAAAGCAAATTATTTGCTACCGTAATGATGTAGGTATTATTTTGTTTTTCAATCTTTACATTTGTATTTTCTGAAACTGTAATACCATCATCATTTACTGTTACAGTAATTGGATCTGCCAGTTTGGTATAACCTGATGGTGCTTTCACCTCGGTCAATATATATGTTCCATAAGTTATATCACCCTCTAATACTAGACCGTCTTCACCAGAAATATATGTTCCATTTGTATTTGTACCAATAGTCACTTGGTTTCCATTATTGTCTAGTAGCGTAAATTCTGCACCTTTCAGATAAATATCAGATGTACCTTCCGCATGTCTTGTCTTCAGGATTTTAATTTTCTGAGTGTTCTTGGTATTTGTAATGGTATAACTATTACCAGATGTACTATACGTTACTGTGTATGTTGTTCCGCTGATGGTTGTTGTTCCATCTGGTGCTATCATACTGTATCTATGACCATTATAATTAATTGTTCCAGTGTCATCCAGCTTCAACTCACGAATACCGCCATAGTTATCTGATTCTTCTACAGTGAAAGAACCACTGTAATTTTTTCCAGGTAACAATTCAAGTATGCGTCCCGAAACTGGGTTTCCACTTTTATCAATTAACTGTACTAAAACGGTATCCTTTGGATCACTGATTCCCACCCAATTTTTGTTAACATTAATCTGTTCAACTTGAACAACTGGTTTTCTATAATTTTCTGTAACGTTGCTATCTTTCCACTTATAGGAAATCGTTGCTTGGCTGTTTGAATAGAAACCTACCTGTTTTGATGATGTTCCATTTCCAACTGCAGAATAACCATTTAAAGATGCATCTGTGTAATCATCACCTTGGTTTGTATAACCATCGTTTTGATACTTATCAAATGCAGTCTGGTTTGGCACAACATTTGTGATGGACAGATAATAATAGTAATCTTTTTTGAAAGTATAATCATTTTCAAATTTTAGTGTTGCAGTTTTACTATCTTTATCATAACTTACCGTAGCAATTTTATCACTACCTTCGTAAACCTCACCACCAATTAAAGAACCATCCGTTAATGTAAATTCACGTCCATTGCCTGCCACATCTGTGTAATTATTTGCATTTTTCCGTGCGATATTTACTTTAATTTTTGTATTAGCTGTTGTATCAACATACTCGCTTAATGTATCAGTAATTGTAACCTCTGAGCATGCCAGAGTTAAGATGTCACCTGCAATACTAGTGAATTCTTCTGTAAGATCGGAAGGATCTGAATAATTAATAGCTCTTTTGGTACTTGCACTAACTGCTCCAGATAGCCTATTTAAAATATCTAAACCACTGATTTGTTCATAAATATCGTATCCTTTAGAATAAGTTCCACCATCTGGACAAGTTCCTTGGTGCCAATAACTATTATGATCCCAATATGGATTATCATCATGTGTATAAATATTAATAGAGCCTGGAAGTCCAATTCCAACTGCATAAAACCTCTCGCAGCTAATCTTACTAGCAGATCTTACTGCAGCCTCAAGCGTTCTTTTGCTTGTCTCATTTCCATATCCATATGGGTTTGTTCCGTAGTAGGTCGGTTTTCCATCTGTCAGGAAAATAACAATTTTCTTTGCATTTTCTCTACTACTGCTATTTATTGCAGTGGCAGCTTGGGATAATCCCTGGTCGTAATTTGTTCCGCCATCTGCGGACAATTCTCCTGCTTTTTTCTTCAGTTTTTTTCCATCAACCCAATTATCTGTTTTTGTCTCAGCTGATGAACTAAAGGTGACTAATTTGTATTTTGTATCTACTGTTTCCTTTTTTGCATCGAAGGCATCTACTAAGGCGTTAATTGCATTTTTTGTACTTGTTAAATTACTTCCTTTCATACTACCTGAAGTATCAACCACCAACACAATATCAACAAAAGCTTTCTTTACATCGAAGCCAATTGTTCCAGAAGCATTCAGTGTAATATCATATGTACCATTGTCATTACGTTTGATGTACTTTTCATGAAACATCTTGCTTTCAACAGTTTCACCGGAACCGCCATTCGGAGAATAGTTATTTTTAAATTCTACGCTCCTGGAATTTCCAACTACAATGTTCATATTTGTAGATGTTATTCCGCTTCCGGCTACCGTACTGTCTACGAATATAGATGTATTTCTAGTATATCCCGATACATCTAATGTACCTTCTTCTTTGACGTTGATGTTTCCACATTTATCCTGTGGAATATTCACAATCGTACTTCCTTTGTAAACACCATTTTCATATGTCCAGGTCATATCATTATATGATAATGTTCTTACATCGCCTACTTTAAACTGAAGCTGTTTAGCCAATGTCTCTGCAGCTTTAGCACTCAAACCGGTAATGGTTTTAGTTACAGTAACATTTGCTGTACCTGCTACTGGTGTCAATCTGTCTCGTGTAAATTTTACATTATCAATAAAGTTTCCGACTGTAGCATCATTGGATGCTGTACTACCTGCAACGAAGAAGAAACGTGTAGAATACTGATTACTTGCTACCGTATAAGTTCCCTGATGAGTTGTCCAAGAACGATCTCCGTCTGTATAGGTAGCAACCATTGCTCCCGGATAGTTTTCCTTATGATTGACAACAGCTAACACCTGACCCTGGGTTGTAATATTTTTAGCCAGGTTACTGGACATTGCAACAACATACATTGTATCCTTTTCTTCTGGAGAGTTATCTCTTCCGTTTGATCCTCGTGCTCTGTGTGCCACCTGATAATTTAAAACTTCTCCAGGTGTCGTAAGGACATCCTGATATAATGCTCCGGCGGCGGCACAGTTAAGTTCTGCAAACTGGTTTCCATCTGCTGCTATCTCATCTCCATGCCAATTATATCGATCTCCGTCATCCTGACGTTTTAATGATGGTCCTAATGTCGTAACAATTTCGATATCCGCGCCTTCCGAATCAGACCATCTGGAATCTACTGCAGCATGTGTACCTGTTGTCTGCCAAACACCGTCTAATGTTTTATAATTTTCATTTGAAAACTGCCAGTTATTTGTATTCTGATGATACTTCGTAACACTTGGTGTCTCAAAACTTCCATTCTGTACTTCATAGTATCCGGTCACATTATATACAGAACTTGTTGCAAGAACTGGCGCACCATCGTTTGGTAATCCATACTCGTTCAGATCGCTTTTACTATAAGCTTCTACTGTATAAGTTACTGACTTATTTCCATTATATCCGAGTGCGCCACCATTCAATGCTATGTAAAGTTCTTTACCATCTGAACTGATATCTTTTCCAAGATTTGTTCCTGTTGTACTGGAATACTGTGTTGGAATCTGTCTTTCCGCTGTTGCTCCATTAACACTTCTGTACCATACATATCCAACATCTGCCGTTGTATCACTGTAGTTAGCTGTCAGTTTTCCATAATTTTCTGTAATACTTACGGTTTTTTCTACATTTGCTACTGCCTGCACATTATCATTTTTCTGAGTAGTTGTTTCATCCTCTACCTTTGCTCCTGTGGTTACAGGATCAGCTGCAAATTTTTCTTCGGTATTTTCATCTTCCTCTTCTGCTTCAGTTACATCGAAAATACCACATACAACTGTCTCAGCACCAAATGTCTGTGCTGTAAACTGTAATCCACCGTTTTCATCTGTGTCTGCATCCATCAGAGTCGTTGTATTCTGTCTGTCATCTGCGAAAGCCATTACATTCTCTGTATCAATACTTGTTCCTGACACATGGAATGTGATTGGCTGCTGAGGTATCTGTTTTTCACCGTTTACATAAAATGTAACATCAGCCATCACATAATTGTTCAGTGTATAACCTGTTTCACCGTTTGCCTCAAGCTGCTGCTGTACACGGTCAAGAACACCGTCTGCACCGACGTCTGCCTGTACATCCATCTGTATATTTGCGTCCGATGAACTTGCCAGGAATGTGCCCTCCGGAATATCCGCGATCAGTGTTCCAACATCTTCACCCTCTGCATTTTTTATTACTCGCTCCAGCGTTGCTGCCTGACACGCAACGGACTGAAGTCCAACATTTTCATTGGCAAAGGCTGCTATTCCGGTACTTAACACCAGTATCATGCAAAGCACGATTGCCAATAGCCGTTTTTTCTTTGTATGTTTCATGGCGTCCTCCTTTTATCTTCATCGCTGTTTTCTTCGTCATCATTACGTTTTTCTAATGCACCATCTATCAGTTTTAGCAGTTCCAGAGTACTTCGAAAGTACTGCTCTCGCTGTTCATCTACCCAGGTAACACTGCCCTGCCAGGTTGCATTCTGCTGATCCATGACTTTTATAATAAATGTTTCTGTCTTTTTCTGTCTATTACTCATGTCAGTACCTTCTTATCTTTCCAGCTTATCTATCATCTTTGTTGCATATTAGCATTATATATTACCACCCATTACACAAAACATTACTTTTCGACATTATGCATTAACCTTTTTATCATTTCTTGTAATTTTATGTTTTTTTGTAATATTATGTAATATTTTTCATGGACTCAGTCTATCTTACATATAAAGCGGATTCCCGACATCTGTCGAAAATCCGCTTTTATTAATCATCGCATTACTACTGTTTATAAAACAACTTATTGCATCACATTACTTAATATCTTCAGCAGCTCCAGCACACTGGAAAATGAATATGTCAAATTCCCTTCCACCCACTGAATCACGCCCTGCCAGGATGAATTCTGGCGGTATTTCACATTCAGTAAAAATGTGCCTTTCGCACCGCGTTTTTCCAACACTTCCTGGGGTATACAAACCTTTTCCGGTACAGCTTCCATGGTCGGTTCTTTTTTTTCAAAGGAACGTATCTGTGTCGCTGATTGTGGAAATTTAATCTGATCAAAAAATTTATCCGCAGTTTCGATCATCCGAATGATATTGCTGAATTTTAATGGTTCTTTCTTGTAACAATGATAAATCTCTCCTGACATTTCGCCATCTGCAACGCTGTCGATGCAAATGCTGAGCAGGTTTGGCACATGCCAGGCGATTGACTGCTTCTGCTCCATATTCATGCCATTCCCCTTCCAAGTTCTCTGATCATCACTTCATAACGTATTCATACATCAAATATTGTTATATGATAACTGTCATGGAATATTTCATCCGTTACCATACATTTTTATCCTTTTGAAACTGAATCGGAGAATCCGGATTTTCCACATCTGCAATAGAGGACACAAAATATTCCAGATTTTTTACCCAGCTTTTATGCTCCCGTGAAAAATATTTCCGGAGACGGTCAAATATCATTCCGCAATTTTCCTTGTTTGTTCCGGTCAGCAGAATCAAATACTGAGAAGAACTGTATTTCGTAAAAGAATCTCCCAGACGCAGACTGTGTTGGATGGAGTTTTGTAATTCCTCTGTCATCACTGCCAGTTTCTCCGGTTTCTCCATCGGATGTCCCTTTCCATCTGTGATACTGCAAAGCATCAGATATGCAGACTGACCGTTTCGTTCTAACATTCTGGAAACCAGACGGTAGCTGTCGCGGAAACTTGGCAGACTGCAATAGTAAGCGCCGCCGCGGTCACTGTCTTCTTTCAGACGTTCCTTAATCTCGTTAATTTCCCTCGGATTGGTATGATTCATCTGATTACTCATCTCGTCAAACTGTTTCAGTAAACGATCCGACGGTGTAATACCAAGTTCTTCAAAAAAAAGCTTTGCTGTATCCTCATACTCTTTTAACGCTTCTTTAAAACGTTTCAACCTGATAAAACATTCAATACGCACTGACTGCCACTCATCAAACGGATACATCCTGCATGCAGATTCGCACAGTGCCAGCACTTCTTCATATTCACCTTTTGTCATCAGGCTCTCGCAAAGTTCCTTTAATGATTCACTGTAGATCTTTTTGTACTGAATACTTTCCAGAAGCACCCATTCTTCCCCGGACAATGCCGGAAGGAATTCTCCGTGATACATCTGGCAGATCTGTGTTAACAGTTCTTCTTTACGTTCCTTATCTGTGCATTCTTTTGATTCTTTATATAAGGAATTCACATCGACTTCCACTCTCATCGGTGCCTGCCAGCTGTAAATACCCTTTTTTATGTGTATATATTCATCTGCCGGAAGTCCTGCATCAACGATGATCTTTTTCAGACGATGAACTGTAACACGAAGGTTATTCGAGGCATCTGCCAGTTCTTCCCGTACATACAATGCGTTCAGCAGTTTTTCTCTGGAAATGCCCTGTTCCCCATGATACAAAAGAATCTGTAAAAGTTTCATTGCCTTTGTGGTTGTGTTCTTTCCAAATGATATTGGTTGGTCCCCATACATAACAGAAAAATCCCCAAGCATGTGAACATTCAATATCGGTAATTTTTCATTCATTTTTCTTCCTCGTTTCTATATAACGATTTTCCCTTGCTTAAGATAATTGTAAAAGTCCCCCGATTATTTGTCAATCGAAATCTATGATTTGTATCTCTTTTCCTTAATGCTCAAATGTGGTATAATTACTGTTAATTAACATTATAGCAACTATTTTTGTTTTTACTTTTTTGGTAATGTTTTTCAGTATAATAACAGGACAATTTTATACTTATTTATTCAGGAAGGAGGAGGATTCGTGCTATATCATCGCAAAAAATATCGACACCTGTGTAAAAACAGCGTTCTCCTTTTTCTGCTTTGCTGTGCGCTGTTTTGTTTCGCCGGATGCACTTCTTCTGACAGTGGTTCCGGCAATACCCAAACAGCGACTGCTGAAAAATCAGATACACAGGATGCACAGGGAACCAGGGATGCAACGCCACAGGTACTGACCGCACAGGCTTCCGGGGAAGTCACTTACGGAAGTGATCTGGTGACACTGGATGCCTCTCATACTTCTGATGGCTATGTCATGCTTCGTTACAGTGGCAACAATGAAAAGGTCAAAGTTCAGGTAACGCTGCCGGACAGCACAGAATACACCTATCCGGTAACAGCTTCGGAGGATTATTTCGTCTACCCCCTTCCCGGTGGAAATGGCACGTACAAGATCACGCTGCTGGAATCGGTATCTGCAGAGGATCATCTGTATGCGGTTTCTTTTACACAGGACCTGGACGTTCAGATCTCTGATGCATTTTCACCATTTTTATACCCGAATTTTTATGTAAATTTCAATTCTGATTCTGCCTGCGTCAAAAAGGGAGAAGAACTGGCACAGGGTTGTAATACAGATCTGGATGCCATCACAAATATTTATAACTATGTCATCGAAAATATCACTTACGATGAGAAAAAAGCCGCATCGGTTCCTTATGGTTATATCCCGGTTCCGGATGACACCCTTTCCTCCGGCACGGGAATCTGCTTTGACTACGCATCCCTGATGTCGGCAATGCTCCGCTCTCAGCGGATTCCAACCAAATTGGATGTCGGCTACTCCGGCGATGTCTACCACGCATGGATCAGTTGCTATGTAACGGAAGTTGGCTGGGTGGACAATATTATTGAATTTGACGGAAAAAGCTGGTCGATCATGGATCCGACACTGGCTGCCAATAACAGTGCTTCCAATGTCAAAAAATACGTCGGTGACGGAAGCAATTATGTAACGAAATATACCTATTAATCTACCTGTTAAATCGAGAAGCAATATTTCTGAAATCAATTTATATGAAAAATATATGTACGAAATCAAAATGGAGGATTCAAAAGAATGGAAAAGCAGACGCAGCAAAAATCGTTAGCCTATCCGGAGATCGCATCGTTCTGTAATGAGATGGCAATGATCCTGAAATCAGGTATCTCTGCTCTGGAAGGATTGGAGCTTCTGATGGAAGATACCCAAAATGAACTGGAAAAGGAATTACTCAACAGCATGTATCAGACCATGTTGGAAGGCAGCACTTTTGCGGACGCACTGGAGCAGACGCACGTATTTCCGACCTATCTGATCCATATGACGGAGATTGGAGAGGAAACCGGCCGGCTGGATGACGTTATGGACTCTCTGGCTGCCCACTACACCCGTGAGGAGACATTGAGTAAAAATATCCGTAATTCTCTGACCTATCCACTGATCATGATCATTATGATGCTGGTGGTCATTGTGATTCTGATCACAAAGGTAATGCCGGTATTCCAGCAGGTATTTCAGCAGCTTGGAACAGAAATGACCGGCTTATCCAGAGGTATTTTAATGCTCGGAAACGGACTTTCCCGCTACGCACTGGTATTTGTTGTCCTGATTGTTGCCATTGTCATCATCGGCATTTACCTGACGCGCACTGAAAAAGGACGAAAACAGCTTGGGAAACTCGGGCACGTCTTCCCTTTTTCCAGAGAGATCACAGAAAAATCTTCGGTCTGCCGCTTTGCCGGAGCTATGGCACTTGCATTAAAAAGTGGTCTGACACCGGAACGCGGACTGGAATTTTCCCAGAACCTGATCGAAGATGAATATTTCCGCGAGAAGATCAAACATTGTGCAGACGAAATGGAACAGGGCACAGACCTCTCTGTAGCACTGGTCAAATCCAAAGTTTTCACTGGTGTCTATGCACGCATGACCTCTATTGCCGGAAAATCAGGCATGATGGATGAAGTGATGGATCAGATTGCCGACCGCTGCGAAGATGAGTTAAATGACCGTATCACCTCCTTCATCTCTGTACTGGAACCGACACTGGTCATCATCCTGTCTGTGATCGTGGGAATCATCCTGCTGTCTGTCATGCTGCCGCTGCTTGGCATCATGGCCGGATTATAGGAGGTGTCTGGTATGTTCCAGCAAAAAAATGAACGATTTTATCATGGCAGACGTTCTCATCCCCTGCGGAACTTATGTCTGTCACTGCTGATATTTTTATGTGTCTGCGGATTGTTTTTCGGAGGGATCTCCCATCTGTCTGCACAGGCAAAACAGGAGCAGAAAAACAGTCTGGAGAATGCGCTCTGGCGTGGTGTCTCTCAGTATTATGCGCTGGAGGGGCGCTATCCACAGTCCTTGCTGGAGTTGAAAGACACCTGTGGCATCCAATATGATACAGATTCATTTTTTGTAGATTATCAGATTGCAGGAGCCAATCTTCTGCCGGATATTACAGTTATTGAACGTTAGGAGGAAGGAATATGAGAGAACAAACCGAACGGAAACATGTCATTGATTTTCTGTTTCCTCTTGCGCTCTTTTTTGTACTGACTGCCACTTCGGTCGCACTGGTTGTTCTGGCTTCGGGAACTTACAGTCGTCAGGTTCAGGACTCTGAAGATTCTTTTGTCAGTCGCACGGCGCTGTCTTATGTGATGGAAAAGATTCATCAGGCAGACGAGTATGGTGCTGTTTATGCAGGGACATTTGACGGTCAGGATGCCATCGTGATCTGCCAGACATATTCTGAACAGACTTATATGACCTACCTCTATGAATATGATGGCTACCTGCGGGAGCTTTTTATTCAGGATGGCGTGGATGCAAAAGCCTCCGATGGACGCAGGATTCTCGCATCGGACAGTTTTTCCTTTGAAGAATCTCAGGAAGGATTGTTCCATCTGTATTGTACAAACAAAGACGGCAGTATTTCCGATACCTATGTCAGTATCAAAAGTACGTCGTAACACATAGGAGAATGCTATGAAAGGAACACCTGCAAAACGTTCCAGTTTGTTTTTGCTGGAACTGATCATTGCAATTTTATTTTTCAGTCTGACCTCAGCGGTCTGTGTGCAGATTTTTGTCCGGGCGCATCTGATCAGTCATCAGACACAGGAACTGAATATGGCATTGGAAAAAGTATCCGGATTTTCTGAAGTATTCCTTGCCGGGGATTCTTTTTCTGAGCTGCTGCCGGAAAATACCGATGGTTTCAAAAACGCGGACGGTTCTGCCGAGTATGTCGTATCTTACGATGAAAACTGGCAGATCTGCACTTCATCAGACGCCGCTTATCAGGTTCAGATTCAGATAGAGCCTCAGGGGGCTTTGCTGCACGGCACTTTTACCGCGCGCACTGCTTCGGATACAGATGATACAGCTATCATTTATTCCATGGAAACGGATTATTGTCCGGAACCGGAATAATAAGGAGGTAAGCAATCAATGAAAAAGAAAAAACATGCTTCCCAACCGGGGTTTCAGATTGGAACCTCTTATCTGCTGGTGATTTTTATCGTCCTATGTCTGGTCACGTTTGCTGCGCTCTCTCTGTCCAGTTCACTGAGAGATCAGTCTTATACAAAAAAACTGGCCGCACATCAGACCGCTTATGCCAGCGCCAGTTCACAGGCTTCCGCACGTCTGGCACAGATTGATGCTGCCTTAAAAGAATCAGATGCTGCTGTCGCCCTGCAAAACCTCAGTGATGTCATTGTCACAGAAGAAACCGATGGTCTGCAGATTGACTACACGGTCCTGGTAACCGACAGTCAGCAGCTGGAAGTTACGATACTTGCTGATCCGGACAACCATTCCAGACGGATTCTTCGCTGGAAAGAAGCTGCAACCTCTGACTGGGAAGCACAGACAACACTTCCAGTCATTGGAAGTGATCAATAAGTAGTCCTATTAAAAATCAGATACAATCGCTCTGATGCCATCTGATATCATGATATTATTTTGTATACAAATATTATATCGCCATAATAAAGTTACAGAATTACAAAGTTACAGAAAGGTGCATGTTTATTATGAAAGTTACTGATTTACTGCAAAAAGCAGTTGCCGATCATGCATCGGATATTTTTATCATCGCCGGTCTTCCGCCTTCCTATCGTGCAAATGGACGGATTCTTCGCGAACATGAAGAAAAACTGATGCCAAAAGAGACACAGATCTGTGTCGAAGAAATCTACGAATTAGCCGGAAATCGTGATATTTCCAATCTGTTAAAACGCGGAGATGACGATTTTTCCTTCGCGATTCCGGGACTTTCCCGCTTCCGTGTCAGTGCCTACAAACAACGTGGTGCACTCTCTGCGGTCATCCGTGTCATTACCTTTGATCTGCCGCACCCGGAGGATATCGGTATTCCGGATTCCGTCATGGATTTTTCCAAATTATCCAAAGGTCTGGTTCTGGTCACCGGTCCTGCCGGAAGCGGAAAATCAACCACCCTTGCCTGTCTGGTCAACCAGATCAACCATACAATGGAAAAACATATCATCACTCTGGAAGATCCGATCGAATATCTGCATCGCCATGACAAAAGTATTGTCAGTCAGCGTGAGATCAATATCGATACGTTAAGCTATGTCAATGCCCTGCGCGCTTCCCTGCGCCAGAGCCCGGATGTCATCCTGCTTGGAGAAATGCGTGATTATGAAACCATCGATGTTGCCATGACAGCAGCAGAAACCGGTCATCTGGTTTTTTCCACCCTGCATACCATCGGTGCTGCCAATACCATTGACCGTATCATTGACGTTTTCCCTGCCAACCAGCAGCGTCAGATTGCTGTTCAGTTATCCATGGTGCTTCAGGCGGTTGTCTCTCAGCAGCTGATTCCGGCAGCAGACGGCACACAGGTTCCTGCTTTTGAGGTTATGACGGTGACACCTGCGATTCGAAATATGATCCGTGATAATAAAATTCCACAGATTGACGGAACGGTCTACTCTGCGAACAAGGAAGATATGCATTCCATGGATTACAGTCTGCAACAACTGGTAAAATCAGAGAAAATTACTGTTGAAACGGCACTTTCCTACGCAACCAATCCGGAGATGTTAAAGAAAAAACTGTAAAAAATACCCGTACGTTACAACATATCAGAAATCTGATAGGTGTAATGTACGGGATTTTTATTATTTGCATGTATGGCAACTTCATTATGCATACCATCATTTTTTTCGATAAGTTTTATAGCATCATACCATGCGTATCAATATCATATTTCTTCCCCTTCTACGACTGTGTTTATTTTATAATGTTTATCCATATAATGTCAATATTATTACTATGGTTTTTCGAAGTTATTGGATACGAGCGTACAATATTTGTATGAATATGTATCTATCTTCGTATTATTTGGCGAAAAAAGTACTTTCTTTCTGCCTGGGAAAACGCTATAATGGTGTCGTTACTCATTTTATTAACAAACTAAGGAGAGAAAGTTATGTTAGAAAAGTTTTTTAAGCTCAAAGAAAACGGCACGACAGTGAAAACTGAGATTATTGCCGGAATCACAAGCTTCATGACCATGGCATACATTCTGGCAGTCAATCCGAGTATCATGTCTGCTGCCGGCATGGATCACGGAGCAGTCTTTACTGCTACCGCACTGGCAGCACTGGTCGGTACGCTGGCAATGGCACTTTTTGCCAATTATCCGTTCGCTCTGGCACCGGGTATGGGATTGAATGCATACTTTGCTTATACCGTAGTTATCGGTATGGGGTACAGCTGGCAGTTCGCTCTGGCAGCCGTATTTGCAGAAGGTATTATCTTCATCATTCTGTCTCTGACAAACGTACGTGAAGCAATCTTCAACGCAATCCCACAGAACCTGAAATCCGCAGTCAGCGTTGGTATCGGTCTGTTCATCGCATTTATCGGTCTGCAGAACGCACACATCGTTATCGGCGGTTCCACACTGCTTCAGTTATTCTCTGTAGACAAATACAATCAGGTAAACGGTGTAACAGCTACTTTTAATGATGTAGGAATCACTGTTTTACTTGCAATCATCGGTATCATTATCACCGGTGCTCTGGTTATCAAAAATGTCAAAGGAAATATCCTTTGGGGAATCCTGATCACATGGGGACTTGGTCTGATCTGTCAGGCAATCGGTCTTTACGTTCCGAACCCGGAACTTGGTTTCTACAACCTGCTTCCGGATTTCAGCAACGGTCTGTCTATCCCAAGTATCGCTCCGATCTTCTGTAAGATGGATTTCTCCGGTATCTTATCACTGAATTTTGTTGTCATCCTGTTTGCGTTCCTGTTCGTAGATATGTTTGATACCATCGGAACTCTGATCGGTGTATCTACAAAAGCCGGTATGCTTGATAAAGACGGCAAACTTCCACGTATCAAAGGCGCATTACTTGCAGATGCCGTTGGTACTACAGCAGGTGCGGTTCTCGGTGTTTCCACTACCACAACATTCGTAGAGAGTGCTTCCGGTGTATCCGAAGGTGGCAGAACAGGTCTGACCTCCATCACAACAGCTGTACTGTTTGGTCTGTCTCTGCTGTTATCCCCGATTTTCCTTGCCATCCCGTCCTTCGCGACCGCTCCGGCACTGGTAATCGTAGGATTCTACATGCTGACAAACGTTACAAACATCAACTTCAATGATGTCATTGAGGCAATTCCATGTTATATCTGTATTCTGGCAATGCCGTTCTTCTACAGCATTTCCGAAGGTATCTCCATGGGCGTTATCTCTTATGTTGTATTAAACGTTATCACAGGTAATGCAAAGAAAAAGAAGATCAGTCTGCTAATGTATATTTTAGCGGTGCTGTTCATATTGAAGTACATTTTCCTGTAAATTCAATTTAAAATTTCTATCATGAATTAAGAAAAATCGTGAGATTTTGTCTTCTCAGCTAACAATCGCTTTCGAAGAAAAAATCTCACGATTTTTCATTTACGTTACGACAGAAATATACCAATCCCCTCATTCATATTATGGTAAAGATAGACATGTTTTTACATCTATGCTGTATATGACAGGTATTATTTCTGCCACAGTTCCTTAGTCTGCAAAGGAAGCTATTGTAACAATTTACACAGTGTAAATAAAGACCTCTGAGCATTTTTTTCCGGAAAGTGATTGTTAGCTGACGGAACAAAATGCTCAGAGGTCTTTTTCAATACCCCCAAATTTAAAAACACGGCATTTCGTCATCGATCCATGCCATATGTTCTGGAATTTCTACGTCTTCCCCGTATATTCCGGTGAACCGTTCCACTGCCTGCATCCCGATCATCCAATAATGACAGGTATCGTCTTCCTGTTCCGGCAGATGATACAAAACGATCCGGTCCGCATCCAGTGTATGAATACATTCCATTCCACGCTCACTGCCAAGCTGATACAGATTCACAAAGGCAATATCGATATGATATGCATAACGATGAAATGCTGCCGCATCTTCCACACCAAGGACACCGTCACCAGACACAAAAAATGCTTCATTTCCCATTTTGACCAAAAACGTCTCATGTGGATCGTTTTTCCATGGTTCCCCACCGTCGTGAATGGTCCGTCGGGCAATGATCTCTGCATTTTTAATATGCAGACGACACATATCATCCCCAAGGTCATGAACCTCTGCATTGGAGGATTCCCAGTCTGGTGCATATACGGTAAGCTTCCGTCCACTTTCGGTCATTTGACTGCAATATGCCGCCGTCAGCTGTTCCTGATAATGATCCGGATGACGATGAGTAAAAAGCAATCCATCCACTTGTTGTAAAATTCCGTGGCATTGCCTCAGGTCCGCGACCCATGCCTCCGGCATGGCAGACATTCCCACTTTACTTCCGTCATAAATGCCATCGATCAGAATGCCGGTACCGTTCCGATAAAAAAACAGACCGGCATTTCCGATATGAAAAATAGCTGTTTCCATGCTTTTCTCCCACTGATAAAATTACTCTGTCAGCAGGCAGATAAAGGCATCTTTATCCAGATGACTGTAGCAGGATTCCAGATCAAAGTCTTTCAGACGATCTGTCAGTGCCTCCGGCTGCAGCGGACATCCCTTTAACGTTTCCTGCAGTTCTTCGGTATCACCATTTCCAAAATAATCACCAAAACTGCGATATTCCATAATACAGCCATGTTCTACATTCATGCTGATTTCAATCTGTCCGCAACCCTCGATTCTTCGTTTTTTCTGTACGGAAAACTCCGGTGATTCACCATAATTCCATTCCCATGTATTGTAACGTTCTTTCTGAATCTGCCGGATGCGTTTTAACTCTTCTTCGCTCAGATGGTGGATTTCCACGTCTTCGCCCTGAACCATGTACTGTTTTAAGATGTTTTTAAAAGTCTCCATATCCATATCTGCCGGCGCGTACGGTTTGATATTGGTCACACGGCTTTTGACGGATTTGAATCCTTTTGATTCGTATTTATCATTGGAAACCTGCAATGCTTTCGATACCACAGACAGATCCGAGTCAAACATCAGTGTTCCGTGGTGCATAATTCTTCCATGCTTGATGTACTGAGAATTACCGGAAAATTTCTTTCCGTCAATCGTAATGTCATTTCTTCCGCTGACTTCTGCCCTGACACCAATCTGCTCCAGTGTATTGACCACTGGGGTACAAAATGCATGGAGGTTCAATTTTTCCATATCTCCGGTATCCGCAATAAAGGTAAAATTCACATTTCCCATGTCGTGATAAACTGCCCCGCCCCCGGACAGTCTGCGTACTACCGTGATTCCATGCTCTCTGACATACGCCTGATTGATCTCCTGCGCCGTATTCTGGTGTTTACCCACGACAATTGTATTATGATTCTGCCATAACCAGAAATACTCTCTGTCATTTGGCATTTCATCAAATACATACTGCTCCAGTGACAGATTAAATCTCGGATCATTTGAGTTACTCGCGATAAAAACTACTTTTTTTCCCATGTCTTCTCCTTTAGTCTTTCTTTTATTGCTTTTTAACAGGAAATTATCCTTCTTCACTCAGGTTTATTTTATCATACATTCCATATATGTTCGATAGATTTTTCCTGAATTTCCAAATTGCAAAAGTTCACATATCAGATTTTCAATACTGCAAAAGTTCTCCTGTCAGCTTCTCAATACTGCAAAAGGAACCACCGCTGCCGATGGTTCCTTTTGGAAAGAGGGTTAGATAAGGGTTTTGAATATATTTCTCTGTTATCAGAGAGGGATGGCGTCCTTTTTCTGAAACTCATATATTCAATCTTCCATTTTGCAGCGAAATCTGTTTTCATATTCCTGTTTCAGACTTTCTCTGAACTCAGGCGCTGCGATATGAATCAACTGGCGTGCACGCTCTTTTAACGTACACCCATGCAATTTTGCTATTCCATATTCTGTTACGACATAATCTACATCACATCTGGATGTCGTAACTGCTGCTCCTTCGGCAAGCAACGGTACAATTTTGGAAATGGTCCCTTTTGCTGCCGTGGCAGGCATTGCCATAATCGTTCTGCCACCTTTTGACATATTCGCTCCACGGACAAAATCAACCTGACCACCGACACCGGAGATCTGTTTTAAACCTACAGACTCGGAACAGACCTGTCCCATCAGATCCACTTCCACACAGGAATTGATGGATACCACATTGTCATTCTGGCAGATCACACGCGGATCATTTACAATATCCACCGGTTTCATCTGAACCATCGGATTATTATCCACAAAATCATATAATTTCCTGGTTCCCATCAGGAAAGTTGCCACGCACTGACCCTGATCAATCTGTTTGCATTTGTTGGTTATGACACCTGTCTGAATCAGATCTACCACTCCGTCAGAAAACATTTCTGAATGGATTCCCAGATCTTTTTTATCTTTCAAAAACATCAGTACCGCATCCGGAATCGCTCCGATTCCAAGCTGCAGACAATCTCCATCTTTTACTAAGGATGCGATATTTTCACCAATTTTTTTCTGCACCTCACCGATTTTCGGTGGCTGAAGTTCGATCAGATCCGTATCTTCCGGAACAATGTAATCTAATTTTGATATATGGATAAAATTATCTCCCAATACCCTTGGCATATTTGCATTTACCTGTGCAATGCGGATATCCGCGCACTCAGCTGCTGCCTTTGTATAATCGCAGGATACGCCAAGAGAGCAGTAACCATGTTCATCCGGAGCGCTTACCTGCATCAGAACTGCGTTTACATGCATATCATTCCGAAGCAGATCTGGCACTTCTGAGAAAAAGACCGGCGTAAAATCTGCTCCTCCTTCTTCTACTGCTTTTCTGGTAGAACCACCGACAAACAATGCATTGTGTCGAAAATGTGCAGACATCTCCGGTGCACAATATCCGGCTTTTCCCATGGCAACCATATGGACAACTTCTATCTCTTTCCAGTCATATTTTTCAGCAGCTTCCGTCATTGCATCTGTGAGAATGACCGGTTCTGCACAGGCATGCGCTACAACGACCCGATCTCCGGAATGGATGTGGGATATTGCTTCTTTTGCCGTACAGATCTTTTGTTTATATACTTCTTTCCAGTTCATAAAAACTCCCCATTTCTTACAGAACCCATTACTACTGATTTTTCTTATAAACCTGGCAAACGAAACACCTGATTTCGTCTGCCGGGTCTGTTTTTAATTTTATCAGTAAAGCTCACGGTATATTTTAATCAGTCTGTCTCTGTCTAACGGAACAAAATTATTTGCCAGCAGACGCTGCTGATTTTCCAATACGGAATCTGCAAATTCTTCGATCTCAGACTCTTTCATGCCATACTCATGTAACGGTTTTTTCTGAATGATCACATTCAGCAATTTTTCAAGCTCCTCATAGACGTCTTTTGCGTCACAGCCAAGAATATGTGCAATAAATTTATTTAAAACTGCGATCTCCCCATCGGTTTTCAGTTCCATATAATTTTTCATAACTCCGGTAAACATTGCATAATTGGATTCTCCATGTGCCACATGATAAGTAGCACCAAGTGGATAACTCATTGCATGAACAGCTGCGCAGCCTGCATTTGCAAATGCGATACCCGCATAGTTGGATGCCATCAGGAACTGGCTAAGAAGCGGAATACGTGCCTCTTTGCCTTTTTCTGCGATCTCTTTATAACCGTTTAAGATCATGCTGATAGCCTGATATCCAAGCAGTCTTGTTGTCTCATTTCCCTTCGGGGAAAGGCTGGACTCAATGGCATGGATCAGTGCATCAATAGAGCTCGTTGCAAATACGCCAAACGGAAGTCCTTCCAGTAACTCCGGAATAAGTACGGCGGTGTCCGCATACATCTGATCTACCGCCAGACCTTTTTTCGTTCCTCTGCTGTTTAATGCAAGGATGGAAATATTGGTCACTTCAGAACCCGTTCCACAGGTCGTTGGAATCAGAATCAGTTCTTTGTCTTTGATTGGTGGAATCTTGCCATCATACAGATCCAGTATCGGAGAAAGGTTTTTCAGTGCAAACAGTTTGGAGATATCAATGACGGTTCCACCACCAATGGCAATGACACGTTTGTGCTCGCCCCGAATATCTTTGTACATTGCTTCCACCATATCATCAGACGGTTCGCCTGCTCCGTATTTTTCCTGAAAAATCACATCACAATCCAGCTTCATGTCCTCAAAATACGGATTATAAATGTATTCATTTGTAATAACCAGATCACCTTTCCCAGGTTTGAATTCTTCTACAAATTCTTTTGCTGTATCATATTTAAAAATGGTTGGTTTTAACATTAATTCCTGCATTTGTTCTCCTTTCGCCGATGCTTAACAGTTAATTGCCCGGCCATAGAAAGCTGCCATAAATGCTTCCGGCATTGCCTCAGAAACTGTCGGATGCGGATGGATGGCTCCGATCACTTCTTCTGCAGTTGCTTCCAGATTCATTGCTACAGAGATTTCTCCGATTATATCTGTCACATGTTTGCCGTACAGATGTACACCAAGAATTTCTCCCAGTTCTTTATCCAGAATTACTTTTACGATTCCGTCGGTATCTCCCTCAACAAGAGATTTACCATTTGCCATCATCGGAAATTTGCCGACCTGAATGTCATAGCCTTTTTCTTTTGCCTGTTTTTCTGTCAGACCAATGCAGGCTATTTCCGGATCCAGATAGATACAGGATGGGATTCTTCCATAATCCATCTCATGACCGCCTTTGCCACAGATGTCTGCTACTGCAACAAAACCTTCGTGGGATGCGGTATGTGCCAGCATAACTTTTCCGTTTACATCACCAATAGCATAAATATTCGGGATATTTGTACGCATATGACCGTCTGTCTTAATCGCTTTTTTCTCAAACTCAATTCCGATGCCCTCTGCATTCAGTCCGTCGGTGTTTGCCACACGTCCAACTGCCATCAGTACAACTTCTGCCTCTGCGGATTTTTCTTCTCCGTTGTATTCATAAATAACGCTGTTGTCTTTTACTTTCTGCACTTTTGCGCCATTACAGAAAACTACACCGTTTTTCTCCATACGTTTTTTCGCCATGTCGGATACTTCTTCATCCACCATCGGCAGGATGTGATCCATCAGTTCCAGAACAGTCACTTTGGAACCAAGATGTGAAAATACATGTGCAAACTCAATTCCGATCACACCACCGCCGATGATCGCAATGGTCTCCGGAAGCTTATCTATATTTAATGCTTCGCGGCTTGTGATTACATTTGTATTGCCTTCCAGTGGAATAAACGGCGGCATAAATGTGTTGGAACCGGTAGCAATAATGAAGTACTCAGATGTATAAGTTTTTCCTTCTACTTCGATGGTATGTGTATCCACAAAGGAAGCATGACCGTTGATGATCGATACTTTATTCGCGCGTAACAATCCCTGTACGCCGGTTGTTAAAGTCGTTACTACACCGTTTTTGCGATCCTGCAACTTCTTCATATCTACTTTTAATGCAGATTGATCTACTCCGAAGATTGCAAATTTCTCTGCTTCTTTCATTTCGGTATACAGATTTGCGGTACGAACCAGTGTCTTTGTCGGGATACATCCCTCATTCAGACATACACCACCGAAATGTTTTTCTTCCACGATGGCTGTTTTTTTGCCGGACTGTGCGGATTTGATCGCAGTCTCATAACCGCCAGGACCAGCACCGATCACGATCACTTCGTAATCGTATGTTCCGGAAGCTGCTGCCGGAGCCGGTGTCGGTTCTGCTGCTTTTGCAGGTGCTTCTTCCTGTACCGGAGCCGGTGCATCCACCTCTGCGCCTGCTGCCGCCAGTGCTGCGTCCGCATCCTCGCTCGGATCGCCGACAACGGCGATCGGGGTGAATACGTCAGCAGTTTCACCTTCTGCAAGGACAATTTTTAATACGGTTCCATCTGCGGTAGCTTCTACCGGCATCGTTGTTTTATCTGTATTGATTTCAAAAAGGACCTCACCTTTTTTGATGCTTTCGCCTTCTTTTCTGTGCCATTTTACCAACTCGCCTTCATCCATATTGAAACCGAGTTTTGGCATGATGATTACTTCTGCCATGACGCCCTCCTACAGTAAGATTTTTAACGGATTTTCCAGCAGTTCTTTCATATACTCTACAAACTGAGAAGCTAACAGTCCATCGATCAGTCTGTGATCAACAGAAAGCTGGATGTTCATCATCGGACGGATCACAATCTTATCCTCACCATCTTCTTCGATGACAACTGGTGTCTTACGAACAGAGCTGATGGAAAGGATTGCTGCCTCTGGTGGATTGATAATTGCAGTAAAGTTGCCAATACCAAACATTCCAAGGTTGGAAATTGAGAACGTTCCGCCTGAATACTCCTCCGGTTTCAGATGGCCTTCTTTTGCACGGTCAACCAGATCTCTGTTTTCTTCAGAAATGGCTGTCAGCGTTTTCTCCTGTACATTTTTGATTACAGGAACGATCAGACCATTATCACCAGCGACTGCCACACCGATATTGGTACTCTTATATGTCACGATATTGCCATCTACCAGTGAAGAATTAATTCCCGGGAATTTCTGTAATGCTTTGCTTGCTGCATAAACAAGGATGTCAGATACTGTAATTTTTCTGTCAGATACTTCGTTCATCTGTTTACGGAAAGCAGTCATATTTGTTGTATCTACAGCGTCTGTAAAATACAGATGCGGTGCGGTAAATTTGCTCTCAGCAAGTTTATCACCGATAATCTTACGTACTCCCTTGTAAGGAACAGAAGAAAGAATCTTCTTGTCCGGATTTTCTGCTGATGTTGCCGCCGGAGCTGCACTTGCTGCTTTCTCCACATCGGCTTTCATAATCTTGCCGTTGACGCCGGTTCCTGCTACAGCAGCGAGATCCACACCACTCTTTTCTGCCAGTTTTCTTGCAAGTGGTGATGCTTTGATATCTTTCGCTGTGATGCCGCCTCGGAAACCTGTTCCTTTGATATCTTTTAAGGATGCAGGATCAATCCCCTCATCTTTTACCAGTTTCTTTGCCTTCGGTGTCAGTTTCAGATCTTTGACATCCACTGTCGGAGCTGCTTCTGTGGCTGTTGCAACAGGTGCCGCGTTTTCTTCCTCAGCAGGTGCTGCCGGAGCGCTTCCACCTTCTGCACCGTCACCATAAGCTGCCAGTGCTGCGTCTGCATCTTCTCCTGCTGCACCAACAACTGCGATCGGAGTAAATACATCTGCATATTCGTTTTCTCCAAGCAGTGTTTTTAATAACACTCCGTCACCGGTTGCTTCCACCGGCATCGTTGTCTTATCCGTATTTATCTCAAAAAGCACTTCGCCTTTTTTTACTTCTTCGCCGACAGCTTTGCACCAGCGTACCAGCTGTCCCTCGTCCATATTAAATCCGAGTTTCGGCATACAGATTACTTCTGCCATTTTTCTGTCCTCCCAATTTTATACTTATAACATCTCTTTGATTGCTGCGTAGATTTTCTTGTCATCCGGAATCAGCGGGAACTCCAGAGCCGGGCTGAATGGAAGCGGAACATCTGCAGTACCGAGACGTTTTACCGGTGCTTCCAGATCATAAAATACTTCCGGCATGATTCTGGTCGCGATCTCGCCGCTGATACCAAAGCTCTCATGTCCTTCATCTACGATGAGCAGTTTTCCTGTTTTCTTCACAGATTTGATGATTGTGTCTGTATCAAGAGGTACAATCGTTCTCAGATCAATATGGTCAACAGAAATGCCTTCTTTCTGTAATTTCTTAATTGCTTTCTCTGCTTTTACAGTCATGATAGAGTCTGTTACAACTGTAATATCATCACCCTCGGATACCATTCTTGCCTGTCCGAATGGGATGGTATAATCCTCGTCTTCCGGAACATCAAACTTGGTTGTGTAAAGCATTTTATGCTCGAAAAATACAACCGGGTTGTTGTCACGGATTGCTGTTTTTAACAATCCTTTTGCCTCTGCTGCTGTGGACGGAACAACAACTTTCATACCAGGACAGTGAGCCACCCATGCATGGAAAGACTGGGAATGCTGTGCTGCGGAAGAACGACCGCCACCGATCGGCATACGGATAACCATCGGAACACTTACCTGTCCACCGGACATATAGGTAATTTTTGCCATCTGGTTACAGATCTGATCCATACAAACCATCATAAAGTCACCAAACATCAGTTCAACTACCGGACGAAGTCCACGTAAGGCAGCTCCGACTCCCATGCCGACAAATCCCTGCTCAGAGATCGGTGTATCTTTACATCTTAAATCTCCGTACTTGTCCATCAGACCTTCGGTACATTTGAAGTTTCCACCAAGGAATCCAACATCCTCACCCATATTAAATACAGTGTCATCTCTTGCCATTTCTTCATCTAATGCTTCCCGAACGGCATCTCTATACATCATATTTTTCATTTTTCTATTCCTCCTCTTAATCTACAAATACGTCGGTATAGGCTTCTGCCATATCCGGATATGGACTTTCTTCTGCAAATTTACATGCTTCCTGAATCTCTTTTTCTACCATCTCTTTGATTTCTGCAATTTCTTCGTCTGTCAGAAGTTTCTTATCCTCAAGGATCTTCAGTGGTTCTTTTGCTTTCCACTCTTCTACTTCTTCCTCTGGACGATACAGACCAGGATCACCTACGTGATGTCCCTGCCAACGGTAAGTCATACACTCAATAATAGTAGGTCCGCCGCCTTTTCTTGCTTTTTCTACTGCTTTCTGTGCTTCTTCATATACTTTAAATACGTCATTTCCATCAATTGTGATACCTTCGATACCGTATCCTGCGGCACGTTTTGCAATATGATACTCTTTTGTTACACGACGGATATCTACAGAAATACCATACAGGTTATTTTCTACAACATATACGATCGGGAGATCCCATGCTGCTGCCATGTTGATACTTTCATGGAATGTTCCTTCATTGGAAGCGGAATCACCAAAAAAACATACAGTAACTTCGTCCGTTCCTTTATATTTGGATGCATATGCCGATCCGGTTGCGATCGGGATCTCTCCACCTACAATACCGTTTGCTCCAAGGATTCCTTTGTCCATTGCCATGATATGCATGGAGCCGCCCTTTCCTTTGGAATATCCGGTTGCTTTTCCAAGGATCTCAGCCATCATCTTGTTCAGATCTGCCCCTCTGGAAACCAGATGTCCATGTCCACGATGTGTACTTCCGATGAAGTCACGCTCTTCTAATGCGCCACATACACCGGCTGCCACGGCTTCTTCCCCCAGATACAGATGTGCCAGTCCCGGCATCAGACCTCTTTTGTAAAACTCAAATACTTCTTCCTCAAATCTTCTTGTCCGATACATAATTGTGTAAAACTCTTTTGCTTTCTGTTTTTGTTCCTGCTTTGTCACGTCAAACCTTCCTCCCTTTCAACAATTTGATTGTGATTTTCTTGTTACTCTATATTCAGCAAAACTTGTGCCAGTTTTTTTCTGATTATTTTCTGCTTTTTTATCATTTTATCTGATTTTTATGTGACATTTTGGCGCACATGTGCTATTATCTTGTGTGACACATATTTGTATGGCACACTTCTGGGTGGCACACTTTTGTGCAGCACTCCTTTAAGCGACACACTTTTTGTATTGCAGTTTGTTGTCACACTTTTATATGATATTTTTGATGTTACATTTTCTGTACAGCAGATGTGTACACATAACACTACTTATAACTAAATGTAAATGGGATATTTTACAGGCGAGGGGAATTTATGATTTCAGATACTTATCTGTCTGCCTTAAAGCAGGCGCGCAAAGATTTTATGGAAGGAACCGGACATCCGGAAATGATCATCCGGGAAGAAGTGTTGGATTCCTGGCGGCGTTCCCGGGCATTTCATATCAACGCACCGGATGCCCGTTGCAACATTTTAACACAGGAACAATTGCAGGAAGCCATTACAGAAAATCAGGTGCTTTATAACATTGCATCTTCATTCATCGATTATCTGTATCAGATCGTAAAAGGCTCCGGTTTTATGATCATGTTTGCTGACAAAAACGGCCATGTTCTGAAGCTTGTGGGGGATGCAGACATTGTAGAAACGGCTAAAAATCAGGATATTCCATTGACGGAAGGCAGCTGTCGACTGGAATCAGTACTTGGCACAAATGCCATCGGCACACCATTATTTTCCGGTAAACCGATTCAGCTTTTTGCTTATGAGCACTATTTTGAACTGAGTTCTAACTGGACCTGTTCCGGCGCACCGATCCTGCTCAAAGACAAGATTCTTGGTGTCATCTGCATCAGCGGTTCCTGGGAACGGGCTCATCCGCATACCCTTGGCATGGTAATGTCTGCTGCTGAAGCCATTTCCCGTCAACTTTATCTGACGGAGGCAAACGAGCATCTGATTGCCATGCGAAATCAACTTCAGACCAGTATTGACTCTATTCACAGTGGCATTGTCCTGCTGGATGCGGATTATAACGTTTCTTATGTAAATGCAATTACATTGCATGTATTGAAATTTGCAAAGGAAGATGTATTAAATCATTCCTACCGGGAGATTTTTCCAAATCTGGAACTTGAAAAATTAAAAGAAAATACCTACGATTTCGAAACAACGGTCTGTGGGAAAAAGGAATCCTTCAAATGTTATGTCAGTATCAAATTTGTAGCACCAACCAACTACAGCAACAAGGAAAGTTTTTTAATCTCTTTCCGAAAAACAGAATATATCCAGCAGCTGGCTAACAAAGTTATGGGCTCAGATGCTCATTATACTTTTCATAATATCATCGGTGAATGCCCTGCTCTGCAGCGCCTGAAAGGTCTTGCCTTAAAAGTTGCTCAGGGAAATACCAGTGTTCTGATTACCGGTGAAAGTGGAACCGGAAAAGAATTGTTCGCCCAGTCCATCCACAATAACAGTCCACATTCCAACGGTCCTTTCGTAGCGATCAATTGTGGTGCGATTCCAAAAGATCTGATTGAAAGTGAATTGTTCGGTTACGATTCCGGTGCTTTTACCGGCGCAAAAAAAGAAGGCCGTGCCGGTAAATTCGAGCTGGCAAACGGTGGTACGATTTTTCTGGATGAGATTGGAGATATGCCTTACGAAGTACAGGTTCGACTGCTGCGTGTGCTTCAGGAAAAATCCGTCACACGTATCGGCGGCAAGAAATCCATTCCGTTAAACGTGCGTGTCATCGCAGCAACCAATGTGAATCTGGAAGAAGCGATTGAAAATCATGTATTCCGAAGCGATCTGTATTATCGGCTGAATGTTTTCAGTCTGCATATTCCTCCGCTTCGGGAACGCGGCGATGACATTTTCCTGCTGACCAGTCATTTTCTGGAAAAATATCAGAATCCAAACCACGAACCAATCACTGTTATTTCCGATGACGTACGCAAAATTTTTGAACTTTATAACTGGCCGGGAAACATCCGTGAGCTGGAAAATGTCATTGAACGCTGCTGTATTCTGACCTCTAACGGAACATTAACAAAAGAGGCACTTCCTTCCAATATGCAGCATGTTCTGGAGAATAAAAATCTGATACCGACGAAAAATAACATGGAAGCAGTGGCAACCGTTTCTGTATCACCTGCTGTTCCTGACACTTTGCCAATAACAGACCTCCCTGTGGAAAACATGCCATCGATTCAGGATACTTTTGTCTCCCCAACAGAATCCGTGATGGACACGGAGCACATCACTTCAACTATTACCGCTGAAGAATCGGAAAAATTACTGATTATCGAACATCTAAAACGATCCGGCGGAAATGTAAAAAAAGCATCCGACAGCCTTGGTATAAGCCGCCGCACACTTTATCGTAAACTTGAGAAATATGAAATTGATCCGGCAGAAATCCGATATCTAACTCACCGATAGGATAACAAAGGCGGAACAATCATTCATTATATTACCGAAAAATAATGTAAAAGAGAGCAGAAAAACTTACCCCTGCTGCTGACGATCATCTCGCCGGGAAAAATTTCCTCTGCTCCCTTTATTTACGTTATTTTTTATCAGAAAATCTTTCTCTCCTGTTTACCTCAACGTTTAATATAGATCTGAAGCTGCGAAAAATCTACTTTTTCCGTATCCGTAATTCCCTGAAATGTTGTATCCAGTAAACACTCATCGATCAGATTTCCCTCTGTCTTTATATCATGTTGTTTCGCCCATTCCAGCAATTCGTCCACTGCTTTCCGTTTATAAGGCATGTCAAACCGATTCATGCACAGATACTCTCCTGCCGGAAGTGTCTTGATGTTTTCACTATACTGCTCTATATCAATCTCTGCATCCTCCGGCAGATAAATAAATCCACCGGCTTCTTCCAGCCAGTCCTCATTTTTCAGATTTTTTTCCGGGAAAAATGCTCCCCACCCAAGATCATCTGAAAGATTCTGCTTCCCAAGTTCTTTTCTGATATTCATAAACGTCTGATACAGTTTACTTCGTGTCATGAATGTTGTCCCCCATGGTATCATAAACAGCATTCTTTTGGGGAAATATTTAATCATTGGAATCGATACTGTGTATAACTCCAGTCCTGCCCGCTCTAATGCATAAATCCGGTTGTTGATTTTTTCCACTTTACGGTTCATGCTTTCAATATCTGCCAGCATCTTTTCCCGCGACGCTTTCAGCCCCTTCTTGATATTATCCAGACTTTTCTTTTTAATATTCGCCTTGATAACTTCCAGCGGAACATTATTGTTCTTCAAAAAAAGAATTTCCCGCAATTCCATAATCTGACTTGTCGAATATTTCCGGTATCCATTCGTGTCAATAAATTCCGGTTTAAACAAATCAATAGAATCATAATAAATCAATGTCTGCCGCGACACCCCAACCGTATCTGCCAATTCTTTCACTCCCAACCACTGCCTGTCTTCCATTTAGGTACCTCCTCTTATGTTGAAAAGTTTATTTGACTTTTACCCCCCCAGACCATGGACTGAAAATCGCGCATTGTATTTTCCCATATAATAACTATAACAAATTTTTCTCACATTTGCATTTCTTTTCAAAGTACAAAAACCGAAAATTCCCGGAATTTCTCCGGGAATTTCGTTTTCCGTCATATACGGACATTTTTATGCATCTGCCATCCGATCATACAGTAAAGCGGACATTCGCAATCCGCTTTCGCTACTTGCTCATGAACGCAGTCGCTTTGCGACCTGCGTTCAGATTACAGCGTTTCCTGTAATCTTCCTGCAAATTGCATACTGCGCGGTAGACTTTTTTATCCTGCTGCAATTTTGTTACGTCTATAGTCGGAATATATTGACCGATAAGCTGATCGGCCTTTATTTCCTTAGAAGGTTTTAAGAGAATTGAGGTATATAAATAACTTGCATCCAGAATCTTTCCCTCCGCATCAGAAGCCGCAAGAACATACATCCGCAATGCGAAAAATTTACCATTGATTCCACGAAATACACGGGGTGCTTTTGTACCAAGCCGGTAAAGTATGTTATTCATTTTTACTACCTGAAGATATTGAAAGAATCCGCTAATCGCCCAGATTACTCCTACAACAATAATAATGTTTGAAATTGTATAAATTGATATATGTCCCATATCTTTCACCAGCCTTTTTCAAAATTCTATTTCGTGTTTTCCAGATCTTTTCGTTTCTTCGCTTTTCCAACTCCAATCAGGCAGCTTACTGCAAAAAATGCCATAATGCACATTACACCTATCATATATACCTGAGCAACACTATCTGCCATAATCTGTTCTCCTTCCTGCTATTTCTTTCTGTGTGTCAATGTGTAAATTAACTGACCGCATGCACACAATACAAGAATTAATACAATTGTAATAATAAAAAGTTTTAAAAACATCCTGTACCTCCTGTCTAGTTCTGCTGCTCTCTCATTTTTGCCTCTGCAATCTTGTAATATCCCGGCTCGCCATTTTTACTTGCAAGATTACCAATCACAAGAATTACGATTGTCAGAATACATGTTACATATGCATTCGGTAAAGTTACGCCGATTGCACCTGCAACGGCTGCCTGAATACCGGTAAAGGACCATAAAATGTTTGCAATCCAGGAAATTGCCAGTGCTGCGATTGCAACTTTTGAATTTCTTTTCCAGAACAGTCCAAACGCAACCAGAAAGAATACCGGAATTACCCATGAGAATACCCAGCCGATTGCATCAAGGATCGTCGGTAATGCAGTTGATGTGATCATTGCACATACCGCCAGAATGACGATGAGGATTCTTGTCATATTTGTTGCCTGTTTCGGACTTGCTTTCGGATTAATGTAACCCAGATAAATATCATTTACCCAGATTGTAGACGGTGTCAAACTTGTCATTGCAAAGGTTGAAAGAATTGCTGCCAGTAACGCTGCCAGTAAAACGGCACTGATCCAGCCTGGTAACAGATCAACCAGCATTGTCATAGCTGCTTCTTTTGCTCCAGCTGCCGCATATTCCGGAATTGCACGTGCTGCCAGACCAAGAATTACCGCAAACACACCAAATAAACCATTTAATGGAGCTGCCAGCCATACCGAACGGCGGATTGTTTTCTCGTTCTTCGCACTCATCATCGTCTGCATCAGCATCTGGGAAATACCCTGACAGAATGTTACCGCAATAATCTGACCTACTGCAAAGGATATAAACAGGTTTGCATTTCCAAACACATTTGTCATAAATGCTTCTTCACCGGTAAATGTATCCATAATAAAGTTAAAGTTTCCGCCCGGCATCTTAAATGCTATGGCTACCGTTGCAATGATCAGACCAATATACATAACAGTTGCATTTACTACATTTACAGCACCAAGTTCTTTCATTCCTGCAAAAATAACCCACAGAATACCGATAATTGCACCTACAATAATAGAATTCTGAAGTGGCCATCCCGTCAGTGCGGTAATAACAATACCCATACCCTGACATTCCAGAACAAGTACGCCCCAAACCTGTCCTGCCATCGTACAGGAAATTGCCAATGCTACTCCAGGGCCATACATATCTTTTAAAAGTTCTGGTACTGTAGTAATACCGAAATGGCGAACCCACTGTCCGGTTGCAAAACAGGCTACAACAACCATTAAAACGTGCGCCAGACTGAACCAGATTGCAATTGCCCCCATTCCGTAGGACATCTCAAATACACCTGTAATATGTGCCGAACCTAATACTGTCAATGCAATCGTCGGTGCCAGTGTAATGACTCCCATGTTACGACCTGCCAGAAGGAAATCCTTATCATCCCCACTTGCCGCAGCAGTATGGGCTTTCTTCTTTTCTACCGCCTTTAAAACCATAGAGACGATTGCTACTACTGCTATTTCATATATAATAACAGCAAGAATCAATCCAACTTTCATCTTCTACCTTCCTCTCCTTAATAAAAAAAACGGCAGACAAGTCATAATTTATAGATTTGTCTGCCGCCTTCTTTAATACCTATGTTTGTTTGTAAAAACTGTTACCTAACGGCAAGGGCTTAATGATAAAGCAAAACGTACACACTGTTTGCTTACATTTTCAATCTCCCATTTTGCGCCCATTGGAATAACAACAGCATCTTCCTGTCTGTTCATTTCCAGTTTTTCACCATCAACAGTTGCAACACACTGACCATTGTACATATATGCGATCACGTCAGATTTTGGAGTATCCAATGTCAGTTTTGCACCCGGATATACATCAACAATATGGAATTCCTGTGTCGGAGAACCTGTTATCTCTTCATCTGCCAGTGTAAAGAAAGTTACACCTTCTTTTTCTGTTACTTTTGCATCATTTACGTTCTTGATATACGGCTCAGACTGTTTAAATCCTCTTGGACAGAGTGTAACAAGGAATTTCAGATTTGCTGTTCCATCCGGATACATCTCATGGTCATAATTACCTGGTGTCCACATGATATCGCCTGCTTTGTAAGCATAACGTTTTCCGTTCATCATGGAATATCCTTCACCTTCCAGAATGTAGAAAATGTGATCTGCCGGACCGTGGTTTGCGATTAATGCAGCTCCGCCATATGTAATCTCACAGGTTGAAAAATACTGATATGTCCACTCTGTTCCTGCCGGATCATAGCCCATCTTTGCTGCATTTGCAAAAGGTCTGGAATGTGCGCCTACGTGCTGAACCGGTGCCATATCTCTCATATCATAAAAATTCTGTACATATGCTTTAAAGCTCATAATAATATCCCCCATATCATCTTAATCTTTTTATTCAATATTTCCTGTTTTGTTTATCTCTTATATCCACATGCATCTTCCAGAACCTGTGTCAGAATAGAGAAATCTTTCTCTGCTCTGCCTGTTGCAGAAGCTGCCTGAAGCTGCTGTCTTGTGATTGCTGTCGCAGGCATAGATACGCCATACTGTTTTGCTGCATCAAATGCAAGATCCAGATCTTTCATCATCAGTTTTACAGTAAATGCCGGTGCATACTCGCCCTCTGCGATTAATTTTGCTTTGTATCCGCAAAGTGGTGAACCTGCTGCAGAACCTGCAATAACTTCACAGACCTGAGCAACATCCAGTCCAGCTTTTTCAGATAATACAACTGCTTCTGCTTCAATCTGCATGGTAGATGCGATCATTGTATTAATTGCAAGTTTCAATACAACAGCCTGCTCTGCATCACCAAGATAGAACTGGTTTTTGCCAAGAATTTCAAAATAAGGAAGCACAATATCATAAGTATCCTTATCGCCGGAAGCAAGAATACCAAGTGTTCCGTTCTGTGCCAGCATAGTACTTCCTGTAACCGGTCCACGAATCAGTTTACATCCTGCGCCTTCTACTGCTGCATTCAGCTCCTCGGACTCAGCCGGAGCAACAGTACTCATGTTGATCACAATTTTTCCTGCCGTTAATCCTGCAACCACACCATTTTCACCCTGTGTTACAGCTTTTAATGTAGGTCCGTCAGAAACACAGATGAAAATAATATCGCAATTTTCGCCGATTTCCTTTGGTGTTGCTGCAAGTTTTGCACCTTTTGCTACCAGTTCATCTGCCTTGGATGCAGTACGATTCCATACTGTAAGATCCTTTCCTGCATCAAGCAGACGATTACTCATTGGCTTACCCATGTTTCCAAGTCCAATGTAACCTAATTTTGCCATTTTTTTATCCTCCTTTTTATATGAAGGAACTGTTATACCCTTTTATGATCCCCCCGATATAACAGTCCCTGCGAATCATTGAAACGTTTTGTTTTACGGGAACATGCAGCCTGCAAAACCACAGGATACAATCTCGTCAGATGGGAAGTGTGTGATAACTTCGTGTCCGGTTTCAGTAACAACGATTTCTTCCTCAATTCTCGCGGAACCGGTACCGTCTTCTGACGGGCACCAGGTCTCAATTGCAAATGTCATGCCCGGTTTAAACTCTAACGGATTATCCAGTGAGAACAGGCGGGAAATTGCCGGATTCTCCCACAGACCAAGTCCAATACCATGTGCAAACTGAAGCAGAAATGCCTCTTTTTCATCATTAAATCCAAGTTCCTGTGCGGACGGCCATACTTTTGCAACATCTGCTGTCGTAGCTCCCGGTTTGATCTGGTCAATACCGTCACGAATCCATTTCAGTGCTTTTGCATACGCTTCTTCCTGTGCTTTTGTCGGTCTTCCACAGGAGAATGTACGGTAATAGCAGGTATGATATCCGTTATATACATTTCCTACATCAAAGTAAACCAACTCACCCGGTCGAATCATACGATTGGATGTTGTATGGCTATGTGGATTTCCACGCTGACCGGAAATACAGTTTACAAACTCTACAGATTCAGCTCCCCATTTAAACAACTGATGCTGGATCAGTGCTGCCATCTCATTCTCGGTTGCACCCGGACGAAGATTTTTTGCAACATCCCAGTATGCAGCATCAACCATTGCTGCTGAGCATTTCAATAACTGAATCTCGTCATCTGTCTTGATCATTCTTGCATTGACCATAACAGCCTGACCATCACCAATCTTGACACCTGCTCTTTCCAGTTCCTGATATAATGGAATATCCACAATATCAATTCCAAGTGGCTGATCAAAAACATCATGTTTTTTCAGGTAGCTGATAATTTCTTCTACTTCCTGCTGTACCATGCCGACAGAAGCTGGAATGGAACCTCTCATAGAACCAACTGCAGGCATGATGTTTTCCGGACGAATCCATGAAACACGCTGTCTCTTGGACGGGCAGGCCGGATCAAACAGAATCGGCTGATCATATCCATCAATCAGCAAACAATGACGGTTCATTTTATTTCTGTTCCACTCACCTACATGTGTACCCGTAATGTAGCGGATATTGTCAAAATCGTAGCAGAGCAATGCTCCAAATTCTGACTCATGTAAAAATTTCTTTGCTCTTTCGAGTCTCTCTGAGTGAAGTCGCTCAAAGTTAATATTATCCTCGAAATCAACCCCGTTAAATCCTGATCTTGGCATAAATTTTTCTCCTCCTAATTTAATTTTCGGTTATGTGTTCTTCATGGCTTTATCCTATCCCCCCATCTTGCTATAAGGTCAATCACAAAGTCCCTACAAAAATAACCATATTTTTGCACAGTTAATTTTGACTATTCCAGTGTTTTCTATACATATTGCACAATTTTATGTTTTTTAAGCTATAACATCATACAACACCAAACCTTATAGTCGACTATAAGGTTGTCACAGCTAACTGAAAATCCCGAAAAAAAGAGAGCAGCCAACAGCCTACATACGCCGTCAGATGCTCTCATTTTCCTGTTCAGACTGATTCTCTGCTCATTTTTTCGCTTTATAAGTATAAGCCTAATTTCTCTGCGTTTTTATAATACAGTTTCTCTTTTTCTTCTTCTGTCATTGGACAGGTTTCAAGATACGCCACACATTCTTCCATATGTTCAAATGGATAATCTGTTCCCAGCATAATACTGTCAATGCCAATTGCAGCGCGTGTACATTCAAAGGCCGGTATAGATGTATTTCCGGAAGTCGTCACGAAAATATTCTTTCCCCAATAAGCACCCATCTGTTCCTTGTTTTTTTGTTTTGGATTCGGCAGCCAGCTAAAACGATTCTCCATTCGTTCCATCAGGAATGGAAGTGCTTCTCCAAAATGTCCCAATACGACTTTCAGATCAGGAATCTCATCAAAAATTCCAGACAGGATCATGCGCACAATACTTCCCATTGTATCAATCGTAAACCCAAGTCCCGGTGCCGCCATCGCATATCCATATTCATTAAACTTTGGCTGATGTGATACAGTCGGATGTAAATATGCAAAAATTCCAAGATCTGCAACTTTTTTCCAGACTGGCCAGAATTTTTTCTGATCCGGATCAATACCCGCACCATAATTGGAATGAGTCTGCCACATCACAAATCCATAGTCTTTCACACAATGTTCCAGTTCTTCTACTGCCGCATCTACATCCAGTATCGGTAAGATGGCTGATCCCAGGAATCGTCCCGGAAATTTCTGCATCACTTTATATAAAGCATCATTTGCCTTTTTGCAGGCAATGCGACTTTCTTCCGGTGGCAATGCCTCAATACCCGGTGCCAGAGAAATGACTGCTTTTTCAATTCCAAGTTCATCCATTATCTTTAATCTGATATTTGCAAAATCCAGCAGATTTTCATAAAACTTATCCTGACACATCGCGATTCCTTCCAGCCAGTGAATCGTATTTGTTTCCTTATCCCAGTATGGATAATCTCCTTTTGCCCTGGACTGTAATGCCTCCACGGAACTAATGTCATAAAAATGGTTCTCCAGATCGATCTTCTTTATCATCTTATTCTTCTCCTTTTTCCCACTACTTATTTTTTATTTTCTGCATTGCAGATAAATCCTGCAATCAGATAGATGGCAGGTACGATCATCACCAGTGCCATATACTGAACTTCTGCTATTTCATAGATAAATGTCATCTTCCACACTCCTTCTACTGTTCATCGTAATCTTTGATAAACATCCCGGCAATTGTTGCTGCAACTGCCAAAATGACACATACTCCAATTCCTTTTAACATAAACGCTGCAAACCAACTCATACTTACGCCTCCAATTCCATAATTTGCATGCATACTTATCTGACTCCATGTTCTTCCTTCCAGAGTATCATGTAACCTCGCTCACCTTTTGTTACTGCATAGGAGATCACCCCTACTACAATACAAACAATCAAAACAATATAAATCAGTGGCAGTGTAATGCCAAGTACAGATGGTAACGGTGTAAATGTATAAAGTAAAATTATAATCCACGAAGCGCCCATCGTCGTTGCTGCACCAATCCGGCTCTGTTTCCAGAACAGGCCAAACACCAATGTAAAAAATAACGGGGTAATCCATGCAAAGGACCAGTTTGCACTGTTAATGATATTCGGAAGTTTGGAAGCAATTGCCATTGCAACAACACCGGTAATAACAATCATAATACGTACAACCATTGTTTTCTGTTTTTCTGATGCGTCCCGGTGCTTCAGAATATAAATATTATTTAAAAATATGGATCCAAGTGCCATGGTAGTGATTGCAAAAGTAGAAAGAATTGCCCCTAAAAATGCTGCCAGTAACAGACATACTACCCACCCAGGCATCATCTGTATGATAACCTGTGTACCAATTGCCTGTCCTGTCGCTTTCACCCCTTCCGGAAGTGACAGATTTCCTGTTTCTACCATATATTTTCCTGCCAGTCCCATTGTCATGGTAATTAGTCCGAAAATACCATTTACCGGTGCTGAAACAAGAACAGCCCGCTTAATATCTTTTTCACTTCTTGCAGCAATTGCAGACTGCACACCCATCTGTGAAACGGATTGTGCACAAAGCAATGCCAGAATATTATTTAAAGCAAATGAGAAAAATACTCCAGGCGCGCCAAAGAAATTTAACATATGCTCCTGACCGCTGTTCATAAAATATGCTTCAAAATCGCTCCAGCCATTTCCCGGAAGAACATGTCCTAAAATAATTGCTGCTGCGATCAGACCAACATACATCACGATTACATTCACAACATTGACCATACCGACTTCTTTCATTCCTGCTATGATCACATAAAAAATTCCAATGATTCCACCGATGATTGCTCCCATTGCAACAGATACCTTACCGGCAGATAATGCATTAAACACTGTTCCAAGCCCCTGCGTTTCTATCGTAAGAATAACAAATGTCTGAAGTGCTATTACCGCACACACAAATAACCGGATTTTCTGACCATACATTTTTCCAAATAATTCAGGCATGGTGGCAACTTTCAGTCTTCGTACCCATCGCCCGGTTCCAAGCGATATCATGATCAGTGGAAATATCGTTGCTATGGAAAACCATGCTACAACCGCCCCAAGATTAATAGCCTGCTGCATGATACCAAAAATTTTTACAGTACCCAATAATGACAATGCCAGTGATGCACCTACCACGGGCCATGTCATACTCTGTCCGCCTGTTGAGAAATCGTCTCCTGCCGTATTCTGTCCGCCCTTATGCTTTCGCTCTTTCATCTTAAGATATAACGCACAGCCTCCGATTGATACGATTTCATACAAAATTACTACCGCTATGATTACCGAAGTGTTCATATCCTGTTTTCCCCCTTTCCAAGTCCCATACAGTCATTACAATTCCTTCCTCCTCTCTGTTTTTATATTCTTATTTATGCAACTTACATGCCAATTTCTATTTTTACTTTTTGACAGGGTATGGCGCACACTTTTTCTTTTTTGTGTCATTCCGTGCCATTTTGTGCCATTTTGTGACTGTCTGACACATATTTTTTTCAAATCATGACGCGTTTTGGCACACTCTTTCTGGCATATTTCTTGCAATAGACTATATTGACACTTGTTTTCCACCCACAACAGAAAGAAGGTTATTTTTATGTTATCTGAAAAGTATGAAAAATATATCATTCATGATCAACCGCTGCCCAAATCAGACAAGGATATTTCTCCTAGTATAATAATGATGTAGTCAATCAAGACTACTAGGTTAATAAGT
>URDN01000009.1 GCA_900546495.1 uncultured Lachnospiraceae bacterium
TTAAATCCGCCATAAATGGTTTTAAATCTTTGTAAGAGATAAATTTTGTAGAATAACGAATCTGATGCACAATACACCTTTGGATCTCCGCCTGTGGGAATACTGCATGAATCGCATCCCCGAATCCGGTCAATCCATCCACAGATACGATCATGATATCCTCTACACCTCGGTTTTTTATCTCGTTGAGGACGGACAACCAGTATTTTGCACTTTCATTTCCTCCTACCCACATGCCGAGGACCTCACGTTTTCCGTTCAGTTTAACACCTATAGCAACGTAAACTGCCTTTTTTACCGTTCGATTGTCCTCCCGAACATGGAAATGTACCGCATCCATAAAAACAATGGCATATTTTCTTTCCAGCGGCCGGTTTTGCCATTCTTTTGCGATAGGAAGGATTCGATCTGTCATATGTGATATCATTTCTGCGGATGCATCCACACCATAAACATCTTTGAGATGAGCGGAGATATCTCTTGTCGTCATTCCTTTTGCATACATAGAAAGTACCTGATCTTCAATGTTTGAGATATCTGTCTGATTCTTTTTCACAATCTGCGGTTCAAAATCTCCCTTTCGATCTCGTGGTATATCCAGATCAATCGTTCCCATTGAAGAGGTGACAGTTTTAGGACTATAACCATTACGGCTATCGTCTGTCTCTTTGTTCTTGTAGTCATACTTGGAATATCCAAGGTGATCATCCATTTCAGCTTCTAACATACCTTGCAGCGTTTCGCCTAACAGGTCTTTCAGCATGTCCTGGATATCCTGAGCATCCTTTGGTTGATAGTGTTCCAACAAGCTGTTGATGAACGCTTTGCGTTCTGGATCCATTTTTCTTCTTCGTGCCATAAAAAAATCCTCCTGAATTGATATTTATTTTAACATCAATCCAAGAGGATATATAGCTCTTTTAGAGTTTACACAGAATTAATTACAGTCTCGGGATAGCTTCCTTCCTACTGGCAAAAAAGCGAAAGAAGTGATTTTTTCACATGTCACAATCAGCGGTTACAACGGGGAATACGCTACTTGCACCCCTTACCTTAAGAATGGAGAAACCGCAGCTCAGCAGCAGTTGCCAACACAATGGGCGTTGTGGTGTTCGAAGAATGCATATTGTTATCCGACGTTTTTTATTCTGTATTAGTTTTCAGCAATTACCAATTTGCATACTTTTCATTTACGTACATAACAATCACTTGCATCCACAATTTGATATCACGCGAAGTGTTTTCATTTTTTCCATAGATGGTGATGCTTTTGTCGTCTGGTGTTTTGTAAGTTATATACTTGAAATAAGTTACTCCATACCCGCCAGACGATGCATTTTCCACCTTTATATCCATCACAACCCGCGAATATCCATCTTTTTTGGGAAAGTTAAAATAAAAATAGTCTTCGCTGCCTTTTGTAACGGTAAGATTATCCCTTGTCATTTTTACAACATGAAACATTTCACCCATATTCGTGTATAGTTCATTTCCAGAAACATTCTCCGCACACCACCAGAAAAATATTTTTTTGCATCAAAATAACTCCGGTCGCTATCCCGGAGTAAATAAATCAATTTATTTATCTATGCAGCATATCTCTGATAAGCCACTTTTACATTCTTTTGACTGATAAAACAATAGATCTGAGTAGTTTTTAGGTCTGCATGTCCTAGAATTTTAGCCACATCCTGTATATTCATGCCACGGTCCAACAGATTTGTTGCCAATGTTCGCCTGAATCTGTGCGGATGAACATTTTCAACCTTGGCTTTCTTTCCAATGCGTTTCAACGCTGCTTCTATTCCATTCTTTGATAGCCGATCACTGCCTTTTCCAGGAAATAATGCTTCTGATACGTCTTTCCTTCCTTGCAGATATTCTTGTAGATGCATGGCAGCCACATCAGACAGATACACAATACGCTCTTTATTTCCTTTTCCGACAACTGTACATTCCAAACTGTCAAAATCAATATCACTTATATCTAAATGTGACACTTCCGACACCCTGCATCCGGTAGAATATAAAAAATCTACCAGTGCAAGATCGCGGTTATTAGCACATGCACTCCGGATCCGTTCCAGTTCCACCGCTGAATACGGTTTTTTCACCTGCTTTCGGAATTTTATCTGTGCCAATCCAGCACACGGATTCTTCCCGATCAATCCTTCTGCCGACAGCCAAGAAAAGAATGATGAATAGCACCGCCGCATCCCATTAAGCGTTCTGTTTGTCACTTTTCCCTGCTGCCGACAGAAAGAAAGATAGAACCGCAGATCATACGTTGTGATTTCATATACCGGTTTGTTCAAGAATCTAAGCATTTTTAGATTCTGATCAGCATATCTTTTCAACGTACTCTCCGCGATTCCCTCTATTCGCTTGGTTGCCAAAAACTTCTTTAGCAGTCCTTCTGCCGAAGTATCAACCACGGACAGCTCCGTACACCGTTCCTGCACTTCATATTCCTGCAATTGCACCACCAATACATCCTGAATCACTTCCAATGCATCCTGATTCACACGGCCTTGTAACTGTTTCGTTACGTTCTGAATAATCTCCAATCTGATATCCATGTATTTCACCTCCAACTTGAGTGTATCATGCCAGAGGTGTGTTAAACACGAAGATTAGTGATTATAAGGTTATTAATGTCAAAGCAGTATCTCCCTTTCAAATCGAAGGAGATGTTGTTCAGATTGGGAAAATTGTTATTGTGAACCTTATGGTCACACATAGCCAATCCAACACAAAGTATGTCCCGAAACAAGATGATTTATTTGTGACAGGGTTGCCCGTTCCTGCGGAATGGACGAAGGCAATTGGGGTACATTTATATACGATATCTGAGCCAAAATGTACACAGGTTGTTTCCTGTATCATAAGAACAGTAGATGGTATAGGCGCACTATCTTCGTGGTATCCAAACACTGAGTATATCAATAAGTCATCCGGAGTATTATTTAATTTTTCTTATATAGCGAAAGATTAATATAGTATAAAAAAATGGATAATTACCGCTTATTTTGTATTAACTGCTATGCAAAATAGGATCTCACAAGTTCACAATTGGCACTCATCATTTCAACCATTGCATATGCTTCCACATTCGTAACGATCAGAATGTACTGATCTGCGACAGCAGCATCTTTCTGAATTACCTGACCATTAAAACCGGCACCTGATGCATACTGCTTAATGGTTGATCCATTGATTCTACCAGCATCTATTTCACTTTTGAATGGCAGATAGTTTTTGATTGTTCCGTTTCCAGTGTTACGTCCAAACAGTAGCATAAGAATAGAACCTTTATCACCACTTCGAAACTTGAAATGCAGATAAAAATTTTTGGTGGAAGCCGAATAGTTGTACCCATAAGCCCAATGATGAGACATCCCATCAAAATTGTTTTGCCAATTTTTATTAGAGTCAGCAATCTTCGTGTTTAACTCATCCAGATTCGGCACTGTACTGAACAGTGGAGTAACCTTTTCGATGTTCAGCCCGTTCAGCGAAACGCGATACAGAGGAAAATCATCCTGCGTTGCGCCTGCAAGGATATCTCCGGAAGTGTAAGTCGGATCTGTTGCAGTTGCCCCGGCAGTGCCTTTGATCACAACAAGTTCTGCCGATTCCAGTTCAATGTTCGTGCTTGTATCTTTTTTATATCGCATAACAATCAGATCATTTCTTTTTAACGACTGTGTACCGTTTTCGATTGTCATGTCATCATAATCATTCACTTCTGTTCGAATGTGGCGCCCCTGATTAACCAAATCACCCGATTTGATTCTCACAATGTTATTCGACACAATTTCCGCAGCAAATTGTTCTGCTGTCTTCATAACGTATCTGCCCGTTCCGACAATTCCAGCGTTAAATGCTCCTTCATCTTCCGATGTAACATGTTCCCGTCCTTGTAATCCTGTAACGATATAAGCTGCCATGTTCTATTCTCCTATCTGACATTCTATACTAATGCCGTTTCTATTTGCTTTTACAATTTTCTTTGTAATTTCTTCCCGGATCTGAATACCGGTATAATACTCCTTAGTTCCAACGTAATCGCCGATGTCATAATTTTCATTGCTTTTGAATGTCACATCCATGGCATTCGCTGCTGCATAAGCATCCTCCAGCATTTCCCGCCCTTTCTGTTCCAGTTCATCCTCCGATTCCGTATTGGCATTGTCATAAATCTCTGTTACTTCCTGAATGCCAAAATAAGACTGTGTTTTTGACACATTCCCCTTTGCATCCTGATACAGATGTATCACCTTTCTGTCTCTTAGATCGCCTTTTCCCAGGCAGATCACATGATTGGTCGGAAAATCGTTTTTACTGATCTGTGCACTGATCTGTGTGGAATCCCATTCTTCATCCTGACTGTAATCCACTAACGGTACTGCTGAGATCTGTACCTTTCCTGATTTATATATCATTTTCAACTTTGCTTTTGCTGCTTTCAGCATCTTTCTGATGCCCGTATATCCACCAATATACCTATCCATTTGGTAAGATTTTATAGTGATCTGCGAATCCGTACTATCTGCCTCAAACAGTTCTTCCAGTCCCATCCTTGTGATAAGTCCTTTTAGAACCGTATTGGCTTCTCCCGACAGCATCAGATAATCCTGACCGGTATCCGGACATAACACTTTTCCTTCCAGTATTCCATGCCATGTCCTGCCAGAATACATCACGTCCCCGGATTCCGTGTTCAGTTTTATCTGATCAATGATGCCGCCGATATCCGTCCATTTGTTTTTCCCGTCAACCGAATCTTTCATGTAGATCCGATCCTGTGGAACACAGCAATGATCTTCGATTGCTATCGTGCAGAGGAAGTCATTTTCATCCCTGCCAAAAGCCACGTCCAGCTCATACGTTGGCATGATATCTTTATCAATACCGTTCTTATCTGTATAAATCAGATCCATCGCGGCTCACTCCTTTCCTCATATGCAATCATCTCGAATCCAAACAAACCGTCCCACGCTATTCGATAATTCCCCGGATGCAGTTTTTCGAAAAGATAAAATTCTCCGTCCTGAAACTGATACATTGATTCCCGTTCACCGCTGTTTTTGACCTTGTAAACTTTCTTTTCCCGTGATCTGATCCGCACGTATTCGCCAGCTTCTAACACGCAAGTAAGACCGTATACATGTGTCCCAATCGTCAGACGTGGATTTCTACACGGTCCGTATATTGTCAGTTGAAAATGACAATCTGCAATGCTGTCATTCCGAATACGGATGTTTTCTGCTCCATTGTAGTAATCATAAGGATAGTCATGAGGGTAGTCTAAATTTTTGCCATGGGATTCCTGTTTGTTAGGATAACCTTCCACCTGATTCTCTTTTATCCACCATGACTGTGTGCATGAGATTGTAATCTCGTTTTCAACGGCTTCAAAATCTTCTTCATATTCGGAAAAATCTGTTGCCGTCACATATACCTCTTTATAACGATCATTCCACCAGATCTTACCTGTCTGGCGATTACGGACATCGTAATCGAAAATCTCACTCATGTCATTCATGAGATTGTTATATTCTTCTTTACTGTCTGCCATGATAGAAAGTTGTAGTTTTTTTGTTTCCACGTCCTTATAGAACTGTTTTATGTTTTTGGTTCCGTCCTGTTTTGTCTCTGTTTCATATCCCCAGGAACGTTCTGCCAATACTTCCGGATTCTGCGCCATGACTGGAAATTTCATAAGATTAATGATGGCACCTCTTGAATTTTCGTAATACAGTTTCATCATCTACCTCCTGATCCGTCCGATCTCACGGCTATCCAGCACCATGGTCAGATTCTGATTCTTTAATGCTGCTGCAATCCTGTCTGCTAAATTCTGGTTACCGCTTTGGATTGGCTCAAGTGCGCTTGAGAAGTCCTGGCTTATTCTGCTGTTTGTGCTGATCTCTAGCTGTCGATTCAGATGTTCTGACATGCCTATAGAGAGTTCTGTTCCGGAAATTTCTTTGAATGGTTCCAGATAGCTCTGCGCTGCCTTTTTACATGTCTTTTGAATCTTTGGCATGTAATCTACAATTGCATTTTCAAATCCTGCCCCATAATTTACACCAGATTCATATGTTTCCCGTGAAGGTGAGTGTTCATCAAGCGTTCTATTTAATGTCGCCAGTGCACCAAGTGCAAAATTCTTTATCGTTGTTGTAATTGGGTATTTACTAATTCCGTTTGCGAAACCGGCAGCAAAATTATAACCTGTGTCAATTGTGCTTTGTGATGCAAGTCCTTTTTTTGCTTCACTTGCTTTTCTCGAAGCAGGTGTCTGTGTATTAACGCTGGATAATCCGCTGACATAATTTAATGTGTCTTTTCGTCCAACTGGTATCGTATTTCCACTGTTCAATCCCGCTTTCGCATCGTTCGCTTTTTTTGTGCCTGCACTCCTTGTGTCGACTCCTCTCAATCCACTGGCGTAATTTGTTCCGTCTTTCTTTCCTGCTGAAGTAGTCTCTCCACTGTTTAATCCTGCTTTTGCATCATCTGCTTTCTGTTTCGCAGGGGTCCATGTATCTACACTTCTCAGTCCACCAACATAGTTCAATCCGTCTGTTTCTCCGACCGTGGTAGTGTCTTCACTGCTCAGTCCAAGAATCTCTGCCGCTTTTACTCCACGCGCAGCTGTCTCCATCTCACCTTTCTGGCTTGCAACACCTGTCGCTGCCGAAGCCCCTGACTGTATTCCAAGAGCCTGTGCCTCTGGTGGCAGTTTTGCCAGTTCAGCCTTAGCAGCTTCTACCATGCTGTTCGCCTGATCAAGCATTCCCTGTGTAACACCCGGTGTATTATTTTCAATCGCAGTTTTTAACTGATCTGCTTGTGCCTGATAATTTGTCACCTGCCGTTCAAGGCTCTCACGGTTTCCATTTTCTGCGGTGATGAATGATGTGGTAAGTTTTTCCATTGACTGCTCAATTTTTTCATTATCACCTGAAATAATCGCCTCGGACAATCCCTCATAATTTTTGATTGTTGTGTTGTAATCAGTCCATGTCTGTTCTGCTTCGTCAACACTGTCCGCTGCCTTTTTCTGTGCTTTTGCTGCTTCTTCTGCCGCCACAGCTGTTTCATGTTCATTATCAATCAAATCATACAGGACATCATTTGTTGCCCCGGAATTTATTGCATTGTTTAATTCTTCTAATGCATCCGCATGAGCTTTTTCTGTCTCACTGGCTGTCTTGCTCTTTTCCGCAAGTGTTTCCTTGGCTTCTGCCAGTTCGTTGAAAGCATCTGTCTGACCTTTGATTGCATCCTGATAGGAACTGTCGTATGCATTCAAAGTAGCTTCTGCTTTTTTCTTCTGGATCACATCATCAATTGAGTTTGATAATTCTTTGTAATTGTCAATTACCCCATCTGTGATTGTGATTTCCTCGCCCAATGCACTTGACAGGATTCCGGTGATGACAGCCGCACGGTCTTCGTAACCTTCCTTGATTTTTCCATTTGCATCTACATTTTCTTTTAATTCATCCGACAGTTTTTGATAGTACGTCCATTCCTGTTCGATTCCGGCAGCATTTTCTTCTCTTGCGGCTTTGGAAGATTCCAGGCTTTCCGCTCTTTCGTCAATGGCATTCGTCAGCTCTTTTTCTGCATCTGTCAATCCGTAAGTCTGTTCCATTTCTTTTTGCAGCTCTTCTTCCTGCTTTTTGTGTGCTTCCACAGCCGCATATACTGCCAGTGCTGTTGCTCCCAGTGCTGCCGTAAGGATTCCCGCCGGACTAGCCAGCATTGCAAGGTTAAGTCCTTCCTGTGCTGCCGTCTGTGCCGTTGTAGCCGCTGCTGCGCCTGTTGTCGCGATCTTGAACAATCCCATTACCGATGTGATGTTTCGGATGGAAGAAATAAACTGTGAAGCCTTATTGACTGCGAACATGGTGCCAAGCACGGCTGCGCCGCCTTTTGCGATTCGGACGACATCATCCATATTTTCAGCAATCCATTCAAACGCATCACCGATCTTCTCTGCCGCTTCATCCATATCTGCATCTACCATCTTGATTCCGGCTTTCACAACTTCCGTAAATCCTTTTTTGATAGCAGTTGTGACCGGTTCAATTTCTGCGCCAAGGTCAGCCATGGTATCGTTATACTCTGCTGCCGTCCGATTAGCTTCCATGACGTTCTTATTATTTTCCTGATAAGAGTCCGCAAGTGTACCATATGCCTGTTCCAGTGTGTTCACGATCAACGACTGCCGCTCCTGTGTGCTTCCGCACAGAGACAACTTGGAATTGAAATCATCCTCATTGATTCCCGCCCAGTTTAAAGCATCCGCAAGGTTGCCTGTCACAGTTCCAACGTTTGCCGTCTCATTAATGGACTCCGCCAGACCATCAAGAGGGATAGAATCACCATACTTCGCCCAGATACCTGTTGCCGCGTGTAATACCGTGTTCAGGTTCTCCTGGCTCATCTGCATCGCCATGAAATTACTTACAGTCGTATTGGAAGCTGTTTCATCTGCCAGCACAGAATACAGGTCCATATATTTCTGCTTGGCATATTCAGTAGTGTAACCATTACTGGTTGCCGCTGATGACAATTTATTCATTTCACCGCGGTACTCTCTGGTCTCATCTGCTAGATTGTAGATGCTCGTTACACCTTCCTTTGCCATGTCGACTATCTTGGTCATGGCATTCCCAAGGAATGTATCCATAGCACCTTTCATTACCGTGAATCCTTCCTCTGCATCCTTTGTTGCTTCGGCCAGATCTTCCATTTCACCGCTGGCTTCCTTTGCTTCCTGCTCCAGCTGGTTCATTTTGCTTTCATTCTCATGGATTTCACTGGATAATGCTTTTATCTGTTCTTTCAGATCTTTGGCTTCATCCGATGTACTTCCCATTTCCAGTGCGGCATTTTTATATTCTGACTGCAAACGTTCCAGTTTATCCCGCTGCTCCTGTACTGTATCTTCCAGCTTTTCATAACTGTTTCTGGTATCTTGCACAGCATCATCAACCTGCTGCATGGATGACCGCTGTTCGTCCATAGCTTTCTCTGTCGCTGCCAACTGCTGTTTTACCTTTTCCAACGTTGTCGCCGTATTGTTGTAATTCAATTTCAGCCGTGCAACTTCATCTGAATTTTCACCATAGATTTCTGTCGCTTTCTCAATCTGTGTGTTGATCGCATCCAGTTTTGTTTCATACTGTTTCGTCTCATTCTCCAGAAGACGGTACTGTTTCTGCAGTCCTTCCAGAGAAGTACCGTTTGTTTTCATTTCTTCCGCACTTAACCGCAATTCAGAACGCAGTATCTTAATCTCATTTGCGGCTTTCTTTGTCTGCTCTCTGGCTTCCGCTGTCTCCATCGAAAATTTGACTTTTGCTTCGTTTTTCTTATTTGCCACTTTGTTCCCTCCTTCCGGTTATTTTTCGCGGACTGCTGCCAGCCAGTTCTCATAAGCAGTCTTATTGTCTGCCACCATTCCAACGGATGATATGTCTGAGTTCCAGAACAGATCTTCTGAAATCCCGATCAGAACCACATAATAGGTGTAGTAATCCTCAATATCCTCCAGCTTAAATTTTGGCATCTGAATCCTGTTCTTGGGTTTCCGTTTTAGGAATCCCCGTTTAAATCCGGTTTTTTTTTGCTCTCTCCATACCGGAGTTTCATAACTGTCCCGATTACTGTCGCATGATTCTCCGGAAGTTTGTCAAAAAATTCTGCTTCCGACATGCAGTTTTCCACTGTCTCAATATTGGCGCACAGATAACCCGTATACAGAAATACTGGAAAGTCCACTTCCTCCTGTACTCCATCCATTGCCAGCTTATTGTATTTTTTATATGTTTCCGGGCATTTCTCCCGGAGTTTTAATAATCGTCCAAAGGTCAGGCACATTTCCACTTCCTGGCCATCGTTCAATTCTAATTTTCGAAAAGTAGCTCTGTCTTCCATGTTGTTCTCCTAAAAATCTCCGGAGCACACACTCCGGAGATCATTCTGACACTATTTCTTTTTGGTTGTTCTCTTTGCTTTTTCTGGCTTTTGTGCGCCAGCATCTTTCTGATCCGGAGCAGGTTCTTCCGTTTTAACCTGTTCTGTTTCCAGTTCAACCGGTTCTTTCTCCGGTTCATCTTTCTCAATCGGTTCAATCAGTCTGTTTTTCGACATGATCTCATTATAGCGCTCTGGTGTACATTCAAACACTTCCCCCGGCTGGCGCACTGCCTTTTCCTGTCGGTCGATGAACTTTTTCAATACTTTTACTTTCATGGCTGCATTCCCCCCTTACATCTTAGGAACAGAAGAATACATTGTCTCCGGATCAAATTTTGACATCCAGTTATTTTTCACTGTTTCTTCTTTCAGTTCAGAATCCAGTGCCTCGTACATTCCCTGACCATAATCATCCGGCATAACGGAAATCTCAAGGTCTACTTCTTTGACTTCCTCTGATCCGTTTTCAATGGAACGGCTCACACCGGATTCCATGATACACCGCGGATATGCCTTATATTTCTTGTTTCTATCCTCGTCATATACTTCCTGGGTAACGCAGAACTCCGGATGTGTACTGGACTGTCCGTAAGCACGTACCCCGTCAATCAGTCCCTCAATCTTCATACCGAACATTCCGTCATAGGTATCTTTCGGTACATGCATGGAGATTGACAGTTTTCCTGTTCCGGATCCCTTTACGCGTGTCTTTACTTCAATCCCACGGCATTTTTTTACGACCTTCCGGACATCCATTTCCTCGCTACAGGATCCTACACAACTTGCCTCTGTAGCGGTTTCCTCACTTGCAAATTTGATTGCCATTTTTCTCAGTTCATACTCTGAAAATACTGCTGATGCTGCCACTTTCTTATCCTCCTATTTCTTCCACCAGTGCAGATACACACTGATCTATTATATTTTCTGTTGCTTCTTCCGCGCCCCTGCGCATAAATTCCTGATCGCCATTATGGCGATAGGTGTTTTCACCGTCATCCGGGAAATAGAGGTAATTATACGGTGTTTTTGTTTTGACCACGACATACAGGTTCCCCTGTTCCTCCCGAAATGGCTGTGATACCTTTGCCGGTTTCTTTTTTCCTTTCCATGTGCGCCCTGATTCCGGTATTAACGGTGTAACATGGCTAATAATCTCCTGTCCTGCGTAATTATGCAGCACATCATTGATGATCTTTTCTGCCCGTTCCCCGGTCTGTGCAATACGGTTTGCCAGTTCATCGATCTCTGTCGCATCAATTTTCCACATATCAGCATCCCTTCCGTGCTTTTGTGAACGGAATATCCAGCACTTCTACTGCCGCACCTGTTCCCGGTTTGATCGTATAGGCGTAACTACTCTCATTTCCCAGTTTTACCCCCGGTAATTCCAGCACCTTTTCGATCACCGTTTCTTCCAGTCCTTCCGGAATCTCATTTTCTCGGACAACTGCCACATGGAATGCCACCGTGTGACTTGTCCGGCTCTCGGAACTGGTACGCTTATCGCGAAAAAATACGATATAGTTCCACAGCACTGTCTCATCCAGTTTTCCGGCACGTCCATAGAACACCATTGGATCTATTTCTTCCAGTTTTTCACGGATTTTTTCATTGAATGACATCTATTCCTCCAGTTCCCTGATTTTTTCCAGATACATGTAGTATTCCGTCTCATTCCTGTCAATGTATTCCACAGAATAGAGTGTTTTTCCGATCACAGCGAAACATCCGCTGTGTAACCCTTTCTCTGTCTGTGGTCGCTGCGTCCTAATCTTGAGTGACAGGCTGAAACTGTTCTGTTCGGCAAATTCCTGATCCTGCTGCCGTCTGGATGTTTCCCCATATGCCAGTCTGATCAGAAAATCCAGATCATCCAAACTCTGAACGTTTGTATTTCTGGTCAGTATCTCTTTTTTCCGCTGGTAGATCCCGACATAACCGTCATGATACTTCGCTTTTTTTCTGTTCATTCGCTGCTGCCACCTCATTTCTTCTTCTGACCTTAAGAATGTCGCTCAGATAATTCTTTTCGAACTCATCCGACACGTCATTCCAACAATACAGGCAATAATTCTCAAACAACATTTTTGCCGTTCCCGGGCGCAGGAATGCATCCGGGGATGGTTCCCCGGGCATTCCAAGCAGGTCATGCATGTGCACTATGGCATCTTCCGTGATGGAAGTAATACGCTCATCTGTATCTTTATCACTCCATGTAATCTTGCAGATATTCTGCACATTATATTCAAGATCTGAATTTGTCATTTCCTACCCCTTAAGCTGTGACGGTCTCGTTTCTGACTGTGATATAAGCCGGATCAAGTTCAGAAATATCCAGAAGCACCGCAACTGTGTTGTCCCACGCTTTACCGGTTCCATGCAGTTTGATCTTGTATGTTCTCTGGTCTTCAAGGAATTTATAAGAATCGTCATACTCAATGACACCGTCTTTATTGGTTCCAAGCCCAAGGAAATATTCCTCTGGCAGACACAGGATAGCTTCACCGGTTTCTACTTCATTACTGATTACCGGATCCGTTGGAAACGGGAAGATATCTTTTGTGTAAGTACCTGCTGCATTCAGTACAGTAGTTGCCGGCATAACTTTCTGTAAATAATCTTTCATGTTGCAGATCAGTGTCACAGATGTAAAGTTACGCATACCGCCATTTTCTGTCTCTACCAGCTGAGAGATTACATTGCCATACTCTTTCGGCTCAAAACTTTTCAGTTTTACTGCTGTTTTCTTTGCATATCCGGAGCTTGGATTCATGCTTGTTGATTTTCCGATGTTTCGGTCAAGACCAATCGGGCAGTTTAACCCATTACCGTCAACGATTGCTTTCTCCAGAGAGATCGCAATGGATTCTTTCAGGATGGTGCGGATATAGTTATCCAGGAATGCCGGTCCCAGATCTAACATATCCTTTGGAATCACGGTGTAGGCGGTCAGTTTATAAAGTGTCAGTGATACTTCACGGAAGCTGGATTCCAGTTTCTTGGTGATTTCCCCGTTGATTGGTCCCCACACTGCAGTCTGTTTGGTATGATCGTTCAGAATCCATCTGGTGAGGTATTTCACGTCCTGGAAGTTGATCTTGCTCAGGAGTGCATGTTCCTGTGTCAGTTCGCGGAACACATCTTCAATGATGGTTTCCGGCATTGCCCCTTCTGTGCTGAGGAGTGAAGTGAACTCCTGTCTTGGATCTGCTGCTTTTCCCGCTGTGATCATCTTCTGGTAGAACTCTGTCTCTGCCCCTGTCAGCTGACGGTAGCCTCGCTGTGCCAGTGCTGCCCTGTCGCCTGCTGCCATTTCGTAATCCGCTTTGACGGATTCCACTACGGACTCATGAAACTGCTCCCATGCCTGTTTTACGGCAGTTTCATCCCCAGACTTCATAGCCGCCTGTAATGCCACGATTGCTTCTTTCTGTCTTGTTCTGTTTGGATTTCCTAACATATTTGTCCTCCTGCTTGTTTGTTTATGAAAAAATATTAAAAAATGCATCCATCATGGACGCATCTTCTGGATCATCTTTTTGGTTTTCTCCGACCAGTTCCTCAAATTCTTTTAATGTGTCGGAAAAATCATCTTTCTGGAACTTTTCTCTCATCTTCCGGATGTTCTGCAACGGTTCATCCGGTACGATCAGCGGATCATCTGCTTCACGACCGGCAATTTCATCAATGAAACCATATTCCAGTGCCTTATCCGGTGTCAGGATGGTTTCTTTTTCCATCATCTGTTGCAGTTCATCCTCTGTGATATTTTTTGCGCGCTGCATAAACAGTGCACGGGATGATTTCATCATTTCATCCAGCTTGTCCGCTTCTGCACGAAGTTCTGCGGCATTTCCTGCCGTGCATACCCACATTTCATGAATCAGTGCACTGGTTCCCTCACCCATGACACGCTTATCACAAGCCTGTAGGATCACAAATGCGATACTGTGAGCTACACCATCCACATAGCCTGTCTTATGCGCTCCATGGCGCTTTAACTGGTTGTAAATTGCCGTCCCCTCTTTGACGCTGCCGCCATTAGAATTGATGTACAGACAGATTTCATCCGTTTCCGGAATCTGTGCCAGTTCTTCCTGAAAATGCTTTGCACTGGTTTCAGAATCATCTCTGGTCCATGTTTCCCAGTTCCAGTCACCTTTTTCTTCGATGTCATCATACAGGTAGATGTTGTGCACATTCCCCTGTGTGTTGAACATGTAGTACAGTTTTGGGAGTTTTCCCATCACTCAGTCCCTCCTTCTGCCGGTTTTGCCTGATCTTCCACCCGGCTGTAGTTATTTGTCATCCAATGCTGTCGGCTCCACGGTGTGTTAAGCGGCATCAATCCGTTTTCCTCACGGACCTCATCCACGCACATCACTCCGGACGCGATCAATTTGTCACTGCTGGTCGCCATATCGAACAGATCACGGTGTTTTACCTTACCGGTATAGCACTGGTAATAATTTCCCTGCAGGTATTCTTCTTTTGTGGCACGCTTATTCAGTACCGCCGTGATCGCATCTGCGAATGGATCCACAGCAAACGTCAGGAATACATCCCCGATGTCTTTCACATTTGTAACCTGCCCTGTCATCAATGATTGCGGGATTTTGAATGCCTGTCCGACAATATTAAAAATATCTTCCCGGAGTTTGATCAGATCTGAACTGTCCTTTGCGGATTTGTTTCCGGATTCCTCTTTCAGTTCCTCACCGTCATACTCCACATAGGTTGCATATTCATTCTGCATGTACGCTTTGATATTTTCAGCAATGACATTCTGATACTCATTGGCAAATTCAGTATCTCCCGTCTTCACACTGTCGACTTTAAGTTTGAACTTTCGCCCGTTCGTGTCCCGGAATGCCCGTGCTGCTGTTTCCAACAGTTTCCCATATTCTGCATACAATCCATTGATCACATTGCAGATATTTTCATCTTCCATTTTGAACAGGTAAACTTCCTCTGCCCGAAAAATGCGGTCCATCTGGAAGCCACCAGACAGAACTACACCATCATACAGATTTCCAAGCACCGGACGTTCCTGCCGGATGCTGAAACTTTCCGCGCAATGCAGTTCGCCGTTAATTTCCACCACCAGTGCACCCTCCGGATTTCGGATCATTTTGTTGATCACACGGTGCCAGAACAGTGTGCTGTTCTCGTTTTTGTTCGGTGCCACATTCAAAGTGAAATAATCCTCATTGATCACCGGACGGTTATCAGAAAACACCCGAAACTCACTCAGGCTGATCGCATTGGCAATCAATGATGCCGCCGTATAAATGGCAGCCTCCCGGAAATAAATCTGTTCCGGTACTTCAATGGCTATCGTTTCCGAAGATCCGATTTTTACTTTTCCTAAGAATTTTCCCAGGAAATCAAATACTTTCAATTCACATTCCCCCTTCTGATCAGCAGATAGTTCTTAATCTTCCACCAATCTTTACACGTGCTTTTATCTTGTCTTCCTGCGTCATGGCTGCTGCAAATGCCATAAAACCGTCTGTTTTTCTGCTTTTTGGTTCTATTTTTTTATATTCCACATTTCCCTTGTCATTGATTTCTGCTTTTACATTCCACGTATACCACCGCATGATTGTACTGGTTCCCCATGTCAGCAATTTCTTGGAGAAAATATAGCCAATCGTAACCGCCACTTTCATCAGATCTGACGGACGTATCGTTTTTACATTTCCTCTTTCCGGAGTAAATCCTATATCTCTTAGCGCATCTTTCAATACGGTGTATCTAAAATAATCCATTGTGATCATCTCAATACGAAATTTTTTTGCCTTATCCACAATCCAATTTGCAACCAATTTTGGATCAATCTGTGTTTCTTTCACAAACGTCAAAACACCTTCCGCTTCTGCCTGTTTTAAAGGATATTTGATTCTTGGAAGATCAAGAGAGTTTTCGCATACCCATGTGTGGTGAATCCAGAACCGTTTTTCTCCATTTTTGAACAATAATCCTATGGCGGTAAAATCATTTGTCAATGAAAGATCTATTCCTGCCACACAGCTACTACCTTCCAGTGCATTTTCATCAATTTCCTGTGTTGCCGCCACCAGATTTTCCCATGCAGTAACGCTGCATTCAGTTTCCATTTTTGGTCTGTTCATTCGTTTTGTCAGAAATGCGGAATTATTCACCGGATCACTTTTATAATCCTCATACTCCAGTTCCATTTCATGAAGCAGGGTTGGAAAATATTGCAACGATGGATTTGCCATATACCAGTTTTTCTTGTCCTTCACCTGTTCTTCCGCATTCTCTCCAAGCCTGCAGATAAACGGTAATTCTCCGTTATCCGGTCTTCTTCCGTGCAAAACATCCAGTTTTTCGTTCAGTTTTACATCCAACGGACCGTCCCTGACATCACCGTTTGTCGTGATGATTGTTTTTCTTGGATGTTCCACTTTTCCCAGACCGGTAGTTACAACATTGATCAATTTATAATCCTGGTAAGCATGGTATTCATCAAAATCAACCTTTCCAGGGCGACCGCCATCTTTTGTTCCCGGTGCTTTTGTGTGATATTTCAACGTTGATCTGGTTCGCAGATTCGTTATTTCTTCCAGATTCCACTTAAAATAATTTTTAAAATATATTTTATTTGACTCCAGAATCTCATAAACATCTTTGAATGTCGCCTTTGCCTGGTCCTCAGATGTTGCAAACATATCTATGTTGTAATTTTTCACCCCGTTTACAGGCGTTACCAATGCAAAATTTTCAAAAGCCAGGTATCCGTTTTTCCCCGCACCACGTCCAACCATGACAAAAAGGTGTGGAAATCTTAATTGTCCGTCTGATCGGTAGGTGCAATTGTGCAATGCAAAACAAAATTTTTCCCACAAAAGCAATTCATACGGAAAATATTTCTGCAAGCCAAGATAACGGTGAAGCTGTTCCTCATCTACATAAATATCTTCTTCCCGGAATACTTTTTCAACAAAATCACACAGCAAAAGCTGTTCTTCACAGACACGGTACTCACCACTCCGAACATATGCGATATATTCATCTATTTCCTTACAGATCATCATTCATCACATCTCCTCCGGTTGGTGCATCCGTGGTCAGTCCCATCTCTTTTAAGATCGACAACATCTGTTTTTCCACAGCAACCAGATCTTTGATAGATTGGTTTTGTTTCATAATTGGAACACCCGATGCTGACAGTGTTTCATACGAAACTCCACGCGTTTTGATATCTTTTTGCAGCATTTTTTTCGTATCATACAGCTGTAGATAGTCATAAATCAGATCCTGAAAATGAGCAACATTTGCATTTTTTGCTTCCAACTGTTTGATCAGAGATTCCTTTATTTTCGTCTTTGACGGTGCTCGCGTTGTCTTTTTCTTCTCAGTCGGTGCTCTGGTTTTTTTCAAGATTTTCTCCTCCAACTTTTTTTATTTTTTTATCACGCGCGAGTGCGCCCGGTTTAGTCGTGCCCTTCTTCCGTTGTAAGCCCTTCCCCAAATTCAGGGGTATAGGGGGTACGGGGGGCTTACCACCGTTCCTCATTCACCTGTTTTTTCTTTCTATTCCCAAATCTGCCGTGTATCTCATCATGGCAACGGTGGCACAGTGGCAACAGGTTCGGTTGTTCTACTCCGTGATAGACGTATGTCCTGCTCAGTGCCAGCTCCGGATGTGACCGGACGTATTGAACATGATGAACTTCGTCCACTGGTCTGATGATTCCTTTCTGTTTGCATTTCACACATTCATTGTGTGCTTCGCGAACCACCTGCTGCCGAAGTTCCAACCATTGTCTGCTCTTATAGAACTGGTACAGTTTATTCTCCTGTATCAATTCGCGGATCCATGCAGTCAATTCATTCTGTGTCATGTCTTTCCCACCGCCACATGTATCGTCCGGATGATTTCTTCTCCTGCAATCTGAAAATAAAAACGAATCTCATGCAGTCCGGTAGTAGATGCCTGCATAGTACAAGGCAGAACATGATCATCTATTTCACATGTTCCCTCTGCTTCTTTTTCATTAGTGTCACAATTCCAGACTTCATACCTAGCACTGGTAATTTCGAAGGGCAGATTATCCTCGGATTTTACGGACAGATACAGTTTTCTTTTCTCGCCCTGATACATTCTCAGTATTGCCAACAGATGTCACGCTCCCCTCCAGTTTTTCCAGTATAACCTTAAAATCTCTCATGCTTCCCTGTGCTGAATAGTCCAGCATTTTTATTTCATACCGGAGTTTTTCCAGATCAACCGTGTACAGGATTGTTGCCATGTATGCCTGATTACCAGCTTCATCCACAGCGTAGAGAGCGACGATATACTCGCCACTCTCCATAAATGGGACGGTTGCTTTCCAGATGTTTCCATCTGTTTTATTGAAGACAATCCTGCTGTCTTCAAGCATGCCCCATACCTGCGTGATCATTTAGTCGCTAACCTCTACAGCAATGATGTAGTCTTTCCTGCATCTACCGGGTTCGGTGTCATTGTTACAGACTTGATAACCGGAGCCTTTGTATCCAAAGTTACGGTTCTGGTTACAGTTGTGGTCTTTCCAGCTTTGTCCTTTGCAATGATCGTAACAGTATTGCTGCCCTCTGTCAGTGTTACATCCTTGCTGAATGAGCCGTCTGATGCGACTGTTACAGTTGTACCATTGACAGTTACTGTTACCGGTTTGCTTGTAGCATCGTCTGTAGTACCTGTTACAGTTACTGTAGATTTATTTGTTACAAGTCCTGCTACCGGTGTGGAAATGGATAATGTCGGCGGGATAGTATCTACTGTGAATGTTACAGATTTCTGTGTTGCTGCATTTCCATCGTAATCACTTGCAGTTGCAATGATGGTGTGTTCTCCATCTGTCAGTGCAGTTGCCGGAGTATAGCTACATGTATATCCGCCTGTAACTGCTGTCTTTGTGATCTTGGACGCATCCACCGCAACATTGTCTACTTTCAGCGCAATAGTTGACGGGTTTACTCCAGAATCATCATCTGTGATCTTCCATGTAATAGCCGGTGTACTGTTAGCTAGATACTGTCCTGCTGTCGGTGATGTAATTGTGATCACTGGTGCAACTTTCTCTTTAACCTTTAACTGTAAGCTGCTGCCAAGCGTGCTGTCTGTTGCATCCTTTGTGGTGGTGTTCCCCGCTTCATCTGTTGCTTTTACTGTAACGGGATAATAATGTCCCGTCAGAGTATAACTGGACTTAGCTGGTGCGGTTGCTGTCGCTTCCCATTTGCCACTGGTCGAATTATAAGTCAGTGTGATTGACTGACCATTAACGACCGCCTGTACTGTTTTTACACTCATGCTTTGATCTCCTTTTCTTTTTGGTGTGTAATCATATGGGTAGTTATATGGATAATCCAGTCCGTAAACCTTATTTGCTATCGTGACTCGGATCACATAACTCTTTTTTACCTGAACCGGATTCGGACTTATTTCTGCTTGTGAAATTGTAATCAGTCTGCTCTCCGCCATGTTCCTCTCCTCCGGCTCCCGTTTTTTTGCATAAAGAAAAGACAGCAGGTAAATCCTGCTGCCTAATCAATGCTAAATTCTGCTATTTATTATTTTCTATAAATTCTTTCATCATGTTCGTTAATTGAACACCCATTGCAATTCCTTTTTCCTTGCATGCTACTTGGAACTCCTCTGCCACTTTCTTATTAACCTTATAGGTTTTTGAGATCATGCCAGCTTTTTCATCCCATCGATCCTGTGGTCTTTTCTTTTTTTCTTCCATGATTTACCGCTTCCTTTTCATTAATCTTCCAATTACGTCCGCTAACATATATGCACCTGCACACATAAGTATCACAGAAGCATATATATTTCTTCCGGAAGCTATGAAAATGATCCATGCGGCAATTACAAATAATACATTAAACTTTGTACTTTTCATATATTTCAAGATGAGTTATAATTGATAAAAGGTTCGGGGCTTTCGCCCCTTACCTTACTTGAGAGCCTGTATAAAACTTGCAAGTCCTGCTAAGAACGTTCCTAAGGCTATTAGCAGTTCTATCACAAGTTTTATCAGGTTCTTTTTCTTTTTGCGTTTCCGCTTCTTACTCATCCTTATCTCACCTCCTGAATATACTATATCATATACGTGTACGTATGTCAATAGTTTTCAGAAGAATTTATAAAAAAGACAATCTGTATTAGACTGCCTTTTTTGTGGTTTAGGAAAAGTAATGTTTTTTTCTTTCTTTGCTCAGTTTACATTAAAACATATTTTTGGCGAACATGACCGAACATTTTATATTTTTTTCAAATCTTTTTCGTTTTCATCCAGAAACCGGTTGTGACGCATCCGACAATTATCTTCTGTATATTTGATCCGGCGCTTTGGAAATGCCTGGTTCATTCGATGTGCTACCTGACACCAGGTCAGATCATCTATGTAGTAGAACTCAAACATCATCCGAAGTTCACTCTTTTCGATGCTGTTTATGTATTCCTCAGCTTCATTCATCAGCTCCAGAAGTTTTGCTTCACGCTCCACCAGTAATGCCCGCCTTGCTGCCAGTGTGGTTCTTTTTCTGGATATCAATCCATTTGGTACTCCACTAACCTTCACGGTACCCAATGGCTTTTTGCCTTTCTTCCCGCAACTTACAGAATCGGTTACGATGCTGTTTTCTAATTTTCCTATTTCGGATTCCAATTTCTGGATCCGTTTTCTTAAATCTTTTATCTCTTCTTTCATGTCCGCATACTCAACCAGAATCATCTTCTCCAACGGCATCGCCTCCCTTATTCTCTTGCAGCTCTGCCCTGCTGCCACTTATCTGTATTTCACCTCTTAGCTGCTGCCATCTAAGATATGACAGGCTCCATTCTGGATTTCCTCCCATGGATGCAAGGTAATCAAGTAATGTCACAATAGTTCAACTCTTTGTTCAACTGTTTAGTTGATCTATTAGAAATATTGTCGAAAGCATTCCTTACTACTTCGAAGTTTTCTGTTTCGAAACTACTAATATACTCTCTATCCATACATCCAGCCTGCACTGTTACCCATCCGTTGCCATTCCACACCACCTTAAATTGTGATATATCTTCCGGAAATAGATCGTCAATATATCCTTCCATGATGTCATTCTCGTAGATCTGTTTGCCGTTCTTGTCCTTGAGACCTGTACACTGGCAAAGTGTATCTGGATCAACTTCATACTGCAACATTCTGTTAGGAAGTCCCCAATCTGTCATTGTTTCATGCAGTATGTAGTGATGTACTGGAACTGGTGGTACATCTCCAATCGGACAATATGTTGTTTCAGCCATTTTGTAATAATATCCCTCTATCCAGTTACCTGTTTCGATATGTTTTGCTTTCATCAAAAATCTTTCGTTCATTTCACATCACTCCAATCTAATTTCTGCCCGCAATTCGGACAATATGCGCAATCACATTCTCTTAATGGCAGTGAACCACATGCTGAACAATATCCCATTGCTGTTCCAATTGCCGCATTGTATGCAATTGGAATCACTTTCTTTGCAATCTGTTTACTATCCCCATCCACAAACCGCCGTATCTCTGCTACTTCCTGTTGCAGCTGTTCATCAGTCTTTTTCATTCTCTGCACCTACTTTCCACTTCTAAGCATGTAAAAAAGCATTTCTGTGATACTTCTCTTCCTCAGCCCAATCCTGCACGGAATCACCACCGTAAGCATCCAATCCTTTGCCTGATCTAAAGGGGTAGGATTGGCATACTCATCTTCTACTTTACTCCACAGTGGTATTGCCACCATAATTCCGTAGTTGTGTGACGAGTTCGGGCAACATGTCTTAATATGCCTATCAAGTTTTCCGTTTCTCATATCTTCTTGGATGCTTTTCCAACATGCCATTGTAGTCACTATATAATTCTTTTCTCCGATGAAATTTAAACCGTTCCCACTGAATACATCATCACGGCAACTCTTTATCTCATAGCAAATAAATATTCCTTTTTCAATGGCACTGATTGAAGTAACTCCCGCAGGTTCAAACTGCATAAAATCAATTCTTTTTACATCTTTCGTTCCATAATCGATACTGACTTCTTTTGCCCAATATTTCCCCATTCCAGCAAGTCGATCTTCTTCAAGAATTTTTCCAAGGAACTCTGTTGTTCTCTTTCTATTCATCTGCTCGTTTTTCATGATTCACCATTTTCTTCATGCATCCACTTCTCCATCATCCTTATATGTCCCTCTGTTGCCTCGGTTACATTTCCATAATGCATATCATCCAGTTCTTCCCAGTTTTTTACTTCTCCGTTCTGATCACATCTAAACACCATTGTTTCCAGACCAGCATCAAATGTATTGCAGGTATCCATTCGAACATATTGACCTGTTTTATCTTTTTCAACCGTTATCACCTGTTTGCCATTCTCTAGTACTATCCATATTTCCATGTATAACGATGCTAATTCTTCTGCAAACGTTGGATATCTTTGTGTCAGAATCTGACACATTTTTTCTATCGTCATTTTTCTGGTCTTGTTTTTTGCGCAATCTCTTTTCATCGGTATGCCATGCATCTTGCGCCAGTTATTATTCTGGAGCTGTGCTACAGTAGGTACAACCCGTCTATCTGGTTTTTCCACCTGCACAACCGCAGGTGATGTGCTGCTTCTATCCGGTTCAGTTTTCCCGCTCTGTTCTTTCGCGTTTTCCAGATCTTCTGATTGTCTCTCCGGCTCTGTTTTTCTGATTCTCTTTACAATCTCATCAGTAACCTGTTTCAATGACACTGTATCCCCTCCTCTCTGTGCTTTTATGAAAAAGGCAGTTCTTCATCTATCCCGTCCGGAATATTCATAAATCCATTCTCATCCGTGCTGACAGGTTTTGGTTCTACTGCCTTATGGTTTTCTGCTGCCCCTTTACTTTCTGCAAATTCCACTTCTTCGATTACAACATCGGTAGTATATACTTTCACACCATCACGGTTCGTGTAGCTTCCTGTCTGGATTCTTCCAGATATGGCGAACTTCGTTCCCTTAATGCCATATTTACTCAAAAATTCAGCTGTCTTTCCAAAAGCTACGCAAGACACAAAATCTGCCTGCTGTCCCTCTGGTTCTTTTTTGATTCGTCTATCTACTGCCAGCGTCATTCTTGCCACAGCAGTCTCACCAGAATACCGTACTTCCACATCTCTGGTAGTACGTCCCATTAATACAACCTTATTCATCCTTACCACTCCTTTTCCCGCGTCAATATTTCTTCGTATTTTTTCATCAGTTCGCTCAACCGGCGGACATCTTTCTTTGTGGCATTTCCGTTGGCATTAATCGTCATTTTTATCTCTATGATCTCATCAATAACGTTTGCCGCCTCGCGGAACCCTTTTGCCATTTCTGCCAGCCATACCATGTCCTTGTACATTTTTTCCACCTTTTACAATTACGTCCGAATCATTCCTTGAAAATTCCAGATCTATTCCCGTTTCATCCCTGATCGTGCTGATCACATCATCTACGGTCAGATAATCTTTTTCGATGCTGTCTGCCAGTTCATTGATATAATCCTTGAAACGGTTCATCCGCGTTGTTCCAAATCCGAACTTATCCCTCAATACCATTTCTGACAGTGCCGTCACTACTCCAGTAGCATTCTGTTTAACTTTCAGTGTAAACTCATCCATTTCTTTTTGAGGAACCAGACACGGTGCCACTGTGCGACCTCTCCGTTTTATTTCCTGTTCAAGTCCCTCAATACCTTTTTCCTTTGCAATTTTCAGGGCATATTCCATGCCCTGTCTCCTTGCTATTTCTTCTCTGCTCAGTTTCATTTTGTCCCTTTCTGTGACTGCCACACTTTTCTGATCTCGTTCACTTTTTCTCTAAATTTGTTAAACAGGTTTTCATATTCTTCTATCACATCTTCTGATTCAATGTTTTCACTTTCATCTAATCTGCCAATTTCATCCATGATGTCTGCCAGTTCCCTGAATTTTTGTGCATATTCTTTTGCTTCGTTTTTTTCTGTTCCCACTCTGATTTCCACACTTTCTATCCTATTTTCGTCAATTTTTCTGGTTCTCTGCTGCTGATCCGCGACACCATTCCCCTGTTTTTCAATTTCTACAGGCTTTTCTGGCTTCGTTTTCTCCATATTGTTCATATGTACCGGGACATCCGGTGTTTTTTCCTGTTCTTCGTTTTCTGTTTCTTGTGCAGGTTCTATCGTTTTCTCAGATTTCAGAATTGTATCATCTGCTGAATCACATACCTCATTGATTGTCATCTGCCCTGTAATCTGTTCCGCTGCTGCCTTTTCTTCCTGCTGCCGTTTAATTTCTTTCACTTCTTTGAACGTCAACCCATTCTCTTTGTACTGGTTCAACAGCACCTTCTGGCTTTCCTCCTGCAATCCGCTCAATTCATATGCAGCGGAAAATGTGAGATCACCGTTTTTCAGTTCTTCCGTGAACTCCGGAAGTAACCGCTTATTAATACTTTCGATCTGTGCAATCTTAGTCGCTGGCAGGTTCAGCATGTCGGAAATAACGTCCCGAAGCCTGCCACTATCAAGTTGATAGCCCTGCAGAGGGATTTTATTCTTTTTCATGTACTGGAGCGTCTCTTTCAGTTTCTGTTCTTCCTCCAGAATATCCTTAACTGTCTTATTTCTGTATGCATTCGCCACAATGAGTTGCACCATTTCCTCATGTTCTTCCGCTGGTGTCTTTACCTGGCACGAAGCAATCTCAAATTCCTTATATCCACGCTCCACAAGCAGGTTCAATGCTCTCCATCTTCGTTCCCCGGCAATGATCCGGTACTCTCCTCTATCGCATGGATCATGTACCACTGTCAGATTTTCCAACAGACCTACTGCATAGATCTTCTGTGCCAGCTGCTCAACGTCCTGCATACTGTAGAAATTTGCATCATTGCTATACATCTTTTTAATGTTGATATCCCGAACCCTGAATCTGGCTTTTGGTCTTTCGTCAGTGACTGCTGCCTGTGTGTTCCTGTTCAACGCATCCATTGCATTCCATGCCATTTCTGTTTCCTCGTCTTTCTTACAATTCTTTTATCAATTCCTGGCACACTGCCCGGTAGTCTTTTGTAGCTGCGCAATTTCGTGAGAACGCTGGCAATGGTGCTCTCTCCATCGTTGATTTTTCTGCCACAACAGACCGGCGCACTGCTGTCTCAAAACATTCATAACTTTCCTTGTCTCTCATCCAGCTTTCTACCTGCAGCGTAGTTTTATTTTTCTGTTTCATCGTCAACAGTACCTTCATCCGGATATCCTCATTGAAGTCTCGGAAGGTTTCCAGCTGCTCGACCATGTTATTGATCGCACCGATTTCAAACCCACCGATCTTAGCCGGAACAATTACCAGATCTGCTGCCGCCAGTACGTTCATCACTGTCATATCAAGCAGCAATCCGCAATCCACGATACAGTAATCGTATTCTGTCCGTACCTCATTCATAGCCGCTGAAAAACGCAAAATCTGGTCTTCCCGTTCTACCAGAAGCAGTTCCGCATTAGTACGCATCAGATACCCATTTGCTGGAATGATCTGAATGTTGGAATATGTTGTCTGTTGGATCAGTTCTTTCGTAGAGTATGCCCCTCCTGCTGCCTGATGTGCTTCCAGAAGTTCCGGCATTCCTAACCCCTCCGGATCATACACCCCATACAGCATAGACACGTTCCCTTGCTGATCTGCATCAGCAATCAATACTCTATTTTTCATTTCTTCTCCCAGAATATAAGCGATCGCTGCCGATGTCATTGTCTTTCCAACTCCGCCTTTCTGGTTCATTACCGTAATAATCTTCATGATGATCTGCTCCTTTTTCATTTTTATATCAACATACCTTCGGCATCTTAATATTCTGTTCTTTCTTTTTGTTCATCCAATGTCGCAGGTCTTCTGCTGCCAAAGCGTAGCACCTTGCTTCACTGGCATTTTCCACCTTTATAATCAACTGCTTGTCTTTTCCTTCGCCCTGCCAGATCCGGATAGAGCTATCATAAAATAGTGATGTCCTGCATGATGCTGTCAGTCCATACTTTTTCTGTGCTGGCAGGAACAGATCATAGAAACGATGTATCTCCTTACGTCTCTGTTCCGGATCTTCCGTGTTTTCGTATTCCATAGCTACCTCCATTTAGGCTGCGTGACTGTTCCCTCTTTCCAGATGCTGTTATTCGCTTCTTTCATTTTCTGATATGGCATCAGTTTCACCGGTTCTGCAATTGGTGATAATTTCAGTTCTGTAGCCTTTGGCAGACTACAATATTCCGTAAGTACCTGAATTGCATCCTCCGCTGTATAGCAGGTAGCAACATAGTGTCCTGCTTCTGCCATATCCGTCAAAAATTCCTTCTGTGATTCCTGATGTCGTCCCTGTCCGTATTTCATCTCGATATACAGGCCACAATACTTCCCTTTCGGGTACGGAAGGCACAGATCAGATACACCAGATTTTACTCCCATCTGTTTCAGTTTCACCGCTTCCTGCTTGTTTCTCCTGCCACCATTTGGGACATGATGCAGCCATTTTAGTTCCGGATACTGTGCAGCGTTATACATCGCCCAGTAGACGACTGCAATCTGCTCCGTGTCCTCTGACCTCTTTGTATTTTTTAGATTCATTCTCGTTTCACCTCTTTAATTCTCTGTTCTGTATAACGCAGGTATGACATCCCTGTGAATTTATTTATTCCGGACACAATTGACTCTTTCACGATATAAAATCCCGGTGTAGGTTTCGGACCATCCTCCAGGAGTTTTCTCATCGTCCACCTGAAAAATGTCTTTCGCTCCGGCTTCGGTCTGATCAGGTTTCTGGACGGATGATATGCCTTTGTCTGTTCTGCGGCTTCATGTTCTTTCTGTTCTTCTGGAACCGGTTTTGCAATGTACTCAGCCAGATCTTTATACCCGCCTGCTTCTCTGATCGGTGTGAAATGTGTAAATCCCTCCGTCCAGCACTCGGTGATCAGTACATCAGTTCCTTTCGAACAAGATGTTCGATTCACCAGAATATGTACATGGATACCTCCACGTTTCCCGATTTCTATCCGATAGATGTATTTCAGCTCATTCCCAATCTTTCTGTATCGATACCGGAGTTTTCCAAGGAATCTGTTCATGTCTTTTCTGACTTCTTCAAATGGTTTTCTGGTTCCCTTTGGATATTTCAACGTTACCCATAGATCGGCTGGATAGAAATTCGCTTTGATGAGTCTTCTGATCCGGTTCTCTTTATTGATCTGGTTCTGTTTTGCCACCTGTTCCGGTGTTGGCTTTTTCCGTTTGGCTCTCTTTTCACCCTTTGCCCCATACTTCCCGGCATACTTGCATTCAGTTTCTATTGAATTCAAAAAAATCCATCTTTCCCGGTTATACATGTCTATTTCCCTAACTTTAATATACTTATACTGGTACGAATGCCGGTTTTACCCGGCTTATCCCGAAAAAAGGTTTTTTAATGTCCGGGCAAGATTTACCTGACCGGACCATATACTTCCACCGCCCTGTAGTCGGACGCTTGTTATATTTTAAGGTTTATTTTTATGAGGAATTTCAAAACGTATCTGTTTATGTTCTGTAGTAGTCTGCAGTTGCTGTAAAGCGTCCGACTACAGGACAGTGGAAAATATTTAGTTATTTATGTATTTTTGGATAAAATCCCATTTGACTGAAACGTATTCCATTGCAGGTTACTTCTTTAAAATACACATGATCTTTGCTCACAATTTTCACAGGTCGTTTTAATGCTGCCGCAATAATCTCAATCCCGCTTTTAACCATAATGATGCTACAAAGCTGCAATCTACCTTCACTTTTATCAATGTGTCTCAGTCTGTATAACCCGGTAAGCATCTGGTTACACTGTTCTTCAATATATTTTAATTTTGCTTTTTCCATTTACTTTTTCATCTCCTTGTACTTTTTCCGTGAGATCGATCTGCAATTTTGCAACTTCAACTGCCGCTCTGTATACAAGTGCATGTTTTGTATCTTTATGTGTCTGTGTTACCTTTTCGAGAAATTTATCAATTTTTCCAAGAAAACAACCACATTTCACAGTAATTTCATTGTCCTTATCCCTAAAGAATGTAGTAAAATCATTTCTACTGCCAATAGCACCAATCACTAAAACGTGGTCAGCAGAAAAGACCTTGGCATTACCGCAAACCTCGGCATTACCGCAAACCTCGGCATTACCGCAAACCTTGGCATTACCGCAAACCTTGGAATTACCGCAAACCTTGGCATCACCGTAAACATCGGCATCACCGCAAACCCAAGCTTTACCGCAAACCTTGGCATCACCGCAAACCTTGGCATCACCGTAAACCTTGGCATTACCGCAAACCTTGGCATTACCGCAAACCTTGGCATCACCGTAAACATCGGCATTACCGCAAACCTTGGCATTACCGCAAACCTCGGCATCACCGTAAACCTTGGCATCACCGTAAACCTTGGTATTACCGCAAACCCAAGCATTTTCTTCATGTGAAAGATTTTCTTCTTTCTCAATCCAACCGCCAAGATCACCGACTTTTACAAGTCCGAACTCAACAACGGCTTTGATTCTGTGTAACGTAACTGTTCCAAATGGTAAGTCGATTGTCTTTGTTTCTCCTGTAAATTTGTACTTTTTCATTTACTTTTCACTCCTCGTCTGATATACTCCAGACATAGGTTTTATACCTATGCTGTTAGTGTGAGCGCGTGTACTTTCTCAGGGTGTCGCGCTCTTTTAATTTGTTCAAAATTATTCCTGCACCGGCGATTGTCAGACCAACAGCCGTAATTTTGAATGCCAGTATAAATCCTGCATCGCCTTCTGAATTTAATCCCATTCCTCCAAAGACTGCGATCAGACCGCCACAGGCAATCATCACTTTTGCAATTATTGATTTCACTTGTATTTCACCTCTTTCCTCATTTTGTCTGTTTCTTTTTTTGCATCCCATAAATGTCCGTATCTTTCTTTCACTGCCCTATAGTGGGGCATCGCTTTTATAAAAAAGAGAATTATTCCGTCTTTAATGTCAAAGTGTTGTATTGGATCGTGAGTTAGGTTGATGCCCCACTACAGGACAGTGAACCAGCACGGTCATTTATCCTGCGTTCTGAACAGTATCCAGTTTTCCAATCATCAACGACAGATCTAACGGTTTCTCTTTTTTAATTGCTTCGTTCAGATCATCTACTGTATAAATGCCAAGTTTCGCCAGTTCTTCTTCCATGCGCTTTTTTCTTTCATCTGCCATGTCTATTGCTCCTTTCTTTTAATGTAAATGCGCCGGGTGGGACTCGAACCCACGACTTACCGCTTATGAGGCGGTTGCTCTAACCATCTGAACTACCAGCGCAGGAGCGGCTATTGCCGCTGTTTAATCTAATCCGATAATTTCATATTGCTCTGATCCATCATCGTATTTCTTTGTTCTCAACGTTCCATTGGTATATTCGCCAATCTTATCCGAATACTTTTCATATGCATCTTTGTCATTAATCCTGTATCGTTCACCTTTATATTCGACAAAAATGTTATGCTCTGCCGGCTCTATCATCGTTTGCCAGCCATTTCCGGTATACATCTGCAATACATTTTCCGGTTCATATGACTCGTCCACGATTTTTACCTGCACATGTGTTTCCTGTGTACTAACCGCTTTTGCACATCCATTCAAAATCAGAATGGCGAATAGTGTTGCAAGAAGCAGGACTTTTCTCATTCTCTGTCCTCCACTTTTTTATTTTTCAGATCTTCTTTTACAAACTCTGCAAATTTTCTATCTATATATGTACCAAGTTCCGAATGCCGATATCCAATTTCCCGGCTTCTCTTTTTACAGCTTTCTTTCAAATCAGAATAGTTTTCAGATTTCTCTCTTATTTTTTCGTATTCATCCAGAATCAACTTGTCTATCTGGTTTACAAGTTGCTCCGGATCATGTTTCTCCTGCCGTAATCCGTCAATATTCTTATGTATTTTTCGCTGTTTGATTTTGGGCTTCACGCATTCACCCAAGTAAAGATTTTCTGCGATCAACTCACCCTCCAACGTCCAATACCGTCTCATGGTACATGCTGGATCTTCCGGTGTTCCTTTTCCCTCAAAGGTGTCCGTCATTATTACATTCACTGTTTTTGCTCTCATTTTTATCCTCTTTCTGTTCAAGTCAATTCAACATCAAAATCTGATATGTTGAGTGTGAGCTTAAGTTCTGGTTCACCATTTTCCAAGGATTTAAGCTCGTATGCTTTCACTCCATTAATCGGGTTTCCATCCAACATAACTTCAAACGTTCGCTTTTTAATATCTCTGCGGATTTCCAGTTTCCTCACTTCCACATTCATTTCCCTGTCACCTCACTCTGTTGTAATTGCTTTTTTCGTTTTGCTCTCCTATAATCTATGTACAGGCTCCTGTCAGAGCCAAGTTTAATAGAAAGGAGATTCTATATGGGAATAAAACTCACATGGACAATCAGTACCATTATTGCTGTTTCATCTTTTGTATCCTCTGTTGTTGTTGCACTCATCAATAACAAACAACAGCAGAAAATACATGAAATGGATTTAGATTATGATAAATCTGTTGCCGAATTACGTGTAAAACAGGAAATTTTTCATTCACAAACTGAGAAAAACTACACTGATAAGAAAAATGCTTACATACGTTTTATCGAAGCTGCTGGAAATTTCGTCTATGATCCTTCCGATTCACAAAGTTATGTTGATTTACTCACAGCATCTAGCAACGTTATTCTGTTTTGCACAGATAAAACACATAAACTTTTATCTGATTTCATCACCTACACGGAAAATTTCACTGAATGTCGAATTCTTCCAGATGATGAATTGAAAAATTACCACCAGAATCTATCAAAATTATCTTTAGCTTTTCGTGAAGAATTGGAAAATTTAAGATTCTCCGATTAAGCTAAATATCGTAAACGCTACAGCTATAAAACAGAACCACACAAACCACGCTTTTGAGTGTGGTTCTATTTTTTTTATAATTGCATTTGAGATCGCCCACAAAATCCAAATCACAATAATTCCCACAATTTTATATGTTGGCACCCTTGTCCCTCCCTTCTACACCATGTTCTTCTCTGCTGCAAACAGTTGAATCAAATTAAATTTGATTTTTAGGGTAAAAAAATATACTTCAATGGCATCCTGTACATTTCACTTAACTCTCGGCACTGTGAAATTGTAGGTTCTGTCTTTCCTTTTTCCCAATTGACAACCGTATTTTTAGATACATGCATTTTTTTTGCCACTTCATCTTGCGTCATCCCCGCATTAACCCTAGCTGCTGCCAGAGAAATCTGCAATGTTTCCATTTTTTAATTCACCTCTTTCTTCCCCCGTATAGCCGTTAGGACAGCTATAGACTTATTATTTTCTCTTTACCAGCTTTGCCAGCAGTACAACCATAACAAGATCTAATGCAATTTGAACCACATCCATCGTTATTCCAAACATAGTTTTCACCGCCTTTCAACTTATTTCAAATATATCTTGACAATGAACCACATAAAAGGTATTTTTTTCTAAGAGGGAGATTTCTCTCCCTCCACCATATTTTATTTGATCAGTTTATTGATTAAATCAACGATTTGACTTATTAAACTGATTATGGCTGTGACAAGTGCGATAGTTGCGATATCGTGCTTGTCTTTTTTATTGCCTTTCTTTTGGCTCATTGTTTTCACCTCCCTGTCATTTGATGATTTAAGTATAAATCAAATTTAATTTGATGTCAATACTGAAATCAAATTTTTTTTGTTTTTTTGTTGCTATTTATCAATTTATATTGTATTATAACATTAAAAGGAGGGCTACCAATGACCGAAATAGATCAGAAAAGAATTTTTTCAAAAAATTTGAATTATTTTTTATCTAAATATAATAAAACTCAAAAAGAAGTTGCAGATGCCATTTCTGTATCTCCTCAAACATTCAATACATGGTGTAAAGGAATTGCACTCCCGCGAATGGGTAAAGTTCAAAGATTAGCTGATTATTTTCATATAGAAAAATCTGATTTAATAGATGAACGGCTTCCTACTTCTACAGATGATTCATCTTTATCCAGCAAGAAACAACGCTCAAAAGGAGTTGTCATAAATATCTACGGTCGTGTTGCTGCAGGCATACCTATTGAAATGGTTGAAGATATTGTTGATACAGAAGAAATCTCTGAGGATATGGCAAAAACTGGCGAATATTTTGGATTGATTATAAAAGGTAACTCCATGCTTCCTAATATTTGTGACGGTGACATTGTTATCATCCGCTGTCAGGAGGACGCAGAGAACGGAGATACTGTCATCGCAACCGTCAACGGAAATGATGCGACCTGCAAACGTCTTCGTAAATATAAAGATGGTATTGAACTGATTTCAAATAATCCATCTTATGATCCAATGTACTTCTCCAATCAAGATGTATTGGAGAAACCAGTAAAAATTCTTGGAAAAGTTGTGGAGCTTCGCAGGAAATTATAATTCCAGCATTGCTGGTACTTAAATGGGAATAGAAAGGAGAAAAACATGAATGCTTTAGAAAAATTGGTTGAGCAAAATCGATTACCAATTCTTTTTATTGGTTCTGGTTTATCGAAACGATACTTATACAGGTATCCAAATTGGGACGAATTATTAGAAATGGCTTTCAAAAAATATAATTCAGATTTATTTCAACTTCAAAAACATAAAGATTCCCTTTCAAGGGCTGGTGCATCTGCTTTTGAAGTCAACATCAAACTGGCATCTACTATCGAAAATGAATTTAATGCTGCATTTTATGACAGAAAAATCAAAATTGGAAATAGTAAAAATCCTAATTGGGTTCGTAGGGGCATTTCTCCATTTAAAATGTATTTAGCAAACTACTTCAAAAAAGCAAAGCTATACCGCAGAAAAGATTTGGAAATTGAGTTATCAAAATTCAAAGCCTTAAAATCAAAAATATCAGCTATTATCACCACCAATTATGATCTATTTCTGGAAAACGAAATTTTTCCCGATGATTATACTGTCTTTGTAAATCAAAGTGACCTATTTGGTGCTGACAGCTATAATATTGCTGAAATATATAAGATACATGGTTCTGCCACAGATGCCAATTCAATAGTTATCACTGAACAGGACTATAATAAATTTAATGACTCTCGAAAATTGATTATTGCCAAAATGCTTACATTGTTCGCAGAATCCCCCATTATATTTTTAGGTTATTCGTTTACTGATGAGAATATCCAGAATATAATTGTTGATTTTTTAGGCTGTCTTTCCCCGGAACAGCTAAAAAGTATACGTGAACATTTTATTTTCATTAGCTATGAAAAAGGTCAGCAAGATTTAAAGGAAATCCAACGGACTATTATTACTACCGCAGGTGTTGAAATTCCTATTACTGAAATTTGCACCGATAATTTTGGTCTTGTATTTGATATTCTTAATAAAATCACCCCGGGTGTTTCACCAGTAAAAATTCGTGAAACTAAACGTGTGATAAAAACCATCGTAGATGCAAACATGACTTCTGCTCAGGCTGAGTCTGTTATTGTCGGTATCGATGATTTGAATAATATAGACCTGAGTTCTAAACCACTTGCTATCGCAATTGGATATAAAGAAAATATTTTGAACAAATTTGGATATGGATTAATTGATGATGATTTTATTATTGAAGACATTCTATATGATAATAAACATTTAAATCCTGACTCTATGTGTATAGATCGCTTTAAATCTTTACCATGTACACGATTGTTGCCTGTTTTTAAATATGTAAAGTATGCATCTTGTACTCCTCCCCCAGGTTCAAAGTTGCAAAATTTCATAGACAAACATAATACATTTGACAAAATTGTTCCTAATAATACCAAAAAGACTTTAAAGAACGTTGATGAGGTGAACAGTTATGCTGAATTAGTAAATAGCATTGAATCAATTCCAGATGTACATAAAAAGGCAGGGCTGTTATTAAAAAATATTCAAATTTTGAGTGTTGAAGAAATACGGAATATATGTCAAACAATCTTTCAGTTTGATCGTGATTCTGCAGTAAAATCTACGCATTTTAAAAGATGTGTTATGTATTTAGATTTACTGGAAAACGAAAACTAAAAAGAAAAGGTCGGTAAACCTTTTCTGGTATCCACCAAAAACATTACCGACTTTTTCTCACATAATATTATGAACACTTATTATTTGTGTTGCGTGTTCACTTTTTCTCTACAGATTCTCTCCAATAACAGATTCTGTTTGCTTAGTACGATATTATCGTATACTGTTCCAACAAAAATGTCAATTGTTTTTATTTTACATTTTTGTAAACAAAATGTTAACAACCGGCTCCTGCGGCAACAGGAACCGGAAACTGAATATACATCCGAAGATAATACTCAAGAATGTGCAAAAATATTGTATCATCTTCGGAACAGCTTCGCAAGCGGAACACCCGTTCCCCGCTGGCTGTTATTTTTATACTCATTTTTTAGAAGAAAGGTGATGCATGATGGCTTATCCAATGAAAAACACTACTGCTGACAACCGAATCATCGCAATCTATGTACGTGTGTCGACCGGCTATCAGGTAGACAAAGACTCTCTTCCATTCCAGAAGAAAGAACTGAAAGCATATTGTAAGCATATCTTACATGTTGATCTGTCACAGGTAGAAATATTCGAAGATGCCGGCCGCTCCGGAAAGAATACAAAGCGCCCCGCCTATGAGCGCATGATGGAAAAGGTACGTGCCGGACTGGTCTCTCACGTTCTGGTATACAAAATTGACCGTATTTCCAGAAATCTGGTGGACTTCTCTCTCATGTACGATGACTTCAAATACAACCGTGTGACGTTTATATCCTTAAATGAGCAGTTTGACACATCCTCTGCTATCGGTGAGGCAGTCCTTAAGATTATCCTGGTATTTGCAGAATTAGAGCGTAAATTGACCAGTGAACGTGTCAAAGACATTATGATCGGACGTGCCACAGAAGGCAAATGGAACGGTGCCAGAGTTCCTTATGGTTGGGACTGGGATCCCGATGCAGAACAACCGGTACATTCCAAAGTAGAAGCTCCCTATGCCCGCAGTATGTATGAAATGTATCTGGAAGTGCGATCAACCAGCAAAATCCGTGATTATAATAATTCACACAATATTCCAACCAAGCGCGGCGGTGAATGGACTTCTAAGACGGTCAGTGACTTTCTACGGAATCCCATGAATAAAGGGGACTACCGGTACAATTACCGGGAGAGTGCACGCGGACGTAAAAAACCGGAAGATGAGGTAATCTATCAGGAAGGTGTCTTTGAACCACTGGTTGATCCGGAAGTCTGGGAACGTGTCAATCGGATCATGGATGATAATGCCAGTAAAAGAAACACCGGTGGTCTGCATCCGATCATGAAGAACTGTAACGTGTTCGCCGGACTGATTCAGTGTGCAGAATGCGGCTCCGGATTTCAGGTCGTGAAAAAGGATCGCCGCCGGAAGAACGGTTTCGCTCCGTCTATGTACGGATGTACTTCCAGATTCCGCAAGATACACTGTCCTGCCCCGAATGTCAGTGAGGTGCAGATTGGTCCCTTTGTGATCAACTACATCTCTGCTATGGTGCACGCGACCAATGAACGGTTTAAAATTCATTCACCTGCTGCCCTGGAATCGATGCTGCTGTCTGATCCGATCTTTGCGAATATCGCCGGAATTGAATCACAGGGATTAAATGAGACTTTTGCACTGCTTACCGGAGTATCTGTTTCCGGAAGTGCCCTGTGGCGCACCGATCCGGTCAAGCAGTCTGATACTGCTGCCACATCATCAGAGATTGAGAACCTGAAAAAGCAGATTCAGAAATACAACCGTGCCAAGGAACGTCTGGAAGATGCTTACTATTTTTCGGATGATGCTATGAGTGAAAAAGAATATCTGGAAAAGAAGAATAAATTTGATGCTGCCAGAGTTGCAGCAGAAAATAAATTGAAAGAACTGACGGAAGTTCAGATTGCGTCCCATGTGGATGATTCCGGCTTTATGAAATCCGCTTCCGCTTTTCTCCTGGCGCATCAGCTCCATGCCGGAGTACATATTGAATATCGTGATTTTGCTGTCACTGTTGAAGAAGAATCACTGAAAGAATTTATGAACCTTGTACTGGATCACATTTCTGTCAAAGACAGGTGCGTGGTAGAAATCGTCTTTTCCAACGGTCTCTCCCACCGCTTCATTTACCGGGAATAAAAACAGAAAAAGCCCAGCTTCAGGCATCATCCTGTTACTGGGCTTTCTTAAAAATCCTTTATTTATGCGGGTTTGGAACATCTCTCATTTCAAGTTCATCTGACAACCAAAGGTATTGACGCAGAACGTCATCTTTCTGCCTGCTTCTTTCTCCATCTGCGTCACCAGCGTACGTGCCTTTGCGATGAAATAATACTGGCGCAGCGGCTCCTCCGCCGGCGGATCCAGTGTCAAGTCGATCTGATTAATAAAATGTTCTATTTGCATATATTTTTCCTTATCTGTTCATATTTTTCACGCAAGAACAAATGTTCCATCATCGTGAACTGAATAAGTATAACACACCTTGCTTTCTTTTTTCAATAGTAATACACATGTACCGATCTGTGCATTGCTGCTAGTACCGCCTGTAGCCGTTTCATCACATTCTGACGTACCGAAATCTCAAACGGCAGTTCCTTTGTTGTATAATCTTTATTGATGGCTTTTCCGATAAATAGATTTACCGTCGTACAGTTTTCCATCAGATAGCATGCCAAGCGTGTAGCACCGTTATCTCGGCTCAGTTCATCAAAAAATTCTTCGGATACATCATCCTGCTGATAACGTTCCAGCAGTTCGATTGCTTTATTTAAGGTAAGAACACCTTCCGTTACCAGATCGATACCCTCGATTTTTGCTGTTGGCGGAATTTCCGGATCAAGCACACCTACCGAAGTGATCAGGCGCCGTCCAAGCTCTCTTGCCACGATCTGGCTTGTGATGCCGCCGGACACGATCTTGATGCCTTCCTGCTTCATAAAATCCTGTACCATGCGGGCATCATCTTCTTTCTCCAGCGGCGGTCCTGTCAGGATATTCACAATCTGTTCCTCTGTAATGCGTGCCACAGCAATGGTCGTATCATCACTGCATACACCACCGTAAAGATCCGCGCAGGCACGGTTCATCTGTTCCGCTAGCTGTCCCGCTGTTCTGGTTTTTGCAGCGCTGGATTCACAACAGCCTGCCAATGCATTCCAGTCCCATCGGTAATTTATAATATCTCCGGTTCCACAATACAGGCATCCATCACTCATGATCGCCAGTGCATCTCCTGGTAACGTCTGAAAACGGCATTCCCTGATTTTTTTCCCTTCGATCTTTCGATAGGAAAAAGGCAGCGCTTTTACTTTTCCCTGCCGCACCAGAATACACTCTGGATTGTCATACTCCACCACATAAATTTCTCCGGTGTAATACACCTGAATAATGCTGAATGTCGAATAAGCCACACCATTGACAGAAGAAAGAGGCAGTGTCTTTGCAATCGTTGCAACTACCTCATCAATACTCATATCATTGTACATCATGGTTGCAATGATCTTCGACGTCAGGGTTGCCAGAATATTTGCCCGAATACCGCTTCCCATACCGTCAGCCAGAATCAGTATTCTGGAATCTTCTTTGTCCACAATCTCTACTTTGTCTCCACACAGTTCTTCTCCGTAGTGGTTCAGACTTTTGTATGCCATATCGATTGCAATCCGTTTCATGTTCCAGCCCCCCTTCTAGCTTTCCAGAAGCGTATCGCGCAACTTGGTCAAAATTGCCTTCGTCTCCGCTGTTGTTTCTCCAAGCAGACCTGCAATTTCCTGTGCCGTCGTCATCTGTTTTTCAATAACGGACTGCGCCATTTTTACCGTATTGAGCTTCTGCTCCAGCATCTGCTCTGCCCATTTTTCCTCTGCAGACACATCTTCGATGATTGCAAGTACACGGTCAGAAGCAGGAATGTATACAATTGTTTCCAAAACTGTCATATGATATGTATCCCATTTGCGTTTTACACGCAGTTTATTTTCATGAGTACGATATACTTCCTCAAAATCTGCCGTATCGATCAGCTCAAACAGATACATTTTTAATGCTTCCTGACGGGTGGTATGAAATACTTCTTCTGCCCTGCGGTTAAATTCTTTGATCCGCATTTCTCTATCGAAAATAAAAATCAGATTTGGTGTTGTCTCCATAACGACATTGGCCTGGGAACGGGCATTTTCATATGAGCGGATCAGACACATGGCAGCTTCTGCTTTTCCCTGATAAATCGCAATGGCTTTTTCCCGGCAGGTCATATAACCACAGGCACCACAGTTAAACTCTGTCGTACTGTTTCGTTTTCCAATGGTCTTTAAAATAGCCTGAATTTCAGCCTCCGTCGGCATCTTATCTACTACCTGCCGCGGTATATAAGTCCGCTTCAGTTCTTCTTTTGGCAGATTGATATATGCCGGAGGCGCCGCCAGCAGCGCATTATTTTCAATGCTCATAGTTGCTTTAAAGCGGAATCCACGACGTTTGTCCACACCCGGTCCGTTCACACAGCCACCCGCACAAAGGTTCAGTTCTACAAAACAGTGATCAATGTAGCCTCGTTTCATACTGTGTAAAAACTCTCTGCAGCTCTTGACACTGCTGACCATCAGTTTCTTATAAGTACCCGGTGCACCACAGACATCCACCGCACGGATGATACCGTTTGTAACCGGATAAAGCTGATTGACCATCGGATCCTGGTTGGCAAATGGTCTGGATTCACAATGTTTCAGTTCAATTCCTTCCTCCTCCAGCCATTTTTGTAACTCATTAAACTCAATGACCGCATCCACACATCCACAGGTTCTGGCATCTGCTTCTGCCTCCATCTTTTTCGCCACACAAGGTCCGATAAAAACTACTTTTGTATGCTGTCCCATACGATCTTTGATCCAACGTCCATGGGCAATCATCGGAGAAACTACCGGTGCCAGATACGGAATCAGCATCGGATAATGTTTTTCCACCAGGTAAACAATTGCCGGGCAGCTTGTCACAATAATATTGTCCATCTCACCCTCATTCATCAGACGCACATACTCCCGGGTGATAATGGCCGCCCCTTCCGCCGTCTCACGCACCTGGGAAAAACCAAGCTGCAGCAATGCCGCTACAATCTGCCCGGAATCTTCATAATCCAGCAGTCCACGGTAGGACGGATCCAGGGAAACCACCACATGTTCACCTTTCTTCAACATATTTTTTACATAATCCAGATCACTGTCAAAAGTTTTTGCCTCCTGCGGACAGATTTCCATACAGTGTCCACAGTAAATACACATATCGGTTACGATCTGCGCCTGTCCCTGTTTGATTCGGATGGCCTTGACATCACAGTTTCTTAAGCATTTATAACAATGCGCGCAGTTCGCATCCTGAAAGTTAATCACATTCATATCCCTATCCTCCTCCATTAATCTTATTTTACCATTAATCTCCTTTCAAATGAAGTATCAGAAAAACTATTTTTTATAGCAAAAAGGAACGTACCATCCTTTTGATCGTACATTCCTTTCTCTGCATTTACCTATGTTTGCGCTGATATTAATCCTGTAACTCCTGAATCATCTTCCAAAGTGCCTCTGCACTGTTGAAATTTTCCGGTTTTACATACGCTGCCGGTATCACGATATCAAACTCATCACTAATGTCACTGATAATCTGCAGGATATCAAAAGAGTCTAAAATATGATCATCCACCAGTGCCTTTTCATTTTCAAAATCTACATCCTCTTTAATATCCTTTAACAATTCCAATAATTCTTCCATGTTACAAATCTCCTTTTCTTATATATTCATTGTATTTATAGTACTTGTTTCTATCGCATCTCTTACTAATGTAAGGGAACCACTCTCATCTTTTAAATAAACCTTTGGCATAGTTCGACTCAAGAACAGATAAATCCCCTCTGTCACAGAATATGCTCCGACATTTTCAAAAGCCAGCGTATCGCCAATTTCCAGATGATCAAATTCCACTTCTCTGCAGAGAATATCCGATGTTGTACACAGACTTCCGCAGAGACACCAGGTTTTCTTATCCACTGTACCATCCTGCACCATTGCATTTTTATAATGTTTTATAATTGGTGTCTTCATGCCCATCATCTGTCCCAAATAAGTCAGATGGTTCATTCCTCCATCCACAATACAATAATGTGCGTTTCCCACTGTTTTTAAATCTGCAACGTTTGTATAATACGTTCCACATTCCGCTGTGAAAAAACGTCCCATCTCAATGGTCAATTCTACTTTTTGTGCCACTTCCTTTAAGATATCTTTCAACTCTTTTACAGGAAATAAAGTATCCGAAAAATCATCATCTGCAAAATAAGGGACTGCAAACCCCGGTCCATATTCCATTTTTTTTAATTCCAGTCCGAAAAGGTTTCGAATCTCCTCAAATAATTCCAACAGCATCTGAAGTTCTTTTATCTTTCTTTTCGCCCGTTTCCGTTGTGTCCCGACAAAATAATGAATTCCTGTAATGTTTAAACTTTTGTATCTGGTTTCCCTGTGCTGCAATATATCAAATAGATCCTCTTTTGCCATTCCAAACTGAGAACCGGCATTCAGGCGAAGGATCACTTCGGCTTTCTGATCTGAATCTGCTGCTTCAAACACTTGCTGGATCAGATCTGCATGACGGATCGATTCCGCTGTAAATATTCCTACTCCGTACTCATAGGCTTCTCTGATATCCGTAATCCCCTTATTAACACCGGAATAAATGATTCTGGATCCATCTACGCCAAGTTTTTTACAAATAGCAAGTTCACCCGGACTGCAGACTTCCAGTTTATCCACACACGTCAACATGGTTGTCACCAAAAATGGATTTGCCTTCATGGAATAACAAAGTGACACTGTTTCTCCGACAATCTCTCTGATCTGTGCAGCCCGTTTTTGTAAAACTGCCGTATCAAACACAAACGCAGGTGTATTACTTTTTAAAATGTCTTGCATGTAACCCCTCCTCGTATAGCTTTCTTAATTGATTTCTGTCAATCTTTCCGTTCTTGGTCATCGGCATCTCTGTAAGTTGCAGCGCCGTATTTGGTATCATATAAGGCGGCAGTATGCCACGTAATGTTTTTATCAGCTGTCTTTTTTCGCATGTCCCCGTGTAAAAAAGCAGCAAACGTTCCTTTTCTGTCTCATAAATACAGCAGGATCTGGTGATTCCATCCACGGCATTCGCTGCCACCTCAATTTCTCCAAGTTCAATTCTGTGCCCCAAATGTTTGATCTGGAAATCTTTTCTGGAAATATATACAAGATTTCCCTGTGCATCATATTTTGCCAGATCACCGGTTCTGTAAATCCGTTCATCGTATCGATGATTCAATGGATTCTGCACAAAGACCTGTGCCGTTTTATCCGGTGCATTATAATAGCCCAACGCCAGCTCTGAGCTGCTGACACAGATTTCTCCGGCTGTTCCTGCTTCCGTCACTTGCTGATCTGTCTCATCCAAAAGGAATACCGTTTCATTTGGAAAAGCTTTTCCAATAGGAATCACATCGGTCAGTTCATATTCGCGTTTTGGATCAAGCACATAATACGTGCAGTTACAAGTAACTTCAGTTGGTCCGTACAGATTTACGAACATCGCCTGCGGCAGATATTTTCTCCATATCCTGTAATGTTTTATTGGAAGTACTTCTCCGCTAAAAAGGACTTTTCGAACCGTATCCGGTATACGATAATCAAATCCATTCATGACAGATACAAAGCACATGGCGCTGACCGCCCAGGTAAGCACCGTCATTTTGCTGTCTGCCATATAATCCATCAACGTAGTAGGATCACTGAAATATTCTCTTGGAATGATCTGTACTTTCGCACCAGTCAAAAGACCGGTATAAATATCTTTTACCGATACATCAAAATCAAACGGCGCCTGATTTCCTATAATGTCTTCCTTCGTGATAGCAAAAGTATCTGCATAGATCCGGATAAAATCCATCACTGCTCTGTGACTTACTGCAACACCTTTTGGCAAACCAGTGCTTCCACTGGTAAAATTAATATACAAAGGTTTTCGATCCGTATGTTCCGTTCGAATCTGTCTCAAAAGACTCTGATCGATCGTCGCTTCATCCAGACACTTCTCTGCCAGCAAAATTGTCGTTTTCGGCACATCCCCGGCTATTGCATCCAGACACTTTTTCATTTTCTCCAGATTTTCTTCCTTTGTAACGATCACTTCCGGCTGCAGCACTTTTATGATCTGCTGCAGCCTCGCTTCTGGCTGGCGCAGATCTAACAGGCAATATGGACAGCCGGCATAAACCGCTCCAAACATGATACTTAAGGTAACACAGCTTTTTTCCATATAAATTGCTACCGGAGCAGTCCCTGTCATCCATTTTCTCAGATAAGTTCCGCCCTTCTGTGCATACATTTTTAACTGACTAAAGGAATATTCTTCTTTCGGATCTGCAACTGCAATTTTTTCTCCGGACTGTGCTTCCATATACTCCAGCCATTCTAATACATTCATCATTTTGTTTCCTCTTTACATCTAATTATGGTTATTTGTATTTGCATTGTCATATCCCGGAAGGTAAGCAGCAACGATATCTTTGACAGATTCCATATAGGCATCCTCATCATAAAAATATTGTGACACATCCTCGCCTGCATCACGGCTCAATACAAATTTCGAAAAAGCCTTGCAAAAAACTTCTGACCCCGTTTTATTTAGGTGTTCAAAATTTGACAGATACTCCGGACAGATGGCAAACAATTCCGGTTTTACCAAATTGAAATCATAATAATCGGCACCGTACTTACTGCATATCCCACTGATTTTCTGGTTGATCGCAAAATACTCTTCCGCACCATATGCTGCAATATCATAAGGTGCTTTCGGTGTATTCACAACCATAAAGTCTACACCATTTTCCTGGCACAGTTTACACATCTCCTCTAATTCTTCATACGCCTTATCAGAGCTTTTTCCGGAATAAGCCTTTTTTGTATTATTTACAGCGGCTGTATTATAATCAAAGACACCACCTGCGTATGCATATCCCTTTCCGACATACTCCATATACCCTGCCACTTTTTTCGAACTTGCATTCGCATCTTTGCTTTCCCGTTTGATTTTCAGATTTTCTGAAATCGTCTTTAGCTTCCAATCAACACTGTTATAAGTCCATGGAAAAAAATATGTCAGTGATGCTTCTGCATTAAAGTTTTCACTGTCCGTCACAAACCTCCAGTCCAACCGCAGTTTTTCCAAAGGAGAACATCCATACTTTCTTGCCCTTGCAAAAGTGGCTCTCGCATTTGCATTTTGTATCAGTTCCAGAGACGGGATTCCAAATACAAGAACAGCCCTCTTTATCTTTTTTTCCTGAATCGCTGCCGTTAATGCCTCTTTAGTCTGATCCAACGGCTGCCCCGGTGTTCCCATATTAAAAGAACTCCACCCGGTAGCTTCATCTATAATATAGGGATTGAACGTCATCTGTGAAAAAGAAGAACCTAAATATACGGTATCTATTTTTTCTGTTTTGCGGAAGTCCTTCCACATGACCTCACTTGGACCATTTGCTTTCACAAGAAGATAACTCAGCAACAAATTTATCACTATGAACAGGAAAACAAATCCAACCACTTTTATGCCCTTAATAATTCGCATACATAAAACCTCCTGCGCCAACGGCAAAATTAAACGATCCTAAAATAAGGAAAATCATCACAAAATATAGTAACCAGCGAAGTGCCAAAGGCCGTTCTTCCAACAATGTAATTGCATCCTTTCCTTTTTCTTTTAGAACACTGTCAGCAAATACAATGAGCAGCGCTGCCGCTGCCATAATATACGCTTTCTTTGGCACTTCTTTAAATGTTGGTTCCAAAATTCCGTATAACTGTCCCATACGAAAATGAATTATCGTGTTTTTCATGCACATAAAACAGTCTTTGATATTGTAGATCCGGTCAAAATACCATCCGATATTCACTATAATAAACGTCCGGATAATCCTAAATACATGAAATGCCTTACTCTTTACATTTATGTGCAGTCTTTCTGCCATTTTTGCAAACAAAGGTGCACAGATATCTGAAACTGCAATTACAATACCATTGTAAAGACCCCAGAAGATAAAGTGCCACTGTGCGCCATGCCAGATACCTACAAGGAAAAATACCAGAATATTCGCAATGGATGCCGGAAGTACACGGCCGAAATGAACGTTCAGATGCTTTTTCGCCCATTTTCCGAATTTCTGCATAGGAGCAGTCAGCGCAAATGGATAAAATACATAATCTCTCATCCATGCACCAAGCGAAATATGCCATCTTCGCCAGAAATCCCCCAGTGAAACAGAAAAATACGGTTGTCTGAAATTTGGCATCATTTCAATCCCAAACAATTCTGCTACACCCATAACGATATCGATTCCACCGGAAAAATCTGCATACTGTTGGGCTGAATATAATAATATTGCAAACACGATGACAGAACCAGGTGTTTTCTCCGTAGGCGCATCCAGAATATTTGCGATTTCATGAACCAGCAGATTTGCGATCGCATACTTTTTTAATAATCCAAACAAAATCAATATCAATGCACGCTTACAGCGATACCAGTCCAGAGTATGTCTGCCATACAGCTGCTCTTTCATCTGATCATATCTGTTGATCGGTCCCTGGATCAGTTGTGGAAAAAACGAAACAAACAGCAGGAAACGAAACGGATTCTTTTCAGCTTCGTATTTTTCAAAATAGATATCCACCAGATAACCAATGGAAATAAACATGTAAAAAGAGATGCCAAGCGGTATCAGAAAACCTTCAAACAAAGGATGCAGATATTTCAATACTGCCAGCATTCCAAAATTAATCACAATGATTGTCCAGAGAATAATTTTGCGCTTTCGATCAAATGCTGCTTTTATTTCCTTTCTCCTGGCTCTGTCTATGCTTTTATCCTTTCGGATCTCCTGATATTGTTTCGAAAAACGAACCAACCATATGCCGCCCACAAACACACTGAATCCGGTGATTGCAATAAAAATGAGATTCGAAATGCCTGAATAAGCATAAAATGCCATGCTGAATAAAAGCAGGCAGATCCATTGTTTTTTCCGAAATACAGTGTAATACAGTATAAATAAAACAGTTACAAACAAAATAAATGCAACAGATAACAAATTCATAAAATGCTCCTTAAACAATTTCTCTGAAAATTCTATCACAAATGCCATATCCCATGCTTTAATTCTTCCTTAGAAATACTGAATATTTTCTTAATATTCTTTTTATATGATAAAAGGAGCCGTTACAAATACAACGGCTCCTCTTAAAAATATTCTCATTTTTTTCATCTGATCACGCAACTTATCAAATGTAAAACTATTTATTTACTGTACGTTTTACATAAGTAGTATGCAGTAACTCATGTGCTTTATGGCTGCCCGGCTCACCAAGATAGGTTTCATATAATTCAATGATCGCCGGATTTTCATGTGATTTACGGATCTTATTATTTTTATCCAAATTGTAAAGCACTTCCGCACGTTTTGCACGGATATCTGCGGTATTGCGTACATATCCCGGCTGCTGCGGCTGACCGCCACCGTTGACACATCCGCCAGGGCATCCCATGATCTCGATAAAATGATACTCAGCTTCCCCTGATTTTACTCTATTTAACAGTTCTTTTGCATTTTTCAGTCCGGAAGCAACAGCAACTTTGACATCCATACCAGCTACATTGTAAGTAGCTTCTTTGATGCCCTCGATACCACGTACATCAGTGAACTCAAGTTTTGCAAGTTCTTCGCCGGTCAGTTTCTCTACTGCGGTACGAAGTGCCGCTTCCATTACACCACCGGTTGCGCCGAAGATGACTGCTGCACCGGTTCCAAGACCAAGCGGCATATCAAATTCTTCATCCGGAAGATCTGCAAAACGAATGCTTGCGCGTTCGATCATGCGGCCAAGCTCTCTTGTTGTAATAGCAATATCCACATCCGGAACGCCTGCACCGTTCTCATCCTCTCTGCCAATCTCAAATTTCTTTGCAGTACATGGCATAACGCTGACAACCACCATTTTTTCTTTCGGAATTCCCATTTTCTCTGCGTAATAGGATTTTGCAATCGCACCAAACATCTGCTGCGGAGATTTACAGGAAGACAGATTCTCTGTCATTTCCGGGAAGTAATGTTCACAGTATTTGATCCATCCCGGTGAACAGGAAGTGATCAGCGGTAATACGCCGCCATTCTGTACACGATCCAGAAACTCATTGGCTTCTTCCATAATGGTAAGGTCTGCAGAGAATGTGGTGTCAAATACTTTATCAAAACCAAGTCTGCGCAATGCTGCTGCCAGCTTGCCCTCTACATCTGTGCCGATCGGCATGCCAAAGGCCTCGCCAAGTCCTGCACGAACAGCCGGTGCACACTGAACAACCACATACTTCTCCGGATCTGCGATTGCCGCAAATACTTCTTCGGTATTATCTTTCTCATAAAGTGCCCCGGTCGGACATACTGAAATACACTGTCCACAGGATACACAGCTGGTTTCTGCCAGATCCATATTGAACGCAGAACCGATGTATGTCTTGAATCCACGCTCATTTGCGCCGATGACACCAACCCCCTGTACTTTTTCACAGACAGCACTGCATCGTCTGCAGAGGATACATTTATTATTGTCTCTTACCATATGTGCTGCACTGGTATCTAACTCATACACATTGCGCTCACCATCATAGTAAGCCTCATCGTCTACTTTGTATTCACGGCACAAGGTCTGAAGCTCGCACTTCCCACTGCGGACACAGGACAGACATTTGCGATCGTGATTGGATAATAAAAGCTGTAAAGTTTTTCTTCTGGACTCGATAACCTTCGGTGTGTTGGTCCATACTTCCATTCCTTCGTTGATCGGATATACACAGGCGGTCACCAGAGTGCGGGCACCTTTCACCTCAACAACACACATACGACAGGCGCCGATCTCATTAATCTCTTTGAGGTAACATAACGTCGGGATTTCAATCTGTGCAAGGCGTGCTGCCTCCAGAATCGTGGAACCCTGTGGTGCGGATACCTCTCTTCCGTTTATTTTAATTGTAATATTTTCCATGATTGATTCCTCCGTTACTCTTTATAAATAGCGCCAAAACGACACTTATCGATACAGGTTCCACATTTTACACATTTGCTTGTGTTGATGCTATGTGCAACTTTTACCTGACCTTCGATGGCATCTGCCGGACAGTTACGTGCACATAATGTACAACCTTTACATTTCACAGGATCAATCTTATATGTAATGAGTTTCTTACATACGCCAGCCGGACATCTCTTGTTGACTACATGTTCTACATATTCGTCACGGAAGTAACGAAGTGTGGAGAGCACCGGGTTCGGAGCTGTCTGTCCCAAGCCACAGAGTGCGTTATCTTTGATGTAATAGCACAGTTCTTCCATCTTGTCGATATCCTCTAAGGTTCCTCGTCCTTCTGTAATCTTCTCCAATAACTCTAACAGACGTTTTGTTCCGACACGACATGGGGTACATTTACCGCAGGACTCATCTACCGTAAACTGCAGGAAGAATTTTGCAATATCAACCATACAGGTATCTTCGTCCATAACGATCAGTCCGCCGGATCCCATCATGGAACCGATGCTGATCAGGTTGTCGTAATCGATCGGGATATCAAAATGCTCTGCCGGGATACATCCGCCGGATGGTCCACCGGTCTGAGCTGCTTTAAATTTCTTGCCATTTGGAATGCCGCCACCGATATCTTCGATAACGGTACGAAGTGTGGTTCCCATTGGAATCTCAACCAGACCGGTATTGTTGATTTTTCCACCAAGAGCAAATACTTTTGTTCCTTTGGATTTTTCAGTACCCATGGAAGCAAACCATTCCGGACCGTTCAGGATGATCTGCGGAATATTTGCCCATGTCTCAACGTTATTTAAAATGGTCGGTTTCTGGAACAGACCTTTGACAGCCGGAAATGGCGGTCTCGGACGCGGCTCACCACGATTTCCTTCAATAGAAGTCATCAACGCAGTCTCTTCACCACAGACAAATGCACCGGCACCGAGACGAAGCTCGATATCAAAGTTAAATCCAGTGTCAAAAATATTTTTACCAAGCAGACCATATTCTCTTGCCTGGTTAATTGCAATCTGCAGACGTTCTACCGCGATCGGATACTCTGCACGCACGTAAATATATCCCTGATCTGCGCCGATGGCGTAACCTGCGATGGCCATTGCCTCAAGTACAACATGTGGATCACCTTCCAGAACAGAACGGTCCATGAATGCACCCGGATCACCCTCATCGGCATTACAACAGACGTATTTCTGTACGTTTCCACGATTTCCGGAAGCAAATCTCCATTTCAGTCCGGTCGGGAATCCAGCACCACCGCGTCCTCTTAAACCACTGTCTAAGATTAGCTGGATAACGTCATCCGGTGTCATTTCTGTCAGTACTTTTCCAAGTGCTTCATAACCACCGGTTCCGATATATTCATCAATGCTTTCCGGATTGATGACACCACAGTTTCTTAATGCGATTCTGTGCTGTTTTTTATAAAAAGTTGTCTCATTTAAGGATTTGATTCCTTCCGGTGTCTGCGCCTCATGATATACAAGACGCTCTACGATACGACCTTTTAACAGATGCTCAGAAACAATTTCTTCGACATCCTCAGGACGTACTCTGGAATAAAATACGGCTTCCGGATAAACGATCATAACCGGTCCTTCTGCACACAGACCGTGGCATCCGGTTTTGACAACTGCTACTTCATTTTGTAATCTGTTTTTCTTTAATTCATCTTTTAACGTCTGAATAATCTGCTCGCTTCCGGAAGAAGTACATCCGGTTCCTCCACAGACCAATACATGTGAACGATACATTCAGTTACACCCCCATTACATATTCTCATCCATGTGAAGTAAATATTTGTCAACCACCTGACCTCTTACCAGATGCTGCTCCAGAATCTCTTTTGCTTTTTCTTCATTTACTTTCACATAAGTTACTTTTTCTTTGCCCGGCTCGTATACTTCTACGATCGGCTCATACTGGCATAAACCGATACAGCCGGTCTGGGTGACAATCACATGCTTCAGCTTTCTGTCTTCTACTTCTTTTACAAGTGTATTTAAAACCGGACGCGCGCCACTGGCAATCCCACAGGTTGCCATACCGACAACCACACGTGTGTCTGTTGCATGTTCGGAACGCATTCCGATCTGTCCTTGCATTTTCTCACGAATTGCTTTCAATTCTTCTAATGATTTCATACAATCCCTCCTTCGAATTACTTCGTGTAATTCTGCATTCGATTAATATCCGATTCATTTTCTTCCAGATATGCTCTGAGAAAGGTTGATACCTCCGGTGTGTTCAATGGTACACTCCCGAGCATTTCCCGCATTTCTTTTGTATCCAGATGAAACTCTGCTTCGTTTACCTGATACTGATAGTAAAAATCAATATCCGGATGCATTATAATCAACGAATACACTGTTTCATTCAGATTTCCAAGCGGCATACAATCGATACTGTCTGTGCAGAAAACTGCCTCAATCCGGGTACCATTTCCCGGTACAGAGGAAATAGAAAATGTTCCGCCGGTACATTCCGCTTCCTGTTTAAAAAACGGAATTCCAAGCCCTACTTTACGGGTCGTTCTTGTGGTATAAAAAGGATCTGTCACCCTCTTTACTTCCTCTGCGTCCATTCCCTTTCCATTGTCCGTGATCTGAACGGTCAGCCGATGTTGCTGCAGGTTCACACAGATTATAATTTTAATTTCTGTCGCTTTCGCGGATACGGAATTTTCTGAGATATCCAGAATGTTTAATGATATTTCCGGTAACATTACATATATTTCGCCAGAATGCCATCCAGTTCATCCGGAGTCAGACGACCATAGACATCATCATTGATCATCATAACCGGTGCAAGACCACAGGCACCGATACAACGACATGCATCCAGAGAAAACTTACCGTCTGCGGTACACTCACCACCGGCGATTCCAAGAATCTCCATCAGCTTGTTGTAAATATCACCGGAACCTTTTACATAACAGGCAGTTCCAAGGCATACCGAAATTTTGTACTGTCCCTTCGGATATAAATTGAACTGAGAGTAAAATGTTGCTACTCCATAGATTTTTTCCATCGGCACATCCAGTTCATCTGAGATTATTTTCTGAACTTCATACGGAAGATAACCGTAAATGTCCTGCGCCTTCTGCATGATCGGCATCAGACAACCCTGATCATTGCGCAGTTCTTCGATGACTGCTCGCAGCATCGCTTCCTGTTCCTGTGTTCCGTTGAACGGAACGGATTTTGTTTTTTCCAAAATTATCCCTCCTAATATCCAATGTATTTTTCTCAATACATCTGTCATTTATACTATCATTCAATTTCACAATAATCAACAAAATATTATAGTTAGCTTTGTATGATTTTGATACTTTTTTTAAAGAAATTGTTTAAATTGCAATACGCTTGCAAGTATGTTATAAAAATAACAAGTATTTTTTGTTGAAATATCACAAATTACATGCTATACTAAATCAAAAAAATTGTGCATTTAAAAAAATACAAGTATAAAATTTTGGAGGCTACTATGACAATCTCAGAAATCATTTCTATGCTGGATGCCACCCCATTATCTCAGACCATACAGACCGATCACAAGATTGAGACCGCATGTGGTTCAGATATGATGAGCGACGTTCTGGCTTTTATCAAAAAAGATGCACTGTTGCTCACCGGACTGAACAACCTGCAGGTGATCCGCACTGCGGAAATGCTGGATATCGTCTGTCTTGTATTTGTACGTGGAAAACAACCGCAAAAAGAAATGCTTCAGAAAGCAGACGAACTTGGTATCACAGTTCTTTCCACAGAGTATACCATGTTCGATGCCTGCGGCATTCTTTATCATGCGGGATTACGGGGAGGAAGCCGACATGATGCCTAGTATCCATTATCAGTACCTGGTAGATGGAAAAGATTTTACCATGGCAGGGGAAGCAAGCAGTTCCCTGAAACAGACATTAAAAATGATGAACCTGAATCCGGATGTGATCCGACGCTGCGCTATTTGCATGTATGAAGGAGAGATCAACATGGTGATCCATGCAAACGGCGGCATCATTGACGTAGATATTTTTCCGGATCGGATTATTATGGAATTAAAAGACAAAGGTCCGGGAATCCCGGATGTGGAGCTTGCCATGCAGGAAGGTTATTCCACCGCAAATGAAGAAGTGTTAAATCTTGGCTTTGGTGCCGGAATGGGACTGCCAAATATGAAGCGTTCTTCGGATGAAATGAAGATTGATACCGTCATCAATGTGGGGACTACCGTCACCATGACGATCTATTTTCATCAACCCGAATCGTCAGGTGAAAAGTAAAGCGGACATTCGCAATCCGCTCTACGCACTTGAAGCGGGGGAATGCTTATTTTGCGTTCACAATCTTAATTTGATCAATTTATAGAGAAAAGGATTGTTATATCATGAATAAATTTTTTCATTCAGTTTATCTGGAAGATGAGAAATGTACCGGTTGTATTACCTGTCTGAAACGTTGTCCTACTCAGGCCATCCGGGTAAGAAATGGGAAAGCACATATTATCAGTGAATTCTGCATTGACTGCGGAGAATGTATCCGGCACTGTCCGCATCATGCCAAACACACCAGACGCGATTTTCTCAGTGATCTGGATCGTTTCGAATATACGGTAGCACTTCCGGCTCCATCGCTTTACAGTCAGTTTAACAATGTACGCGATACTGACATTATCCTGACTGCATTGACCCTGATGGGTTTTGATGATGTCTTTGAAGTCAGTGCAGGTGCCGAGATTGTATCAGAATTATCACGAAATTATATCAGCGAACATTCAGAGCTCTATCCCTTGATCAGCACCGCATGTCCGACCATCGAGCGTCTGATCCGTGTCCGTTTTCCGGGATTGATCCCACATCTGCTGCCACTACTCCCTCCCATGGAAGCAGCTGCAATTCTGGCGCGTCGGCGTGCAGTAGAAAAAACTGGTTTGCCGGAAGATAAGATCGGTATCGTATTTTTGTCTCCCTGTCCCTCCAAGATCACTTTTATTCACGAACCTCTTGGAATGGGGAAAAGCAATGTTGATGCAGTACTTGCCATCAAAGACATTTATCCGGAGCTGCTCTCTCGTATGAAAGAGGCAGAACAACATCCGATTTCACATACGTTGTCCGGACGAATTGGAAAAGGATGGGCGATCAGTGGTGGCGAAGCATACGGCATCATATCCGATCACTATCTTGCTGCCGATGGTATTGAAAATGTGATTCGTGTATTAGAAGACCTGGAAGATGAAAAATTTCTGCCGGGACTTCAGTTCGTGGAGTTAAATGCCTGCAGTGCCGGTTGTGTCGGTGGTGTACTGACCGTGGAAAATCCTTACATTGCCAAGGCAAAAGTTAAACAGATAGCCAAATATGATCCTATATTACGTATGCACTGTGCAGATCTGCCAGAATTTTGTCCGGAAGATTTTCACTGGACGCAAAAAGTCAGTTACGAACCCGTGTATACACTGGGGGCAAATATTTTTGAAAGTATGGAAAAGATTCTGGAAAGCCAGCAGATTTTAAACGGTCTGCCGGGACTTGACTGCGGTTCCTGCGGTTCTCCAACCTGCAAGGCACTGGCAGAGGACATTGTAAAAGGCGTGGACTGTGCCAAACCGGAAGACTGCATCTATCTGATGCGTGAACAATGGGAAAAGCATTCCCGTAAAAATAAGGAGGAAAAATTATGACTGTAAAAGAACTTACAGAACAATGTGGATTTGAAACAATACATCTTGGAAACCCGGATGCCGTACTGACCGAACCATACTGCTGTGATCTGCTGAGTATTGCCATGGGAAATGCCCCTGCAGGTTCTGTCTGGTGCACTGTCATGAATAACATGAACACACTTGCGGTAGCAGCTCTGACCGAAGTTTCCTGTGTTATCCTATGTCATAATGTAGCAACAGATGAAAACATGAAATTGAAAGCTGTCAGTGAAAACATCAATGTGTTGCACACATCCGGATCTATTTTCACAACAGCTCTGGAGGTTTACAAAAAATTGCATGAAAACGCTGACTTATGATCTGCATCTTCACTCCTGTCTGTCCCCTTGTGGGGATAATGATATGACACCGGCCAATATTGCCGGTATGACAAAAGTCATTGGACTGGATCTGATCGCGCTGACCGATCACAATTCCTGCAAAAACTGCCCTGCGATCGCTGTTGCTGCCCGGGAATATGGACTTCTGTTTTTACCTGGCATGGAACTGACCACCTCTGAGGAAGTTCATGTCCTGTGCTATTTTGCATCGCTGGATGCGGCCATGGATTTCGACCGATATGTATCGAATCACCTGCCGGACTTTCCAAATAAACCATTGCTCTTTGGGGATCAGTTGATTTATAACGAACAGGATCAAATCAGCGGCAGCGAAGATCGATTATTAATTTCTGCCACGGACATTCCATTTGATTCCGTTTATGATCTGGTAAATCAGTATGATGGCATTATGGTTCCCGCACATATCAACAAGCCCACAACCAGCTTACTGGGAAACCTTGGTTTTATCCCGAAAAACAGTAAGTTCGCCTGTGCAGAAGTCAAACGGGAAACTGACTGGATGGAACTACAGCAGAAATACCCTTATCTGACAAATTGTAACCATCTGTGCAGTTCTGATGCACATGATCTGAATACGATCCATGAACCGATCTACACTATTTCCTGTCCCGATACCTCACGGACAACGATTCTGGCAGCGATACAAAAAAAGCTGTAGCAAAAGAAGAACTTTACTTTATGTCCTGTCTTCTTTTTGCTACAGCTTATCTGTTAAATCTGAATCCATCTTCCGGATTCTGTAAACGATAACAAGATAATTATCCTACTTCCGTTCATTTTATCAACAGTTCCTTTACCTTCAGATAATCTATTACTTAATAATTACTTTCTTACCATATTTCTCGCCCAGATTTTCTACAGAACCATCTGCATTCTGAATATCAATCTGATTTAACTGACTGCGCAGATTTCTACGAAAAGAAGCTACATATTCCTCACGCAATACTGCCTGCTCCTTTTTCTCAGCTTCCGTCAGTCCTTCTGCTTTTGCTTTATGGTATAATTCGTTAATTCTCTTTACTTTTTCATCTGTCATAGACATAATTTCTTTCCTCCTGTTTATTCTGATATATTTACTTGCTGATCATTGTCCTGTTCCTGACAGTTTTCACTTTTTCAGACAATCTCACATTTTTTATTTTCTAGTTTTCCTGTAAATAAGAATGAAGGTCAAAGGTTTCGTCATTCTGTGCCCGGAATAAGGTTCCTCTGAATTCACCGCTGATGATCTGATGAATGATTCCCACATCTTTTCCGTTGGCAATGATCATATCTGTACCGGATGCCGTAGCGATACGTGCTGCTGTCAGTTTTGTTGCCATTCCACCAGTTCCCACATCACTTCCGGTAGACTGTTTTGCCATGGAATCATAATGCTCGTTCATCTTTTCCACACACTCTACCAGCATTGCTTCAGGATTTTTCCGTGGATCGTCAGTATATAATCCATCAATATCAGACAATAAAATCAACAGGTCTGCGCCAACCAGAGAAGATACAATCGCAGAAAGTGTATCATTATCACCAAAATGCATCTCATAAGTAGATACGGTATCATTTTCATTAACAACCGGAATAATACCAAGACGGAACATTTCTTCAAAGGTATTGTGTGCATTCTGACGGGACTCATCCTCCAGAATCGTATCCTTTGTCATCAGAATCTGCCCTGCTGTCTGATTATACTCCGCAAACATTCTCTGATAAGTCATCATCAGTCGCGCCTGACCAACTGCCGCACAGGCCTGCTTCGTAGAAATATCCTGCGGACGGCTCTGCAGACCGATTGCCTGACGGCCAACTGCAATTGCTCCGGAACTTACCAGACAAACATCCATTCCCTGGTTTCTCAGATCACAGAGTTCCCGCACCAGTTTCTCTATTTTCATCAGATTCATGCTTCCGGTCTGCGGATGCTGCAAAGAAGACGATCCAATTTTGACAACTACTCTCTTTTTATATTTGAAATAATCGTTTACGTTCATTTGTACACTCCTTTTGTCTTATCCTTGCAAAACAATTATTGTTCTACTCTCAGGTGCATTTTCAGCTTTGACATTCTTGTGTTCTATGATACATCGGTAAAGTTCTTTCTGTCAATACTCATATCTTCCAGTTCATATGTGTTGTTTATCTGTTATTTAACAAATTCATCCGCATATCTGTGTCATATATCAACGTACAAAAATACTGCCCTGAAAACTCAGGGCAGCATTTGCATTTTTACTATTATGAAGTTTGATCCTATTAAGCAGTAACTTTTTTACCTGTAATGATCTTCTTCGGACACTTCTCAGCACATGCGCCACAACCGGTACATTTTGTCTGATCAATGTGTGCGATATTATTCTCAACTGTAACAGCGCCTGACTCACAGACTCTCTCACACATCTTACATCCGATACAACCAACTTTACAAGCTGTCATAACCTGTTTACCTTTATCCTGGGAACTACACTGTACTGCATGTTTTGCATCATACGGTACAAGCTCGATTAAGTTCTTCGGGCAGGCTTTGATACATTTACCACAGGCTTTACACTGCTCTTTATCAACAACGGCAACGCCATTTTTGATGTGAATTGCATCAAACGGACAAGCTTTGACACACTCGCCAAATCCAAGACATCCAAAATTACATTTTTTCGGACCACCGTTTGGTACGAAAGCCATCATGGAGCAATCCTCTACTCCATAGTATTCATAATCTGTATTTGCATTTTCACATGTTCCTGCACATTTTACAAATGCAACTTCACGAACAGATTCGCCAACTTCCTGACCCATGATCGCACCGATCTTAGCTGCTACCGGAGCACCGCCAACCGGACAGGAACCAACCTCTGCTTCACCTTTTGCAATTGCTGCAGCCAGACCGGAACATCCGGCAAAACCACAGCCACCACAGTTATTTCCCGGAAGAGCTGCTAATACTTCTTCCTCTTTCGGGTCTACTTCTACTTTGAATTTCTCACCGGCAATCCCAAGGATAATACCAATGACAATACCTGTTCCGCCGACTACAACAGCGGCAAGAATAATTGCTGAAACACTCATCTGTATACCCTCCTAAATGACACCGGAAAATCCCATAAATGCAATTGACATCAGACCTGCTGTTACCAGCACGATTGCGGAACCTTTGAAAGGTGTCGGGATATCATTGTACTCGATTTTCTCACGAATACCTGCCATGATGACAATTGAAATGGTAAATCCAACTGCTGTTGCGAAACCGTTGATTGTACTTACACCAATACCATAACCATACTGTACGTTGTTCAGGGCAACACCGAGAACGGCACAGTTTGTTGTGATCAGTGGTAAGAAAATACCAAGTGCGTTGTACAGTGGCGGCATTGATTTTTTCATAAACATCTCTACGAACTGAACCAATGCAGCGATAACTAAAATAAATACAATTGTTCTTAAATATGTGATATCAAACTGCTGCAGGATAATTTTATCCAGCACGCTTGTGATAAAGGATGCAATTGTAATAACGAAGATAACTGCGGCACCCATTCCGGCTGCAGTATTTACCTTTTTGGATACACCGAAAAACGGACATAAGCCAAGGAACTGGCTCAGGACAACGTTATTTACAATGGCAGAGCCGATTGCGATAAGTAATACTTCTTTCATCTGAACCTTTCCTCCTTATTCTTTCTCATCTGTTCCTGCAGTGAACACTTTGCCTTCACAGCTTCCGCTTGTACAAGCTGCGCAGTCTCCGTCGAAGCATCCGCTTCTCTCTTTCACTGCAATACCCTTTTTACGTTTTGCTTCACGGAATGCATTCTGGATTGCGATCAGCATAGCTAATACGAAGAATGCACCAGGAGCAAGCACGAAAATTGTAAGTGGTGTATAACCTGCTTTTCCTGCAGCTGCATCAGCTAACGGAAGAAGCTGGAAACCAAAAATCTGTCCGGATCCCAGAATCTCACGAACTGCACCGATACATGTCAGACCAACAGTAAATCCAAGTCCCATACCGATACCATCAAAGATAGATGGAAGAACCGGATTCTTTGAAGCATAGCTCTCGGCACGGCCAAGGATGATACAGTTTACTACGATCAGAGGGATATAGATACCCAGTGATGCATACAGAGATGGTACATAACCCTGCAGTAAGAACTGAACAATAGTTACCAGAGATGCAACGACAACGATGAATGCCGGTACACGTGCACTGTCCGGAATAATCTTACGAAGCAGTGAAATTAAAAGGTTTGAAAATACAAGTACGAGTGTCGTGGAAAGTCCCATACCTATACCGTTAATAGCTGATGTTGTAACAGCCAGGGTCGGGCACATACCGATCAACATAACGAAGGTAGGGTTCTCTTTCACGATACCGTTTACAATACGTTCTATACACTTATTCATTTAAAAGTTCCCCTCCTGTTATTGTGCAAGTGTTCTGTAATAAGCCAGTCCAGCATTTACAGCACTTGTAACAGCGCTTGATGTGATTGTAGCACCACTGATTGCATCGATCTGGTCGTCAGATGTTGCACCTGTCTTTGTAACTTCAAATGATTCTACCTGTTTGCCTGCAAACTGAGAAGAGAAAGAATCTTCTTTTGCTTTCATACCAAGTCCGGCAGTATCATTGATAGTTGTGATGGAATATCCGTTTAATGTACCATCATCGGTAACACCGATAGATAAGGTAACGTCTCCACCATAACTGTTCGGATCTGTTACAGAAATAACATAACCAAGTTCAGCACCGCTTGCGTCTACAGCAACAACACAGTTTTCAATCGTGTCATCTGCGTATCCTGCTGCGGCAGCTGCTTCTGTTGCTTTTGCGGAATCAAATCCGTCCATATCCTCGAAAGAAGCTGCATCCGGGAATACAGTACGATAAGCATTCTGCTGAATGTTATAATTTGCTTTTTCAATCGGGACCTTTGTAATGCCATATACAGCACCCAGACCAAGACCTGCGATAACTGTGATCAGGAAAAGGATCAGGGCGTCTTTAATGATTTTTCCGTTCATTATTTTTCCCCTCCTTTACCAAATGGTTTCGGGATTGTAAATCTCTCGATCAGCGGTACCAGCATGTTTGCAAAGATGATGGAGTAAGAACATCCCTCAGCTGATGCACCAAACATACGGAAGATACCAAGGAGACATCCGCAGATGATACCGTAAATAATTTTTCCCTTCGGAGTGATCGGAGAAGTAACATAATCTGTTGCCATGAAGAATGCACCGAGGATCAGACCACCACCGCATACTTCCTGAACAACGAACTGTCCCAGATCACCACTTGTAAGGTGTCCACCAAAAAGTACGATAAATACTACAAATGTTAAAATATATGTACCCGGGATTCTCAGATCGATAACACCCATCAGGATCAGGAAGATTGCACCGATCAGAAGAGCGATCACGGAAGTCTCACCGATTGTACCTGCGATACGTCCGGTAAACATAGCCATTGTATCACTGTAAAGCTCGCCACCTTTGATCACTGCCAGCGGAGTAGCGCTTGACACACCGTCAAATGTGAAGCTTGTCATCGGGCCTGTAAATGCAAGAAGCAGGAAGCATCGTGCACCAAGTGCCGGGTTCATAAAGTTCTGTCCAAGTCCGCCAAAAATCATTTTTACAACAACGATCGCGAAAGCGCCACCGATGATCGGGATGAAAAACGGAACGGTATGTGACAGGTTCAAACCAAGAAGTAAACCGGTAACAACACAGCTTAAATCACCTACGGTCTGTTTCTTGTGTGCAATTTTGTTATATAAGTATTCGGATACCAGACAGCTTGCGATAGAAACAACAACAACTGCCAGTGCACGCGGTCCGAAATTGATAATGCCAAATACAGTAGCCGGGAGTAATGCGATGATCACATAAAGCATGATTCTCTGTGTACTGTCTTTGGCTCTTATATGTGGTGATGATGTAACATTGTATAACTCACTCACAATAATCCACCTCTTTCTAACGTTTTTTATTTTTTCCGTCTGTTTGCAAGAATTGTTTTTCTCATGGATTTAATCGACTGTGCAAGATTTCTCTTTGCAGGACATGTAAAGCTACAGCTTCCACATTCTACACACTCCATGCCGTGCCACTGTTCAAATGGCTCTTCCAGATGATTTTCTGCAAAATCAGCAAGTCTGGAAGGAACAATTCTGGATGGACATGCTTCTACACAACGACCACAGTTAATACATGCTGTTGCATTCTGGCTTGCATCCTCAACGGCATCTTCTGTCAGACATAACAGTGCAGATGTTGTCTTGGTTGTCGGAACGTCAAGTCCGAACATTGCAAATCCCATCATAGGACCACCGGAAATCACTTTCTTCGGCTGAGTCTTGAATCCGCCTGCTGCTTCTACTAACTCTGCATAGTTTGTTCCGATACAGACATAGAAGTTTCTCGGATCGACAATAGCGTCACCCGTAATAGTAACGATACGATGCATCAGCGGTCTGCCAAGTTTTACTGCATGATAAATTGCAACGATTGTATCAACGTTATCTACGATACAGCCAGCATCTGCCGGAAGCATGGTAGAGTTGATTGCTCTGCCTGTTGTTGCGAAAATCAACTGACGCTCAGAACCCTGCGGATATTTTGTCTTTAATGCTTTAACTTCCATTCTCGGCTCATCTTTTGTCAGCTCTGTCAGTTTTGCAATACAATCCGGTTTGTTATCCTCGATACCGAAAATACCTTTTGCATTGTCAAACAGAGAAAGAATGATTCTCATTCCCTCAATTAATTTCTCCGGCTCCTCGATCATTCTTCTGTAATCGGAAGTCAGATACGGCTCACATTCTGCACAGTTTGCAATAATGTAGTCGATTTTCTCCGGCTCCTTCGGTGAGAGTTTTACATGTGTCGGGAATCCCGCACCACCCATACCTACGATACCGGCATTCTGGATCTTCTTGATGATCTCTTCTTTGCTCAGAGATGTTACATCGTCTACCGGTGTAAACTCCAGAGATTTAAACTCCCCGTCATTCTCGACCACGATAGAGTTCACCATGTCTCCTACTGCAACACGACGTGGCTCAATCGCCTTAACCGTGCCGGAAACTGTTGCATAAATCGGTGCAGATACGAAACCGCCTGCTTCAGCGATCATCTGTCCCTTCAATACAGCATCACCTACTGCAACCACTGGCTTTGCCGGTGCACCAATGTGCTGTGATAACGGATAAACCAGATCACCCTTGGGTAAATATTCCTGAATCGGTTTATCTTTCGACAAGTCCTTTCCATCATATGGATGGACACCGCCCTTAAAAGTACATAAGCCCATAACCTGTGCCCCACTTTCTCTATATAGTTTCTTACAGGAAATCATATAATATATCCTGCAAAATGTCTTAAATATTATAGCACACAAGATTAAAAATGTATTAATTTCACCAAAAAAAAAATTTTGTATTGAAAAAAATACCATGTGAATTATAATAAATACAAAAATCGTCTGTCAACAAAGGATTATTTATGAAAGATACTTTACATTTTAAACCACTAACTCACAAGAATAACTACGTTCGTTCTTCTCTGACCCAGGATACACTTTTCGTCGACATTGAAACCTCTGGTCTCTCAGCCGAAAAAAATCATATTTACTGCATTGGTTGTTCATATCTAACCAATGATCAGCTTGCAGTACGTCTTCTTTTTGCCGAAACCGAAAACGAAGAATCACTGATTCTTCAGAAGTTTGTCGATCTATGCAGCGGCTTTCATCAATTGATCACTTTTAACGGCACCACTTTTGATTTGCCATTTCTCCGACACCGACTGAACCATTTCCAGATTGTCAGTCCATTGGAGGCACTTTCCCACACAGATCTCTATCGGGAAATCCGGCATTTAAAAAAGCTACTTCCGCTGAATAGTTATAAACAAAAATCCATTGAACTTTTTCTTGGCATCAGCCGGGAAAATCAGTATACCGGCAAAGAACTGATCAAGCTTTACAAATCCTATGTCAAAGTTCCTGAAGAAGAACTGCTGCAACTTCTGTTATTGCATAATAAAGAAGATGTTTTAGGTATGTATAACCTTCTGGAAATGTTATCCTACACATATTTTTTACAGGGACATTTTCAGCTTTCTGATATTGAAATTCAATCTGTTTCCGGCGATCTGTTTTTCAATATTACACTGATACCGGATATTTCATTGCCTCAGACGATTCATTGTATGCAGGAACATGCCACCCTTGTGATGCATCCGGAGCAGGTACTGCTGTCTTTTCCGGTCTTTCACGGTGCGCTCCGGCATTATTTTCCGGATTATAAAAATTATTATTACCTGCCGGAAGAACATGCAATCATCCACAAAAGCCTTGGCACCTATATTGATCCCGATCATCGACAGAAAGCAACAAAAGAAAACTGCTATCTGGAAAAGAATTGCTATTATCTGACTTTGCCATATACATCTTCTGAGCATTACTTGAAGCAGAATCTGGCAGACAAAGCAACCTATCTGGAACTGCCGGTTGCAGACAATACTTTCCCAAATGAATACCGTTTCCCACCGAAACAAATCCCTGCTTTAGAAAATTTTGTACATCTTTATTGCCAAAATATGCTTTCCGGCAAAAAATAGTTTTTTACAAACAATGTTTGCCCGTAAAATCCCCTGTCCGATATTGGTATCGCCCCCAAAAGTTAAATCATAAAACTGTAACGATTGGAGACTGGTACACGGACCGGGATTTTCTTTCTATAAAATACACAAAAAGGAGCTACGCACCAATCGCTTAGTGCCACAGCTCCTTTCGTTTATTCAATCTGCTATAAAATAAGAAGTTCTTACTCCTCTTCAGCTGCCTCAGCCTCTGTATTCTGAGCAAGCGCTTTCATGCTCAGGCTGATTTTTCTGTCTGTCTCATCGAAATCAACGATTTTAGCTTCAATTTCCTGTCCGATGCTTAATACATCAGCTGGTTTCTCAACATGATCTCTGGAGATCTGGGAAACATGAAGTAATGCGTCAACGCCCGGTGCAAGCTCTACGAATGCGCCGAAGTCTGTCATACGTGCAACTTTACCTGTTACAACGTTTCCAGCTGCATATTTCTCAGCAGCATTATTCCAAGGATTCTCCTCCGGGAATTTTACGCTGAGTGCAATCTTTGTATCTTTGATATCTTTGATAAATACTTTTACAGTATCGCCAACTTTGTAGATTTTTTTCGGGTTGTCTACACGGCCCCAAGACATCTCAGAGATGTGAAGAAGTCCGTCTGCTCCACCAAGATCGATGAATGCACCGAAGTCTGTAATGTTTTTAACAGTTCCTTCGATTACATCGCCAACGTTGATCTTCTCTAATAACTCTTTCTGTTTACGCTCTTTTTCAGCAACCAGAAGCTGTTTTCTGTCACCGATGATGCGTCTTCTTCTCGGGTTGAACTCAGTTAATACGAACTGGATCTCCTGATCTTTGTATTTGCCAAGATCTCTCTCATAAGTATCAGACACAAGGCTTGCCGGGATGAAGATTCTTGTCTCATCCAGAACAACGCTTAATCCGCCATCTAATACCTGGCTTACTGTACCTGTTAATACTTCGCCGTTCTCGAAAGCTTCTTTCAGACGCTCGCTGCCTTTCTCTGCCGCAAGACGTTTGTATGTAAGGAGAACCTGTCCCTCACCGTCGTTTACTTTCAGAACTTTTGCTTCCATGGTGTCGCCAACAGAAACAACAGTAGTAAGGTCTACATTATTGTCGTTTGTGTATTCGTTTCTGGTAATAATTCCGTCTGATTTATAGCCAATATTCAGGATAATTTCATCCGGTTTCACATCTATAACAGTGCCTTCGACTACCTCTCCATTTCTGATTGTTTTTAAAGATTCTTCCAACATTTGTTCAAAACTCATTTCTGACATATTTTTGAACCTCCTCAATAATATTATTTGGGGTTGAAGCCCCTGCTGTAATACCTACGTAGTCGAAACGCGAAAAGTCAGAATTCTCTAGATCTTCTTTCGTTTGTATAAAGTAAGTATTTCTACATTTTTCAGAGCAGATTTCATACAACTTTCTTGTATTGGAGCTGCTTGTCCCTCCGATCACCAACATTGCATCCACTCTGCCGGAAAGCTCTCTTGCTGCTTCCTGACGTTCCTTGGTGGCATTGCATATCGTATTGTGAACAACAAATTTTTTATCCTTGTCCACCGTACTCTCACTATCATACCCTTTTTTTTGAATAATTTCAATAAGTTCTTGAAATTTATTGTAATTAAATGTTGTTTGTGCGACAATACAGACCTTTTTCCACGGTTTCAGTTCCAGATTTCGCGCCTGATCGGCATCGCATATCACAGAAGTACGTGTTTCATCCGACCATCCGACGATCCCCTGCACCTCCGGATGGTCTCCACTGCCGATGATCACCACATAATACCCATTCTCTGAATACTCCTGCACCAGTGTATGGATCTTTTTTACAAACGGGCAGGTGGCATCAACCACGCGCAGTCCGTCTGCGATCAGTTCTTCCTGTTCCCGGCGGGTAACACCATGGGAACGGATCACGATCGTACCCTCAGTAAGATCTTTTGCTTCCTCCAGAGAGTGAATAACCTGAACGCCTTTTTTCTCCAGATCATCGATCACTGTCTCATTGTGAATGATCGGTCCATAAGTATAAACCGGTGAAAACTGTTTTGCTTCCTCATATACGGTATCCACTGCCCGGTTCACACCAAAACAAAATCCTGCCATCTTTGCAAGTTCTACTTTCATGCGCCCAGTCCTGCCTTTTTTGCATGTTCATAAATTGCTTCCACAACTTCATCAATATTAAGATCAGAAGAATCCAGCATTACCGCATCCTCTGCTGCCTTCAATGGTGCGATCTCGCGATGCATATCACGGTAATCACGCTCGCTGATATCTTTCTCAATCTCTGCCAGATTGCACTGTTCTCCTTTTGCTGCCAGTTCATCATAACGGCGTTTTGCACGTACTTCCACACTGGCAGTCAGGAATATTTTCAGCTGGGCATTTGGCAGAACACACGTTCCGATATCTCTGCCATCCATAATGACATTGTGTTGTGCTGCCATATCCTGCTGCAGACTTAACAGTTTTGCCCGGACAAATCCATAGCCACTGGTGGCAGATGCCATATTGCCAACTTCCTCCTGGCGGATCTTATCAGAAATATCTTCACCGTTTAACAACACCTTCTGCACGCCGTTTTCATAAGCAAGTGCAACGGAAATGTCATCACAGGCTTCCTTTATTTTTTCTTCTTCCTCTGCCCTGATGCCATGCTGTAAAAAATAGTATCCCATAGCACGGTACATGGCACCGGTATCCACATAAATAAAGGATATTTTTTTTGCCAGTTTTTTCGCAATGGTACTTTTGCCGGCACCTGCCGGTCCATCGATCGCAATGTTAAAACTCATATGTTCCAAACCTCTCTTATCTATTTTTATCGTTTTTTCACCAAATTTATCATTCTTCTGCCAAGAAACACCCGCATTGGTTTATTCGCCCTACTTTATCTGCATACTTTTATCACAAACCATATCAGGCAGGTCTTATATTTCATAAAATCATTCAATGCTGATGCCTGCCAGATACCCCGTAGACCACGCAATCTGCAAGTTAAACCCTCCGGTCACCGCATCCACATCCAGCATCTCGCCGCACAGATACAATCCCTGTACCAGCTTTGACTCCATCGTAGACGGTTTTACTTCTTTTACCTTGATACCGCCTCTTGTGATAATAGCTTCTTCCATTTTTCCAAGTCCTGTGATAGTACCCGGAAAATGCTTCAGCAGCATCAGAAGTCGATGTCGTTCTTCTCTGGTGACAGAATGTACTTTTTTCTCTGGATCAATACCGGACAGTTCGATCAGTACCGGCATCAATTTTGCTGGAACCAGTCCGTGCAGGGCATTCTTAAACTGCCGATTTATATTTTCCGCAAAATCACGCTGCAGACGTTTATCCAACTGTTCTTCCTCCAGCGCCGGTTTCAGGTCGATCTCAAAAGCCAACTCCTGCTTCATATATTTATCCGGAATATAGCTGCTTGCTGTCAGCACTAACGGTCCACTGATTCCCTGATGGGTAAAGAGCATTTCTCCAAACTCGGAATATAACGTCTTTTTCCCGGATTTTACAGTAAGTGTTACATTTTTTAAAGATAATCCCTGTAATTGCGAAATATAATCTTCTGCCGTTGTCATTCCAATCAGGGACGGGCGTAACTCAGTAACGGTATGTCCCAGCTTTTTACACAAGTCAAATCCACTTCCGTCAGAACCTGTTGTGGGATAAGACACTCCGCCACAGGCAACCACTACTGCATCATATTCTGACACCTGATTTTTCTGGTGGGTATCATGGCAATCCCATCGAAGTCCCGTTACTTTTGTACCGTCACTTAAAATCTCCCGCACCTTTGTATTCAGACAGACACACACCTTTTTCCTGCGCAATTCCTCTGTCAGCACACGGATCACATCCGATGCATGATCTGACTGCGGGAATACACGATTGCCACGTTCCGTCTTCATCTTCAGTCCAAGCTGTTCAAAATAATCCATCGTCGCATGATTGTCAAAGGTATAGATCGCACTGTATAAAAATTTTTCATTTTTCATGACTGCCGCAAACAGGTCTTCCGTGTCACAGGCATTGGTCAGATTGCACCGTCCCTTTCCTGTAATATAAATCTTTTTTCCTAGTTTTTCATTCTGCTCATACAGTGTTACCTGATGCCCGTTTCCGGCTGCAGTACACGCTGCCATCATTCCGGCTGCGCCGCCGCCGATTACTGCCACATTGCTCATTCAATTTCTCCGATTTTCACTCATTTTTCTTATTTGCAGAATCGCTGATTTTAAAATTCTGCATGGTAATTATTCATTTTTTTCGGGATTCTCCCGGTCTATGTGTTCTACTTTGCCATAACGCATCTTCATATGGTCATCAATATAATTGATCTCATCGCTTTCGTAAACCTGATATTCGTCCCAGATATCTTCCAGTGTCTCCAGCGTTTCTGCCACTTCATTCTGTTTTCTCATGCACAGGGCAACAATCAGCGCGTTGATGACACTCAAAGGTGCCACCAGAGAATCCACGATGGATGCCATATCACTCTTTGCAATCAGATTGCAGGAAGAATACAGATTCATCGGGGAATGTACGCTATCTGTCAGTGTAATCACTTTTGCATTCCGATTGTTGGCAAATTCCATGGCTTTTAATGTCCGCATGGAATACCGCGGAAAACTGATACCAATGATCACATCATCCTCACTGATCCGCACCATCTGTTCAAAAAGTTCACTGGAACTGCTGGTATGAAGCAGATGCACATTATCAAACATCAGATTAAAATAAAAAGACATAAAGCTTGCCAAAGATGCACAGCTTCGGATTCCGACAATATAAATATGTTTTGCATTCAAAATGATATCCAGAGCCGCTTCAAAAGCATTCTGATCAATATGATCCAAGGTACTTTTAATTTTCTCTGCATCTGATTGTAATACAGTATCAAGGATTTTAGACTGGCTGATTCTTCCGTAAGTGACTTCCATGCGCTGAATGGAATTCAACTTATTCCGCACAAGCTCTTCCAGTGCCTTCTGAAATTCCGGATACCCGCGATATCCCAGATGTGTTGCAAACCGCACCACGGTAGATTCACTGACACCGACAACTTTCCCCAGTTTTTCCGCTGTCAGAAATACAGCTTTGTCATAGTTATCGGTAATGTATGTGGACAGTAACTTCTGTCCCTTGCTCATACTGCTGTACTTTTCATTGATCCTGTTAATCAATTCATTTGAATTATTCATTTCTCTTCTCCATTTTTCAAGAATACGACATATATTCTTTATAATGCGTGTCAAACGTTCTGCCGCATCACGCTTAGTTACTAGTATACCTCAATTCTTCGCCGGAAACAATTAGAACTTCCACTTTAGCAAAACCTCCCACAGACACCATGGATAATTCAGATCAAAAAGGCTTTCATCTGCAAGGATTCTGCGGGTTAATACCGGAATGCCATTCCACAAAATTTCTTCTGTTGCAACCACATCTCCCACGGACACCGGAAGTGAAAGTTCCTTTGGTATCTGTATATTCGCCGTGATCTCATCGCTGTCTGAAACAAGCATCTGCATTTCACAGGCTTCTTTTGTCACAGGCAACGTATCTATAAAATAATAATGGTTTTTGCCAAATGTCTTTACCACAGTCCGGTTTAGGTCTATGGTCTGATGTTCTTCCTCTTTTAAAATTGTTCGTGTTTCATAATGTTCGTTTCCGTATGAAATCAATGCTTTGGAATCTTCCCATTTATAATTCTTGTGATTTGGCCAACCGCATGCCAGCAGTGCAAAAGTATATGTACGATCATTTTGACGATACGCTCCCACATAGCAATACCCCGCTTTTACCGTAAAACCGGTTTTTCCGGAAATCACTCCGTTTACCATAGAAAGCAGCGCATTATAATTATTCAAGGATACCTGAAATGTCCCGTCGATACTGCCGATTGTTTTTGATGTCGTTTCCGTAATTTCCAGAAATTTATCATTTTGAATACAGACTGCCATGATCAGACTAAGGTCATACGCAGTTGTCTGATGTGCTCCTTTCGTATCGGAACGATCCAGTCCGTTCGGTGTCACGAAATGCGTGTTCTGGCATCCAAGTTCTACTGCCCGTTCATTCATCTGTTTTGCAAAGACTTCCACGCTTCCCGACACATGCTCCGCAATTGCCACCGCCGTGTCATTGTGCGATTCCAGCATCAGAGAATACAGCAGATCATTCAGTACAAACTGCGTTCCCTTCGGACATCCAAGCCGTACTTTTGGCATACTGCAGGCATGCTCTGAAAATGTTACTGTATCATTAAGTTTTCCACTTTCAATTGCCAGCAGGCAGGTCATAATCTTGGTTGTACTGGCATTTGCCCTAGGCACGCCGGCATCTTTTCCGTACAGGATCCGCCCGGTATCTGCATCTGTCAAAACCGCACTTTGTGCATACAGATTCAGATCATCCCTGTGAAAATCTGCAAACTTCTGAGTGATCTCTTCTGGGGAAAATCCGGACGCTGCATATCCGTTTTCTATCAAAATAGCACATATTAAAATTGTGGTAAAAAGCACACGCAAAAACATTCGTCTATGAGATTTGAAGGCAAAGTGATTTTTCATATATACCTATCCTTTTCCTGTTTTTCACTATTTTACGTGTTCCGGAACAGATTCAGAACGAAAAGTAAGAAAGTGCTTCTCACCTGCACATTTTTCCTTTTTTCACAGAAAATTTTGATTTTATTCCGAACAACCTTCAGAACAGCAAAAACAGGAGCCAGTGTGAAGACTGACTCCTGTTATAAATTTTTCCTTTTCTATGCATTTATCTCTGATTTGGCATTTTCCATGCTTCATGATCCGTATGTAACAATTCATGAGATTTGTGAGATAACGGTTTTTCAAAGAAATCCTCATAAGCTTTGATAACAGCAGGATTTTCATGTGAGAAACGAAGTGGATTCTTCTTATCCAGATGATACAGATTTCGTCCACGTACATCTGCAAGCTCCACACCGTCGTTGATTG
>URDN01000010.1 GCA_900546495.1 uncultured Lachnospiraceae bacterium
CTTTTCGCCCCTGATGTGCAAGACCAATTCCAAGATTTAATGTCGTTGTGGTCTTAGCTGTTCCTCCCTTCTGATTTGCAAGGGCGATTACTTTACATTTGGTCATATGGTTTCCTCCTTCCTCGAAAAAATTTAATAGCCAATCCTTTTTACGGGACCGGCTATGTACAAAAATGGGCATGAAAAAAGCCGACGGATTCTTAGCGAACCAATCGGCTATGTAATTACACTTCCCTATTAATATTCTTTTGGAATTTCTTTAGAGAAAGTTATATTATAAGTTTCAGCAAGTAATTTTATATTATCTCGGAAAATTTTCCGAAATTTCTTCATAGCAACTCCATATTCCAAATCTTCCCAATCACTTTGCAAGTTTTTATAAAGAATTCCTCTTACTTCAACCCTCTGCATATTATCTAAGAATTCATTACATGCATCAACCATTTGCTTAATTATTGTTATTATATTTTGATCATATTTATATCTGCTAAGTATATCTACAAGCTTATTTTTTATTTCTATCGCTGATTTCTCACTCCATTCCTTTTTTTCCATCTCTTTCGGGTTAATCAACAATCTTTTTGATTCTAAATAGTAGAACATCTCTTGAATTCCTTTTTGTCCAGATTCTGTATATTCCCAAGATATTCCACCAATTGGAACAGATATTCCATTCAATTTTATCCCCATATACCTCTTAACTCCTTTGTAACCTCAGTAATATCCTATAAATTTTTATTCTTCAGCCAGATACTCCCCTAATCTTTTTGCATTCACATATGCTTCTTTGTTCTCCATAATACTTTTCATTTCATTCTCCGCTTCTTTTTCTGTTTTGAATCCTTTATAAGATATAAACATAGGTCTACTATCTTCTTCTCCATAAGAAATTTTTGTTGTTCCATTTTCAAGTTCTATTATCTCTTTAACAATAGCATTGGTTAAAAGATTAGACGTATAAATTTCAACAGTCTCTCCCCATAAGTAAAACTCTTTTCTTTTTATAAAAGTTACATCTAATGCTGTTCCAACTTTTATATTCTCCTTTTGCTGATTAATTTTCAAATCATTGGTCTTTATCTCTGTTAACTTAGTATTAATCCTTATTGGCATTTTCTTTTTTAAAATAATATAAAGTTCTTCAGTATCTCTCCAACATTCTTCTTCATCTTGCTGAAGTTTTGATGGATCAATAGTAATTTCCACTTCTTGCTCCACAAAATGCAATTTTTTGTACTGTAAAATTGCTTCTTCAAAATATTTTTTCATAGATTTTATGGAATTCCATTCTTTTATTTGCGTATCTTTCTTTATAGCTTCTATTGGCTGTTTAAACAATCTGTCAAAAAACGCTACCATCATGTTATAATGTTCAATTATTTCATTTATACTTTTAGCTTTTTCAGGCTGTGCTCGATACGTGATTTTACTTTTTCCCGTTCCTTTCTCCAGTACAATTTTCAAATATACAATTTCATCTTGTTTTGTTTCAAGTACAATATTATCATTCGTATGGAATCTGCTAAAATTTATATCCCTTTTGCCTAACTCTGTATCAATATTAAATGTAACTTTTTCCTTTGATGGTCCTATTATAACGTCTACAATTTCTTCTTGTTCGGAAATAGGATAAATATTGTTCCCTGTTTGGACAGAAGTTTCAATATCTGTTACTCCATTAACCCTTATTGTCCGTCCCTCTTCTTGTACACTATTTAATGCTTCAATAAAATCCTCATACGCTTCTTTATTCTTAAAACTAATTTTTCCTTTATACGAAATCTCTTGATTAGAAAATACCTCTTTCAATTTATTACCCATTTTACCAATCCTTTCTTATTTCTGCTAATACTAATATTTTACTAATTAAAATATATTTCTGCGTCATAATATCACTTTCTGAAGTAAATTGTTCTTCTGGAATGTTCAAAATCGTATTTATAAAATCAATACGTTCACTTGCATTCGGAACAATAATATATCGAATATCTTCGTAATTGTAAAGTAACCATAACTTTTCATACTGTCTTGTACTTAACCTACTATTAATGTCCATCTCTAGTAAATATTGATTTGCCACAACACGTTCGATATTTGTATTTCTTACTGCTTCTCTGCCTGGAACATATCTCCATTCTTTTTCGTCATGAAAATTTTTTTGAAATTCTATTTCTATTTCTTCTCCAGTTTCTTTTTTATTTTTTCTTTTCATAATTCCTCTCAAAGGTTTAATGAAGCATAATCTATCTAATATATCGTCCACATACGCGTCTGATACATTATCAGTATTCAAAACTTGTTCAACTATTTCTGAAAAATATCTTGTATATTGTGATTGCTCATTCAAATAATGAATCGGTTGTAAATTATTCTTTTCTCCCCATTCTTTTGAAAAAGCAATTCCATATTCACCATAAAAGTCCGTATGCGTATAATTATTCTTTATTCTCTTTTTCTCATCACTACTTAAATTTGAATAAATTTCTCCCACTGGATTTAAGTAAAAAGTTTCTGTAAGTTTATGAAATGGGATGTCACAAAAACACTTCTGTAATACCATAGCTTCCGGGAAAGCAATATCCCCATTATGTATATTAAGATACTCTAAATTTTCTTTACAATATCTCGGTATAATGGCCTTCTTTTCTAAAATTTCTTTCAAATACTCTGATTTCTTCATAAAATTAAATATTGTATTTGCACTCTGAGCATAATCATCATATCTTAAATCTATTTTTCCCATACAACAAAACTCCTCTATCCTTCGCAACTTCTATTATACCTTTCCTAACCCACTGCACTTTTCTATGTTTATTATACCAACTCTTCAACCCCTATACATCAATTTTTCCAAATTCTATAATCAAAAAAGCAGGCAATAAAAAGTCACAAAACCTCTTCATCCACCTGCTTTTCACCTATACTCTCACCACTACCACTTCTACAACATCTGGATGTTCAACCACCCACATACCACAAAATACCACCTATTTTGTGACTTTCTCATGCTAGGAAACGAAATACTCAACGGCATTGTTCGGGAAAAATTCCTTCATTTCCCCGTAAAGCTGCGCCGCCAACGTCTTATTATGTGCAATGATCAGCGTCGGTTTATTCAGTTGCTGAATGACATTCGCCATAGTGAATGTCTTACCGGAACCAGTGACACCAAGCAGGGTTTCAAACTGATTGCCTTCCCTGAAACCTTCCACCAGTTCCGCGATTGCCTGCGGCTGATCGCCGGTTGGTTTGTATTGTGAAACTAATTCAAAATGATCCATGCAGACCTCCTGAGTGAATCTGATTTATATCGTAAATAGCTGTCATGTTTTTACTTTCTTAGTATTGTTACCCGATTAGTATATCATTCATATGGAAAAAAGTACAGAACAAACCGAATGTTTGTTCTGCACTTTTTCTTATATTCCATCCACTCTACTCACAAAACTCCACGATTTTCTCCGCAGTCTCTTCCTGCTGCTCCTTTGCCGAAATATCCGCTTCTCCATCGCCTTTCTGTACACCGTAATATCCATATCCCGCGTGATTACCACCCTGGATGCAGAATTCTTCATAAACAGACGGCATCAACTTTCGTCCTTCCGTCACCTTATCCATATTCACAACTCCATCATTGCTTCCATAAATAGACAACACTTTCAGATCTGTGTCTGACAAATCTTTTGTGGAATACGCAGCCAAAAATATCAGTCCATCCAGCTTTTCACTGTTCTTATCTGCATAAACGGCTGCCATCGCCCCTCCCAGAGAATGCCCTGCCAGATACCAGTGATCATAACTGTAAGTTTCCATAATTTTATCCGCACGATTCATCCCCATAAACGCCAGATTGTCCGGCATATGCACCAGATAACAATCAATTCCGTCCGCAGCCAGCTGTTTCAGCAAACTTGCGTATGCTAAATCTTCCACCTTTGCTCCCGGATAAAAAATCAGGGCTGTATCATTGCCCGGTCCATCAAAAAAGTAGCCATACTCAGCTTCCTCTACCTTCACATCATCTGTACTCTTCAGTGCCGCCTGCCGATTCTGCACATGATAATAATTGCTTACATAAACAAGGGACACGATGATCAAAGCCACTATCACGATCAGGGCGATCAAACCCGCCTGTTTTAATCTTTTTCTGCTTTTCTTCTTACTCATTTTCTTTTCCTTTCCTGTCTGCTAATTCTTTTTTAGTCCATCTCAACAATCTTAATTTTTTCATACCCATCATTTCTTATAATTGTTGTAAAAATTCCGTAAATTCATTTTTTCCCTTGACTAATCCATTTTTTCGTATTAAACTGACCAAGGTTTTGAGGGAAACTCCTTCAGACAACCTTGATTTATAATGATACATCAGATTTATGTTTTCTAAAAGTTTATTATAAAACACGATTCACTTCCGCTGTATAACATGCAGATAAGCAATCGTATCGTCATCAGAAAACAATCTGAATTTTTAACAGGAGGTGTGATCATGGACAATTGTGATAGTACAGGACGAAGTATGATCTGCGGTGGCAGACAATGGAAACTGAATATGCAGCTGTTCCATGTAATTCACTGATTCCTGCATTTTCATTTCCAACTAAATATAAGACTGATAAAAAAATGCTGAACACCAGTTCTTTTTATTTAATATTACATATTCATTTTCTCACTTGAACTGCGCATTATTTCTTATATCTTTCTTCATTTACTCCCACCGCACAGAGGATTCCTATACTGCACAGTAGTAACTGTAACATTTGCTTTCGGAATTTTGTAAAGCGGTGATTTTTTATGCCCTTTTTTCAGAAATACGATGGAATTCTTCATCGAAAAGACTTCAACCATATCTGATCTGGGGGCTGTCAGGAGGAAATGAGATGAAAAAAACATTAAATATCAAACCAAACTACGTAGAAGAATTGCTGAAAATCATTCAGAGCCCGTTAAAAAATGAGGTCCTGCTGGATCGGCTGAATGATTATCATGAAAGAGATATTGCAGATGCACTGGAACTGCTGTCACCGCAGCAGCGCAAAAAACTGTATCCGGTGTTGGGCGCCAAACGGCTTGCAGAAATTTTTTCCTATCTGGAGACACCAACACAGTATCTGTCAGAACTGAGTGTCAATCAGGCAGCAAAAATCGTATCCTACATGGATTCCGATGATGCGGTAGACGTACTGGAGCAGATGGAAGCATCTGCCAAGGAAAAAATCGTAAAACTGCTGGATGCGGATTCCAGCCACGATATCCGGCTGATTCTCTCCTACGATGAGGATGAAATCGGAAGTATGATGACAACGAACTTTGTTGCCATAAAAAAAGAACTGTCTGTCCGTCAGGCTATGCGTGAACTGGTTGCTCAGGCAGGCGAAAATGACAATATTTCCACTGTTTACGTGGTTGATGATACGGATAATTTTTACGGTGCCATCGATCTGAAGGATCTGATCATTGCCAGAGAAAGCGATGAACTGGAAGATATCATCAGTACTTCCTATCCATATGTAACGGAGCATGAAAAAATTGAAAACTGCATCGAAACGATCAAAGATTACGCCGAAGATTCCCTGCCGGTTCTGACTGACAGTGGAAAACTGATTGGTATTCTGACTGCTCAGGATATCGTAGAAGCTGTAGATGATGAAATGGGTGAGGACTACGCAAAGCTGGCTGGTCTGACTGCAGAAGAAGATCTGCACGAAAAGACATCTACCAGTATCAAAAAACGTCTGCCATGGCTGATCATCCTTCTGTTTCTCGGCATGGCGGTATCCTCCGTGGTCGGAGTATTTGAGACAGTGGTAGCCGTACTGCCAATCGTTATGTGTTTCCAGTCCCTAATCCTTGATATGGCAGGAAATGTTGGTACTCAGTCCCTGGCTGTTACCATCCGTGTTCTGGTAGATGAGACACTGACCGCAAAACAAAAATTCGGTCTTGTTTTGAAGGAGATGAAAGTCGGATTCCTGAACGGACTTTTCCTTGGAATCCTCTCTTTCGTATTCATCGGTCTGTACATCTCTGTGTTAAAAAATTATCCGATGGGACATGCATTCCTAATCTCCGGCTGCGTTGGCTTTTCCCTGATGGTAGCCATGGTGATCTCCAGCATGGTCGGCACCCTGATCCCGATGTTTTTCCACAAGATCAAAATCGATCCGGCAGTTGCTTCCGGTCCATTGATCACAACCGTCAACGATCTGGTTGCCGTTGTTACTTACTACGGACTCGCATGGCTGCTTCTGATCCATGTGCTGAATATGATTTAAAAATGTATGACATTCCGCATAACTGCATAATCATTCAAGTCGAACGCACGTGAGACTTGGTGCGTGATTCTGGTCAGCGAAAGCTGACATATTCTTCTCAGAATCACTGCACTCTACACTTCGTTTCGGTCGGCGCAAAACCATTGTCTCCCAGACAATGTGCGCCCTCGCGGAGCGTTTATCTCAGTCGGAGATTGTACTCCCACTGAGAAAGACTTGTTATTACTCACCACTTGCAGAAGTGGGAGTCTTCTCGACTGAGATAAATACAACATGGTTATATAAAATCTATTTCAATAAAAAACAATGTAAAAAGACAGCTGTATACTGAGTATTTCTCAGCGTACAACTGTCTTATTTTTGCTCATCGTATTCTTTTTACGTATCGCTGTAACCACATTATACAGACTACATCTGTTTTCTTACAATACTGTACTCGTCTCCCGGACGGTAATACGGACATTCCCGGAACTGCCCGGTGATAAACCGATACATCTCATCCTGATCCAGATCCTGAGTACAGACATAGTACTCATAATCTTCATCATATTCATAATTCATACAGTATTCGCAATTTGATCCTGCGCGTTTCTTTGTTTCCTTCATAAGTCATCTCAATCCTTATATGTAATTTACAATATTTTTTATTATAATTCCTGCCATCTCATGAGTAAAAACAGTTCATAAACAACATTCTCCGTTCATCAAAAGTGAACAAGCTTCCTCCGACTCTCTTTCGCCCATTATAACATTAATCACTGTAAATATCTATCAAAAGGATACATGCTTATCCACGCATACTTTATGCTTATAATCTTACCGGGCCGTTCTCTCTGATATAACGCCATCCCTCGTCAGTCTTCTCTACTTCCAGACAGCACTGTACATTCTGGGATGGATCCGGATGATTTTTCCATAAATCATATAATTTCGGTAAAAATACCGGCCACTGGCTTGCCTCAAAATCCTCATGCTCCGTCAGGAAATTCGGTACGATCTTCGCATTCGGGTCTTTTTTCAAAATATCAATAATAAATGATGGTGGCGCAGATACTTTGGAATTCTGTACAGTTGCTGTAATATGTACACAGCCACCTTCTACATCTTCCCACATATGAACGGTAGAGTCCACCAGTTCACCAAGGTCATTGAACACGCCTTCACAGATCACATGCTTCAGACAGGTTGTGAACGGGGAGAAATCTTTTAATGCCAGTCTGTGAATCTCTACGCCTTCGCCGCCAAATACAGCTGCGCCCGGCTCACATACCTCGGAGATCATGTGGACAGAAGCTTCCATACCATACTCTACCGGAGTTTTTACCCATGTAAATTTCTTGTGAGAGCCCGGAGCCCACAGATAGTAACCTTTCGCCATGTTTGCCCAGAACCAGTCCATCATCTCGGATGTTACACCCGGAAGAAAATGCTGTTTCTGTGACGGAAGTACATATCCTTTGTCAATGGCATCCTGATTTAACTCCAGTTCCGGCAGTAATGGGTTCGGTTTTTCCGGTTTCTCGTATGTTGCAAACGGTACATTCACGTTATCCTGACATGGCAGATAAGTTTGTCCTCCATTTGCTACATATTTTATAGTTTCACTCATGATTCTTTCTCCTTTTTGCCAGCTGACATTTACTTTTTGGTCTGCTGGTCTTACCTAATTATTATTTTATCTATTTTCATCTATCTTGTCTAGGATAATTTTTTCTGAATCTTTCTTAAGAAAACACGATGGCCTCGTATACTATGCTATAATTATCCCATTGACTTTAACAATTACAGAAAAATATTTTTCAAAGGACAACTACCATCATGGAACAAGCAGATATTTTAATCGTTGATGACAATCCTGAAATCCGGGAAATCATACAAATTCTCCTTTCCGGAGAAGGCTATCAGGTTCACGAAGCTGCCAACGGTCATCAGGCACTTTTGCTATTAAAACAAACTTCTTTTGACCTGATCATTCTGGATATTATGATGCCGGGACTCAACGGCTATCAAACCTGTCTGGAAATACGCAAAATAAGTAACGCACCGATTCTTTTCTTAAGTGCCCGCACACAGGAAAGCGACAAAACCCTTGGGTTTTCCAGCGGCGGCGACGATTATCTGGCAAAACCGTTTTCTTATGCCGAACTGGTAATCCGCGTCAAAGCCCTGCTTCGCAGATATCAGGTATATCAGGGAAAACCAAATGTTCCTGCACAAACTTCAAAAATCACCTATGCACAGTTAACGCTGAATGAGCAAACACAAAAAGTCACGCAAAAAAACATTCCCGTAGACCTGACAGATACGGAATATTCCATCCTGCATTTATTACTGACACATCAGGGACAGATTTTTTCCACGGAACATCTCTACGAATCTATCTGGAACGAACCTTATTACTATGGAGCGAATAATGTCATCATGGTTCATATTCGAAATCTGCGGCGAAAAATTGAAGATGATCCGAAAAATCCAACGTTGATCAAAACTGTCTGGGGAAGGGGCTACCGCTGTGACAAAGAAGGTTAATCGAAAAAAAACACTATCTCACGCAAACCATTTTTCTGTTCTCCACGGCAAAAATCCACTCTGGAAAATTCCTCGGATCCGCCTGCAGTTCCTTGTAACGATCCTGCTTTCCTTCCTGCTTGCAATCGGCGGTTTCTCCCTGACCTGGCATATGATGCCCTGCGCATGGAAAATTGTCCGTCATATCCCTGGTATAGATCTGGATCGGGATGCCCTGAAAAGTGAACTTACAGAACGTGCAAAAAACTATGATCTGCCCTCTTCCGAAAACAATGAGCAGGAACAGGCTGCGTTCCAGTCATTTTTCGACTCTCTGGATTCCTACACCGGCATCGCAATTTACAGTGGCGATGAACATTACATTCGTACACAGCATACCGCTGACATCGTTTACAGTAAGAACTGGAATTTCTTTACCAACATGATTTTTCAGATCACATATAGTAATTATGCAAGCGTGTTACCACTGAACGGAATTGAAGATTATTTTCAAATAGAACTAGATTTTAGAAACGGAACTGGAGAACTCTACATTTCCAGTTTCCATAACTCCAAGCTGACCATTCCATGGTTCCTGTTTTCCATCGGAGTTGCACTCTTTCTGCTGCTGTTACTGCCACTTTTGTTTTTGCGAAAAAAAGTACAGAACATCGGGATTCTAAAAGACCACATTTTGCAAATGTCCGGTGGCGACTTAAATCAACCGATCCGTCCCATGGGAAATGATGAACTTGGCATTCTGGCACAGGAACTGGATCAGATGCGCAGTACATTGTACAGCAACATACAACAGGAAACAGAAAGCCGCCGTGCCAATCAGGATCTCATCACCGCTATGTCTCACGACTTACGCACACCGCTGACCATTTTGCACGGTTATCTGGATATTCTGGCCCTTGGCCGTAATCCTGATCAGCAATCCGAATACATCCGTCGCTGTCTGCAAAAAACAGAGGACATTCAGCAGCTCACTGACCGCATGTTTGAATATTCTCTCGTTTATGAACCACCGCAATTCCAGGTTCTGACACCACTTCCACTCAAGGATCTTCAGCTTACTCTCACGGAGCATCTGGATTTTCTTCGCCTTGCAGGATTTCAGACATCAGAAACCTTTGCCCCCTTATCCGGTCAAATGAAAGGTGATGAAGCATCTCTGAAACGATTGTTTCAAAACCTGTTTTCCAATATCTTAAAATACGGAGACAAATCAGAACCCGTTACTTTACAGTTTTCTGTTGAAAATGACACCTGTCAGATCACACTTTCCAACACAGTAAAACTGATTCATTCCGACATTGAAAGTAATCAGATTGGTTTGAAAAGTGCGGAAAAAATCGCCGAACTGCATCACGGCACACTGACATTCTGTCAAACGAAAGAAAATCAATTCATCGTAACCGTAACACTTCCTGTGTTTCTGCGAAAAAATGGCACCTGATGATAATATTATCCATCAGATGCCATTTTTATATTTCATATATTATTCTGCAATTTTGTACAATTCATACAACTGCAACATGCTTAGCACTCTCTGCAACCAATATATTATTGTTTATTATTTGCAGGCCTGCAAAATCCAAACAGCACGGATATAGATTTATGCCATTCTTCCGCAACACTGTTTATATTTCTTGCCACTTCCACACGGACACGGATCATTCGGATAAACTTTTTTCGTTTCACGTGTCTTTGGTGCTCTCTGCGTGGAATCATCTTTGTTTGTTCCGGTTACTTTGGCAACTTCTTCACGCTCTACCTTCTGCTCTACTTTGATATGATACAACAGGCGAATGGTCTCTTCCTGAATGTTTGCTGTCATATCGTCAAACATTTCAAAACCTGCCATCTTGTACTCAACCAACGGATCTCTCTGTCCATAAGCCTGCAGACCAATACCTTCACGAAGGATCTCCATATCATCAATATGATCCATCCATTTACGGTCGATAGTTTTCAACAGAACGACACGCTCCAGCTCACGGATCATTTCTGCCTCCGGGAACTCAGCTTCTTTTGCCTCATATAATTTCACTGCCCGCTCTTTGAGCATATGTTTTAACTCATTTGCATTCAGGCTCTGAATCTCATCAGATAACGGCTGCATCGGAATAACCGGAATCAGTAACTCGTTCAGCTCCAGAACATCCCAGTTTTTGCCTTCTTCGTCAGATACGCAGTGATCTACAGTATCTTCTACACGATCTGTAATCATCTTGTAGATGGCATTGCGCATATTTTCGCCATCCAGTACACGACGACGTTCACCATAAATGATCTCTCTCTGATCATTCATAACCTGATCGTACTCCAACAGGTTTTTACGGATACCAAAGTTGTTACCCTCGATCTTCTCCTGCGCTTTTTCAATCGCATTGGAAAGCATCTTATGCTCAATCTGCTCACCATAAGGAACACCAATGGCATTGAACATATTAATCAGTTTCTCAGAACCGAACAGACGCATCAGATCATCTTCCAGAGAAATGTAGAAACGGGACTCACCAGGATCTCCCTGTCGACCGGAACGACCTCGCAGCTGATTATCAATACGGCGTGATTCATGACGCTCTGTACCAATGATCTTCAGACCACCTGCAGCTTTTGCCTCATCATCCAGCTTGATATCAGTACCACGACCAGCCATGTTGGTTGCGATGGTAACCGCACCATGCACACCGGCCTGCGCAACGATCTCTGCCTCAAGTTCATGGAATTTTGCATTCAACACGCTGTGCTGAATACCTTCTTTTTTCAGCATTCTGCTTAAAAGCTCAGAAGTTTCAATCGTAATCGTACCAACCAGAACCGGCTGACCGGTTGCATGTGCCTTCACAACTTCCTGCACAACAGCTTCAAATTTTTCCTGTTTTGTCTTATATACCGCATCTTCCTTATCAATACGTGCAACCGGACGGTTGGTCGGAATTTCGATAACGTCCATGCCATAAATATCTCGGAACTCTTTTTCTTCTGTCAGGGCAGTACCTGTCATACCTGCTTTTTTCTTATATTTATTAAAGAAGTTCTGGAACGTAATCGTTGCAAGTGTTTTACTCTCACGTTTTACTTTTACATGCTCTTTTGCCTCGATTGCCTGATGCAGACCATCAGAGTAACGACGTCCCGGCATGATACGTCCTGTAAACTCATCAACGATGAGAATCTGGTCATCTGCAACAACATAATCCTGATCACGGTGCATTAAATTGTGTGCACGCAGAGCAAGAATGATATTGTGCTGAATCTCAAGGTTCTCTGCATCTGCAAGGTTATCGATCTTGAAGAATTTCTCAACCTTCTCCACACCTTCCTGTGTCAGATTGATGACTTTATCTTTCTCATTTACGATGAAATCACCGGTCTCCTCGATCTCAATACCCATAATGGCATCCATTTTGGAAAACTCCTGACTTGCCTCACCACGTTTCATCTGTCTTGCAAGAATATCACATGCCTCATACAGCTTTGTGGATTTGCCACTCTGACCGGAAATGATCAGCGGTGTACGCGCCTCATCGATCAAAACAGAGTCAACCTCATCGATGATCGCATAGTGCAGATCACGCTGAACCAGCTGCTCTTTGTAAATAACCATGTTATCACGCAGATAATCGAAACCAAGTTCATTATTGGTAACGTAAGTAATATCACACTCATATGCTTTCTTACGCGCATCATGATCCATATCATTTAACACAACACCAACGGTGAGTCCCAGAAACTCATGTACTTTTCCCATCCACTCAGCATCACGCTTTGCCAGATAGTCATTGACTGTAACGATATGAACACCTTTTCCTTCCAGTGCATTCAGATATGCAGGAGATGTGGAAACAAGTGTCTTACCTTCACCAGTCTTCATCTCAGCGATACGTCCCTGATGAAGAACAATTCCACCGATGAGCTGTACACGGTAATGCTCCATGCCAAGCACACGTTTTGCAGCTTCACGAACGGTTGCAAATGCCTCCGGAAGCAGATCGTCCAGCGTCTCTCCTTTTGCAAGTCTTTCTTTATATTCTTTTGTCTTACCACGCAGTTCCTCATCAGATAATGCCTGCATCTGTGGGCGAAGTGACTCGATCTTGTCAGCGATCGCATAAACAGATTTCAGCTCTCGTTCACTGTGGGTTCCAAAAATTTTTTCTATAATACTCATGTATTTATCCTGTACCTTTCTTTCTCTACGGTAGTAACCGCCAAACATACTCTCTTATTTTACCACCGAATAGATTATCACACAATACACAAAGCAGTAAACGATTTGTGAACTTTTTATAAACGGAACATTTTTTGTATACAAATTTGTCTTCTTTATGCTATACTTTTTAATCGAATATACAAAAGGAGGATTTCATTATGAGTTATTTATACAAAACAAAAGGAACCTGTTCCACTCTGATCGAAGTAGAGCTGGATGGACATGTTGTAAAAGATGTAAAATTCACCGGTGGATGCAACGGTAACCTCAAAGCTATCCCGAAACTTGTGCAGGGGCTGACCGTAGAGCAGGTAGAGGAAAAACTTTCCGGCATCTCATGTTCCGGACGTCCGACCTCCTGTGGTGACCAGCTTGCCAAGGCCTGTCGCGCAGCATTAGAGGCTCAGAACGCATAAGAATAACGTTACCACACTGAAACAGGAACATGCAAAAAGCATCTGACAGAAACATTTATCTCTGGTAAAGCAGACATTCGCAATCCGCTTTCGCTACTTGCCGGAAAATCTGTCAGATGCTTTTTTTATTTATTGATCGGTAAAGCGGACATTCGCAATCCGCTTTCGCTACTTGCTCATGAACGCAGTCGCTTTGCGACCTGTCAGTGGGAGCTTTTAACTCCCACTGACATAAGCATCCCCCTTACCCACCGCTTAGTGCTCTACGCACTCGAAGCTTGGGAATGCTTATTCTGCGTTCAAATTATCTGATAGCTCTTTATATCTTTTATTCATTTCTGTTTATTTATATTTTTTTGATATTTTTTTCTAATTTTATATTGACAAGTTGTATATTGTCTGTTATTATGAGTACAACAAATAAAGAACTTAACAAGTTCTTCAAAAACTACAGAAAGCGAGGTACAGACCACCGAAAACCTAATTTAAACTTCAAAACGATACTAAGCATAGGAGGTACAGTCCAATCTACATTTAAATTTTAGCTTCATTTATTATAACGAAAGAGGTACGGTCCAATGAAATAGTTATTCAAACTTTCATCATTTAAATTTTTGAAAACGAGGTATAGTCCAATGAAATAGTTATTTTCTTTTCATAATTTAAATTTTTGAAACGGAGTATCGACCAATGGACAGGTAAATGAATTAATTTAATCTTAGAACAATACATAGTTGGAGGTACAGTCCACCAGAGATTAAAGTAATCAGCAGTGTTTTCTGATACCAGAATTGAATACATGACAGTTACCATAGTAAAAGAGGATCAAGATTCAGATGGCAACGTTCAGATATGAATCGGATCAAAAAGTCATGATGAAAGAGATTTGATGAAGTAACAGGAAAGGCTCAAAAAGAAAATTGAATCGAAAAATTGCATAGTGAGACATATCAAAAGAAAACGGAGGTTAATTCCATTGGAGAGTATATGTTATTAAGGCTACATTGATATCTGTAAAACAAACAGTGTTGATGTAGCCTTTTCCAGTGCACTTCTATCGTTCAAAAACGCTTAACTAAAGTTCTTTCTTGTAAAGCGGACATTCGCAATCCGCTTTCAGCGTGGGAATGCTTATTCTGCGGTAAAACACTTCTCTGAAAATCTCTGCCAGTTGTTTTCTATTGACACTCTTCTTCTGTAGGTGTAATCTAGTATTGAAAACTACATGTTGTCGTTTTTATGAACGACAGGAAAGGTACTAAATACATGAAAGAGATTATCATCACTACTGAGAGTGGTTCCGATCTTCCGGAAAACCTTGTAAAAAAATACGATATAAAAGTTATTCCTATGCATATTGTCATGGACAACACTTCCTATGCAGATGGAACTATCAGCGTAGATAAAATCTACGAATACTATAATGAAACTAAAAAAATCCCGACAACTTCCGCAGTAAATGTCGGCGAATATATTGACTTTTTCAATGAAATCCGTGCTGAGCACCCAGATTGTGTCATCATGCATCTGGCATACTCCTCTCTGGCTTCTTCTACTTATCAGAATGCAGAGATTGCGATTCGCGAATTTGAAGACATTTATCTGATTGATACCAGAAACGTATCCGGCGGCTGCACTGCTCATCTTGCAAAGGCATATGAGATCATTCATGCAAAGAAAGATACTGTGACAGATTACAAAGCTCTGGCTGACGAAATTGAATCCTGGAACAAGAAAGTATTCTGTTCTTTTATTCCGGGTAACTTAGATTACCTGAAAGCAGGCGGACGTGTATCCAATGCTGCATACCTTGGTGCTACCCTGCTTCGTCTGAAACCGCTGATTGAGATCGTAGACGGAAAGCTTCTGGCTTCGAAAAAATACCGCGGTTCTATTGAAAAATTTGTGGATACATATATGGAAGAATATCTGGCAAAACATGATGTTTCCAGAAAATGTCTGTATCTGATGTACTCAAAAGGACTTTCTCAGGCAGCTCTTGACCGTATGAAAGAAAATGCGATCCGATTTGGATTTGAGAGTTATGAGTATGTTATGACAGGATGTGTTATCAGCTGTCATAGTGGTCCGGGGGCAATTGGCTTGGCCGGATGCTGCGAATAATAATTCCTTCGCATGTTTTTGATAAAAATTCTGTGATGTTTAGATTTTAATTTTACGAAAAAATTCCTGTATTTTGCATCACGCAGGCTAAAACGCCTTGCGTTGATGAAAAATACAGGAATTTTCTATTTACTCTTTGATTTCTAAAACAGTTCTACATGAAGTATTTTGTAAAGCGGACATTCGCAATCTGCTTTCGCTACTTGCTCATGAACGCAAATTCTTTTGTCATTTAACTAATTTACAAACTTCACTGCGGTACCATATGCGATGACCTCAGCTGCTCCCTGAATGATTGCAGATGTTGCAAAACGTACATTTACGACTGCATCTGCGCCCATCTGCTCTGCTTCGTCAATCATCCGGTGAATTGCCAGATCTCTTGCTTCGTTCATCATTTCTGTGTAAGCTTTCATCTCTCCACCAACCAGATTTTTGAAACTTGCCCCGATATCTCTGCCAATGTTTTTACACTGGATAGTGCTTCCTTTTACCATTCCAAGCATTCCAAGTTCTTTTCCAGAAATATAATCTGTGTTTACTAATACCATGATGTGATTCCTCCCATTTTCTAAAATCTCTCTGCTCCCCATACAACAATCAAGTAACTATGTCAGCGCACGCGGTCCAAACTTCCGCCTCAAATCTAACATATAATTGATTTGAACGCAGAATAATCATTCCCCCGCTTCAAGTGCGTAGAGCACTAAGCGGGGGGTAAGGGGGGATGCTTATGTCCGCTTTACGCCATCTCCTAATTCCGCATGTTGTTATTATAGCATAGGCTGTATGAGATATGTTGATTTTACTCCAAATTTAATTTATTCTTCAAAAACCAGGTGGTCACAAAGAAGAATACGACACTGTAAATGGCATCGCTAATACACTGTCCCAGCAGAAGTTTCATATACCCCACAATAGCCAATCCATCTCCTGCTTCAACAGAAATGCAGGCATTTGCATCATTTACTGCAAACGAACTGCTGAGCATATCCATGTTTGTTACAGCACTTATAATTCCTATGATGATCAGGATTACAATAAATGTCACCACACTGTATAATACTTTATGACGCTTTGCTGCGGCACCGATCGCCATCGCTGTATAAACCAGCAGAATCGTGCGAATAATCTGGACAATTCCTGTCAAAATCGTCATAAACACGCTTCCTGCGTTCTGTCGAAACAATCCAAATACATCTCCCAGATGAAGGGCATTCCAATCGACAAGAGCAAATCCATGTCCTATCATACTCGTCAGGAAAATTACAAATACAGATGCGAGCAAAACAGCAATACTAAGTAAAATCCAGATCAGAGAACAGATTGTTTTTGATGCAACAAGCATCCAGGTCGGAACCGGAAGCGTGTGCATCAGATATCCTTCCTCTTTCAGCAGATTTTTGTAAAACCGCTGCAAAACCATTACAATCGTTATGATCAACAAAGCCATAACCAGCAGCGTATAGATCAGTCCACTGATCACAACTGCGATAGCATTTCCCTGCGTTGCCTCCCAGATGGTTCCTCTGGCAACAAATCCTACTACTGCTGCTACAACAAGCAATGCCAGATATAACACACCCATTATTCTGCTGGTTGATTTCAACTCATATTTCAATAATTTTCCTAACATCTGAACACCTCCCTGAACAACTCATCTACTGATTTATGTTCTGTCTCACGGATCTCATCGACACTGCGGTGAAAAACAATACTTCCACGATTGATAAATACTGCTTCGTCCAATACACGCTCGATATCTGAAATCAGGTGTGTGGACATTACAACCAGCGCATCTTCTGAATAATTGCGGATGATCGTATTTAAAATATAATCTCTTGCCGCCGGATCAACACCCCCGATCGGCTCATCAAGAAAATAAATCTCTGCTTTTCGGCTCATAGCCAGAATCAGCTGCACTTTTTCTTTATTACCTTTTGATAATGTTTTTAACCGGTCTTTTTCCCGCAGATTTAGCTGTTTGATCATTTCTTCTGCTTTCTTTCGGTCGAAATCCGCATAAAAGTCCGCAAACATGCCAACCAGTGCTTCTATGTTCATCCAGTCCGGTAAATAATTCGCATCCGGAAGATAAGAAACAAATGATTTTGTCTCCGGTCCCGGTTTTAAACCGTTTAATAATATTTCTCCGGATGTGGGCTGAAGCAGACCGTTAGCCAGTTTAATCATCGTGGTCTTTCCACTTCCATTCGGGCCAAGTAAACCTACGATTCTGCCACTTTCCAGTGTCAGATTGACATCACTCAATGCCATTACATTTCCATAATCTTTCGTCAGATTTCTGCACTCTAATCTACTGTTCATGACTTGCTCCCCCTTTCTCCTCTCTGATCAGATCTATAATTTCTTCTTTTTCAAAACCCATATTTTTCATTTGCTGTAAAAATGTCTGTATGGTTTCCCGCGCTGTTTCACGTTTCATTTCCTGTATTCTCCCTTCATCATCTGTCACAAATCTGCCACTCGTCCTCTGGGAATAAACCAGTCCCATGCGCTCCAGCTCCGCCAGTGCTTTCTGCATCGTATTCGGATTGACCTCTGCCTCACTGGCAAGATCTCGTACCGATGCTAGTTTGCTGCCCGGCGCATAATAGCCGGTTGCGATTCTGTTTTGAATTATATCGACCAATTGCAGATAGATTGATCGGTCATTTACAAAATTCCACGCCATATCCTCTCACTATCCTTTCCTTTAATTTTATGCATCTTCTGTATTATTGTACTGTTGTATTACTTGATTAATACAATAATACTCATAACCTGTTTTGTCAATACATAAAAACATTTTTTTAATATTTCTATACGATACTGTTACTTCTGTGCTATGATGTCTGTAAACATAATAACGTGAAAGGAAATATACTCTTATGAGATTAGGAACATACAAGGGCATTCACATGACACGTCCAAACACAGAAGTGACGGAACACGAAGTCATGAATGTTTTAAAAAAGAAACAGAAAGAATACGCGGTTGCCACAAATATTGATAACCGCAGTGCGCAAGTCGGAGATCAGGCTCTTCTTGATTTTGAAGGCAACTACAATGGGAAAACCATTCCGCACGGAAACGGAGACAACTTTGCACTGACCATCGGCGCAAAAGCTTTTTTACCGGAATTTGACCAAGCGCTGGTTGGGAAAAATATTGGTGATACTTTTGATATCAACGTTACTTTCCCGGCCGATTACCGCATTAGTGCCATGCAGAATCGATCCGTTGTGTTTCATACAACCTTAAAAAAACTTCGTCTGATGGATTATCAGCCAATTGATGATGAGTTTGCAAAAGATTTTTCAGAATATGAAACACTGAATGAATGGAAAGATGAGATTCTTGCAAATCTGCGGGCACGCCGGAAAACTTCAGTAGAAGAAAAATTTGCCAGAGAAGTGATGGCAAAAATTATTGCCGATTCTGACCTTCCGATCGATGATGATCTGAAAGAAGAAATGACACAGATTTATTATGATGATTTTCTGGATGAGCTGGAAATGAATCAGATTCCGCTGGAACTTTACTGCAAGCGCTCCGGTCATACGGAAGATGAAATCTATGCGGATAAAGAGCAGGAAGCGATTGAAGCAATTCAGGCGCAGAGTGTGCTGCATGCGGTTGCTGCTGCTGAAAAAATCAGCATTACACCGGAAGAGCTGGCGGAAGAACTGCGAAATATCGCACTGGAAGAGGAAGAAGATCCTGAGGAATTCGTGGAGACTTTGGAAGATGAAGATGTGGAAAATATAGCGGATCAGCTTACGATGGATAAAACGATGGCCTTCATATTGGACAGCGTGGTTTACGATAATTAGAGAGGAGAAGAACTCAGATGAGTGCTTGAGGCTAAGACGCCTTTCATCACTAATCTGAGTTCTTCTCCCTTTTATATTGCGAAACTCGCTGTCCTTATTCAATGCCTGTATATTTTCTGTCATTCTGCTAATACTGGTATTGCAAACTAAAACATTATATCTGGAGGACTGAACATGAGTAAAAATACGCATACACATAGCAATATACATGATACCAACTGTCATCGAAATTATGGCAATCCAAGCAAAGATGCCATTTCTACCGGTACGTTTGAGCAGGCAGATAAAACGGACGATTTTGACTATGACTATCTGGGAAAATCAGCTTCTGCCAATGACCAGACCGGTCTGATTCCGACCGGGCCACAAAATGATGATGAAATTGAATCCTATCAGGATGTGTTTCCGTTTGCGCCGCCGCTGCTAAAAAAAGATAAGGATTCATTGTCATAAATATGTGCACACCTCTATATTTTGGTTATGATTTAAACTACACCGGAAGGTAGTGAATGACTAGCGGTTACAGAAGGATTCTTTGATTTCGCCTATATAATATTATATTTTAACCATTATACTAAACAACTTTATGCTCAAGCCATTTCCGTCTGTGGAACCGAATCGTAAAGACAATGCTCCGCACGGTCCAGTCTGTAAACATTCCAATCCACACCGCAATCGGTCCAAATCCCTGCACCCGGCAAAGGTAAATACACAGACTTACCCGGAATATCCACATAGAGCAGGTTGACAAGATCATGGAGAATTTAACATCTCCTGCCGCACGCAGTCCATATGGTGGAATAAATGCCGGAACCCACACAATCGGTTTTACAATGGTGATTACTGTCATCATGTAAAAGCACATGTCCGCACTTGCCGGCTCCATGCCTGCGATCATTGTAATCGGTTTCGTCAATGCCCAAATCAACAGACAGCAGCCGATCACCACAAACTCTGAAATCACAGCAAGTTTCTTGATATAATATACCGCCTGATCTTTCTCTCCGGCTCCAATACACTGACCAACAATCGTCATCAATCCAATTCCGATCCCAATCGCTGCAATACCATTTAAGTTTTCCAAAATGATCGTCATCGCCTGCGCTGCAATCGCCGTGGTTCCAAGGGTGGATACCGTAGACTGAATTGCCAGTTTACCAAACTGAAACATACCATTTTCGATACCAGACGGGATTCCCACGGAAAGAATGATCAAAATCAGCTTCATATCCGGACGAATACCGAAATAATCGCGGATGACAATCTCCTGTTTCGGCACACGCTGACGGCAGATCATAATAATGGACATCAAAATACGGGAAACCAGTGTGGAAATCGCCGCACCTGCTACACCCATATGAAATCCAAAAATCAAAACCGCATTTCCGGCAATATTTGCCAGATTACACAACGCAGAAATTGTCATCGGCAGTTTGGAATTTCCCTCTGCCCGGAAAAATGCTGCATTGGCGTCAAACAATCCGATAAAGGGGAAAGATATCGCCGTGATCAGGAAATAAATCTGAGAATTATCCATAACATCCTGTTCCACATTTCCGAAAATCAACCGCAGCAACGGGTAACGGAATACGATACACACTGCCATCAATCCAACGGAAATCACCAGCATCGCAAGCAACACCTGACGCGCCGCCTTATTGCAGGCTTTCACATCTTTTCTGCCAAGATACTGGGAACATATGATGGCACCACCTGCTGTCAGCGCCGTAAACACCTGAATGACCAGCACATTGATAGAATCCACCAGCGAAACCGCAGAAATAGCTGCACTTCCCACATTGCTGACCATCATACTGTCCACGGTTCCCATCAGGGAATTCAACAACTGTTCCACCATCAGCGGTATCAGCAATACCTTCAGATCGTGATTGGAAAAGAGCAGCTTACTCTCATCTATTTTCTGTTTTTGTTTTCTCAACTCACGCTCACCTTTTCCCCTTCTTTTGGCAGGAAACTGTCAAAAATAAACATATCAAATACGTCGCGGACTGACTCAAGCTCCGCTTCACTTTTTATCGCCCAGGCTGCCGTCTTTACCCCAAATAACTTACAGCACATACGAAAGCCCCGAATCTTCCGGTCTTTGTGATTATAGGAAATGAAGTCCGGTTTTGCCCAGAAATTCAACAACAGATTTGTCAGAAAAAAACGTACGATCTGTGGCATTTTATCCTCACTCTGAAAGAAATCCATGGACAGCTGACCACGCAGCACCTGCGGATAATGCTTCCGATACCACACCAGGGACAGTGGATTAAAACATTCCATACAGTAAATGCCTTTGTACTGTGACAACATCGCTGCCACTGCTTCTGTGGTTGCCTTATAGTCAAAGCCAACTTTAATTTCCACTACAAGTGGTACTTTTCCATTAACCAGTTCCAGGACATTAGAAAAAAGCGGTATCTTTTCTGTGCTGTTTTTCAACGAATACTGCTCTAATTCTGCATATGTTAATTCTGTTATTTTCTTATGTACGCCACACATACGCTTCATGTCAAAGTCGTGAAAAACGACCAGTTTTCCATCTTTCGTAAGCTGCACATCCAGCTCCATACCAAACCCCTGATCCGCCGCTTTTCGAAACGCTGCCAGACTGTTTTCCGGTGCTTCTGAATGATTGTCGAAAAGACCACGATGCGCGATCATCGTATGGTCAAAGGCGGCAAAAGAACGTGTTTTTCCGGTCTCCGGTCGAAGCATATACACACTCAGGCCAAGTAAGCCAATAATGATTGAAGCGACAATCAGAATACCTGTCAGTATCATTCCCGTCATTTTTCCTCCGTGCTTCTCTCTATGCCTGTACTTTATTCAGGAAATGTTCCCATTCTACAACTGCTTTTTCAAATTCTACTTCTACCCAGTAGGTATCTTCCTCGACATCCACAGCAATTTCACAGCAGCACTCGCCACCATTTTTTGCCGGTTTCGGTGTCACTACAAATACTTTTCCGTCTTCCTGTATTTTCTTGAAAATCTCTTTGAACTGACCTTCCGGAATATCCTGATCCGGCACTTCTCTCTGCAGTACGTTGTTTGCATCGTAATATTTTGCACCTTCTAACAAAAATTTTGTGATCACCGGTGATTTGAAACGAATCTCTGTGTCATCCAGATAACGATCCACTAAAGTGTCATTGGATGGGTTGTTGTGTCTTGCTGCCACACCAAGCAGAACCATTGTCATAAGTCCCGGATTAAACTCCATTTTTTTCACTTCAGCATCCTGGAACATAAATTTATCCAGTTCATTCACGCATTTATACTTCATGTCTTTTTCTCTCTTTCTACTACAATTTATCTAATACTGGAATCTCACGCAAAAATGAATATCCTCACAAATTGTTTATCTCAGTTGAATATTGAACCCGGACTGAGTTTAAAGCTTCGAATCTCCATCTATACTTTTTCCATTTTTTCTAACATAGATTATAAGTACAATATATTATTTTTGCAAGTACGATTCAGCACTGACGAAAACATTCGTCAGATTCTTATAGATATGTTTGTAAAGCGGACATTCGCAATCCGCTTTCCATAAAAAATGCTCTCTTCCAGATAAACAGTTACTTACTGTCTGTCTAAAAGAGAGCATATACTTTACATGCTATATGATATGTGAAAAAATCGGTGCTACGATAACGGTCAAAATACCTGCCACAGCAATGGACAGACCGCCCATGGCTCCTTCGATCTCACCCATTTCCAGTGCTTTTGCAGTACCAATGGCATGAGCTGATGTACCAAGTCCGACTCCTTTTGCCACCGGATGGGTGACATGGAACAACTTGTATGCAAAATCTGCCATCACATTTCCAACCACACCGGTAATGATGATAACCGCAACTGTGATGGTTACGATACCGTCCAGCTCCTCTGACACGCCCATACCAATCGCTGTGGTAATGGACTTCGGCAATAATGTAACAAACATCTCATGCTCCAGTCGGAAAATCAGACACAGCACTAAAACACAGACTGCACTGGTCAGGACACCCGCGATAATACCGCTCATGATTGCTTTCCAGTTTTTCTTCAAAAGTTCCATCTGCTCATATAACGGAATGGCCAGACATACAGTTGCCGGTGTCAACAAATAACTCAAAAGCTGTGCACCATCGTTGTATGTATCATAATCAATATGAAATCCCACCAGAATCAGGATAATGATCACAATGGAAATCAATAATGGGTTTAACAGTGCAAATTTAAATTTCTTTTTCAGCAATACTCCGACTTCATAGGCAAGGATACTTACCAGTACGCCGAAAAACATCGAATTATTCAGAATGTCCTTCATTTTTCTTACGCTCCTCTGCTTCAATCATCGTCTGTGTAACTTTTCCGGAAACTCCCATAACCACGATCGTGGATACAAACATGATCACGATCACCGGAACCAGCACTGGTTTTAATGTATCCCATGCATTCAGCAGACCAACACCTGCCGGAATGAACATCATCGGCATGATCTCGATCAGGAATTTTCCCGCATCCTGAACAGCTTCCAACTTCAGCACTTTTGTCTCCAGCAAAACAAACATCAGCACCAGTCCGTAAATACTTGCCGGAATCGGCAACGGTAATACATATTTCAAAGCTTCTCCTATGAAAGAAATAAAAAGAATAATAACAAATTGACGAATATACTTCATAACAACGCCTCTTTTCCCTGGTCAAAAGTCTACATTTTATAGTAACCATTTTTCTAAAAATGCAATTACGTTTTCTCAATTATTATATCAGCTTTTTTACATTTTTCAATACATTGGTGCTACCAATTTGAAGAAAAAAGAGAATTTTTTTACTTGTAAAGCGTTCATTCGCAATCCGCTTTCGCTACTTGCTCATGAACGCAGTCGCTTTGCTTATTAAAATTAATGTTTTTTCCGTTTTTGTCTGTACAATACCGTTATTGCTGACCATATACCAAACAGTACCACTGATAACAGACTTGCCATGTTTCCGTATTTTTGTCCCGGCGGATCAAAACGCAGATCTACAGTATGTGAACCAGCTGTAATTTTTGCTCCGACAAATGCAGTATTTACGGTCTCTATTTTTGTTTCTTTGCCATCCACATACAATTTCAAACCATTCTGCATCGGGATGGATGTCACAAAATATTCATCCTCAGATGCAGTCACACTGCATTTTAACACACTGTTTGTCTCCCACTGATCCTCTGACACCAGTTCTGCCGCTTCCACCTGCTTCTCTGTCAAAAGCTGTCCCGGGAACACATAACATGCCACATCCGTAATATCATAGCTGCCCTCCGACAACCGCAGCATAATATACTTATCATTGCCGCGTTCTTTTAACATATAAGAAAAACAATTGTTTTCATTTGGATATGGCGCATCCAGACCAGACATTTTGTTTTTTCGTCCATTTGCAGAAATTACCACTGGCTTCTCCGTTCGATTATTCACCTGAAACCGGAAATACAGCGTTCCGTTTTGCATTGCAGAATCCAGCGGAATCCGGATTGTACCTTTATCAGTCACTTTTATGCGGTAACCATTCCCATTTTCAAGCGCATACACTTTCACATTATTAGAACATTCTACCTCATCTGAATCCAGTGCCAGCAGTGAAATCTGCTCCATATCAGATACTGAAACAGGCTCCGTCTTATCTTCCACAACGGTGTAACGACTGAGCGCCGTCATCTTCTGAGTATCACTAAGTGTTTCAAACTGTGTCTGCGACATACAATCCGATGTGGTATATGCAATTGGCAGTACATTCGGATTTTCCGCGATCACATTTTTTCCCTGCTGTGCAACGATTTTATATCCATATGGAATTTTGTTTTCGGTAGTCAGTACATAACGCTCTGCCATCAACTGAGCAAACAACGGATTTCGTTCTTCCAGAAGTGCCGTGCGGTTATTGATCTGAATCGGCATTTTTGTCAGATCATAATAAAATTTCTGATAAGCAGAGTTGGTCACAGAAGAATACATCGTCGTTGTCTGCTGCCCGTAAAACTGTAATGCATTGCACTCTTTTTTTGCATCCGTCAACTTATTACAGCGATAAAGCTTATTTCCACAGATTGCCTGTAATTCTTCTTCCGTGAAATTTTGTTCCTGTGCTTCCACAGTCGGAATTCCCTGCCAGCTTTCTCCACCTGCCAGACGCACATAGATCAGGAATGGCATAATAAACAAAAACAGATAACGCACGATACCGGTTTCACGTCCGGTTTCTGAGCTACCGTTTCCCTCTTGCTTCTTCCTTAATTTTGTGTCCACAAGCGCAGCTGCAAACAAAATGCCGGTATCCAGTAACACCCACCAGAACCATGCCTGTCCCCACTGGAACACGATGACTCCCGCAAAAACAAGAAACATCCAGAATTTCCACCGCACTTGTCCGCTTCGGATTTTCTGAAAAATCTTCATGCAATACAAAAGAACTACCGGCACAAACGGAACCAGAATTTTGCCCCTTGCATACAGCGTTGCATTTAAAATATATGGTGCCATGCCGAATAAGCTTCCAAGCAGTAACAGTGCTGACTGCCAGCGATATTCCCTGATCATTAGCCCCAAAAGCAACAGGTACAGACAAATCACCGTCAATCCCATGCCATACGGAGAATACAACAGATTCTGCACATTCGGGAGCACAAGATCCGTGAGTGTCGTTGCTTTTTCTCCACTGTGTTTATGTTCCAGAATCGTTATAAAAGTAGGCAGCAACAGTATCATTGCCATTCCAATGGATAAAACGACACTGGTCACTCCCTGCACCAGAAGTTTCCGCTTTCCTGCCCAGTCTGCTTCTTTGCGCAGCATTCCTATCGCAAACCAGCCGATTACTGCCAGACAGGCGATCGCGTAATAAAAACTGTGCAGATAGATCAGCGTCAGACTGACAGACATCAGCGCAAATCTTCTCTTTTTTAAGAAAATCAGTGCCAGAAGCAAAAACGGTAAATAATTCACAAACACGATCTGACGATGTGTCTGGAAAAAGCAGTTTGCCAGCAAAAACAACATACTGCCGAAAAATGCGCAAAAAGGAGACAGACCTTCCAGACGAAGCCAGTAACGCATTAACAACACTGCTGCCAGATAACTGCACAACGCATACACCGGAATCAGAAGTGTCATCGACACCCGTGGCATCAGACATCCAAGAATGATATCCGGGCGGAAATATCCATAATAAGCAAACTGAAATCCATTACTGCCACCGCCAAGCGTCATCCACGCCGGTGCAAGTGTCTTTTCTTCGATGCATGTACGGCGAATGGTCTCTGCCAGCGTCACATGCTGATCATACCAGTCAATGGTCGAACCATAAAAGCAGCCTTCCGGCAGGATCAGACCAATGAGCAGAAAAAACACTGCCACCAAAATCCCGGTAAATACCACATTCTGCAGCATCAGATTTCTGTTCTTCCGCTTTTGCTCTGTTCCAGCCAAAAGACTGCTCTGTTTATATTTTCTTTGTGTATGTTCTGCTACTCTTTCTTTCATTTCCACTATCCCTCGTTGCTGTTTTTTTCTCTTTTCTTTCGCAACACACTCAGTCTAGCAGAAATTTTTAAAAATCTACTGTGTGAAATTCTGAATTTTTCTTAAAACTTTTATCAATTCAAGTCGAACGCACGTGAGATTTGACGCTTAGCACACCGATTTTTTAACGTAAACCGTCTTATTTTTCTCCGATTTCCTGTGTACTATCCTTTATTTTAATCAGTAATCCTGCCCAATGTGCGTAACCAATCAGCATATTGGCAGATCACATGCTCAATGCGATGCAACTCTGCTTCCCTGCTGACACTTCGCCACAGTTTTTTATAATCATACAACCAGTATTCCAGCTCCTCTGCCAGATTCCATCGTTCTTCCCTGTTGGCATCAGCCAGCGCTGCTCCAATTCTCTGTAACAAAATCATTCCCTGCACCGCGATCAGATATGCCCGGATTTCTCCCCGCCGACCAATCGGCAAGTGTGCCACCGCTGCATAAAGTTCCTGCCCGATATTTTCCAAATCCTGCTCTGCCTGTTGATAAACCTTCGGATCTTCTATTTTTACCAATTTTTCAAGTTCGCCCAACAACAGTTTCCTATCTGCAGGATTCCCCATCTCTTCCAATTTCAATCCACTATGCTCCAGAAAATCTACCGCATTCCGCCATGTAAACTTCCAGCTCTCCGAAATCCGTGCCAATACGGACACCAGCGTTTCCGTCTCATCCCCATACGCAACTCTTGAAATCTGGCGGTTGATATCTTCAAATTCCGGAATATCCAAATTCCAGGAAAATGCTGCGCCATAAATCATTCCGGACAGACTGAAATCCGGATGATTAATGTGTCCGCAATCGCCCCAGTCCGTATTCAACAAACCTTCTGCATGATACTTCGAAGCATACTGACACATTCTGCTGATATTTTTATAAGAAACCCGGATCTGGTTCACCAGCTGATCCCAACCACTGACTCCCGGGCAATTATAAAGTCTGGCACCCGCTTCTGCCAGTTTTCGCGTAGAATCCTCCGGCCAGTCCGCATCATATCCCCAATTCAGACAAATGGTCTCTTTCGGCAATTCCTGTACTGCCTCTGGAAATTCACAGATAATATCACCCCAGAACATCGGTGTTTTTCCTTTGCTCACCACATATTCACAAAGTTCTTTTACAAAATCCAGATACAAGCGCTGTGTTCCTTTTTCCTCTGCCAATGCGGCACTTTTCCCTTTTCCCAGATCAAAAGTCTCATCTGCACAGATATTAAAATACTGTGAAGTAAAAAGCGGCATAAACTCGTCAATCAACGATTTTACCAGCTGCATGCTCTCCGGATTTGACACATCCAGAGTATGATGCCGCATGCGGTCCACGAATCCAAAAGGCTCATTTTCCATTTCAGACCTCTCACACAGCGCACCATATGTTTTTGTCCGAAGCACTTTATACAGATGACCAAAACAGGCAATACTTGGAATCAGCTCCACATGCCGTTTTCGACAATAAGCATCCAGTTCCAGAATATCCTCTGCCGTCAGCGGTGTATCATCCCGCCAGACTTCAGAAAATCTCCGGAATAAAAAAGTATGTTCCATATAAAGCTGTAACTGATTCAGCTTGTAAAACGCCATACAATCTACCAGTTTTTTCAGATAATCCATAGTCGGAATCCGACCTCTGGTCACATCATGATAAAATCCCCTATGCAAAATTTCCGGATAATCCACAATAATTGTATACGGAATACAGCATCCGCACTGCTGAATGATCTGACGCAAAGTCTGAATACCGTAAAAAATGCCAACTGTACTTCCACCAGTAATACAGATACCATGTGCCTGTACAAGCAGTGTGTACTCCTGCTCCTTCATGTGCTCACCCAATTGCAGGCAAATATCTCCATTTTCCATGATTCCACGACTGATGGACATAGCAAAACCTGTATCATCTTCCAGATTCTTCTGCAGCATTTTCGCATCTTCGTAAACTTCTGGCGGGCAGTTGCTGTTAAGCACAATTCTCCGATCATATTTTAGTGTAAACGTTCCCTCTTTCTGATACCACTGTTGTGGTCTTGGAATAATGTACATACTTTTTCTTCTCCTTACCGCAAATTTTTCTATTCTTTTATGGTTTAAAGTACGAATTAAAATAGAGGGGCTCTGCTATTTTTTTACTGGCAAGCGATTGTTAGCTGCAAAGACAAAATAGCAGAGTCCCTTTTCATAACCTTTATTTTTAACCACCAAGTACCCGAAACTAAAGCACTTTAGATAAGAATTCCTGTAACCGTGGATTCTGCGGATTCTCAAAGAAATCCTTCGGATTATTCTGTTCGGCAATATTTCCCCCATCCATGAACAGCACACGGGTTCCAACCTCGCGGGCAAAGCCCATCTCATGAGTTACAACCACCATGGTCATTCCATCATCGGCCAGTTCTTTCATCAGCTGAAGAACCTCTCCAACCATCTCCGGATCCAGCGCGGATGTCGGCTCATCGAAAAGCATTACCTCCGGATTCATTGCAAGAGCGCGAGCAATCGCGATACGTTGCTGCTGTCCACCGGAAAGCTGTTTCGGATATGCCTCTGCCTTATCTGGCAAACCGACACGCTCTAAAAGTTCCACAGCTTTCTGATCGGCTTCGCTGTCAGACATCAGTTTTAATGTCACCGGTGCAAGCTTGATATTTTCTTTGATAGTCAGATGTGGAAACAGATTAAACTGCTGAAATACCATACCCATTCTCTGACGTATTTTATCAATATCTGTCTTTGGATCTGTGATATCTACACCGTCTACAGTAATGGTTCCTGCTGTCGGCTGCTCCAACAGATTCAGACAGCGTAAAAAGGTTGATTTTCCGGAACCGGAAGGTCCAATGACAACGACTTTTTCTCCCGGATAAATATGTTCATTAATTCCATCTAAAACTTTGTGATCGCCAAAACTTTTTTCCAGATTTCTAACGTCTATCACTGTTTCTCAACCTCCTCTCAAATACAGCAAGTGCCTTGGATAATGCCATAACGCATACAAGATAAATTACTGCTATACTAACATACGGCATAAGCGGCTGATAGGTAACCGCTGTAACGCTCTGTGCTGCTTTCATCAGATCTTTTGCTCCGGTAACGGTCATCAGAGAAGTATCCTTCAATAATGTGATCATCTCATTGCCCAGAGCCGGCAGAATATTTTTGATTGCCTGCGGAATAATGATGTGACGCATGGTCTGGGTATAATTCATACCAAGGGAACGACCTGCCTCCATCTGTCCTGCATCCACAGACATAATACCTCCACGTACAATCTCTGCTACATAAGCTCCGGAGTTGATACCAAAAGCCAGAGTTGCTACTGCAACAGAATGACGGCTGGATGCAAAGATAACAAAATACATGATCATCAACTGAACCATCATTGGGGTTCCACGGATCACAGTCAGATAAACCTGACAGATTGCATTTAAAATATTTAAGATCACATTGCCGAAGCCATGTGCATTTTTCTTCTTGGTATCATGTTTGGTACGAACGATCGCTACAAGAATACCAATTGCAATACCCATTAAAAGTGCAAGCACTGCCACACGAATCGTAACACCAAAACCTTTTGCAAATAATACCCAGCGGTCGCTTTCAATAAACGTCTGTGAAAATCCATCTGCAAGGCTTAAAAACCATTCTTTCATTCACTTTTCTCCTTTCTGTAAATTGTAAAGCGGACATTTGCAGTCCACTTTCGTTACTTGCTCATGAACACAGCCACTTTGCAGCCTGCGTTCAAACACTAAATTTTATTATAGCAAAAAAATGAGACAGCGTCTATTGCTGTCCCACTATTTTTTACAGTTCTTTCGTTACATTTTGTAACAATATTTCCTGTACGAAATCGATTACTCAGCTTTAATATATTTATCAATGATAGACTGAACGGTTCCGTCTGCTTTTAATTTTGCAAGAGATGCATTTACTTTGTCTAATAACTCTGTGTTATCTTTTGCAATTGCGATCGCATAATCCTCTGTGATATACTCTGTGTCAAGAATCTTCAATCCTTCATTCTCAGCTACGAATGCTTTTGCCGGCTCGTTATCGATAACAACTGCATCAACTTTACCTGTCTTTAATGCCTGAACAGCACTTGCACCATTCTGGTAAGCGACAACATGGTCTTCACCATATCCACCATTTTCCGGTGTATCAGAACAGTAAATATCTCCTGTTGTTCCCTGCTGAACACCGATCAGTTTATCAGACAGATCATCCGGTCCTGTGATATCAGAATCTTCCGGAACGATAATAACCTGTACACCTGTTGCATAGCTGTCTGAGAAGTTTACGTTTTTCTTACGATCTTCTGTAACAGTCATACCTGCCAGAGACATATCTGCTTTTCCTGTTGTGATTGCCGGGATGATAGAATCAAAATCCATATCATCTACCTGAAGTTTCATACCAAGATCATCAGCGATCGCCTGTGAGATTTCAATATCGATTCCTTTGTATTCCTCTCCATCTACATACTCATACGGCGGAAAAGCTGCGTTTGTTGCCATAACTAAAGTGTCTTTGCCTGCGTTCTGAGATTCCTCAGCTGCGCTTCCTGTTGTGCTCTTGTCTGCATCTGAATTTGTGCTGCCACATGCTGCCATGGAAACTACCATTGCTGCAACTGCTGCTAATGCTGCGATTTTTTTCAATTTCATCTTTTTCTCTCCTCTTTTTACATCCGGTCGGATTAAAATGTTCCGTTACATTTCATCCTGATCTTTTTTTTCATTACTGGTGTCTATTATAGTGTCATTGCTTAAAGATTGCAATGGTGATTGTGCATAAAAATTAATATTATATGCATATTTTTTCAGTCTAACCATACAAATTATGCAATTTTTATGTTTATTTATGCATTTATACAAAGGTTTATTCATTCTTTATGCATAAATATACTATATTACATACAAAAGCCCTTCTTTTACAGAGCTTATTATCTGTGATCCCCATAAAAGAGGGCTTCATTGCCTGATTTTATCTCTCATTTGCTATATTTTTAAAATGGAACTGCTTTTTACCGGAAGCATAATCGTCCACAATCTGTCCGGTTCCGTACAGTTTGTATTTGTAGCTTACCAGACCTTCCAGTCCGACTGGCCCTCTGGCATGAAGTTTTCCGGTGCTGATGCCGACCTCCGCACCAAATCCATAACGGTAACCATCTGCAAAACGGGTGGAACAGTTCTGATATACACCGGCAGAATCCACCAGATTCATAAAATGCTCTGCCGCATCCGGATTTTCCGTAATGATACAGTCGGTGTGATGAGAACCGAAGTGGTTGATATGGTCGATTGCTTCATCCATGTTTTTCACTGTTTTTGCAGAAAGAATGTAGTCAAGATATTCTGTTTTATCATCTGCTTCGATGGACGGCACACAGTCTACCACTGCTGCAACGTCTTTTGTACCGCGCAGTTCGACTTTTTTCACATCCAACGCTTCTTTTAACACAGGAAGCAACTGCTCTTTGACAGCTTCGTGAACCAAAAGTGTCTCAACTGTATTGCAGGCGGAGACATACTGTGTTTTTGCATCCACAATAATTGGTACTGCTTTCGCAAGGTCTGCATCTTTATCCACATAGATATGGCAGATACCATCTGCATGTCCCATGACCGGGATTTTCGTATGGTTCATAATGTACTGCACAAACGCATTGGATCCGCGCGGAATCAAAAGGTCAACGGATTCATGACATTCCAGAAGTTCATTGATCTCGGAACGTGCTTCCAATTGCATCATGCAGTTTGCAGGAAGTCCTGCGGCAATAATTGCTTCATGTATAATATCAAACAGTTTTTTGTTACTGCGAAGTGCTTCGCTGCCACCTTTTAAGATCACACAGTTACCGCTCTTGATACACAATGCAGAAATCTGTACCAGCGCATCCGGGCGCGCCTCAAAAATAACGCCGATGACGCCGATCGGGCAGGTGACACGTTTCAGCACCAGTCCCTCATCCAGTTCCTTTGCAAATTGTGTCTGAAACAGCGGATCTTCCATCTTGGTCAAATCTGAAATCCCTGCGGTCACATCACGGAGTTTTCCTTCGTCAAATTTCAGACGTTTCAGCACCGGACCGGATACGCCGTCTGCTTCTGCCTGCGCCAGATCCTGTTTGTTTGACTCAAAAATCTCTGCCTGATGCTGCAATAATGCTGCTTTTACTGCTGCCAGTGCTACATTTCGCTGTTCGTTTGTGGTTGCTGCCAGCTTTGGAGCTGCCTTTTTTACCTTTCTTACCTGTTCCTGAAATAACATACGTTTCTCTCTCACTTTCTCAACAAAATTATCGATTGCCTAACTGCCAGAATGCTACGGCACTGGCTGCTGCCACATTCAGGGAATCCACACCATGCGCCATCGGTATTTTTACCGTATAATCACAGTTTGCAATGGTATCTTCGCAAAGTCCGTCTCCCTCTGTTCCAAGCACAATTGCCAATTTTTCCTCACTCATCAGACCTGGATCATCGATATTAACAGTATCATTTCGCAATGCCATGGCTGCTGTCTTAAATCCAAGTCTCTGCAATGTTGCCATACCATCTTCCGGCCATTTTTCTTTTTCCGGAAATATTGTCCAAGGCACCTGAAATACGGTTCCCATGCTCACCCGCATGGCTCTGCGGTACAACGGATTGCTGCATCCCGATGTCAGAAGCACCGCATCCATGTGTAGCGCTGCCGCTGAACGGAAAATCGCGCCAACATTGGTCGGATTAACGACATTTTCCAAAACTGCGATCTGCCGCGCATTGCTGCAAACTTCCTCTACCGTTGGCAGCGTCCGCCGCGTCATGGCACACAGCATTCCCCGCGTCAGTGCGAATCCGGTCAGTTTTGTCAACACGTCATATTCTGCGGTGTAAACCGGAATATTCCCGCAACGCGCAATCAGTTCTTTTGCCTGCGTTTCAATATGTTTATGCTCCACCAGCATGGAAATCGGTTCATATCCCGCATCCAGCGCCCGTTCCACGACTTTCGGACTTTCCGCGATAAAAACACCCGGATTCGGTTCATTAATGCGCAATAATTGTACTTCAGAATACCGCGCGTAAATGTTCAGCTCCGGTGCCGCAAAATCTGTAATTTCTATTATATTTGCCATTTGTTTTCTATACTCCTGTATTCTTTTCCCCAAAGCAGTTTCTCCTATAGAAGAACAATGTGCGATCTTGTTTACATTTACTATGTCCATCTGTCATCTGGGAAAAAGTTTCTCAAAGTTATTCACAATTTTAGCATAATCTCATGAAATATGGTAGCTGACGCTTGTTGTTTTTTACCGCGAAATACCATTGTCTCCCAGACAATGGTTTTGCACCCTCACGGAGCGTCAGTTCTGCCGGCAGATCTGCTCTCCTGTGATCGGAGTATAACGGATCAGTTCTGCCGCATCCAGTTTTTCTGCATGCATATCCACCGCTGAAATCTGATGATTTTCATAAGTTGTATAATAGTAAATTCCTTTGTTCAGATTGCAACAGGAAGTATACAATGTGATCTCGTATTTTCCCTCTACGACTTCGCAGCATCCACGCTGCTGATCCACCGAATTTAATATGTGGAAAAACTGGCTGACACTCTCATTTTCTGAATTTCCGGAAATTGAATTCATTTTTGTAAATGCCACCCGTACAAAACGGGACGTGGACGATAAATCTCCTGGAAGTCCCAATGCACCCATACCACGACTGTACGCCTGCAACTTCAGTTTGTCTGAAAAATGATTTTCCGGCTGTTTCGGTGACAAATGCATATATTGATTCAACTGAAACATCTGCTGCGGAAATGGCGGATTGTTGGTCAGTACTCCCGCCGGGTTATCATATACGTGCAGACCATCTGCCATGCATTCCACGGTAATTGCTTCGTTCGCATCCGCAATGATCCAATGAAGCTGCGCCGTCGGTAAACTTTCATGGAACGGTGTTCCAACCAGATTCATATGGTTTAAACAGTCTTTTGCTTCCTGCACGGTTGCACACTGACGCAAGATCCATGGGATAAATTCGTACTGTGCCACATTTTCTTTTTCTTCTGATAACTCCTGATATACTGCATTTCCAACGAAATTCAGACCTGCCATACCAAGCCCTTTTTCATTGACAGCATCATAATATAACGGGTAGTCACCAAGCACATGCGCCATACCAAGGATTGCATAATTTTTGTCAATTTTTCCTGCATGACAAAACTGCATTGGATAATTGCGTGGCGTGATGGTAAGTTCATCTCCGTAAGAAAATTCGTAATCTAACGTTCTGCCAAAGTAGGTATCTTTTGTTTTATAAGTTGCTGCTGTACACATGTTGTTTTCCTCCATTTATATCCCATATTATAGGCAAAATTGTCCGTAACATTCAATATGCAATTGTTATTCTATGTCACTTATCATCGTATTCATTCACTGTTTTTGAAAATCTCACTGCCTAAAACGGTTATAAACTAAAAACAGAGAAACGTTTCTTTGTCTCTCTGTTTCTTATATTTTTTCAGGCAGTAGTATCTGCTTCATTGATACCTGCCAAATTTCTATCTATTGTTCAAAAATTCTTCTACGATACACTGCGCAAACACTTCCGGTTCATCGGAAGCAAAATTATGATATCCCGGCACGATCTTGTGTTTCCAGCCCTTGGTTTCTGCTGCCTGATAAGCGGAACGATGAAACATTCCTGTTTTATCATCTGAACCACAGGCTACCGTCACCGGAACCGTAATATCAAAATCCTCCAGTTTTAAATTGGAAAAACTATCCATCTCTTTTTCCAGAAACAGCTCCAGGTTTTTCAGATTGCGACTCTGCTGCTCCATGGACTGTCCCTCTTTCTCCCGATTCATGCCACCCATGGCATTGACAAAGTGCATCATGCAGGTGATAATTCTATGCTTTTCGGCACCTGTGCGAAGTTTATCCCAAAAGGCATCCTGCTCTGCTGCCAGTTCGCCACTTCCCCGCATCAGTGGTTCATGTAAAAATACCTGGTGCACTAACTCCGGATATTTTGTTGCCAATGCAGCTGTCACCGCGCCACCCGCACTGCAACCAGCCACAAAAATACCATCATTCTGACTTGCTTTGGTATTACTCTGATTTAAACGCGTTTCATTCCCTTGCTGCACTGTATCTTTATTGGAATCTTTTGTCTGTTCCATTACTGTATCCCGGCGATTCTCTGTTCCCTCTTCTACTTTTTCCGACAAAATCTCCGATTGTTTTTCTGCCATTTCGCGCTCCAGTTCTGTCCGAATGATCTCTGTCGCATCGTCTGCATGTGCCCAGACTGAAAAATCTGTTTCGCCCTCTGCCGGAATACTTCGGCTGTACCCGCGACGGTCATAACTGATCACTGTAAATTTTTTTGACAAAATTGCCGATGCCTCACGAAAAAATTCGCTGTCACAGGCGACACCATGTATCAGAAGCAGCAAAGGTCCGCTGCCCTCCCTTCTGCAAAATAACGTTCCATGTGCTGTTTTCACCTGATATTCCATCGGCACTTCCTCCATTTTTATTTCAGTCAGAGATTTCACTCCCAAACACTTTGGTATTACTCACCATTTATAGAAATGGGATTCTTCTCGACTGAGATAAAATCTGTCTGCTCATCTGTGCGATCAGATCCATTCCATCCCAGATCAGGGAAAAATCCAATGCATGTCCGATCTGTACCACCCGATCTACACCGGGAACACCCGCACAGATCAGTTTTTCTGTAACTTCCATACATTCTTCTTCGTTTACGCAGGTTAACGTCTGACATTTTCTTGTCAAGGCCGGATATAATCCCTCCAGATTTTCTCCGCTGCACTCGATAAAGAATCCGCCCGGAACGGTCAGCTCCCATATTTCCGTGGAAAGTTCCGGCAGCTTAACCAGAACGACTTCATTGCCAAATTTCTGGATTTTTACATTTTCTTTTGTCGCTGCAAGATACATTGCCTGTTCCCACTTCTGTACGGCAAGATGCGCACCCAGCTCATAGCGGCTCTGAATGTAAGGTGCCGCCACTTTCCAGAATTTCTCATGGGCAAGTGCTGTCTGCTTCGGAGTACCTAGCCAGTAAAGCAATGACGGAGAAGAGCATGCATTCTGATCATTCAAATAAGTATCATTATAGAACCCACGCACGATGTCCGTCAAATCTTCTTTTTCTAAAATTGCGTCTGCCCGCAATACCGCTGCTGAACGACGGTCTGCAAAGGCAAGCTCTGTTTTTCCCGGCTCTAATACAGATTTTTGAATTTCCTGAATACTGTGATCACCGCCCCAGATCACGCGCACCTGACAAAGCTGTGAAAGTGCATCGGTAACCTCTTTTCTATGACCATAACGAAGGATCACAATTCGTTCCTTCCATTCCGGCTGCGCCTCCATCACCTGTCGGAGTGCCGATAAGATCATCTGCTCCTGCATTGTCTCTTTCTCCGGCAAACGCAAAACTATCGGATCTCCTGCCAGCAAAGATGCTGCCATGCTGAAGGCAAACAGTACGGGAATATTGGATGGAACAACGTGAAATGCCACACCTCTGCCGATCACTTTTTTCCCATTCCACTGGCTGACATACTGCTCGTGGATATGACTTAAATTTCCTTTTCTGCACCAGAAGGAAAATGCTGCCAGATCTGCTGCCTGTACACTTCGATTTTCTTTTCGAAGTGCCTGATATAAAGCATCCAGAAAATCAATGGTCTCCTCTGCAAAAGGAATATATGGTTTCTGTTCTGCAAGTTGTTCCAGAATTACAGTATCACCCAGTAAAAACTGAAGGTCTTTTTGCCAGTTATTATTTCTATCTGTCATAATTCTCGTTCTGCTCCTGATTTATATAAATGCTATGTTACTATTTCTTCTGAAATGTATCAGAACATCCCCGAATCTGTGCATGCTTCAGTCTGCCAAACACCTCAAAATAAGCACCTTTTCGTCCACAGGGACAATCATCCATGCCAAGCAGCCGTCCCTCATCTTCTGTCAAAACACTGTGTCCCGGATAACTTTTCGGAAGTGTCGACAGCACCTGAATAATTCCACGTTCTCCGATATCACAGATGGAAAAATCAGATGCCCGCCGGAACAAAATGCCGGAATAATCGGAAGCATGTAAATGTCCGCACTCACATTCCATAAAAATGCTGCCCGCCTGCTCTGCCATTCCATAATAATCATGCACTTTCGTAATACCGCAAACCTGCTGTAGTCTTGCTTTGTATTCTTGTTTTGATACCGCCTGAGATGCCAGTTTTTTCCATCCGCCACCATGCACTAAGATGCCCTGTGACAAATCTTTTTTCAAACCGGACTGCTCCAGTGCCAGCACCAGATACTGCCAGATCAGGAATGTAAATCCAAAAATCAGAAACGGATCCTTACCGTATTTTTCCAGAAAGTCATCCAATGTTTCCAGATCCAATGACATGTCTTCCTTTAACGCAAAGGTGCGGTATCTGCCAAACAGGGAAAATCCACGGATACCTGCCGCACGCGCAGAAAACTGATGCATTCCAGACAATGCGGAAGGGGCATCGATCACCAGCATCGGAAGTCTCTTCTTTCCAAGAAAATCTGCACCGATCTTTGCCAGTGCCACCTGCTGACGCGTCCGCGTCTCTCCGTCCAGCACGATTCTGGATGCCATACTGCTTGTCCCGGAAGATGTTACAACTTTGTAATCATCTTCCTCCGTCGGCATGCTACTCAATGTGATCCGTTTGAATAATCCTGCCGGGAGAAATGGAAGATCACGGTAATGCGTTACCTTCGACTCATCAAATCCGGAAGCCTCCAGCATACGGGCATACGCCGGGCAACGTTCTCTGTGATAATGCGTCAGTTCTTTTAATTGTATAGTGAGCTGTTCCTCTTTCTGCGCTTCTTCTAAAGTATATACTTCATGTTCTCTTTGTTCCTCCAAGTTTCTCCCCTTCCTTCACTGCAGAAATTTACTGTACTGTGTTTTTCCGGATGCATTTTTCGGAATTTCTGCAATATAATATGCCTCAACCGCACGATTACTGATGTGCAGTCGGTCTGCCAGCAATTCTGCTGCTGTTTTGGCACATGCCTGATCCGTCGTATAAATCTGCAAATGATCGTCCGTTCCCACACATACAAATTCACATTCAACTTCTGCATAGGCTTTCTGTAAAATACGCTCACATTCATCCAATCCGACACGAATTCCGAAAATCTTCAGAAACCTTTTTTTGCGACCTGCAATATAATAAAAGCCATCTTCGTCAACTCTTGCCAGATCTCCGGTATGTAACACGCCCTGACGCTCATCGCCTTTGCTCAGATCCGCGCGGCATTCTGCCATGCCAAGTGTTACATTTGATCCCTCATAGATCAGTTCTCCGACACCGGTTGTCGGATCAATATCTTCCAGATGGAAAGTTCCTCCCGGTATTGCAATGCCGATACTTCCGATTTTTTCCAGACAATGGTCTGCCGGGAGATAACTCATACGTGCGGTTGCTTCGGTCTGACCATACATAACTACAAATTCAATACCATGCGCTTTCGCCCAGATTCCAACTTTCTGCTGCAAAGGTTCCGGCAGTCTGCCTCCTGCCTGCGTCATATAGCGAAGATGCTGATACCACGGTTGCTCTCCCGGTTTCTGCGCCCGGTCATCAAACAGATGCAAACGTCGAAACAGTTCATACGTGTATGGAACGCCCACCAGACTGGTTCCTTCCGCTGATTTGAAATAATCCCAAAATTGCTGCTGTACCACGCTGCAAGTCGTCAGAAGCACACAGGCTCCCGCCTGAAAATGACTGTTCATCACGGACAATCCATAGGTGTACTGCATTGGCAGACAAGTAATCGCACGTTCTGACTCCGTCAATTTCAAATACTCCATAATCGATACCGCGTTGCTTTCCAGATTCCGTCGTGACAGACGTACCAGTTTCGGACTTCCGGTACTTCCGGAGGTTGCCAGCAGCAATGCCAGTTCCGGATGAAGCTCACATTTTGGAGCTTCGGTCTGATATAAGACATACTCCGCTTTTTCGTATGTGATAGCGCAATTTTCTTCATCATTTTTATTGATATTTTCATCTTCATTATTCTGTTTTTCTGATAAATTGCATGGTTTCCATGCCTCTGCCTTTTTCTTCGGCATCCATACATACTCCGGTTGATACCTCTCATACATTTCCTGCAACAGTGCTTCATCCAGCTCGGTGTTTAGCAGCAGCGGTACTGCCCCTGCATTTAAGCAGCCCAAATATCCGATCACCGCTCCCGGTGTATTTTCACATAATAAAAAAACAAAGCTGCGCTGGCGGACTGCATGTCTGAATTCTGCAATCTGCTCACGCAGCTCCCCGTATGTAATGCAAATGCCTGTATCCGTCTGCAATGCAGGACGTTCTGCAGGTTTTAATTCCATATCAAAATACATTGTCATACCTTCTTTTTATAAATAATCCTTCTCAGGATTACTGTCTGCAATGCAGCGATTCTGAGAAAAATACGCCTGCTTACACGCAACAAAATCACAGGTCAAATCTTATGACGTGTTTTTCCATTCGTATAGTGTACCCAATTAGCATTTTAACGCCAACACTCTTTATTTGCTCATATCCACGCCAAGTTTTTCCAGAATCTCGATTCCTTTACTGTAGGTGCTGAAAGATGTGATATCCAGTGTCTCAAAGAACACACCAAATGCTTCTTCCAGATCTGCTACCATGTCTACATGACGAACAGATTCCCATCTTTTAAATCTATTATACACAAGCACATCATCATTCAGATCTTCGTCTGTTGCCTGCAAATTTCTTTTTAAAATTTTGTTATATTTCTCAAGATTAGTCATTGTCTTATCCTCATATATTTTATGCTATTCTGATTTTGCCTTCATTGCCAGCGTGATCACACCAGCTGCTGCGCGTCCCGCATCGGTCTTCGCCGTCACTCTACAGTCATACATACCGTTTCCTGCATTGGAAATCAACTGTGCACTCAGATACAATCGCTCTCCCGGATACACCGGATGGTAAAACCGCATCTGGCTTACCTGAAAAAATAATGGCAGTTTCCCACGATTCTGCTCCGAAAGCAATAACAGGATATCTGCTGTCTGCGCCATACTTTCCATAATATAAATACCCGGCAAAATCGGTTGTTCCGGGAAATGTCCCTGAAAGATCTGCCAGTCTTTCTGTATGTCCACTTCTGCTTCGATCCGATCCGGCAACTGAAGCTCCGTCACACGGTCTACCAAAAGCAACGGATCTCTGTGTGGCAAAATATTCCTTATTTCTTCTTTTTCCATCATCTTGCGTTCCGTCTCCGTGTACAGATAATTGCTTATTTCTTTCTGCGTCTCATCTGCTTACAGATCATTTCTTATTTTTTTGCTTCTTTTCTCTGGCGCATGATCTGTCTTGCCTGTGCGATCAGATCATCACTGACACCGGTCACCAGCACAACATCTTTCAGTTCCGGAAACGCTTCTTTTAACTCTGTGTTGACCAGATTTTCCAAGGTCAGCTCTGCGGAAGGACATCCGCTGCACTGTCCATGCATTCTCACATGAAGAACTCCGTCCTCCAGTTTTTCAATCTCGATATCGCCTCCATGCTGAGCCAGATTCGGGCGCACCCGCTCATCCAAAACTTCTTCAATTTTGCTGATCTCTAATTCTCCCATGGTGGTTCCTCCTCAAAAATACAATTTTGCCCTTAAATTTAAGATATTTTACGGATCATTCCGTACATTTTATCTTTTAATTATATACCTGCATCTGTCTCTGTGTAAACAGGAAACAAATGCAGGTATTAAAATTTTCTACCGATGGCAACGTAACTCATACATGCCTTTCAGTCGAACCTATGTCATATAAAAAGTAAGTATTACTCCTCGATATGTGCGATTGCTTTTGCAAGCTGTTTCTTAGCACCTAAGTTACCCTGACGTGCGATCATGATACGCTGAGCCTGCGGAGAACCAGCACCGTGCATGGACTCTGTACGATATCCAACAGCTGCTGTACCAAGGGAAAGGTTCTCAATCAGACGAAGGATTCTCAGACGGTTCTCTGTTGTAACATCAGCAACACCTCTAAAGTATTTGTCGATGTATTTGCCAAGTTTCTCATCGCGGAAATCTTTCTCTGCCGGAGCTGTAACCATCAGACCACCTGCGATATCCTCTGCCAGACGAACGATCTCATATGGGAAACGTGTAACGTTCTGTTTACATACATTTGCAAGAAGCAGGTTGATAATATATGCACCAGACTCTGTAGCGGTACCCTCTGTAGAGCAGGCAAGACCACAGCAGTATAATGTCTCGTTTAAGTGAGTCATCTCGATGAGTTTGTCTTTTACTGCGGAGGCTTTTGCAACACCGTTGTACTCAGCGGCAACTGCTGCTGCACCGATCAGAACATCACCTACACCAACTTTACATCCGCCATAAGACTGACGATGGTAACCAGCGAAACGCTCTACTAACATTCCTGCAAATTCTGTCTCACCATTCATGAAGATACGATCGTTTGGTACGAATACGTCTTCGAAGATAACCAGTGCTTCTACACCACCGAACTCAGAGTTTCCGACATCCATCTGTGTACCTTCCAGTTTTCTTGTATCACAGGACTGACGTCCGATGATCATGAAGATACCTTCGGAATCAACCGGTACCGCAAAAGATACTGCGTAATCTTTGTCATCCGGTCCCATAGCGATGGTCGGCATAACGATTACTTCATGTGAGTTGCAGATACCTGTCTGATGTGCTTTTGCACCACGAACTACGATACCATCCGGACGGCGCTCAACAACACGTAAGTACATATCCGGATCTTCCTGTGCGTGAGGTGCTTTGGAACGGTCACCTTTCGGATCTGTCATAGCGCCGTCTACGGTTAAATCGTTTGTTGCACAGTAGTTCATGAATTTTTTAAAGTTCTCATGGTAAGATGTACCATATTTTTTATCGATTTCATAAGTTGTGGAGAACTCTGCATTGAACGCATCCATTCCTACACAACGCTGGAAACAGGCTGCGGTTTTCTGACCACACAGTCTCTGCATTTTTACTTTGTTTTTCAGATCTTCTGTGCTCTGATGGATATGAGTGAAACGGTTGATCTTCTCGCCTGTAAACGGAGATGTAACAACCATCAGATCCTGATACTGCGGATCCTGAGCCAAATCATATGTCATTCTTACAGAATTTAATGACGGACGAAGAATCGGATTGTCTACCGGATTCTCTACCTTCTCACCGAACATGTAGATCTCCATGTTCATTTTGCGGATACTCTCGATGTACTGTTCACCAGTCATAAGTGCCATTTTTTGTTCCTCCCATTTTCTCGTTGATTTAATTGCATTTTTGCATCATTTTTATGTTATGATGCGATTATACACCATTATATGTATTTTTGCAATTATGCAGTTTCACAAAATATTCTGCAAGTTTAAAACAAAGACTGCTGTCCGTGCATATGTTTCTGTACAATATGCACAAACAGCAGTCCTTAGTGCTGTAAAAACGCAATTTTAACGTTTTCTCATTATTTCTTTTTCTGGCTTTTCATCAAGCCCAATTGCTCATATTTTTGCCGTTTCCGTACAAAAGTAGAACTATCCATTCCAAGGCTCGCTGCCGCCTCACGGATGTTTCCAAATCTGGAAAACGCATGGTCCAGATACCCGGCTTCAAATCTGGCAACCTCCATTTTCAGATCTACCTGATCCTGATAGCTTTCCTGCTTCTCTTCCACTTTTTCAAGACGGTCATGCATAAACAGATCCTGCGCCCGGATCACATCACCGGTGCTGATGATTGCTGCCCGCTGTACCAGATTTTTCAGTTCCTGAATATTTCCCGGCCATGGATAATCGTTCAGACACTGGTAACTTTCCCGGTCAAACTGCTTGTTCTGCCCGGTTTTATAATTGTACTGGTTCAGGAAGAAATCAAGCAGCGGAATAATGTCCTCCCTGCGTTCCCGTAATGGAAGTACCTCCATGGAAAACAGTGAAAACTGCTGCAACAGTAAGTTATTAACACTTGCCATCTGCTCTAACTGCTGCACAGAATACTTACTGCCAGCGATCATCCGGATATTCAGTTTCTGTAAATATCCTTCTTTCATCACACAACATCCATCCCGGAGAACTGCCAGCAGATTTCCCTGAATATCTTCCGGCACAGCTGCCAGTTCTTCGATATATAAGGTTCCGCCTTCCGCACTTTCCAGCAAGCCGATCTGCGGCTCATGCTCTGCAGTTCCCGGTGTTCCAAAAAGGTAAGTCTCCAGATCATTCTTCGGTACAGCTGAAAAATTCAGGCGTAAAAACGCAGCTTCTGTTCGATCAGAATGTGCATGGATATATTTTGCCAATCGGAACTTACCACAACCGTTTTCTCCATAAAACAGTACCGGCAAATCCACCTGTGCCATTTTCCGGGCAAATTCCAGCAATTTTCTGCTCGGTTCTGCCACCGCAACCAGTTCCACATCTCCGTCCAGTTCCTTGCGCATACGCTCCAATTCCTGCATATACTGACGATTCTGCAGCTCCTTTCGCTGCAATTCTTTTCGGATGGAATAGATTTCTGTAATCTCACGAACCAGTGTCACCACCATAACCAGGTTCGTTTTGTCATCGCCATCAAAAATCGGTGTACTTGTGATGACTGCCCGCTTTCCGGTTCGGAAAATCTGCTCACTGGTCACAGACTCTCCGCTTTGCAGCACAGAAAGTGTACCACTCATGGATACTACGCCGGCTTCCACCAGATCTTTCATGTTTTTCCCAATCATTTCAGATTTTCTCAGACCACTGATCAGCTCGTAACTGTGATTCAGATACACCGTATTCGCTTCCCTGTCTGTAATATAAATACCGTCATGAAAATTGTCCAAAACTGCTTCCAGATAATCTTCCACCTGGAGATTTCCGGAATCTTTTTCCTGCAAATTCATATTTTTGCTCCTTATAAAATTGCAAAAATGCATCAACTAATCTTTATAGTAAATGATTTTTTGCATTTTTACAATATGGCAGAAGCAATTTTTTCACTTTTTTTAGTCAAGACTTACTGGTTTACATGCATTTTTTCAACTATTTTCATTCTCACACCTGAACCTGCAACCTACAATTCCTGTTTCAGACAGGTTTTTATATCATCTTCAGCATTGCTGATCAGATGAAGCTGGAACGTATCCACCAGATACTGCACCACATTCGGACTTAAAAATGCCGGCAGGATCGGACCAAGGTAAATATTCTTGATCCCAAGACTTAATAACGCAAGCAAAACCGCTACCGCTTTCTGCTCATACCAGGACAGGATCAGCGACAACGGCAGACTGTTGACATCTGTATCGAAAGCATCCGCCAGTGCTGTGGCGATCCGTACCGCGGAATATGCATCGTTGCACTGTCCCACATCCAGCAGACGCGGAAGGCCTGCCACCGTTCCAAAATCAATTTTATTAAACCGGTACTTTCCACAGGCAAGCGTCAGGATCACACAATCCTCCGGCACCAGTTCTGCAAACTCTGTATAGTAATTCCGCCCCGGTCTGGCACCGTCACAGCCGCCGATCAGGAAGAAATGTCGGATTTTTCCGTCTTTGACTGCCTGTACGATCTCTCCGGCATGGCTTAAAGTTGCTTCATGCGCAAAACCTGTCAAAAGTTCAGATGACAGATGACAACTTGGGCAATCCGACGGTTCTATTGGTTTTACATCCTGATCTTCGGAATAGCCGCCCAGTTCCAACGCCTGACGGATGATCTCACTGAAATCTTTCTCGCCGTTTGCATTTTTTCCGATATATTTGACACCGTCCCATCCAACGACATTCGTACTGTAAATACGGTCTTTGTAACTTTCCCGCGGACGCATCAGACAATTTGTTGTCATCAGAATACATCCTGGAAGATTATCGAATTGTTTCTGCTGATCCTGCCACGCTCCGCCAAAGTTTCCGATGAGATGCGGATATTTTTTCAACCCTTCATAGCCGTGTCCCGGAAGCATTTCTCCATGAGTATAAATATTCACACCGGTTCCTGCGCTTTGCTGCAACAACATTTCCAGATCATGAAAATCGTGTCCGGAAACAATAATGAAAGGGCCTGCTTTCAGCGTTGTTGATACTGCATGTGGCGTTGGATTTCCATAAGTCTGTGTGTTTGCCTCATCCAGTGTCTTCATTACTGCAAGCGCCATCTCTCCGGCTTTCATAGAAAGACGGATCAATTCTTCCACCGTCATGTTATCATCCGTCACAGCCGACAATGCTTCCACATAAAAATCATCCACTGCATCACTAAAATAACCTAATTCCCGGGCCTGATGTCCATAAGCACTGATTCCTTTTAACCCATAAATGATCAGTTGGCGCAAAGAACGGATATCTTCATCCAGATCCTGATCGTACATGATTCCGGCAATTTCTGCGGTGCGCAGCACTTCACTTTTTTCCTGTGGCAAACAATAGGACATATAGATGTTTTCCGTTGCAATGCTACCGATCTTCTGACGCATTTCATCTTTGATCTTCTGTGCTTCCTTCAGAAGCTTTACATGCACTTCCGCATCAAAGTTTACATTTGTCAACGTAGTAAACAGACAGTTTTCGATAAAAGAGATCACTCCTTTATCCAGCTTTTCTCCCTGATCCTGCAGCATTTTCCCATAACAGCTGATACCTTTTAACTGAAAAATAAGCAGATCCTGCAAATTGGCAACCTCCGGTGTCTTTCCACACACGCCCTGCCTGGTACAGCCTTTTCCGTTTGCAGTCTGTTCACACTGATAGCAAAACATTTCGTATCCAAGTTCCATATGATTCTGCATGACAATTCCTCCAATCATCTTAATCCGTTTATAACCGTCCTTTTTGTCACATAAATTGTATTGCGATTAAATAATCGAACAGTTCTCACTCCATTTAAGATGCATAGTTTGCACGAATCTTATACATTTTTCCTCAAAATTGAACGCAAATATTTATTGCTTCCTGAACCACACCTTTACCTTAACAAATTTTTTAACAAAAAAACGGAACCGCAGCGCTTAACTCTGTGATTCCGCTTTTCATGCTTTTTTCAATTTTTATAAAAGCATTTCTGCTCTTACTCTTATGCTTCTTCTGCTGTTCCCTCGTCAGTTGCCTCATCCTCCGGGATGCTGTTTCTGATTGCATCAACCATAACAACGATTGCTTCCGGATCTGTGTGAACGTCGATATCCGGGTTCTTAGAGATTTCAAGATCTTTGACACGGATAACGTCGCCGACTTTCATGCCTGCTACATCAACATTTACATGGTCAACTAATGCTGCCGGTAATGCTTTGTATTCAATCTCCTCTAAGCACTCCTGCAGAGCACCTTCCAGAACTTTCTCACGGTTCTCAATTACTACTGCTGCTGTAGAATGAACTTTCTCGGTACTTACCAGTGCCTGAAAATCAATCTCATCAACACAACGTTTCATTGAATTATAATCTACCTCTTTGATCAGAACATCGTAATCCTGTCCTTCCACATTCAGCATGATCTGGCTTCCTTTGTGCTCTGTTTTCAGCAGACGTTCCACTTCCATCTTGCTCATCTTCAGCGGAACAGAACCCTCGATCTCTTTACCGAACAGGTTACCTGTTACGAATCCCTCTCTTCTGAGTTTCTTTGCTTTGACATCCATGCTTCTTTTTTCAGCTTTTAAAGTATTCATTTATCTTTTCCTCCAAAAATCTGAATTGCTTAGCAGCCTTCTACAAAGAGGTTTTGTTAAGTAGTTCCTTATTTGTTACAACGTCATTATAGCAGGCATAGCAGGAACAGATTAACCAAAATTTTAAAAATATTCGCATTATTTTTGGTAATTATTTAACTTTTCCTGTTAAAATTTAATTTTACCATTTACTACACGATAAGTCTTTCCCTGTACTTTGACCGTTCCGTTTTTGGAAAAATTAACTTTTCCATCTCTCAGATACCAGTAGCCATTCTCATTGTGGGCAATTCCACGGAAATTGAAGTTTACTTTTCCATTTTCAATTCTCCACCAACCATTTGCATTTTTTGCTACTCCTGTGTAGCTGAAGTCTACTTTTCCTCCGCGAATATACCACCAGCCGTTCTCGTTTTTCTCTACGCTGTTGCAGTTGAAGTCTACTTTACCATTGACAATTCTCCACCAACCGTTTGCATTCTTTGCAACTCCCGTGTAGCTGAAGTCTACTTTTCCTCCACGGATGTACCACCAGCCGTTCTCGTTTTTCTCTACGCTGTTGCAGTTGAAATCTACCTTACCATTAACGATTCTCCACCAGCCATTTGCATTTTTCGCTATTCCTGTGTAATTAAAGTCTACTTTTCCTCCACGGATATACCACCAGCCGTTTTTGTTTTTCGCTACGGTAGTTACATTTGTTGCAATCTTGTTATCTTTGTAGTAGTACCAGTTTCCATCTGCATCTTTCTCATCAGAAAGTCCGTCTTTGTGTACCGGCTTTGGTTCTGGTGTAGGTGTCGGTTCTGCTTTCTTGTCAGCATCTTTTGCATCGGAAAACACTTTGTCCTGAAAAGTTTCTGCTGCATTCTGTGCCTCTGCTACTTCTTCAGTCGTTGTTGCTGCATTGATTGCTTCCTTTGCTGCTGCTACTGCAGATTCAACGTCTGCTTCGTATACAGCTTTCTGATCTGCACTTAAGTTTGCCAGTTTTTCAATTTCTGCTGTGATAGCGGTAGCTTTGTCAGTTACTGCTTTCACGGCTTCTTCTTTGGCATTTTCTAATGTAAAATCTCTGATCTCTACATCAAATGTAGCTGTCTGTCCTGCATATTTTACAGTAACTGTCTGTTTCTCTGTTACTTTACTGCTGTCAAAACCAGTTATGATCACTTTTGACAGATTGACGGTTCCTTCTGTTCCATCTTCATAGGAAGCGGTAACTGTCATACCGGTTGTATCAAGTGATTCTCCCAGATCATATACTGTCTTTGTCGGTGCACTTACTTTGATTTCGGAAACGGCTACTGTCTTTGTACTTACCAGTGCCGGAGCCATATTTTCTGCATTTGCGTAAGATGCTGCACCTTCTTTACTTACAAAGAAAATACGATTTGCTCTATCGACTGATTTACCAGCCATATTTACAACCAGTGTAATACTGTCCTGTCCGGCTGCTTTTGCTGCCGCAACAAATGAAGTAACATCTGCTGTTGCTACCGTACCATTTGGTGTACTGATCTGTCCCGGATCATTACTTACAACAGTTCCAAGATTAAATTCTTCTGAAGTAATTACCCCATTTGCATCCAAAATTGCCGGTTTATTTTTCCAGTTCAGAGTATCTTCTGTCCAGTCTGTATTTTCTGTCATGGCAATCTGAAGCTGTGCATCCAGGTTTGCAGCTTCATTATAACGTACCCCCAGTAGAGTCATCTGCAATTTTACACGTTCAACCTGTGTAAGATCAATCTGTGACACGTCAAATTTCAGATATGTGACTTTATTATCTCTTCCGCCTGCTGTTCCCAATGTTCCTTTAGAATCTGTTCCATAGGAAGTACGCAGGAAATTCTTTGCACCAAAATCTGTTGCCTGATCTCCGCTCCAGCTGCCTGCAAATGTATCCTGTGATACAACGGTTCTGGATATTTCTGCATCTTTTCCGATAACCTTTTTCACAGTCGCATGAATAACAGGAGCAGCTTTCTTCTCTGCATCCAGTTGTTTTGCCCCTTCGGTACTTGCAAATGCCAATTCATAACCGTTTTCATCACATACTGCCAGAGAAAGGATGTTTTCAGAATCGTCCATATTTTTAATGAACTCTGTTACATCCACAGTTGCTTTTGTTCCATCATAGCTGGAAGCTGTAATACCGATGTTGTTCTTCACTTCACTGTTTTTATCAATCTGAAATGCTTCTGAATATGCAACATTTTCTGTATTCCACTCCGGATGTGTATTCCATGTTACTGTCTTTGCATCCCATTCTCCGGGCGCAGGAACAACCATCAGCCGATCTGTTCCAATTGCATTGTTGCTGCGTCGATTGATCAATGTCAGCTCCAATTCTGCTTTATCAAGATTTTTGATATCCTTTTTCAAATCTGATACATCAAATTTTAAAACGCTGATTTTTGCATCATTTCCATCAGAAGTACTTGTTATCTTTTCACCAAATAATCCATATTTTTCCTGATCGGTCTTTGCACCCGTCATTCGGAGAACACGCAGATATTCATTATCTGAATAAGTATTATTCTTTTCTGTTTTCCAACCTGCCAGATAAGTATCTTCTGCTGCTGCAATATTCACAGCCTTTACGATGCCTTCTTCAATATTAATCGTAACGGTTTTCTGTGTAGAAGCACCATACTCATCCACTGCTTTAAATGTAATTTCTTTCCGTCCACTGTCACTGTCAGAGGTTTCCCATGTAAATGTGCCATTTTCAGCATCAAATGATGCACCTTTCGGAAGTGCACTGACAACAGATAATGTCACGTTTTGTTCTTCCGGATCGGTTGCTTTCAACTGGAAAGCTACTGTTTCACCAGCCTTAAGGTTAAATGGTTCACCTTCCAGATTTTCAAATACCGGTGCCGCATTTTTCTTAATATTTTCACCGTTTGCAAGGAATGTAAAGTTTTTCACGCTGTCTGCAACGGTCAGATCAACCTGTGAATCATACTCTACCAGTTTTCCGCCCAGATACAGATTATCAATCGTTACATTGTCAATATTTTTGAATGAAAACGGTGTATCCGCATCTTTAAACCAGCAATCCTTAAAGGTAACGTTCTTCGGATTAAACTGATTGAGGTCGTTTCCATTCGGAATATTTGCAACATTGTTTCCGTTATTTGCCGTAAAGGAACAATTATTAAATATCAGATTTTCATAATTTGGAGTAGAGCCATTTGTACCGTTCTGAATACTCAGTGCACCGCCGCCACCATTCGATCCATAACCTGTAACATGCAATGTATTGACATTATTAAATGTATAATCACGCATCTGATAGCTTTGTGTATTGTGTCCCAGTCGGACTGCATTGGCAAAGGTACTCCAGCCCAGTGTATTGCTGATATTTACATCTGTTGTATCGTCTGTATCCCACTGCAGTCTGTCTTTGTTGTAAATTGCCGCTGCTGCTGCAATGTTCTGATCTTCCGTAGACAGATTGTTTAAATCTTTCGTCTTCAGACGTCTCTGCGGGAATTCATTACTTGGATTATAGTGTCCAGATGCAAAGGTGTCATCATTGCCCATGGTAATTGCACCATTTAAATGAATTCCCTGTCCGCTTGTCAGATCCAGTCCATCCACCCAGGCATGCTGAAATGGGCTCAGACCTTTGATGTTATTATAATTGATGTTTTTTACCGTGTGGCATTCCCAGTTCCACTGTTTTACATCTCTGACATAAGTATCATTGAACGTAATATTCTGAGAACGAACTACCATACTTCCACCCTGATGAGGGCTCAGTTCCGCATCCGATTTGTCCCAGCTGTAGTTATAAGTTCCCTGACCATCAAGTATGCCCCGTCCGGAAATAGTAATATTGGACGAATCCCAGATGCCGATCGCTGGTTCCATCGCCTGTGTACACTCCTGCAGACGGTTTACAAGCAATGCATCTTCATCCAGATAGATATTCAGCTTTCCGTCTTTTCCATCTCCGTCCCAATTTTTAATGGACAGACCGGACCAGAGATATGTACCTGCCGGAAAATAAATCGTATCCAGTGTATCACTGTTTTTCACTTCTTCCAGTGCTGCCTGAAATGCTTCTGATACATCATTTTTCTGACGAACACGTTTGTTCGGGAACATAACCTCTTTTGTATCATAAGCCACATATGTTCCTTCCCCGTAGGACCAGGTGTACTCTTTTCCATCATTCATAGATGTATCTGTAACCGTACCTGCCTCTGTGCAAACTTCGCCTACGTTATCCGTAATCGGATGCTCCTGTAGATATTTTTCTGCAAAATCCTTAAAGTTCAGTACATTTTCTGCTGTCACATCCGGTTTGTCGGTTTCTGTCGCATCATTGATAATTGCAAGCTGAGGTTTACCATTGGTATCATTGATGCTGCCATTGATATTTACAATACAGTAACGTAATCCCGCTGACATTTTAAATTTTACAGTTTTCTTATCTGCACTGATTTCAAAGGAATCTTCCGGATAATATCTTTCTGGTGATACATAGATACTGTCAATAGTTGACCCATCTTTCATGGTTATCTCAAAAACCGGTTCTGCATCATCGGAAGAAAATCTTGCGATGTCCATATGATAATAACTTCCCGGATCTGTCTGTTTCTGATATTTGTAAACAGAAACCGGTGTTCCGTTTACTTTTAACTCATACTTTGTAGACTCCTGATACTGTGCAGATTTCAGCACGTCTGAATCTGCTACGATTGCGGACTCATCCACATCTGGTGTTGCCGGATCATCTCCGGATTTTCCATAATCGTGAATGTTTCCCCCTGTTTTATCCTGTACCTGTATCTGCTCTGCTGCCTGTCCGTTTTCCACGGCAAATGCCGGAATCGGATACAGAGTGACTGCCATTGCCGCAGCCATAGAAAATGCCATTGCTCTTAACCCTGTTTTCTTTGAATATCTCTTACGATTTTTATTCATGGTTCTCCTCCTTTTTCTTAACTCATACGGCTTTTCTCCTCCGCCTATACTGTCTATACCAAAAATATAGAACTTTCTTCTTTCGGTAAAATCACTTTCCTGTTCCTCTTTTCACCATCCTTTCAACACGGAAATGTTATAATTCATCGGATTATCAATTTCTTTTCCCGATTGTTTGCGCCATTCTCTTGGTGTCGTTCCGACAAATTTACGGAAATTTCTTATAAATGCACTGTCTGTCCGAAATCCTGCCTGGATTCCCACATCACCGATACTGCAATCCGTATAACGAAGCAGCTCACATGCTTTTTTTACCCGAAGCAGGTTGATATACTCTCCCGGTGTGATTTTCATATATTCGCTGAACTTTCTCCGGAAATGTGTCTCGCTTAAATGGCTGAGCTGCGTCAAGTCCTCAATGCGGATTTCTTCTTTATAATTTGCATCCATGTACTCCACGGTTTTTAAAATGTCTGCCAGATATCGATTGTGATACGTCATCGGTTCCTGTTCCCGGTCTCCCGGATTAAACCGAACGATCATTAAAATCAGGGACAACAATTCTCCATTTACAGCATCCGCATAAAACTCTTTCTTTTCCCGCAGTTCATCCAGCAGGATCAACATCTGCTTTCCAACTTTCAGATCCATCTCTTTTGTGATCACAAACATTCGACTGTGCAGCCGTGCAATTAATTTCTCTGCCATCCGACCTCTATTGAGAAACTGCTCTTTCAGGAATTTTTCACTGTCCACATACAGATATTCCCACTTTTGCAGATTACTATCCTCTCCTTCCGTCCGGTGTGGAAAGTTTCTCGGAATTACTATAACGGTTCCCGCCCGATACGGTACAAGTTGATCTCCAAGATGCATGATACCTTTTCCCGAATAGCAATATCCAAGTTCCAGATAATTGTGAAAATGCATGGGATCTGCTCCATAGCGGGTAATCCATTTTTCTCCAAGCAGCGGCAAAACCGGCATTCCCTGTGGTATTTCATAATAGCGAAATTCCACATTTTCTTTTTCCAGATGATTCTTCATAATTCCTCCAAAGACGAATACCTGTCTCTCATTCGCTTTCCATTTGCTGCTCACAAATATTCGTTTTCATCTTCAGCATTTACATAATCTGATTGTAACAACTCTGATTTTTTATTATACTTCTATCCCACACAGTTTTTTACGTTTTCTTCCATTTTCTGTTCTGTGTTTCTTTCTGGTTTTATTATATTCCATGGAATATGCACAATTTAAGAGGACTTTTTTTGTATTTTCTGCCATTTTTCAAACAAAAAAAGCACATGGAAGTTTGCATTTTCTTCCATGTACTTTCAGAAATTACCTGTCTGTTTTAATTTTTACCCGTTGTATTCTTCCATGTCCTCTTTTTTCGGGAATTTCAGCGTAATGGTAGTTCCGATTCCCGGTGCACTGATGCAGGTTACCTCTGCATTTTTCTCATAAAAAATCATCAAACGTGTTTTTACATTGGATAAACCATAGTGTGTCTTACCGTCATCCGACGACATCTCATCCAGCCTTTTGGGATCCATACCCACGCCATCATCCTGCACTTGAAGGATAATTTCATCTCCCTCTAATCTTCCGGAAAGACGTACCATTCCACGTCCGTCGTCTTTTTCATCAATCCCATGACTGACTGCGTTTTCCAGAAGTGGCTGCAACGTAATCTTCGGAATCAAATATGGAAAAACGGCTTCGTCAACCTCCAATAAAAACTGTAGTTTTTTCTTTTTTCGCATTACCTGAATTTCCATATATGCCTGACACATCCGGATTTCCTCACCAATAGTAATGATATACGCACCACGGCTCAAAACCATCCGGTAAAAGCGGGACATGGCAGACAGTACGCTTCGGATATTGTCTGTCTCACCTTTTACTGCCATCCAGTTCATCATGTCCAGCGTATTATACAAAAAGTGCGGACTGATCTGCGCCTGCAAGGCATAAAGCTGTGCCTCTGATTTTTCTTTACCAAGCACATACTGTTCCTCCAGCAAATGTTGAATCTGCTCCACCATTTTGTTGTAACGCTGCGTCAATCTGCCAAGTTCGTCTCTGCATTCCGGCGCTGAAATTGGTTCCAATATGCCCTGATCTACCGCTTCCATGCTAGTATCCAACTTGCGGATACGTTCCAGAAACGGTCTGGCTCCAAACTGCAGCAACACGAAGGAAATCCCACAGACTACAACATAAAAAATGAACATTTCCCGGATGATTTTTCCTGATTTCTGCATCAGAATGTACCGCGGGACAATGGAGACCAGCGCTATACCGCCTTCTTCCAGTTTTTTATTGCGCACAAGCCACGCACCATTTTCCATATGAGTATCAGCGGATGTCCCATCCAATTTTGGCAGACGTTCCTCCGATATTTTTTTGCTCCCACCAGATAAAAGTATCGTATCGTTTTCATCCAGCAGATACAACGTCTGCTGATCCATCATTCCATTCATACTGTTTCTAACGGCATCCACCGGAATCATGACTGCTACAATTCCAAGCAGTTCTGAATACTGTTCTGTATTCCAGAGTGGCCGAAAGTTTGCCAGATATCTTTTCTTCTGTCCATAACGGTTCTTTTCGTGTACAATCCTCCAGGAAGCCCCTGCTGTTTTTTCCAGATTTCCAGCATCCACATTCCATTTAGTCAGATCATTTAACGGTCGATAGCAGGCATTTCCGCTTTGTGAAATCAAAAATTTTTCTGGAATATAATATAAAATAGAAATATCATCGGAACTCAATTCCAGCTGATAGGTATAATCCGACAACGCATCAAATTTCTGCAATTCTTGCACCAGATCGTCGCTGACATCGCTGCGCAAAGCATCGCCTACCAGATCCGACACCGTAACCAGCGAACCGATACGTCCAATACGATCCTGAATATTATCCATAGTCTGTTCCGTCCGGTCAAAGTTCTTATCCATGGTGTAGCGCTGCATCTGACTGGAATTTTGCACCATTCGATACAGCGTAATGCCAAAAATGACCGTGATCGGCAGAATACCGATTCCGAAAAAGAGCAACAGTAGCTTCTTTGACAGTTTCCAATGATAAAAAAATGACAGTTTACGTTGTTCCTTTTGTTTCATAACGTTTCTCCATCATCTTTCTATAATCCGTCGGTGACATTTTCCGGTTTTCCCGGAATGCTTTTGCAAAATAGTTTCCGTTGGAATAACCGCATTTTGCCGCGATCTCATCCACCGTCTCATAAGTCTGCGCCAGCAATTGCTCCGCACGTTCCATACGCATCTCACTGATATACTGCTTGATTGTCATGCCAAGTTCCTGCTTAAAAAGCTGGTTCAGATACGTCGCAGACAACCCAAAATGATCTGTGATCATCTGACCGCCAAGGGCACTGTCTGACAGATGCTGACTGCAATAGGTACGGATATCACTGACCACCCGGCTGTATCCTTTCTGTTTCTCCAGACACTGTTCCATTCCCTGCAGCAACTGATAAAACCGTTTTTTCAACTCCTGAATGTGCCTGCTGCCTGACAAATATTCCATATAATGCTCCACTGTCTCCAGTCCTGCATTTTTCAGGCTTTCCGGATAATCCTTCAAAATCTGACTGGCAAAGGTTTTTGTCAGTGAAATAAGCTGTGCACCTTCCGGTATTACATCCTTCTGCGCGCAAAATTGTTCCAGCTGCTCCCAATACCAGTCACGGACACGCCACGGATTTTCCCGGTAAGTCTGAAGAAACACCTGATAAATTCCCGGATCGATAAATTCGTGTTTTACCAGACGCTGCAACTCCAGATAATGTACTTCCGGCTGAAAAAATCCCTGCTCCATGGCAAATTGTGCCATGCGGCTGCTGTTGTACACCTCTGATAACCGCTCCACAAAATATCCCACCGCAACGGTATACTCCGGGTATTTTGCCACAAACTGATGCAGCTTACGGCGAATCTCCTGCTGCCGCTTTGCTCCGCATGCCACAACTGCAACGGAAGTAGTAGCAGCCTCTGATTCCGGCATCAAATCCAACAACAGGAAATCCGTACTGTCTGCCAGATATTGTTCCAGCTGCTCCCTGCACTGCTCCAACTCTGTCATTTCATTCTCAAATCGGATTTCTACACACAGATATTTCTCATCTCTGGCACATACAAATCCGCAATTCTGGCAGATTTCTTCCAACAGTTCTTCCGCTATGTTTTTCTGCTGTAATAAGTGCAAAAATCTTGTCTTCTGATAGGAAATATTTTCTTTCTGCAATTGTACTGTTTCCTGCTGTCTGCGGATTTTTCCTACTGCTTTTTCCAATGCCTCCAAAACTGCCTCCGGCTGAATCGGTTTTTCAATAAAAGCCACTGCCGACAGATCAATGGCATCCTTTAGATACTTTGTCTGCATATATCCCGTGATAAATATAATCTTGCACTCCGGCACCAAACGAATTGCTTCTTTGCAAAAATCAATGCCATTTTTCTGCGGCATACGAATGTCTGTAATGATCAGATCCGGCAGATACCATGACACGGTGTGCAGAGCCTCTTTGCCATTTTCTGCCTGCATTACTTCTTCGATTCCATATAATTCCCATGGAATGTTCTCCGCAAGTCCTTCCCTTGTATACACATCATCGTCCACAATCAAAAGCTTCATGATCGTTCCTCCCAATACTGATCCAGCTGTTGCTGCAAAATATCCAGATATTCCTGCAATCCTGCCTCGTACAGCTTGTCAATTGCCGTCTGATAATCTGCATCAATATCATCCGACACGCCACAACATAACGGCAGCAGATAGTCCTTGCGTACTTCCTCCAGCCGACTTTCAATCGCCTTTAATCCATCATCTTCCCAGGTAAAATCAATGAGCGGATTGTCCGGTGCAGTTTTTTCTACTTCCTGCTGCCGCTTTTGCAAATCTGTATATACCTGTGCCCACTGCTTATACTCAATATATTTCGGCAGCTCCAGCGTATGATCCGGGCTTCCTACCCAATAGGAAAAAGCGTCTTTACTTGCAATTTCTTCATGTGAGATCTCACCGTCTTTTTTTTGATAATGAATCCCTTCCACCCCATAAGATATCAGGTTATAGAAATCCTGATCTGTATGCAGTTTTTCCAGAATCTTTACTGCCATTTCCGGATTCTGGCACTTCGCAGACACGGAAATACAGGACAATTCCTTTCCACTTCTTGTTTTTGTGATATTTCCACTGTACAGATCATAATCGAAAAATCCATATTCCCACTCCGGATGCTTTTCATACAAAACTGGTACATAGGTATTATTTACAGACCAAATCGGTGCATTTGTCTCACACGGTTTTTCATCCCCAAGCAACATTTCAAGAGCCGTCATACCCTCATTATCTGAGGAAGCTAAAATACCAGGATTCAGGATTCCATCCTGATACCACTGATGCACCACATCCAGAATCTGTCGAAATTCCTCTGTCTCAAAACGGCTCACCACGGTTTTCCCATCTGTGGCATCCACCACCGCATACGGCATGGTATGAATTGATTCAATCTCCTGATATTCTTTGTTAAAAATCGGCCACAGAGCAGTCCATACCCGATTATCTGTAATCAATGAAACGTTTTCATACCTTGGATCAGCTTTCGCGGCATACAGATAATTCTGCATACTCTCGAAATCTGTCACTTCCGGAAGATTCCAGTCCTTCAATAAATCACTTCGATAAAAAAATCCACCACCGGTATCACTGATGGAATCTGACTTAAACTGCGGAATTCCATACAAGCCACCGTTCCACTCCAAATTGGTCAGGAAATCCGCCCGATAATCCTCATAATGTGAAAACAGATCCGGCACCAAATCACGATATTGATTCAGATTCAAAAATGCACCTTTTGCTGCCTGCTGATAATAATCCGAAAAATTACCATTTGAGATAAAATCATACTCACCGGAAGCAATCGCCATATTGATCTGTGAACGTTCATCTCCCCATGGAATATAGTCAAACCGCAGATGACATCCCAGTTCTTCTGTCATATCATCCAATTCTTCGTAAAATTCATCCATTCCATTTTCCGGCATAGTTCCAACAGTGATCGCCCTCAAGGTCACATATGTATCCGCTTTTGTTTCGGAATCTGCCTCCTGTTTCGTCGCAGTTCCACATCCGCTCAGACTTAATGCTGATATGGTACTAAATAACGCCAGATATCCAGCTGCCTTTTTCATCGTTACTGCTCTCCCCTGATTTTCCTTTTTCTGCCAATTCCAAAATCCCCTATGCATATTTGCTGTAAAATGTGCATAATGCAACGCACGATATACTATATACTTCTCCTGCACATCGCAGAATCCTTATCTAACGCAAGGTCTACTGCATTATTATAGAAATCAATACCGAAATACCAAGTACCGCACCCAGAATGATCAGTGTTCCATACCAGGTATTGAGTTTTAATTTTCCAAGACGAACATCCCATCCTTCATTCTCGATAAATTCCGCATGAAATCCATGCTCCGGATTCTGAACATTCGCATTGATCTCCTCTGCTGTCATATTTCCAATAGATTCGCGCTGTTGCTGTTTTTCCAGTTTTTCATAATGCTCTACAATCATATCTGCAACTTTCGCCGGATCACCCAGTTTCCGCATAACTTGCTCCATAGTCTTTCCACCGGCTACCTGCTCCTGAATGTAATCCTCGTAAATGTGCATCTGATCGGTGATCTGATCGTCACTTAAGCGACCTTCTAACTGCAATTTTAAGATATATAAAAAATCGTCCATTTATTCTATCTCCTTCATCGTCATAGTATTTCTTTTCATTATGATATTTTGCTGCCTTAGAAATTTACTTTTCTCGTGTTGTAATATTTCTTATATCAGAAATTTGTATTTTTCCATTTTTTTGTCACATGAAATAATTATACCGCATATAAAAAGAGACTGCAAAATCTAATTTCGGTGCATCTATCAAACTTTGCAATCTCTTTCCTTATTTTCTGTTTTCTTTTTTTATATTTTTCTTATCACAAAATATGCATCCTGTAATACCCATCCTGCTTCTCCTGAAAAATATTTGTCTGTAGTCATATATCAGGAATCCGCCTCCACGTAATATAACGTGTTCGTATCTGTATCATAAATCGCAATACTGAAATTAAACGATAAACGATCCAGGATCTGCTCATCACTGTGCTGCTGTTCTGACTCCGCCTGCCGATCCACAAAATAATAATATCCGTGTTCTACTCTTGGCAGCTGTTCTTCTGAAAAAGAAACATATGGGCCAACAACCGTTACCGATAATCCCTCCTCATATGTAACACCATAAAGCAATGCTTCCAGATTTTCTGTCAAAGGAAATGGCTTCCAGGCAAAATCTGCCTGAATCTGTTTTAATAAAGAACCATCTGCAAACGTCCATGTCTGCAAAGAATCTCCATCCCCATGAGAACCAGTATGGGTATCTACATTTTCAATCAGAGTTCCCTGCGCCAACGCAAGATCCAGTGTCTTCGAAATCCGCGCCATCTCAACAGTATTTGTCAATTGGTGATTTCCTGATGCCCCCAAAAGCAATGACAACATGATAACCCAAAACATTTTCATCGGCTTTTCCCCTTTCGCATTTCCCAAAATATTTACGTCGAACGCACGTAAAATTTGGTGCGTGATTCTGGTCAGAGTAAACTGTGACATATTCTTTTCAGAATCTCTGCACTCTACACTTCGGTTTTTGAACGCAGAATAAGCATTCCCCCGCTTCAAGTGCATAGAGCACTAATCGGTGGGTAAATGGAATGCTTATGTCAGTGGGAGTTAAAAGCTCCCACTGACAGGTCGCAAAGCGACTGCGTTCATGAGCAAGTAGTGAAAGCGGATTGCGAATGTCCGCTTTACACTATCACTTATTATAAAATCGAAACGTTAGATTTTTGAAAAGAACCTTTAAAATTTTTTTAATTTTATTTCTCTTTTTCACTAGAGAAATAGCCGATATTTATATTTAGAGGACGTGTGTCATTAATCACTTCCCCGGATGCATCTCTATCTTATTCTGTATCTAAATTGCCAGCAGATTTTTGATTGCTTCCATATAGATCAGAACCGCTTCTTCCATTTCTGATACCAGAATAAATTCATCTGCACTGTGAATATGATAATCCATGCCCATTTTTTCCGGACCAAATGCAATAATATTTTTCAAAGATTTTGCATAAGTTCCACCACCGATTACCATCGGTTCATGCTCAGTATCTCCTGTTACATCCACATATGCTTTGTACAGCGCTTCTACCAGCGGAGACTCCCGTGGGAAAAACAGCGGATCGCCGATTTCTTCTATCTCGATCCGTCCATTTTCATCTTCCAGTCTGCCTTCGCACATTTTTCGAACATCTGCTTCTTTTAAAGTAACCGGCACACGAATGTCAATCGTACAGGAAATCACACCATCCTCAGTTTTTACAATTCCGTTACAGAATGTCAGATCACCATAGGCATCCTCACACTTCAAGCCCACTCCGGCTCCGTCACAGGATGTTCCAAGGTGTGTATTATAGAATTTTACAAAATCATCGTCAAAACCTGCTTTTTCCAAACATTCAAATGTTACGCCAGCTGCATTAATGCCAAGTGCCGGTGTGCTTGCATGAGCCGGAACGCCTTTTGCATAAATCTCAATCTGACCGTTTTCCTCTGTTACTTTGTACTCCTGAAGTTTTGTATCAGCAAACGTAGCTTCCAATTTTTCTTTTAATCCTGTTTCTACCGGAATCACGGTTGTACAACAGTCGCACACCGCATTGGATACAAAACCGCCATTCATGGAAATGATTTTAGTATGTTTGGAATATGCCATCATAGACATATGTCCTTTTTCGCCATGAATACACGGGAAATTCGCATCCGGCGTAAATCCGCAGGATAACTCCTCAGCGACCTCATTATAATGCTCCATACATTTGGAACCGGTCTCCTCATTGCATCCCATGATCAGACGAACCCGCTTATTCAGCTTCACACCGGAATCACGAAGCAGCTTCATCGCATAAAGCGCCTCGATCACCGGGCCTTTATCATCTGTCGTTCCACGTCCATACACATAATCACCTTTACGTGTCAATTCGAATGGATTATAGCTCCAATCTCCACCTACAGGTACAATATCAAGATGACCTGCAATACCTACGATTTCCTCGCCTTCTCCCATTTCGGCGTAACCACAGTAATTATCAAGATTTACGGTTTTAAAACCAAGCTCTCTGGCAATTTCAAGCCCGATCTCAAGTGCCTC
>URDN01000011.1 GCA_900546495.1 uncultured Lachnospiraceae bacterium
GGAGCGTCAGCTTCACGATATGCGAATATCGGGTAGAATTGTGGGAGTACAAAGTACGGAACAATTCGTATGGCATCTTTTGACCCCAACATCAATATGAATGATAATACAAAGTAAATCAGACGTTCGCAATCTACTTTCGCTACTTGCTCATGAAGGCAGTCACTTTGCGGTCTGCATTCACTTTCCAGATGTGTATCATTCAGATTACTCAAATCTAAAAGATAATGATACCATAATCCACATTTTTTGTTAACAGGAGATTCTGCATGATTGCATTAAAAATAACCGATATCGGCACCTTTATCAACAAATTATTAAAAGACGGCATGTGCGACCACTTCCTTTTACAGGAGGCAGTCATTACACAGGCAGCAACCTTTTCGATTGACGGTTCCCTTCAGGCAGATTATTTCGATCCTGAGGAAACAGAAAACCTTCAGTTACAGAATCTGTCCTATGTGCCATTTTCTCTGATGCGTCCACACTGTCTGAAACTGATGCAGGGCAAAAAAAAACCTCTTTATTTTAAATTTGTGTTTCTCCTCTCTCCGTCCAATCAGTTAAAAACCATAGAACGCACAGGTACTTCCTTTTTACCGGAAGATATCAGTGGCATGTATCTGCATTTCACTTACAAAAATGAAACCCTGACCTGTACCACCGGAATCTCCTACCGGAAATTTTCTCTGGATAAGACACTGGATCAGGAATGGGATCGCTTAGTTCCTGTCTTTCTTCGTAAAAATGGCATTGCGGCAGAACCTGTCTGAAAGTACTGCCGCATTTTTTATTTTCCTTAACAGCTTACCTTTCATCGAAGCACCCAAACAGTCTGTAGGGCATTTTTTTACCACACAAGTTTGTTACTCACTTCTGCCATTCTCTCTGCTCTAGCACTGCTTTCCAATCTCACGCAGCATCAGCACTGCCATTCCGATAAACACGCAAAAATCAGCAATGTTAAAAATCAGTTTTTTCAAAAACGGAATCGGAACTTTAAACTGTACATAATCCGTCACATATCCATGTAGAAAACGTTCCAGCAGATTGGCAAGACCACCACCAAGGATCAGTGCCAGACCCGTTTTTAAAGCACTTTTTCCTTTCAATGTCATTGCCAGAAGAAACATGATCGTAAGAATACTGATAATACCGATTCCGATCCCTTTGACAAGCTGTGGCTTTTTCTCCAGCGTATTATTTGCCATTCCTTCATTATGATATTTACGCAGGCAGATCGGAAGTCTGCCTGCCTCCCGTTTTTCATTTGTTGCAAAATTTTTATTCACCCGACGGCGAATCCAAAATTCTGCTGCGCAGATTGCTACGATGATTCCAACATAGATCATACCCATATCTCTCCTTTCTTATGTCTGTTTCCTTACTTATTACTAAGAAGTCCTCCCAAATCTAATACAATTCTTTTTCCAGACGGCGGTATACTTCCCGAAATGGCAGATGCTGTTCCCTGGCAATTGCTGCCACACTTTCGTATTCCAGGGTCGGTACTTCGCCATTTTTCTTTTTCATAGTTTTTACCGCCACATCGCCCAGAGAAGTCTGCTCTGTTGATTTTCTGCGCGATAGAATCGTACGCTGCATCAGGCCCCTGCGAATACCGATGGTCGTGGTCTCCTCAAAAATGATATCCTCTAAACGCTCTCGATCCTCCGGGCGGCATAAAACTGTCAACATATAAGCCGGGCGGTTCTTTTTCATATAAATTGGAAGATAGCAGGCATCCAAAGCACCATTTTCCATCAGACGCTCCATTGTGTAACCAAGCACCTCACCGCCACAATCATCAATGTTGCACTCCAGTTTCCAGATTTTATCCGGTGTCGTTGTGTCTGTGCAGACAATGTCCTCTGCCAACTCAAATTTCGGGATATGATCCAGTTTTCCAACTCGTTCAAGATGAGACATCAGATCATCTTCCGCTGTTTCAGATTCCGTCAGTGGCTCATCTTCTATTTCTTTCATTTCCGGCAATGAATCTTCTGTTTCTTCTAAACTCTCATTATTCAATTCTTTCGGACACACTTCTTCTGCTTCTTTTAAAATATCATCTTGTGACTCTTCTGCCTGAATTTCATCCGATTTCTTTTCTGGTGCAACCTGACTGATAATGCTTTCCTCTAAAAATTCCAGATCATCATCCCAGTCAGAATTCTGCTCCGGTGCTTCCGTAACAATCTCTGTATTCTCTTTCTCAGAAACTGGAGATTCTTGCAAAATATGCTCCTGCTCAGCTTCCTTTTCCAAAAAATCAGCTATTCCATTCTTCTCAGTATTTCCGTCTTCAAGCACCATGATTCGCAGCACGCCATTACTTCCATCAGACGATGTACCGCGACCGGTTCCAATCTTGCTGACATGATACTCCTCCGGCAGATGATCGGACGTACGGCACGCTGCCAGAAAAGCAGCTCCCTCCGGTGTCACCCATGCACTGTCACATTCCATACGGTGCATAGCGATCTCAGCCCCCATCAAAATATATAATGTCTCCGGAAGTGGCACCGACACCGGTTCATGATCAATATAAATCTGTCCATATCCATCATAAACGATCGGGCAGATGATCGTATCTGCTTCCAGACGTTCCATACAGATAGACGCTGTCAGCATAGCGATTACTTCATCATAATCCTTTTCCTGAAACTCCACATGTGCAATATTCACTCTCTGCACTGCTGCCTTTGCGTGAAGCCAGATATCATATGCACGCTGAAAAAGTTCCTCTGCTCCCCCCTGGAGTGCAAAATCTTTGATTTTCCTTGGCAGTTTGCGGATCATCGCTGCCTTTACCTCTGCCGGGCAGTTCAGGGCAAGCAGCTGGTCTACTGTCGCTTTCGCCTGTGTCTGTTCCGGCATCAGATTTAACAATGCCTCAACCATCATTTTGGCACTCAGTCCCTCATAGCATTGTATGTATATTGTCTTTCCCATTTATCTTTCCTCCGGTTCTTGAATCTTTCCCTCCCGTGGAGGTGGAAAACATCTCTTATCTATGAAATTGCTCCGCTGATATCTTCTGGTTATTCACCATCTATCGTGTTGGAAATCATTTCACCTCTGATGTATTCTGTTAAGATACAGTATAAAATAAAACTGGAAAAAATACCATTGCTTTCTGCTATTAGATCATTCTCGCCTGTTCGCGCAAAATTCTTATATTATTAAATTCCTATCATATCTTAAATTCTTATCATACTGCAATTTCACCAGTTATCATGCAGTCTCACAACAAATTTCACCCTGATTACTTTTTGGTCATATGAATTATGCACAATTTATTTTCCAATTTTCATAAATCATTGTGAACACTTGTATCTACACATTTGCTATTATAATAACTGTAAAAACCCCCAATACATTATAAGTTTTTTGCTACCCCCATAGTAAAAAATACCTTCTCCTTAAAAGACAGCCGTTCGGATTTGGCTGTCTTTTTATTTTGCAATTTTTCAGAACACCAAGAATTCTTTTTACAGTTATTGAAAAGAGCTTCCGTAAAGCGGACATTCGCTGCTTGCTCATGAACACTGTCACTTTGCTTATTCTGCATTTATCTTTTGCGAATGTACGTATCTTCTAATTTCCCCGCAAACGGCTCAACGCCTGATATACTTCCAACATTCCATACCCATACACCGAATTGGGATATGTCCGGTCTTCATCCCGCACCGCTCCGCGGATCAGCAAATTTTTCAAATCCGTCGTATTCAGATACAACATATTATTTTCCACAATTCCCCATTGAAAAAGCTGAGCGCAGGCACCGGCAGTCAGCGCTGCACTGATACTTGTACCGCTGCGAAGTTCATAGCGGTCCCGAAGCACAGGTCCCAGTACATTTACTCCCGGCGCGACAATATCCGGTTTCACCGCATCCAGACTGGAAAATCCTCTGCCGGAATCCGGGTCAATACTTCCTCCGATCGCCTGATACGCTCCGGTGGTGATCGCCACCCGCGACATTCCCGGCATCGTGACGGTCGTGTTTGGATCAGACCTCAGGAAAAATACTTCTCCACTCAACAGTTGCGACAGCGGAAGCCAGCAAAATATATTTCCACTCAGCACAAAATCTGCATACAATTCCACCGTCCAGATTCCACTGAGCGGTCGTTCAAACCGCAGCATAATCAGCTGCATGCTGTTTCTAGTTCCCACAATGGCATATTCTGCCGTTAATTTTGTTTTTTCAAACAAAAACACATATTCCTGCCGTTCTTCCGGACGCACCACGGTCTTCGGGAACCGTTCTCCGGTAGGCGATACGACCGACAATTCGTAAATCTCCGGAACCATCGTCCAGATTTCCATCTGAAAACCTTCCAGATTACTGCCAACGGACAATTCAATACTCTCAACCGCGCCCTCTGTCATTCTCTTTTTCTGATAGTGCCGCCGCTGATTCGCCGCATTTCCTGCTGCCACAACAACTGCCCGCTGCCGTCTTCGTCCAAACTCATCACACTGGATCGCCAACGGTTCATCACCGACATGATTTCCCAGTCCGCTTCCCATACCAACACATAATACCAACGGCATCCTCCGCTCATATGCAAAACGGTTCAGCCATCTGATTCCCATCATCAGATCATTTTCCTGATAACATTCCTGTCCCTGTGGAATAAAATAATAATCCCGCAGATATAGTTTCGCCTGTTTACATTTTACAACTGCAATCTGAGCTAACGGTGCTGCTCCCGAAAAATCTGCCGTGCCATCTGTGCTTCCACATGCCACACCTGCCAGAAATGTACCATGTCCGTTTTCATCCTGTTCCGGCACAATCTCCCGCGGGCGTTCTGACCGCAGTGCTTCATTGATCTGTTCCTCTCCATAAAATGCCCCGTAAACCATCCCATTCGGCGGTGTTCCATCTTCCACCGTCTGATCCCAGATACCAACAATCCGTGTCGTTCCATCTGCATTTCGAAAAGCCGGATGTTCATACGTAATTCCCGTATCAACAAATCCGATCAAAACCCCCTGCCCCTGTAGATCCAGTGCTGATGGATTCTGTAAACGCAAAATCCCGCTGACTTCCAGCGCGGTCATATCCATCGGCACCAGACAATGCGGGATCGTCAGATACGGATAATCCACCAGATTCAGCTCCGGTGCACGCTCCCTGCTGTAAAATCCAATGTCATACGTATTGTCCACCTGTAAGATACATTCCGGATCTCCCAGTGGATACCCACCGATATAATCAATGATCAGATCATAATAATCATTCGAATAAATCACATTTTTGCAAATATTATCGTCCATACTTTTCTCAGAAAGCTTTTATCTATAAGTTATGCAAAGAAAAACTTTTTTGTTTCTTCTTATTCTTCCCAGCATCTCTGCTATCTGCCAAAGGATAGATCATTCACTGTCTATGATGTTGTACATTTAAAGTGTAAAACACGCTTCATCTAATTCTACTGAATATTCGCGATAGAAGTAAAAAGTCTCCTTAATTTAGCTCAATCATGCAAAATCACAGCAGATTCTAAAGTGATTACTTTTTGGTCTTATAAAATTTGTATAGTTTTTTCCTGAATTTTTATGAATGATTGTGAACACTTACGTGCACACATTTGGTATTATAATAACTGTAAAAACCCCAATACATTATAAGTTTTTTGCTACCCCCATAGTAAAAAATACCTTCTCCTTAGAAGACAGCCGTTCGGATTTGGCTGTCTTTTTATTTTGTCTTTTTGTAGTCCAAACTCCTGATATAGCTTCTGGTGATAAGTTACATCTTGGACTGCTTTAACAATATCCATAAAACGATTCAACCGCACTAATATTTCGCTCAATCTTCCCCTTCGGTCCTCGCCTTCCCGCTCTGCTTTTTCTCTGATTTCTGCTCCCAAACTATACATAGTTTTAACCTTCTCTTCTCTTTTGCATGCAAACTTATTTTATGTTTCTTTTTGCCAAAATTGGTCCTTCCTGTGCAATTATTACAAAGCTTTTAAAACTGATTACTTTCTGGTCTTATAAAAATTGTATAGTTTTTCTGTGATTTTTTATGAATGATTGTGAACACTTATGCACGTACATTTGCTATTATAATAACTGTAAAAACCCCCAATACATTATAAGTTTTTTGCTACCCCCATAGTAAAAAATACCTTCTCCTTAAAAAGACAGCCGTTCGGATTTGGCTGTCTTTTATTTTTATAAAAAACACTATGTTGTATCTGATTTTCTTACAAGAATTGCATTTAATATGACATCGACTGAATTTCTTGATTTCCCAGAATTAAATGTCTACTGCTTTGAAGAAGATACAGAAGATTAAAAATAAAAAAGTTTTACTTATCAGTTGTTATTACTGTTGAGTAAAACTTTTTTAAATTTAAAACTATCGTTTTTCATATATTATAAACGCCAAACGCTGCTATTCTATCGCAGTCTTCTTAATATGTTTTCCGATGATCTCAGACACGTCACTGACCGTAATAAATGCAGATGTATCAACTTCTTTGATCAAACGTTTCAATTCATAGATTTCCAGACGATTCAATACGCAATACAATACGACTTTCTTTCCACTAATCAGGCCTTCGCCCTCCAGCATTGTCACAGTTCTGCCTAATTTCTGGTAAATCTGGTCCGCAATCTCTTTTCCCTCATCAGTAATGATCATAGCCGCTTTCGCCTGCTCAAGACCTGTTTCCACTTTGTCAATAATCTTTGATGTAATAAAATAAGTAAGAAGGCTGTACATTGCGCGGTCAAATCCAAAAAGCAGTGCAGCTACAATATAAATAATCACATTAAAAATCAGCACCGTCTGTCCCACCGGGAACTTGAATTTGCGGTTCAGCAAAATTGCCACTGTTTCCGTCCCATCCAGACAGCCGCCAAATCGAATGACCAGGCCGACACCGGCTCCAAGGATCACACCACCAAAACATACCGCCAGCAAATACTGATCTGTCGCATTCACCCACGGCGCAAATACTTCCAAAAATATGGAAAACATCGCCATAGCATAGCCGGATTTTATGATAAATGTCACACCAAGTTTTCGGGAACCAATCAGAAGAAATGGAATGTTCAGAACAATGGTCAGAATACTTAACGGGATATGAGTCAGATTATTTACCATGATGCCGATACCAATGACACCGCCATCCAAGATCGTGCAGGGCACCAAAAATTCTTCAATGGCAAATGCAGCAATGGCAGATCCTACGGTCAACATCAGAAAATCTAAAAACAGTCGCATTTTCGGGTTCAATTCTCTCATTCAGATTTCTCCTTTTTTAATCTAGTTATTTTGTTACTTTCCTTTTTCTCTGCTTACCATTCTACTCAGGCAGCCAGACAAACATCCTCATTCTTCTTACTGAATCAAAGTAAAAACAGAGGACTTAATTGGTCTAAAAATGGCAGGGGAAATAAGCACCTTTGCTCTTTCTCCTGCCATGTTTCCTCTCTGCTTATTGTTCTTCGCAATGGAAGCAGGGATTTAAATATTCAAATGAAATATACAAATAAGAATTTTCTTGTATCAAATTCAAGAAGCATTCCTCTCTTAACACTCAGTTAATTAAGATTATTATGTATCATTACCTTAATTTCCTAGTTTGTTCCGGATTTATCTTCCAGCTCCGGTGTTCCACGCATCTGAATCAGTGGACCGCCTGTCTTTTCAATATAGTCTTCGGTAATGGTAACAGCACCTATATTGTCATCTTTCGGAATCTCATACATGATATCCAGCATAAATTCCTCAATGATGGAACGTAATGCACGGGCTCCTACGTTTTTCTCTTTGGCACGTTTTGCAATGGCACGTAATGCACCATCGTCAAACTCCAGTTTTACTTCATCCATTGCCAGTAATTTCTGATACTGCTTGATGATCGCGTTTTTCGGTTCTTTCAGAATCTGTACCAGCATATCCTCAGACAATGCATCCAGTGAAAACAGGATCGGCAGACGTCCGATAAACTCCGGAATCATACCGAATTTGCGAATATCCTCTGTGGTCACCTGACGAAGCAGATTTTCTTCCTTATCATATTTGTCTTTCAAGTCCGCCTGAAAACCGATGGACGCATGCTCGTTTAAACGCTCTTTGATGATGTCTTCCAGTCCCGGGAATGCACCACCACAGATAAATAAAATATTCGATGTATCAATGGTTGTCATTGGAACCATTGCATTTTTGCTTGTTGCTCCGATCGGCACTTCCACCTCTGCGCCCTCTAACAGCTTCAACATTCCCTGCTGTACAGATTCACCGCTGACATCACGCTGTGTCGCATTTTTCTTCTTTGCAAGTTTGTCGATTTCATCGATAAATACGATGCCGCGCTCTGCTTTTTCCACATCATTATCTGCTGCTGTCAGCAGTTTGGACAGTACACTTTCGATATCATCACCTATGTAACCAGCTTCTGTCAGGGAAGTTGCATCTGCGATCGCAAGCGGTACGTCCAGAAGTTTTGCCAGTGTTTTTACCAGATAAGTCTTACCGCAGCCAGTCGGTCCAACCATCAGCATGTTGGATTTCTCGATCTCGACACCATCTGCATTTGCCTCAGCACCTGCTGCCACACGTTTGTAATGGTTGTAAACAGCTACTGACATCACTTTTTTCGCATAATCCTGACCAACTACATAGTCATCCAGACTTGCTTTGATCTTGTGCGGTGCCGGAATTTTGTGAATATCCAAAACCGGTTCTTCTTTCTTTTTCTCTTTCGGTTTTTTCTTCTTTACTTTCTGCTGATTGCCAAACGGAAGGTCAGACATATTTACAAACTGGATGTTCGGCATCTTTCCGCTGGAAAGCATATCACCGATATTGATGTCACCCAGTCCCGGGATTCCCGGCATCTGTCCCATGGTATCAAAAGTCTTCTGCATACAATCCTGACAGATTGCCATATTCGGAGCTACATGAATCAGTTTGCCGGCTTTGCTTGCCGGACGTCTGCACATTGCACAGAACTCGTCAAAATCATCGGATTTTTCATGCTCCTCTCCGTGATCGTCTGTCACTACCTCACCGGTCTCTACCGGAGTCTCGGTTGTCTCATTTTTCTCAGATACAGCCTCGTCTTTTTCGTCTGTATCTACTTCTCTGTAATCGTTATCTATCATAAAAATTTCTCCATTCGTCTGTATTTTCCTCAAAAATGCCGTTGAGACTTTTTTATCTTACCATAGATTGACGGTTATTTTCAACTGTACGGCTCGCATTTAATAAAAGGTTTATGCTTTTTATGTAGGTAATGAACAGTTTTGAAAAACTTACTATACTTAAATAGCGGGCTCAGAACAAATTTTCCTTCCAAGCGATTGTTAGCTGGAAGGACAAATTTGTCTGAGTCCGCTTTCATAATCTTAAAGTATAGCCATAATTTTTAAGCCGCCTCTAACCAAGAAGTTCCTGTAAAATCGCATTTACCATAGCCGGATTTGCTTTTCCTTTCATAGCCTTCATGGTCTGTCCAACAAGGAATCCCATAGCCTTCTTTTTACCATTATGGTAATCCTCCACCGACTGTGGATTCTCTGCAATAACCTTCTCAATGGTCTCTCTCAGAGCCCCCTCATCATTGACAACTTTCAAACCTTTTTCTTCGACATATTTCTCCGGATCAATATCCGATTTAAACATCTCCTCGAATACTTCTTTTGCCACGGAACCATTGATAGTACCTGCATCTACCAATTCGATCAGTGCAGCCAGATGCTCCGGCGCAAAACAGATTTCCTCTGCTTCCATGCTGTTCTCTTTTAATAAACGCATGGTCTCACCCATAAGCCAGTTAGATACTTTTTTCGGCTTGCCACAGATTTTGGTAGTTTCCTCGAACAGATCTGCCATGTGCTTTGTTCCGGTGATGATCTCTGCATCGTAATCCGGAATGTCGTATTCTCTGTGGTAACGCTCCAGCTTCTGCGGACGCAGTTCCGGCTGACGGCTGCGGATCTCGTTGATCCACTCCTCGGAAATGACGATCGGTGCCAGATCCGGTTCCGGGAAGTAACGGTAATCCTGTGCATCCTCTTTGGAACGCATTGCATGAGAAGATTCTTTGTTGTCATCCCAGCGACGGGTTTCCTGCACAACTTTTCTTCCCATCTCAAGAAGTTCGATCTGACGCTCCCGCTCTCCTTCGATGGCATGTGCGATTGCTTTGAAGGAGTTCAGGTTTTTCATCTCGGTACGGGTTCCAAACTTCGGTGAACCAACCTCACGAACGGACAGGTTGACATCGGCACGCATGGAACCTTCGTTTAATTTACAGTCGGATGCGCCCAGATACTGAATGGTCTGGCGCAATGTCTCCAGGTAAGCGATCACTTCATCGGCAGAGCGCATATCCGGTTCGGATACGATCTCGATCAGCGGTACGCCGGAACGGTTGTAATCCACGATGGATACGTCCTCCCACTCGTCATGCACCAGTTTACCTGCATCTTCCTCCATATGGATCTCATGGATGCGCACCTGCTTTTTGCCCGCCGGTGTCTCGATCTCCACATAACCGTTGCGGCAGATTGGCAGATACAGCTGTGAAATCTGGTAGTTCTGCGGATTATCCGGATAAAAATAGTTTTTTCGGTCAAATTTACTATATCGGGTAATGCTGCAGTTTGTTGCCAGACCTACTGCCATGGCATATTCCACCACCTGTTTATTTAATACCGGAAGGGAACCCGGCATACCGGTACAAACCGGACAGGTGTGTGTATTTGGTTTTCCTCCGAACTCTGTGGAACAGGAACAGAAGATTTTGGTTTTGGTCGCAAGTTCTACGTGCACTTCCAGTCCGATGACTGTCTCATAATTCTTACTCATCTCTTCTCCTCCTTCCTACGCCTGGCTCAGCGGGCTATGCTGATATGGATGTGTCTGTTCAAAGCTGTATGCTGCCTGAATGATCTTTTTCTCCTGGAAACAGTCTCCGATCAGCTGCAAACCAATCGGCAGTCCCTGACTGTCCGTACCGCACGGAAGGGAAATTCCAGGAAGTCCCGCCAGGTTGACGGAAATTGTATATATATCGCCCAGATACATGCTGATCGGATCCTGCAGGCTCTCACCAAGCTTTGGTGCTGTGGTCGGTGCTGCCGGTCCAAGGATCATGTCATATTTCGCAAATGCATCGTCAAATGCTTTTTTGATCAGTGCTTTAACGCGCAGTGCTTTCAGATAATAAGCATCATAATATCCGGAACTCAAAACGAAAGAGCCAAGCATAATTCTTCGTTTTACTTCAGGGCCAAATCCCTCGGAACGGGATTTTTTATACATGTTGTGAAGACCTTCATATTCTTTCGTGCGATAGCCGTATTTGACACCGTCAAAACGTGCCAGGTTGGAGCTTGCCTCCGCGCAGGCAATGACGTAATAAGCCGGGATCGCATATTTTACAAGTCCAAGGTCGAATTCTTCCACGATGGCACCTTTTTCTTCCAGTACTTTTGCTGCTGCAAGTACCGCTTCCTTTACTTCCGGATTTAAGCCTTCCCCGAAATAATCTTTTGGGATACCGATGCGCATGCCTTTGACATCGTCTACCAGGGCAGACGTAAAATCGGTGTCTTCTCTTTCTACGGATGTTGAATCCTTTTTATCATAGGAAGTGATTGCTTCCAGGATCGTTGCGCAGTCTGTCACATCTTTTGCTACCGGTCCGATCTGATCCAGGGAAGAACCGTATGCGATCAGTCCGTAACGGGAAACGGTTCCGTAGGTCGGTTTGATACCGGTCACTCCGCAAAAAGAACTCGGCTGGCGGATGGAACCGCCTGTGTCAGAACCAAGGGCAAAGGAACACTCCTCTGCTGCCACAGCTGCGCAGGAACCGCCGGAAGATCCGCCCGGAACGTGCGCGGTATTCCATGGATTTTTTGTCTCGCCGTAAGCGGAAGTCTCTGTGGTGCTTCCCATGGCAAATTCATCCATATTTGTCTTTCCGATAATGACTGCTCCGGCTTCTTCCAGTTTTTTCACTGCTTCTGCCGTATAAGTCGGTATAAAGTTATATAAAATCTTTGAAGAACAAGTCGTTAAAAGGCCTTCGGTACACATGTTGTCCTTGATGGCCACCGGAACACCTGCCAAAGGTCCGTTCAGCTCTCCGGCATCAATTTGTGCCTGTACTTCTTTTGCGCGGGCCAGTGCACCTTCCTCATCGACGGTCACAAAACTGTGCACCTGCTCTTCTTTTGCGTGTACCGCATCCAAAGCTTCCCGAACGGCTGCTTCCACGGTCACTTCTTTTGCTTTTATCTTTTTTCCCAGCTCTACTGCTGTCAAACTCATCAAACTCATTTCCATGTCCTCCGTTCTTATTCGCCGATTGTCTTCGGTACTTTGAATCCGCCGTCTTTCTGCTCCGGAGCATTCTTCAGTGTATCTGCACTGCCATCTCCGTTTGTCACAACATCCTCGCGGAATACATTTTCAATCGGGAATACATGGGACATCGGCTCGATGCCTGTGGTGTCAAGCTCATTTAAGAGATCGATGTAATCCAGCATATCTTCCATATCTTTTTTCGCTGCTTCTGCTTCTTCCGGACTCAGTTCCAGTTTTGCCAGAATGCCAACGTATTCCATGGTGTCATCGGAAATGACATTTTTCATAGTTCCGTCCTCTGCCATTACTTTTGTGACGGATGCGCCGCTGGTCTGATCCCCTTCTTCCGGCTCTTCGTCCAGTGCCACATGACTGATTTTTGCATAAACAGCAGAATCCACAATACCCTGATTGTCCTTTAGGGACTGGCGCAGGGTTCCTTCATAATCCATCCCTGCTTTTTTCATCACTTCACCGGAATTTGGATTTGCCACATCATGCTGTGCCCAGACACGTCCTGCACCGACTTCTGCCAGCAGAAATCGGACGACTGCCTCCACAGCCTCTGTGGTGTAACCCTGATGCCACCAGGATTTTCCGATGCAGTAACCAAGTTCTGCACTCTGGACATCTTCATTCAGTGATACCACGCTGATACTTCCGATTGGCTGCTCGATGTCATTTAACTCGATCGCCCACTGATAAAACTCATTTTTGCTGTAACCTGCTTCCCACTGCTGCAGAATCTCTGTGGTCTCCTCCACACTTTTATGCGGCTGCCAGGTCAGATATTTTGTTACTTCCGGGTCGCATGCCCAGTTGTAATACATATTTTCTGCATCTTCTATCGTAAAACGCCGTAATGTCAGGCGTTCTGTTGCTATTGTCTGTGTTCCTGTATGTCTCACGTTTTTTCTCCTCCTACATCTGAACCGCGTTCTGTAACGGTTCCCGGTTCTATTGCAAATTCGCCATTTTTTACATCTGAGAATGTTTTTGTTACTACTCATCAGCACCTGTTGCAACCAAAACTTCTCATTTGATATTTTATGGCTCTAATCTGCTCAGATCTCTTGGGAACAAGGTCGCTTCCCGGACGTTATCTTCTCCGATCAGCTGCATGGTCAGACGTTCCATTCCGATACCAAGTCCACCATGTGGCGGCATGCCGTATTTGAATGCCGACAGGTAATGCTCCATGCCTTCGGTCTCCATGCCCCGCTGTGCGATCTTTTCCATTAATTTATCATACTGATGGATACGCTGTCCACCGGTTGTGATCTCCAGACCTTTGTAAAGCAGATCAAAGCTTAAGGTGTAGGTCGGATCTGCCGGATCATCCATCGCATAAAACGGACGTTTCTTGGACGGATAATGTGTGACAAATACAAAATCACTGCCGAATTCTTCTTTTGCATACTGACCGATCAGATGCTCCTCCTCCGGCTCCAAATCATATGGATTACGGAACTGTCTGTCATATTTTTCTGCAACTCTCTGTTTTGCTTCATCGAAACGGATGGCCGGGATCCGGCTCACATCCGGAAGCGTGATCTGCAGGATTTCTAATTCTTTCGTATACTCTTTTTTCAGCAGTTCCATTGTATACTGTAAAAATCCGGTTTCCATAGCCATGATGTCTTCGAAGCCGTCAATGTATCCCATTTCAAAATCAAGACTGTTATATTCGTTTAAATGGCGTTTTGTATTATGTTTTTCCGCACGAAAAACCGGTGCTGTCTCAAAGACTCTGTCAAACACGCCTACCATCATCTGTTTGTAAAACTGTGGACTTTGCTGCAAAATCGCAGGTCTGTGGAAATACTCCAGTTTAAACAGGTTGGCTCCGCCCTCAGCACTTTTTGCGCCAAGTTTTGGTGTGTGGATCTCTGTAAATCCCTGACTGTAGAGGAAATCACGGAAGCCTCTCACAATACCTTCCTGAATCCGAAACGTTGCCCGCTCTCTGATATTCCTCAGGGCTACGGCGCGATGGTTCAATTTGGCTTCAAGAGAAGTATTCATCTTCCATTTCGCGATTGGAAGCGGCAGACTCTCTGCCGGATTGGAAAGGATTTTGACATCTTTCATGCGGATCTCGAACCCTCCCGGCGCACGTTCTTCCTTATTTAATATACCACTCACCTCAATGGCTGCGCCTTCTTTGAGTTCCTTCAGATCAATGGCTGTCACGCCTTCTTCATACACGCACTGCAGGAGACCTTCTCTTTTTCGCAGGACTACAAAGGCTACCTCACCCATGTCACGCACTGTATGAACGGCTCCATTCACGCTGATCATCTGGCTATACAGGTCAGAGGCAAGGATTTCACTGATTTCCATCGTCTCTTTTGGCATTACACCGGTCATCATTTTCATTGTTTCGTACACTCCTTTTGCATAAAATGTTGTAAGGTGCGGGACGGAATAAGAATATTAAAATTTCTAATATCAAAACAGATTCATCTGTTTTTTTGCGCCAGATGCATGTTGCGAAGCAATAATTTCTATGTTGCATCTGTGTGCATATCACAGGCGTTTTTTGATTTTTTCTTAAAAAAAAACAAAAAACGCCCTTAGGATACATCTTTGTATCCAAGGACGAAATAATGTTCTTTTATTATTCCGCGGTACCACCCGCATTGAGAAAAACAATACTACAAAACACTCATGATCTGTGTCTTTCCCCACTCAGGCACGTAACGTGTGCAATCCGTACAGACCTACTGAAATTCACTGATCTGTGATTTTCGCATTCAATCTGTCTGCTCCAGAGTGTTCCCTTCCTCTCCTCCACCAAACAGCGCTCTCAGTCGGTGACGCCGTATTCCTGTCGGTTTCTGAAGATAAGAGTCTCTTTCAACGCATTTACTCATGATTTTGTATCATAGCACAACGTTTTTCGCTTTGCAAGTCTTAATTGACCGACATATTAAGAAATTATTTCCTTTTTCTTTCAAAAATTTCCTTATTATATGATTTATGATATGAATTGTGATTTTCGATATAGTTTCCGGTGCATTCTGCAAGTTCCTCATTCAGGCATGATTACTTTTTCAAACGTATGTAATGTATGAACTGTAACGCTGTAATATTCACAAAAGAAAACGTCTATCTGAATTTTTTTTGTTCATATCGTGTATTTTATACTTTTTTAATTGACTTTTTGTAAAATTGGGGCTAATATCTGTACGGTTATGTAAAATTCTTTTAACTTAATAGTAAAGGTTATACTTTCGGCACTATGTTTTGAGAGAAGGAGTTTATATGAAATCATTTAGAAAAGAAAGAAAAGAAAAACCGATCATCATTGGTAATAATAACAAAAGAAGACGACATGGATTTTTCAGTTTTCTGAAAAACTTCAATTTTCCGGATCTGTCTGACAGTCCAAAAGTAAAATTTTTGAATAAATTTTCTTTACTGTTTCATGGACTGCTGGCCTGTATCCTGGTATTTGCAATTGAATGTGTATCCAGACATTCCTTTACATCAGCAGTAAGTTTCTGTATCAGCTCCCCGCTGACGTTCCTTTATAATGCACTGCTGATTTTTGCAACGTTACTGATCGTGTACCTGTTTAAGCACAGAGCACTGGTCCGTATCGTAATATCTGTATTCTGGACGCTGCTCGGTGTCATCAACGGCTGCGTACTTGCATCCCGTGTCACACCGTTTAACTTTGCAGACCTGAAACTGATCGGAGACCTGCTCTCCATGAAAAACAGCAAATATCTGTCTGCCGGACAGGAGATTGCAGTGATTGTTCTGCTGATCGCGCTTGCAGCGTTCCTGATCATTTTTGCATTCAAAGGACCAAAATTCAAAGGAAGAGTTCACCTGTTCCGCAACCTTGGTTTACTGGTGCTCTGCATAGCAAGTATTCCTTTTATCACAAAAGCAGCGATCCACTCCGATATTCTTTCCGGATACTTTGGAAATCTGGCACAGGGATACAAAGACTATGGTTTTGTATACAGTTTCTCTGCCAGTGTGGTAGACACCGGGATGAGCAAACCTGCCAATTATACAGAAGAAACCATTGACACGATCAATGATAATGTAACGACAGATCCGACAACAGTTGATTCTTCAGATATGCCAAATATCATTTTTGTACAGCTTGAGACATTCATCGATCCGTACGAATTGAACTTTTTAAGTTACTCCGAAGATCCGATTCCGAACTTCCATAAATTAATGGAAAATTACACTTCCGGATACCTTACCGTACCGGTTGTCGGCGCTGGAACTGCAAACACAGAGTTCGAGGTTCTGACAGGAATGGGCATCCGTTTCTTCGGTCTGGGTGAGTACCCCTATAAAACAGTTTTAAAAGATACTACCTGTGAGAGTGCCGCTGATGTCCTTGGCAATCTTGGATATGCAACACATGCCCTTCACAACAACGGTGGTAACTTCTACGGACGTACAAAAGTGTTCTCCCAGATGGGATTTGATACTTTCACCAGCAAAGAGCTGATGAACATTACAGAATACAATGAAATTGCTTCCTGGCCGACAGATAACATTCTGATCGACGAGACAACCAAAACACTGGATTCCACTCCGAACCAGTCCGATTTCCTGTATACGATTACCGTACAGAGTCACGGAAGTTACCCGGATTACAAAGTATTTGACAACCCGGAAATCCAGGTAACCGGCGGTGATACCGAAGCTGAGCATTATCAGTGGGAGTATTACATCAACGAACTTCACGAAGTTGACAATTTTATCGGAAACCTGATCGATACCTTATCCAAACGTAATGAGAAAACAATCGTTGTCATGTATGGCGATCACCTTCCAACCCTCGGTCTGGAAGATTCAGATATGAATACCGGAAATTTGTATGACACTACATACGTAACATGGAATAACTTTGGTCTGGAAAAACAGGATAAAGACGTGGCAGCTTATCAGCTGATGTCCTATATCACAAATCAGCTTGGCATTCACGAAGGAACCATGTTCCGTTATCATCAGTCTGAGATGGATGCAGGCGTATCCACTGACGATGCTTCTTACATTACAAACTGGGAATTACTGCAGTATGATCTGCTTTACGGAAGCCGCTACTCCTACCATGGTGTAGACAAATATCCGGCATCTGACCTTGTAATGGGTGTTCAGGATGTTGTAATCGACCACACTTCCATGAATGCGGATAAAACAAAACTGACCATCTTCGGCAAGAACTTCACTCCTTGGAGTAAGGTTTATATCAATGGAGAAAAAGTTTCCACTGAATATATTTCCGGAAATTGCCTGGAGATTTCCATGGCAGATTTACAGGACGGTTCACAGATTGTTGTAAATCAGGTTGGATCAAGCAATACGATCTTCCGCAGTTCCAATACGGTTACATTTAATGCACCGACTGATTTTGATGCGCATGATGCGGATAATGTGGAAGTTCCTGATACTTCCGGAGATGATCTGGGTGTGCCGGTAGTCATTCCGCCGGAGGAGCAAACCACGCATGATGGTGCTGCTACAACTACGACTGCCGCTCAGTAATAATTTGTTTGATAGCTTAAAATTTAAGATATAGAAAAAGAGGCTTGGTTCATTTTTCTCCGCGGCTAACAATCGCACGCTGAGAAAATGGACCAAGCCTCTTTTATTTACACACGCAATAAACCCGAGTTGTTTTAACCACGCAGCACTACGCGACACACGCACATCTACAACTTTTCCCGGCAAGCGTTTGTTAGCTGCAGAAATTAATTACCCGAACCATTCACACCCCAGAAGTATCAAATTCCGGTATAAAACTATCTTTCGCCGTCTCCCCATCCTGAATAAATCCATTTTCCACACCAATTTCAATGGCATAATCTACAACTTCGTCGTATTCCTGCGGTGTGATTTTTCTGCCAAGTTCCGGATAATGCTCCTCAATCTCCGGCATTGGCGTATATTGATTCATAATACTGATATAAATCCGCTCCCCATACATCTCGTACAGATAACGAATCACATTTTTAGATTCTTCTACATGCCCCGGAAGCACAAGATGCCGAACAACCACGCCACGCAGCATTCGTTCCAGCTCACTATCTCCATAATCCACGTCTGTGAGCAACTCATCCGTGACCATCCCGGAATTTTCCCCGGAAACAATTTCAAACTGAGCACTTCCAACCTGCCGCACCATCTCCTGCAGAGCCTGTTTTGCCACTTGCGGATAATCTTCTGCATGAGAATACACACCCGCCAGCTCCGTGCTCAGATATTTGAAATCCGGCAGATAAATATCCACCAGTCCTTCAAACATCCGTAACGTCTCAACCTTTTCATAACCAGATGTATTGTATACAATTGGAAGATGCAGCCCCTGTGACTTCGCAAGTTCCAGCGCATGGACTACCTGCGGTGCAAAATGCCCCGCTGTCACAAGATTGATATTCCATGCTTTCTGATCCTGAAGTTCCAAAAATATTTCTGCCAGCCGTTCTGTGGAAATTGCTTTTCCCACGCTCCCTGCTGCAATAGAGTGATTCTGGCAGAACACGCAACCTAAGGTACAGCCCGAAAAAAACACGGCTCCGGAGCCTGCATCGCCGGATATGCAGGGTTCCTCCCACATATGCAATGCAGCCCGTGCCGCGCGGATCTGATCAGTCTGTCCACAGTAACCTGTTTTTCCCTGTGTCCGATCCACATGACAGTTTCGCGGACACAGACAGCAATCAGTCAATTTATTCATATTCAACTTCTCCAAATTTGGACTCAATTTCTTTGTCCTCCTCATCCAGATGTTCTGTCGGAAGATGATTTTCGATAATATCCAGAAAACGTCCAATTTCCTGCCATGCATGCTTGGATTCCGGAATCATCAGCATCGCCATCTGGAAAATATGAAACATTCCCTCGTAAACACTGAGCCGCACTTTGCAACCGGCATGTTTCGCCTTTTCTGCTACCAGTTCGGAATCGCTCAGCAGCATCTCATAACTTCCCACCTGAATCAGCATCGGTGGAAATCCGCTGAAGTTTCCATACAACGGCGAAATATATGGATTGGTCGGATCCTCATCCTGAATATAATCTTTACTGTAGATCAGGCTGTCTCTGGTATTTCCAAACAGCGGATCCCTCTCATAATTAAAATCATAAGATGCACCGGACTGGGTCATATCCGTCCATGGAGACATACAGATGAGCCCCGCCGGAAGCTTTCGATTTTGGTTTTTCAAATACATACAAAGAGCCAGTGCCAGTCCACCACCGGCAGAATCTCCGGCAACAACAATCTCATGCTCCTGCCAGCCCTGCTGCAGCAGCCAGTTATAACCGGTAATGGCATCCTCCAGCGCCGCCGGATACGGATGCTCCGGTGCCACACGGTAATCCACCGTCAGGACGCTCATGCCACGGCCAAGTTCACTGTAAAGTCCAGCAAAACTGCGGTATGCATTACGCATCCCTCCGATATATCCGCCTCCATGCAACTGAAGCAGCACAAGACGTTCATTTTTCAGATCACACTCCAATAATTCCAGACGGCAATTTTTCTCTTCAATCACGCGCAGATTGTAAAACTCCGGCACTCTCCACTCCGGCTCCGTCATCTTTTTACGCAGTTCACCGCTTTTTAACTTTCTGCCGATCAGATTATCGGAGGCGACTCTTGCGATCAATTCACGCATTACTTTTCCGCGAATACTGTTGTCAGTCTGTAACATTCACTTCTCTCCTACTATTAATACTTATGTTTGCTCCCATAGTTCGCTTTTGATGAAATCACATTGTTTCTGTAAAAAACATATACATTTACGCTATCACTTTTAAACATCATCCAGATGCAACTATATTATACATGAAAACGACGGTACAGTTCATCCATTGCCCGGCGTCCACCCATGATCACACTTCCGATAAATACAAATATTGCCACACACAATGCGATCAGACACATAATACTATCACTGGAAATTCCAAAATGATGCAAAATATATGGAATGATGCAGAGCACGATGAGCAACAGCTGCATCGGAATATAACTCTGCCAATTTCTGCTATTTACGATCATCAGAACAATTACCGTCGCATCGATCAGAATAAAAGCCGCCGGCAACACATAGTTTACCGACCATCCGGAAAATCCCGTCAAAAAATCAATCAGTACGACGACAGCAACACCTAACAGCGTCTGCATTAGTATCTTAAACTGATATCCATTATGCTTTTGAATGGAAAATTTCAATGTAATATACGCATACACCATGCAGGCTCCGGTCATGATCGACCAGCCGATCCGGTCTCCCACATGAAAATCAATGATCACCAGAATCGCTTCTGCAATAATTGCAGCCAGCGTATAAATACTCATCGCTAACTGAATCTTCTTTATTTCCTTATCAGGACGAAACGGATACGTCGGTTTGAACTCTTCTTCCTCCGCATCTTCCCGTTCCGTAATACATTTGCAAAGTGGACATACGTTGGTCGGATCAATAAATTCCACTCCGCAGTTCCAACATTTATTCATAATATACACCATTACTTTCTATTGTTACCGGAATATCATTTGCTACCAGATAACGGTAAAATGCTTTCTGCAGCTTTGTATCCTTCATTACAGAGGAAATCGTAGATGTCAGTGTTCCCTTATAAGAACACAGACACATTTTCAGATTCTGTCCTTTGGATCGCGACAGGATGACACTGAAATGATCCACGTAATCCTCATATTCCGGTGCCACCTGAATATTTCCAAGGTTTGTAATGGTAGCTGTATTGGCACTTGCCGCCATATTATAAATATATTTCATACCAATTTTTTTGAACACCAATGGGATGGTTCGCAGAATCATCGTTTTTTCTCCGGTTACATTATAGGAAAAGATTTCTTCCAGATGTTCTTTTGTGATCTGCTCCCGCAGCGATTCTTTTACTTCCCCGATCACATCCTCAAAAGGCTGATTTTCAGTCTTCGGATGAAAGGTTGCCGTAACCATAACAAAAAAGTTCTTCGTCGTTACGGAATTAAAATACGGCCGCAGGTTGACCGGTACACTGGTAGTGATTGGCCGTTTGGACGGCATGCCCTTTAAATATTCCTGATAGATTGCCCAGATAAACACTGCTACCAGAAATTCGTTGATGGTGGCATCGTATTTTTTTGCCGCACGTTTTACCGCATCCACCGGCATATGGCCATGAATGATACCCATTTTTCCTTCCGGGAACATACTGCCCTTTAATATATAGGCTTTTTCTGATTTATATGATTTTTCAAAACGGCTCTTTCTGTAATTCTGCAAAAAGCTGTCTTCTGTATTCAGTGAAGTGTCCTTGTGGAGTCGGTTTCCATACTGTTCTCCAAGCTCCGGATGGGACAGACGCAGATACTGATACGTCAGCTCCTTTAAGAAATTTAATGCACCATTGCCATCTGTCAGGGAATGAAATACCTCCAAATTAATCCGGCAGCCGTAATAAGTTACCCGGAACAGATAGCTGCGGTTGCGATGCTCATCGATATAACGGCATGGATACGTGTGTTCTTCATGTACCGTCGGCGATTTTTTACCGTTTTCCTCAAAGTAATACCAGAACATACCTTGTCGCAGTCTGCAGTTAAATACGGAAAACTTCGGTAGCACCATATCCAGTGCCTGTTGCAGCAAATCCTGCTGAATTTCTTCTTTTAAAATAATTGCCACTCGGTAGACATTCGTCATGCCTTCACCGGCAATGACCGGAAATAAATGTGCGGTATTGTCCAGTTTTCCCCACTTGATTTCCCGGTCCTTGTTTCCTTTTTGTTCCCTGTAAACAGATCTGGCTTCCCGTTTCTGTTGCTTTTCTTCTGCTTTCTGCAACTTTTTCTGAGCCTTCTGTTGTTTCTTTTCTTCTTTACTCATAAATTTCCTGATTTTCCTAAATATTCCTGATTATTCTGATTGTTTCGATATTTTCCAATATTAATTTTGTTTTCCGCCACCTGTAACAGCGGCAGTTATCTCTCATCAGATATAGCGCGCGATTCCGACCCGAATCCTTCCTTTTTTCGTCTCCTGTAAAAATCCGCGAAATACGAATTTGCCAAATCCACGCACCGAAACAATATCCTGCGCTTTCAGTATACCACTATTGCGGTCATATTGTCTTCCATTTACAAATATTTTTCCTGCCCGGAATAATTCCGCACTTTGCGTCCGGGACAGCCTGTATGCTTTTGAAACGACAGCATCACATCGATTGGAACTGACGACAAACTCTTCTTCCGCAAACTGCGGTGCCGCCTGCGCCGGACATTCTTTCGTCACTTCCGTCGTCATGGTCGTGTGCCGCACCTGTGTGATGTTTTTTTCCAGATAGTCGGCCATCGCATCCTCGCAGAAAACATAACCAACAGCATCCCTGACAATAATATCGCCCAGAACATCCCGCTCTATTCCAAGATTCATCAATGCGCCCAAAAAATCCCGATGGGTCAGCTCTTCCGCAAATTTCGGTGCCGAAGGTCGGATCACAACACAACTGATGGGAAATGCCTCCTCATATCCCAGCGTTTCTTCTGAGCCAAAACGCAGCATCTGCCGCTCACAACCTTCTGTTCCTCCAAACAATTTCCATGGCACAAAGTCAAGTTCCCGCTCCATGGCATACACATCCGACACTTCTGCCGCATTTAAAAATCCGGAAAACGTATAAATATTTTGCTGATAACAACGGTTTGCCAGATCCAGCACCCGCCGCTTTAATTCTTCCTTTTCTTTCATGGAACACAGTATACCATACACCGGTCTTTCTGCACAATACAAAAACCTCCACTGAAATCACAGTCTCTCGTGATCCATATGGAGGTTTTTCTTACCTGTATCTATATATGTTATGTTTTATATCGCTTTCTTTTTATGGGATAACAGCTTCATACTGTAGGTTACAATGTTCTGAATCTCTGCCTCATAATCATCTTCAGTGATACCAAGCAGATCAGCCGTTGTTTCTTCCGGCAGATACTTGTTCAGATAATGGATATCCGTGTATTTCACCATATCAAATCCACTCTCGTACCCGTTTCTTCTCTGCACTTTTTTCAACCGTTTTCCACCGGCTGTATACATGAATTTCGGAATCAGACGCATCTTACGATCAGATAGATTCAATGCATCTCTCATAATTTCTGTAATATGACTCCAGGATTCATTATATTTGCCCACCGGATAGCAGCCGCCTTCCAGCTCACCTTCCAGCGCACCGACAATCGCTTCTCCGGCCTGACGTCTGGTCAGCAGACTGATGCCGCCACCGGAATACACGATTTCTTTCTTCATATTGGAAAAGCTGTCTACCATATAAAACCAGGAGGGTTTTCGTCCTTCCTGCACACCGACGATTGGAGAAAATTCCAGAACGATAACGGAAAATCCAGGCTCATTTTCTGCCAGACAGACACGTTCCTGCTCTGCCAGACTTCGCACATACGGATGCCATTTTGCCAGCTTCAGTTCCGGCATCGTTCTCTCAAAATAAGTATAATAAGAGCCGCAGATCACCGTTTTTTTCACACCTGCCGCTTTTGCCGCCCACAGAATGCGTTTTACCATCTCTACATTATGCATCTCATACAGATCATAGATTGGCGCTTTGCCATCTACTCTCTCGTCAATTCCCGCCGCATAAACCAGCGAATCACATCCAACAAGTATCGCTGCCAGTGCATCCTCTGATAACCCGCTGATATCATTCTGGATCAATTCCAGTCCTTCCGGCTGTTCATAGTCTACCGGCAGTTCCGGAAGGGCCAGCGCTTTTACGCGATGTCTCTGTTCCAGCAGCATTCTTACTGCCTGATCTCCGATAAATCCGGTTCCCCCAATCACCAGTGTGTTCATATATTTCTCCTTTTACGCTCTGACGTACATTTTTTTCAGGATCTCAACCAGTTCTTCCTTGGAAGGCTGAACCGGATTACAGATATAACCCATTTCCTGCATTGCAAGATCTGCCAGACGGTCTAAATCTTCCTCTTTGACACCATATTCGGACATCATCGGAATATGGATCTCTTTCATCAGTTCTTTGATCGCTGTGATCACATCTTCCGGCTGAAGGTCCTCTTTTGTAAGTCCCATTGCTCTGCCGACATTTATAATGCGTTCTCCCTCAGACGGAATCTCATACTCCAGTACATACGGAAGACCAAAAGCGTTTGCCACACCATGTGGTACATGCCATACAGCGCCCAGCGGATGTGCGATACCATGTACCAGACCAAGCAGGGCATTTGCAAATGAGCATCCTGCCAGCATGCTTCCCATCATAACAGCGCTTCTTGCTTCTATATTGGTCGGGTCATCTACTACACAGGTTTTAAGGTTATTGTATATCAAAGACACTGCTTTGAGGGAAAGCATATCGGACAGATCATTTGGTGTCTTGCATGCATAAGATTCAATTGCATGCGTCAGTGCATCCATTCCGGTAGCTGCTGTGATACCAGCCGGCAGACCTACAGTCAGCTCCGGATCTACGATTGCCTGTGTTGCTACCACACTTTTTCCGATCAGATTGACTTTCTGCTGTGTGGAAGTATCAGAAATAACGGCAAAATCCGTTAATTCGGATCCTGTTCCTGCTGTTGTCGGAATCGTAACTAATGTTCCGGTCAGATTTGGGATCGCATCCCACTGGTTTTTGTAATCCTGAATCGTTCCGTCATTGTATAACAGTACATTTACGGCTTTTCCAAAATCCATACAGCTTCCGCCTCCGACTGCGACGATGGCATCCGGACGGTCGTTTTTGTATTTTGCAGCACATGCTGCTACTGTGGTATCTTTTGGATCCGGCTCGATCTGATCAAAGATCTCTGTACGGCTGCACACTTCTTTTGCAACAGAAATGACTTTATCCGCAATACCTGCTTTTACAATTCCCTGATCTGTTACAACCAGTACATACTCTGCTTTTATATTTCTTAAAACATCTGCAAGCTGTTTTAAACTTCCAGCTCCCCAGAAAACCTCCGGCAATAATTTAAATCCCATTGTTATTCTCCCTTCAATGCTTTTACTGTCTGCTCGCATGCACGTCCGAACAGCATCAGATCTGTGCAGCAGATAATATATCGAAATCCCATCTCGGCATATTCCTTTGCCTGTTCCGGTGACATGGCAAAAATACCAGCATATTTGTTATGTTTTTTTGTCTCTTCCAATACAATATCGATGACTTCTTTTACACGCGGATCCTGAGTCTGTCCGACAATTCCCATGGATTCTGTCAGATCCATCGGTCCGATAAAGATCACATCGACACCGTCCACTGCAGCGATCTCGCCTACATTTGGTACACCGGCTACATTTTCACACTGTACCGCGATCAGCATATTTTCATTATTATGAGCGACATAATCGCCTTTGCAGAAACCATAGTCTGCATTGCGCGGCATGGTAAATCCACGCATACCTTCCGGATAATATTTGGCAGCCCGCACAATGGATTCTGCCTCTTCTTTTGTATTTACCTGCGGTACGAGAAGTCCCTGCGCTCCCGCATCACAGTGTCTTAAAACGGTGGAATCCAGTTTGTTTGGAATACGTGTAAACATGCTCGCCCCGCGGCACTCTCCCGCCATATTTAAGATACGGTTTGTCTCTGGACCGGAAGAAGAATGTTCACTGTCCACTACAATAAAATCAAATCCCGTAATTCCCATGATTTCGATTAATTCCGGGGAGATCGCATTTGCGAAAATTCCATACAGGGTTTCACCCGCATATAATCTCTTTTTTGCAATATTCTCTCTCATGTTACTCTCTGCACTTTCTGAATTTATTTTCTCACTTAATCTTCGTTCTGTTCAAAGCCTTCCAGCTCATATCCCATCACGCCACCGGCACTGAATCTCTTCGGATTGATCTCTCTGACGATGACGCGCACCTGATCCGGTTTCACATCCAGCTCTTTCATCAGCACTTCTGCAATGGATTTTGTCAGATTATCTCCATGTTTCGGGTCTTTTCCTTTCGGATATTGAATCGTTGCAAGTACAGGCATTTACTTTTCCTCCTTTTTTTCTTCCGGCAGCTTCTGGAATACTTTCGGCCGTCCGCCGATGGCAAAATGGTTTCCTTCACTGGATAAAATATAGATGCGTACTTCTTCTTTTTTACAACCAAGATTTTCACTTAAGATTTCTGTTATCTTTGCCGCAAATTTCTGTTTCGCTTCCGTACTTCTACCCGGTCCAATGGTAAACACAACAGACGGATTAATCTTGTTCTCCACTGCTTCCCCATTTTCGAAATTCATCTCCGGCTCTGCCTCGAAAACACTGACTCTCAACATCCGTTTTTTTGTATTTTCCAGAATATCCTCTGCAGCCTTTGGAATCTGTAACAGACAATTTTCAATTGCCTGATCGCTGCAGCCTTTTCGCATGGTAATATCTATTGTCGGCATGCTCACACGCTCCTTTCCAATCTCTAAAAGTAACAAAGGATGACGGTTTCCCGCCATCCTTCCCTTTTTTTAATAATCTGTATTTGTTTTATCAAACATGACTTTTCCGTTTACGATGGTAGCAACCGGAAGTACCTGTTTATTACCTTTGGTTTTCACACCAAACGCATCGACAAATTCTACTTCACCCTCTTTCAGATCAAGTACACTGATATTTGCACGATTTCCGACTTTCAGACCTACGGTTACATTGTTCATCACTGCCGCTGGTGCGTCAGTTACGCAGTACAGCACATCTTTGAAATCCATACCGAGTGCCATACATTCTGCCATATGTACATTTAATCTGGAAGTATTCGGATCGTTACTTAAGGAAGACAGATCCGAAGTGATCATCTGTGGATAAAAGCCCTGCTCAAATGCCGGTTTTGCCATCTCCACACTCCAGTTTCTGGATCCTCTTCCTGTATCAAAGATTACACCGCGTTTTCTTGCTTCCCACACTTCCGGTAATACCTGTCCATTCTCGTCCAGAATATTTCCTTTGTTGTAAGTATGTGTGACTACGTCACCCGGTTTGAAGTAAGAAAGCCACTCGCTTGCCGGAATCGGAGGATTTGCGATATGTGCAAACATTCTGCAGCCAATCTCGTCACATGCTTCTCTTGTTTTCTTAAATACTCTGTGGATCAGTTCCGGTGTCGGCGTCTCATTTTTACCAACCAGGATCTTGATACCTACCAAAATGTCTTTGTTGATCTCGAAACATTCTTTCAGACGTTCGATATTGACTTCAGCATCCACATCTGCCCAGAGTTCTGCCGCGCAGCCGATCTCCGCATTGACCGTCAGCATCAGTGCGGCCTGAATCGTTGCCGGAAAATCATTGATACATTTCTTTCTGTTGCGGTTAAATCCCGGCCAGGATACGCTTCCCAGATCAATACAGGAAGTGATACCACGTTCAAACATCCGCTCCGGCGGAAAATTAAACCATGCTCCGTCTACCACATGTGTATGTCCGTCGATCAATCCAGGTACAACATAATATCCGGTAGCATCGATCACGCGGTGTGCGCAGATTTTGCCTGGAATATGTTCCGGATCAATGATCGTCGCAATATTCGGCTCCAAGATACCGATATGTCCGATCATATCAACGCCCCGTTCCGGATCATAAATATGTCCGTTTTTAATCAATGTGTCATAACAATCAACTCGAAATCCCATTTTTGTCGCCTACTTTCTTATCAGCCTGTAATACTTAAAATAATGTTTGCAGCTCCAAGTCCAAGGTATGCACCGAGTACCTGTCCCAACACTGCCAGAATACATCCCGGAAGTACCATATCTTTCCATCCGTAGTTGTCACACAGAGGTCCGATGGTAACCGGTCCTCCAATCAGTGCCATATGGGAGATGAGACCATACTCCCAAGGCATACGAATCAGTTTCAGTACAAGGAATACTAACAGGAAGGATACTGCATAGATAAAGATAACACCTACCGTTACTTTCCATGTGGAGTTTGCGATACTTGCCAGTGTTGCATTTGCTCCCAATGAGAAAATATACATACCAAACATAAAGGAGGCAAGCTCTTCACTGATTTTAAATTTACCAATTTTTGTAAAGTTTGCAATTACAACTGCGATACCTGCATAAAATACAATGGAATAGAATCCGGTCAGTTCACCAAGGAAGTTACCAAGTGCTGCAACTGCCATACCTGCGCCCATAACGACTGCAACATCGACGATGCCGACTTTCTTTTCTTTACTTGCCATTTCTTCTGCATATGCAAGACGCTCTTCTTCGGATAATGCCATATCTGTCACTTCATCCTTATAAGATTTGAAGTTATTCTTGAAAAATTTGCTCTTGCCGATATCAAATGCGATCAGACTGTAAACCATCCAGATGATCATACCGGTCGCAGAGAATACGACCAGATCGCCGTCCTGTAATCCAAGTGCAGCAGCCACACCAGATAATGTTGAGAAGTTTCCTATCATGTTTGCGGTAACAGCGCCCCAGAGTTTCCATCCACCGTCATACTGGAAGATGATACCTGTCAGAATACAGATTACAAATACGATTGCCAGTGAAATACCAAACACTGCGATTAATTTCTTACCTATTTTCCATAATTTTTTCAAATTTGCCTGGAATAACATCAAAACGATTGCCAGCGGTATAAAATAATTTGACAATATGCTGTACTGCTCACAGAACTGCGGTACCACTTTGATATTAACCAGTACAAAACCACCAATAATACATAAATTAATATAACCCAGTTTACGTCCAAGTTTCGTTTTGTTACTTAACCAGATAGACAAACCTGTCCATCCCAAGATAATGCCCCACATGAGCCATGGATAATTTGCTAACATTTTGTTCTCCTTTTCCGGGTCGTAAAATCAACTTTTTCTCATTTGTCATTCACTCTTTACGGTTTCACAACGGGTTCAAACGCCAAATACTTCTCCTTCCTTTCCCTGATTTTGTCTTTTCCCTCGAATGCTCTTCGATGTGCTGATGCGATATCAGCCTGATGATCGACCTCTCCCTGCTTCGTAAAACGATGAGTTTCTACCGACTGTTTGTCCCAGTCTATGACCAGAGCATCGTTTTTGATTGAAATTTTTCCTCTGGATTTACAAAATGCACACGTTACATCTAATCCGTTTTGTGGTACAATTACATTGCAGTGGCATCCTGGACAGACGCCCTTCGGTCCCTGATATTGAGCGTTTTGCTTGTTTAACAGCGCGTTTACCATATTGGAACCCAGTTGTGCTGCCCGGCTCAACAGGTCATCGTCCAGGAGTACCATTGCAGGTGCTGTGTAACCTCCAATTACCAGTCTGTCTATAACGATTGCATCTTTGCTCAAGTTAGTTAATACGAGATTCATGATTGGTTCTGTAAAATCAATCCAGTCAGATCCCCCCACAGCGATCGCAGCACACACTTTTTTCTGTGCCCTGCACATCTCTCTGTATTCTTTTCCCACGCCTAAGGCCCGGTTTAATAATGTGATCAGATTTCCGGAAGGAAGCAGATCATAGATAGGTGCTGCCACGATCAGTCCGTCTGCATCTTTCAGTTCTTCCAGCAGCCAGGACAAATCATCCTGTTTCTTTACGCAGCAGCCATCGCCGCCCGATATCAGTGTTTTCATGCAGCTCTCACATCCGCTGCAATGCTCGATATCCAGATCCGATAATCGAATGATCGTAAATTCCAGATCCAGTTGCTCCCGCATGGTAAGCATTGCATGTTTCATCAGCAGTTCACTGTTTCCATTTTTTCTTCCTGCGGCAAGTCCTACAATTTTCATCGTGCAACCTCCAGTCTGATCGAACCGATTTCACTGAAATCTGACTCCACCACATCGCCCGGATGTAAAAAGGTGGATGGAATGATGGCTCCGGATAACACGATGGATCCTGCCGGAAGCGGCATATCCAGATACTGATACATCAGTCTTACCAGTGCGGATACGGCTCTCGCCGGATGTCCCATAACGGCTCCGGAAGCTCCGAAATTCACAAGCTGACCATTGATTCTTGTTCTGACTCCGAGATTTGCCAGATTAATCTGTCTCGGATCCGCTTTCACTTCGCCGAGTTTAAATCTTGCGGAAGATACGTTATCGATCACCGCATCGGTCAGTCCTCCTACTTTAAAATCTTTGAACCGGCTGTCAATGATCTCAAAGGCCGGTGCCACATATTCAGTAGCGTTCATGACATCTACGGAATACACATCCGGTCCGTATAACTCACGATTGGTTACAAAAGCAAGCTCTGTCTCAACCTTCGGATGGATCAGATCATTCAGATCCAGCACTTCCTCCGGCTTCATCGGCATATATTCAAACAGGAATCCATAAGATGGATCCGCGTTGACTTTGACGCCTTCTAAGGTCATGGTCTCACGCACTTGCGCGATCTTTGCCATGCTTGTATTTCCAAGTTTTGCACCAATCATTCTGTGACCTTTTTTTTCAGCCAGATCAAGTCTCATGCCCATTGCCCGATAGGCTTCTTCCGGTGTGATGTCTGGATACTTGATTTTGAAAGATTCAATCTCTTTTTTCTGTTCTTCCGCCGTCAGTGAAATCTGTGCAAGTTCTTTTAACAATTCTGCTGTAGCAGCCATATGTGTGATACCTCCTTCCTATCTGTTACTATTGAAATTTTACTCCTACGGTTCCGTATCTGCCGTACTGGCAACAGATATAGTCGCCTTTTTCTACCGGAACTGCCTTAACGGCGGATCCTGCCAGCACCAGCTCTCCTTTTTTCAGCGGATTGCCGAGGGAATAGAATTTTTCCCCGAGCCATGCAATGGATTTTGCCGGATCATCTAAGATGGCAGCTCCACAGGAGGTTTCCAACTGTTTGTGATTTTTTTCAAAAATAAAACTGATCAGTCCCAGATCCGTCTCCCCAGGATAAATCGGATAATCACCTACTACATATCCACCGAATGCCGCATTGTCCGCTACGGTGTCAAAAATCTTTCTCGGGCGGTCATTCAACTGACGGATATCTACGATTTCCAGACATGGAACAATGTATTCTGTCGCATTCAGCACCATCTCTGCATCGATTTTCTCATAATCCAAATCCTCTTTTAATTTAAATGCAAGTTCTGCTTCAATGGCCGGCTGGCAATACACCTCATCAAATGGGATTACGGATTCGTTCTCATAACAGTCTTCCAGAAAAATGATTCCGTAGTCCGGCTCCTCAATTCCTGCCAGCTTCCGCATGGCATTACTGGTCAGTCCTACTTTTTTACCGGATGGATGTCTTCCGTTTTTTACATACTCTTCGACCATCACACTGGCGATGGCATATGCATCTTCATAATTGATATCCGGAAATTCATAACTCGGCGGCATGATCAATTTGCGATCCAGTGTTGCCTGATAATGCATCCGTCCGATTCTTTCGATATCTTCTCGTCTCATCGCTTCCCCTTTCTGTATAATTTTTTATACTCTTGTGTTATTTTTTTATTTTCTCTGTTTGCTATATTGTATTCTTGTATTACAATTTTGTCAATACATTTTGATATTTCTGTTTATTTTCACGTTTTTTTATATGCTTATTTTAGTCATTTGTCACAAATCTCAAAAATCACTTTAATTTTTATATAATTATTGCTATACTTAATACAAAAATATATAAAGGACTAACTCATATGGCAGAAAAAACAAATCATAATAATATATCACTGGATAAAGCGTTTCAGATCATTGAATATCTGAGTTTATCCAATATTCCGCTCAGTGTTTCGGAAATCAGTCAGAAATTAAATTTTAACCGCGCGACAACAAACAACCTGCTCGGCACTATGCTGAGTCATAAATATGTAACCAAGGACCGTTATGGAAAATATTCCATTTCCAGCAAATTTTTTGAGATTGGCTGCGCATATCACAACAACAATCCGCTGGTACAGGCTTTTGTTCAACAGAACTTCTTTGAGACACACAATTACAACTGTGCCTTCGGTCTGTCCATTCCGGTTTATCCGCAAAAAGGCATCCTGCTCTGTGTGCAGAACCATATGGATAATTTTGATGATATCCCTCTGGTGGGTAATTCCCTGCCACTGTATGCATCCGGAGCCGGCAAACTGATCCTCGCCTATTCTTCTGAAGAATACCGTGATCTGTTTTTTGCCACACACGAACTGCTTCCACTGACCCCTCAGACGATTACAGACCGCGATACGTTAGAGAGGGAATTGGTTTTGGCAAAAACACAGGGGTACGCACAGGACAACTGTGAAGTTCGCCCGAATCTGTGCTGTGTTTCCGCGCCTGTCTTTAATGCAGAACAGACGCTTGCTGCTGCGGTCAGCATCACAGGTAGCAAAGATTTCATTCTCTCGAATGAATCCAAGCTCATCAAAGATATCACCTCCTGTGCACAACTGATCACATACCGTATCGGCGGTCAGGCTCCGTAATCATCTTCGTTGGTATATCGGTTATTTCCGAAGCCCTCTGTATGGCGTCAGAGGGCTTCTTTTCTGTTTTACAATGTTTCTTACTTTCTACATTTTCTATGTATTTCTTATCCGCAGGATTTATTCTGCCAGATGCTTATAGATCTCGTAGCGTTCTCTTGCGTCTTCCTCTGTGATCTGATACATCTGCTCTGCATGATCCGGGGAAACAAGACTCAGGGCACGATATCGGTTTTCCCCAAGCAGGAACTCTCTGAGATCTCCGGTCGGCTCTTTGGAATCCAGGGTAAACGGATTCTTTCCTTCTTTCTTCCGCTCCGGATTGTAACGGTACAGATGCCAGTAACCGGCTTCGACTGCTTTTTTCATATGGGTCTGGCTCTTGGACATACCCTCGCGGATTCCATGCTCGATACATGGGCAGTATGCAATGATGATGGATGGTCCGTCATAGTTTTCTGCCTCCCGGATTGCCCGAAGTGTCTGCTCCGGATCATATCCCATGGCAACCTGTGCCACATAGACATAACCGTAACTCATCGCCATCCGTCCCAGATCTTTCTTCTTTGTCCGTTTGCCTGCTGCCGCAAATTTTGCGATAGCGCTGGCCGGTGTGGACTTGGAAGACTGTCCGCCGGTGTTGGAGTAAACTTCGGTATCCAGTACTAAAATATTGATATTTTTGTTGGAAGCAATGACATGATCCAGACCGCCGTAGCCAATATCATAAGCCCAACCGTCTCCGCCGAAGGCCCAGTAGGATTTCTTTACCAGATATTCCCGGTCTTTTAAAATATCCTGAACTTTGGAAATTTCACTGTATTTCGGGTTTTCTAAAGCTGCAACCAGCGCATCTGTCACACTTCTTGTTTTCTCACTGTCATTGCAGTCTGCAAGCCATGCTTCTGCCTCTTCTTTTGCAACGCCCTGTTCTGCCAGATCTTTTACTTTTCCGGTCAGTGCCGCACGTACTTTTTCCGCACCGAGCATCATACCGTAGGCATACTCTGCATTGTCTTCAAATAAGGACATCGCCCAGGCGGTACCATGACCGCATTTATTCTTTGTATACGGTGTGGACGGTGTACTTCCACCGTAAGCCGTGGAACATCCGGAAGCGTTTGCCACATACATACGGTCACCGAATAACTGTGTCACCAGTTTGATATATGGTGTCTCTGCGCATCCTGCACAGGCTCCGGAAAACTCGAATAACGGCTGTGCAAACTGACTGTTTTTCACATTGTTTTTGCCTGTTATTGCTGATTTATCAGATACTTCCTTCACTGCGTAAGTCCAGTTCTCTTTCTGTGGCAACTGGCTCTCTAACGGTTTCATCTCCAGTGCTTTGTCTTTTACAGGGCACACATTGACACAGCTTCCGCAACCGGTACAGTCAAGCGGCGATACCTGAATGCGGAATTCATATTCTGACAGGTTCTTGCCGATGGCTTTTTTCGTCTCAAATCTGTCTGGTTTCGCCTGCTGCTCTTTTTCATCTAATAGATACGGACGGATAGCCGCATGTGGACATACATAGACACAACGGTTACACTGGATACATTTTTCCAGATTCCACTCCGGTACATCCGTTGCCTGTCCACGTTTTTCATAAGCACTGGTTCCATTCGGGAATGTTCCGTTTTCCAGGCCGATAAATTTGCTGACCGGAAGTTTCTCGCCCTGCTGACGGTTCATCGGTACTACAAGTTCTTTTACAAATTCCGGTAACGCACTTGCCAGTGTGTCATCCTGCGCATCTTTCCACTCTTCCGGGACTTCCACTCTGATCAGGCTGGAAACACCAAGTTCAATGGCTTTATAGTTTTTCTCAATGACATCGGCACCTTTTTTTGCATAGGTTTTCTTGACAGCATCTTTCATATACTGTACTGCATCCTCCAGAGGAAGCACCGGAACCAGTTTGAAAAATGCGCCCTGCAGAATAGAATTCGTACGTCCTGCCATTCCGATCTCTTTTGCCAGTCTGGTGGCATCGATGACATAGAACTGTACCTCTTTCTCGGCTAAAATCCGCTTCATGGAAGCCGGCAGATGCTCTGCCAGTTCTTTTTCATTCCAGCCACAGTTCAAGAGGAAGGTTCCACCCTGCTTCATGCCGTCTAACAGATCATAATTGTTCAGATAAGACGGTGCGGAACATGCAATAAAGTCAGCATCCGTTACCAGATATGGAGAACGGATCGGATTTTTGCCAAATCGTAAATGGGACTGTGTCAGGCCGCCGGATTTTTTGGAATCGTATACAAAATACGCCTGACAGAACTGCTTGGTATGATTTCCGATGATCTTGACGGAGTTTTTGTTTGCGCCAACTGTTCCGTCGGAGCCAAGTCCCCAGAATTTGCAGTTGATCGTATCAGTACTGCCCAGTTGTTTTGTCTCGTCCACCTCCAGTGACAGATGTGTCACATCATCGACAATACCGATGGTAAAATTGTGTCTCGGTGCAGTTTTCAGCATCTCATAGACAGCCATGATCTGCGCCGGTGTCGTATCCTTGGAAGCAAGTCCGTAACGGCCGCCGTACACTTCCATCTCAATCTGTGCCTGATACAGCGCATTACAGATATCCAGATATAACGGCTCACCGCCTGCTCCCGGCTCTTTTGTACGATCCAGTACCGCAATGCGTTTTACACTTGGCGGAAGCTGCTCCAGGAAATGGCGGATGGAAAACGGACGGTACAGATGTACATTGATCAGTCCGACTTTCTCTCCCTTTCCGTTCAGATAATCTACGGTCTCGCAGATAGTGTCACAGACGGAACCCATGGCGATGATGACATATTCTGCATCTTTTGCGCCATAATAATTAAAAAGCTGATAATTTCTTCCGGTTGCCTCTGATACCTGCTTCATATAACATTCCACGATCTGTGGCAGTTTGTCATAATACTGGTTGGCAGCCTCTCTGCGCTGGAAATAAATATCCGGGTTCTCGGTGCAGCCGCGTGTGGTCGGCCGCTCCGGATTTAATGCTTTCTTACGGAATGTGTCAACCGCATCCATATCAATCATACTTTTTAACACGTCATAATCCCAGGTCTCGATCTTCTGGATCTCATGGGAGGTACGGAATCCGTCAAAGAAATGGATAAACGGTACACTTCCCTTTATGGCAGCCAGATGTGCCACTGCGCCCAGATCCATGACTTCCTGCGGATTGGAAGACGCAAGCATCGCTGTACCGATCTGCCTGCAGGCCATAACATCGGAATGATCTCCGAAGATGGATAACGCATGTACAGACAGTGCTCTGGCTGATACGTGAAATACACCCGGCAGTAATTCACCCGCTACTTTATAAATATTCGGGATCATCAGCAGCAGTCCCTGAGATGCTGTATAGGTTGTAGTCAGCGCACCTGCTGCCAGAGAACCATGCATCGTTCCTGCTGCGCCGCCTTCTGACTGCATCTCTACAACTTCTACCGTCTCATCAAAAATGTTCTTTTTTCCTTTTGCTGCCCATTCATCGACATATTCTGCCATCGGGGAAGACGGGGTGATTGGGAAAATTGCGGCCACTTCCGTAAATGCATAAGATACATATGCGGCAGCCGTATTTCCGTCCATTACTTCATAATTCTTTTTCATTACTTTTGCTCCTTAGTCTAACGGCTTTTCTCCTGTATATTTCAAAATATAGATGCCATCCTGCTGGGTACTAATATAGATATATCCCCGATCATCTACCACCAGATCTTCGGTAATGGCGATCGGTGATCCCGGCATCACATCATGTGTCTCATTATCCGTCAGCACTTCCGGCGGATCCGGTGGAAGAAAGTATGCGATTTCTTTCGGCACAAACGGATCATGCACGTCATAGATGCGCAGTCCCGCATGGAAATAGCAGTTAAATACCGTATTGTTGAATTTTCCATATACCGGTGTTCCGAACTGATCAAAGCAGTTATGCGGCCCAAAGGGTACCCGGACACCCTCCACAAAGTTAAAATTCTCTCCATGAGTATAGCCCTCCGGCATTTCCGGATACGGAAATACAGAAATCATACGTGGATGCTCCATATCGCCGGTCTCGATCATCATCATGGCATTCATGGCCTGATATTCAATTTTTTTGCCAAATCCCTCTGTTTTCTTTCCGTCAAAGAAACGGCTGCGCTCTCCCTCTGTGGATACTACCGCAAACGGACGGTCTCCCAACGGATAAGCGGAATGTACCGGTGCACCTGCCGCATCCCCGCCAAACGGAGGATTGAGCGGCAGTTTTCCGATCATCTTCGGATTCGCTTTGTCACTGACATCCACCAGTACAAACCCGACATTTGAGTAAGCCAGATATGCGATATCATCCTTTACGGTTACTGCATGCACAAACGGTTTGAACAGATGATCGCCAAACTGCAGGTCACTTTCACCCTGAATGATCTGTTCCGGAACACAATATCTGCCTGCCTCTACCGGATGGGTCGGATCTGCCAGATCAATGATCCTTAAAATAAAACTCTCATATCCGTTATCACAGCCGGTGATATAGGCATAACGGCCTCCATTATAAAAAGATCTGTGGACGCCCTGACCACCCGGGCACTCAAATGTCCCAAGCAATTTCGGATCTGTCGGATCTGTTTTTACATCCCACACCATAAGACCACACCAGGCCGGGCAGCCTTCCGGACAACCGGTTAGGAATCCCGCCATCGTTCCATGCGCTGTCAGCATCAGACCGTCCGCCACCTGAATTTTGCATGTATTCTGTCCGTCGCGGCAATCCTCATTGATCCATGGTCCTTCTTTAAACTGAATCATTTTCGGATTCGTCGGATCCGTCACATCCAGAATGGACCAGCCATTGTGTCTCCAGGATGCACAGTATAAATAATATTTTTCTCCGCATTTTTGCATTACAATCTGAAATGCCGGACGTTTCTGCAGGTCGTGGTAACCGACCTGCTCTATATTTTTCATTAATGCCTTATTTCGTAACGTCATTTTTCTCTCCTAATGCTCTATAAATTCAATTAGAATATCGTTCGGTCCATGGATGAAACAGTAATAATTTCCAATCAAATGCTCCGGTCCCTGTACGATTTCCACATCATTTTCATAAAAAGTCTCTACCAGTGCATCTAGATTATCCACAGCAAAACAGATATGTTTCGTTCCGAGTGTTTTCAGATCAAGATTCGGCACTTTTCGCTCCTCCGACATCTCTTTGTACTCATAGCATTGAAACAGTTCGATTTCAAAATCCCCATTTCTTAAAAATGCCAGATCAAATCCTGCTGCTGGAATAGAATCTCTGGATACTACTTCAAAATCTAACACTCGTCCGAACCACTCGATGGATGCTTCCAGATCACTGACACTGATACCGCAATGTAACGGACTGATGTTCCATGTATGTTCTGCCATATGTTCTTCTCCTTTCCGCATCAATGACTAAAATTCCATTTCCAGTCGATTGATGATATCGTTCTGCAGATTTTCTCCAAGTTCTACGAAGTATGCACTGTAAGTTGCCACACGTACCAAAAGATCACGATATTTATCCGGGTTCTTCTGTGCGTCACGCAACGTCTCGGTATCTACAATATTAAACTGCACGAAGAATCCGCCTGTCTCCAGGAAATTACGCAGCATGGAGCTGAATTTTTTCTTTGCTTCTTCTGTTTTTAAAGTCTCCGGATTGAATCTCATGTTCAGAACTGAACCATTGGTCAACTGAACATGGTCAATCTTGGATACAGAATTATAAGTTGCTACCGGACCGCTGACATTTCGTCCCTGATGAGGAGAAATACCGCCTTCTGAAATCGGTTCTCCGGCACTTCTTCCATCCGGTAATGCTCCAACATTGTAGCCAAAAATTACGTTGGCAGTAACAGCCGCTGCTGCACAGTTGATTTTGGTTCCACATGCCCCCTGCATTCCAGTCAGAACACCAGCACCATACATCAGGACATCATTTACAATGTTGTCTACATAATCATCATCGTTACCAAATTTCGGTGCAGAAATCATCAGTTTGTGGATATCCTCATGGCCTTCCCAGTTTACATCCAGTGCGTCGATAAGTTCTGCCATGGTACAGGTATGATCCTCGAATACATTTTTGCGGATGGCCGCCAATGCATCACCAACATCCGGCGTTCCAGACATTGAAATTGCAATTCTTGAGTATTTTAATGCTCCATCTGCCATATCTTTTCCTTTCTGGATCGTTCCCTCAAATAGGGAAGACTCTAACGGAACCGGACGATATTTTGCAAACATGTAACGATCAGAATTTCGGAACATAATTGCGATTGGGAAGAAATAATCCACCTGTTTTTTAAATGCGTTCCAAACCTGCTCATAAGAAGTAAAGTTTCTCGGATCTCCGGTCTCAACACCGATCAAATCTCCAGTCAGACGTTGACGACCATTATTTAATGCCAGCTCCAATAACAGTGGCATATTGATATTGCCACCCGGTAGATCAGAAGATTTTCCCGGGATCGTCGGATTGTTACATCCGGTGATTACAAAGTTTCTGGCATCTTTCAGATCATATCCGTCATGCAATAACTGATCTATACACATCTCATCGCTCATGAATTTTAGCTTTCCTTTTAACGCGATCGCCAGATCAATGGATTTTCTCACAAATTTTTCCGGTGATTTTTTGGAAATACGGACAACCAGATCGTTGGACGGAAGTCCTACTTCCATATCTGCATCCAGGCAGAGGTAAGTAAGCTCATTGACTGCATCATGACCATTCTCATCCACGCCGCCAAGGTTGATATTTACCGTCTGTGGCAGACCAGTGAAGAATCCGGATGTAATACGGTCTGTGATAATAACGATCTCGTTCGCTTTGATATAAAACATGGAGATCAGCATCTGTGCATAATCATCGGTCAGTGTGCCCGCTTCTTTTTCTTTTTTGTAATACGGATATAACCACTGATCCAGACGTCCGCCCAGTGTCATACCATAGCCGCAGCCCTCGATATTCATACAGATCCAGATCATCAGCATACTCTGCAGTGCTTCATGGAAGTTTCTTGCCGGTTTCGCTGGAACCTGTGCACATACTTCTGCGATCTTTAACAGTTCTTCTTTTCGCTGCGGATTTTCGCAGGTGGCTGCCATCTCTTTAGCCAGTATGGAATATCTCATGGCATAATCCATAGTTGCCTGCAGTGAAATTTTCATAGCTTTCAGATACTGCATTTTTTCAAACTCATCCGGATTGGAGATATTTACCCCAGCAAGTTCATTCTCTACTTCTTCAAGAACACCTTTCAGTCCAATTTGTAAGACTTTTTCATAATCTACACAGGAATGTTTTAGGTAATGTCCGTTTAATGCGTAAACTGCACCGCCAACCGAACCACATTCCAGATATTTCAGCTTGTCTTCCGGAATTTTTGCTTTCCACATGGAGATCAGATTGCGCTGATTCCAGTACGGAAGAAAATTACGGATGGTTGCCTTATCTTCCTCGCTGATCGGTTCAAAGGTATCCTGCGGTCTTGTAGATAATTCTTCCATCTCATCGTATAGAAACTGGGAACTGAGTTCTGGGATAATATTACCGCCACGATATTTCATGGTCATTCGTCCTACCAGTAATTCGTCGTCAAAGATTGCAATCGTCTTTTTCGCCAGATTCTTCTCTAGCGCTTTTGCCTGACGATAAGCTGGTTCTCTGCCCTCGGTCTCCATATAGGCTTCTGTCATATAGACGCCACGCTCCACATCCACCTCGGCTTTTGTCACCATACGCTTTCTCATTCTTCTGATTCTTTCAATGTACTCTGTGTTCATAGATTTCCTCCTTTTATAAAATGCTTATTTCATCAACCACCAATCTGCACATTCAACCCTCGTTTTCGGAACAATTCCACAAAATATGCTTCCTCTTCTTTGCTATATGCCGTTACATCCGCAATCGCGTAATCCATTCCAAGCTGTTCGTATTTGATCATTCCGTATTTGTGCACCGGCAGCAGATCTACCCGGCGGATGGACCTTAATGTTTTTAAAAAATCTGCCGTCTGATTCAGATTTTCTTCCGATGCATTGTAACCGGGTATGATTGGAACCCGGACAATAATGTCTTTTCCTAAAGAATCCCGATATCTGAGATTTTTATGGATCAACTGATTCGATACTCCTGTATTGATCCTGTGCTGTGCATCATCCATACCTTTTAAGTCAAACAGCACCAGATCCGCTTCTTCCAGACATTTTCTTCCGTTCTCTGTCTCGATAAATCCACAGGTGTCTAGGGCAACATGGATATAATTGTCGTGACACATCCTGATCAATTCCAATGTAAAATCCGGAAAATACGTCGCTTCTCCGCCACCGATGGTCAGTCCTCCGTCACTCCCAAAATACCGTTCGTCTCGCGCGATACAGTCAAAAATCTCTTTGACAGAATAATATTTTCCAAATACATTCATTGCCGATGTCTCACATATTTTCGTGCAGGCAAGACAGTCATCGCACTGACTCCGGTCCACAACTGCCAGATGTTTCTCTGGATCCATGTGGATTGCCTGCTTCGGACAGACCGTCACGCATTTCCCGCAGCCATTGCAGTCCTGCTGTGTAAACCGAAGCTCCGGATAGGTCTTCTGCCCTTCCGGATTACAGCACCATACACAAGTCAGCGGACAGCCTTTTAAGAAAATGGTGGTTCGCGTTCCCCATCCATCAACAAAAGATCCATGAACAATATTAAAAACTGGTGCTCTCAATTCTTTTGCATCTACTCCTCCAACCATAATTTCTCCCTTTTTGTATAATTTTTTATTTACTTTGTTTCTTTTTTTATATTATCATGGTATAATTTTTATGTGAAATACATAAATTTTATGTATCAATTTTGTTATAAGATTTTTTTATATTAATTTTGGATTGGATTAGTTCCAGGGAGGTTTTCTATGACATCTCGTCAGCTTGATTATTTTTCAACCATCGCTGAATGTCAGAATTTTTCAGCGGCAGCAAAGAAATTATATGTATCACAGCCGGCCATCAGCCAGCAGATCCAGGTACTCGAAGAAGAGATTGGATATCCACTGATTCACCGGACACGCCATCATGTAGAACTAACTGAATACGGTCAGATTTTTCTGCAGTTTTGTCAGAAACTCAAAGATGATTACACGAATTTGTGTGACGCCATGTATGAGCTGAAAAAATCAAAAGAAAATCAATTCACCATCGGATTGTTAGAAGGCCTGTCCATACCATGGTTTTCCCGCCTGCTTCAGGACTTTTCCGAAGAAAATCCGGACTGCATTGTTTCCATACAAAGTCACAGTTTCTCCGACTTAACCAGAGCACTGCAACAAAATAGGTTAGACCTTACACTTTCCTTATTGTTAGACAGTACAGAGCCGGAGATCCGGACGCAAAAACTGTGTGAATCCCCCTGTATGTTTGTCATCTCCCGCAATCATCCCATTTCTCAAAATGAAGAGATCCACATTCAGGATTTTGACAACAGTATTTTTTATCAGATCACACAGGACGAACTTCCCTCTGCTCCAAGAATCATGGCAGATGTTTGTCAGCATTACGGAATCTCGCCCAAACAGATCATTCCTGTCCCGAATCCATCTTCCATGCTTTTGATGCTGACTTCTGGTGTCGGCGTCACGCTGCTAGATAAATATACCTACCCAGAGATTTTGAAATTCAACTCCCTAAAGACAATAGACACCGATTATTCCCACAATCTGAACCTGATGTGGAATATAAAATCCACAAATCCCTATACCGAAAAATTCATCGCCTACGCGCAGATGCATATTCCGGAATATATACAGGAACATGTATAAAATTTGGAACAATCTGTTTCGGCGGATAAAACTATTTTTCTGGTTATCAAAAGGAAATCTGTCTTTTTTTGGCAGATTTCCTTTTTCTTTTTTTCACAATATGACGGAAAAAATTATTTTCTTTGTAAAATATGTTCAATTTTGGGCATAATAACTGGCAAGATTATTTAATTTTAAACAATCGAAAATAATGCTTGCATGTCGAACAAGAGTATATTATAATATTTTCTAAATTGTATTTTATTCAGTACAATGCATAAAAGAAGAAGGGAAGTGAACATATGGAATTACAGATTCAAGACTTAGTTTCCTCCATCCGCAAAGACGGAATTGATGCAGCAAATGCCGAGGCAGAGGCAATTATTACAGAAGCTAAGAAAAAAGCAGACGCCATCGTGGCAGATGCGAAATCTGAAGCGAAAAGTATACAGGAAGCTTCTGAAAAAGAAATCAGTATTCTAAAAGAGAGTGCTGCACTCAGTGCCGAGCAGGCAAAAAGAGATGCGATGCTTGCATTTAAGACTGAGGTGAAAGCAGAATTTGAGAAGATTCTTTCCGCAAAGGTTAAAGATAGTCTTTCTGATGCCGCACTTGGTAAATTGATCAAGGCAGCCATCGCAGACGAAGGGGTAGAAAATTATACCGCAGAAGTTGCACAGGTAAGTGATGCACTGAAAGCAGAACTTGCAGAAGAAATCAAAAACGGACTTGAGATCAAACCGGCAAAAGGTGTCCGCGCAGGATTCCGACTGGCAGCAAAAGACGGTTCCGGATATTTTGACTGTTCCGATGATGAGATCATGCAGATGCTGATGCCATACTTCAGAAATCTTGATTTCTAGCAGGAGGTGCTTATGGCTTCATATTATTATTTGATATCCAGCCTGCCGGACCTTAAGACCGACGGTGATATGCCATTTTCTTATGAAGAATTTCTTGGCATGTGCCAGTCAAATGTAAGCGAATCAAAATACAAATTTTTAAGTAATCTCACCCTCTCCTCTGATGAAGGACCACTCTTGAAAGACTGGGCAGTTTTTTACAACAATCTGATGAGTGAGCTGAACGCGCAGAGAAGCGCAAACCTTGGACGGGCTTATCTGAAATCCTACGATAAGGATTCCGTGCTCTCTCAGGTAGTGGGAACGGTGCTGGCGGCAAAGAATCCGCTGGAAGCAGAAAAAATCCTGCTGGATTACGAATTTGAAAATCTTGATTCCCTGGTAGGTTTGCATACCTTTGACGATGTCTATCTCTTTGGGTATGCGGTGAAATTGAAACTGCTGGAGCGCCAGAACTGTTTTGTACAGGAAAAGGGAAAAAAAGAATTCAAACGTCTTTTTGATCAGGTGCAGCAGCGCGTTTATCAGTTATAGGATTGCTTAACTACCCTGGCTGATCAAACGGAAAACTATTAATAACAGGAGAAAATTGAATGGAAACAGTAACAGGATATGTAACTGGTATTAACGGAAACCTGGCAAACGTAAGTTTCGAAGGTGCCGTTCATAAAAATGAAGTTGGTTATATCCTTGTTGACGGAAAACGCTTAAAAGGCGAGGTTATCCGAATCAACAACGGCGTAGCCAGCATGCAGATCTACGAGATGTCAAACGGCATTAAAGTCGGAGACCCAGTAGAATTTACCGGTGAACTGATGAGCGTAGAACTTGGACCGGGTCTGCTCACACAGGTATTTGACGGTCTGCAGAATCCGTTGCCGGATCTGGCCGAGCAGTGCGGATTCTTCCTTGAGCGAGGCGTATACCTCGATCCGATCCCGGACAGAGAATGGGAATTTACCCCATCCGTAAAAGTCGGTGATGCTGTAGAGGCCGGCAACTCCATCGGAAGTGTTCCGGAAGGATTATTCACCCATGAGATCATGGTTCCTTTTACTTTAAAAGGCCATGACTGGAAAGTAAAATCCATCAAAGAAAAAGGTTCTTACCATGTAAGAGCAACCATCTGTGTCATTGAAAATGGCAACGGTGAAGAGAAAAACTTAAGCATGGTTATCTCCCAGCCGATCAAACAGGCAGTAAAATGCTACGATGAAAGACTTCGTCCGGACGAACCTCTGGTAACACAGATTCGTTGTATCGACTCTTTCCTTCCGGTAGCAAAAGGCGGTACTTTCTGTGTTCCCGGACCGTTCGGCGCAGGTAAAACAGTGCTTCAGCATATGGAGGCAAAAAACGGTGAGGCTGATATCGTAATCGTAGCCGCATGTGGTGAGCGTGCCGGCGAGGTTGTAGAGATCTTAAAAGAGTTCCCGGAACTGGAAGATCCGAAGACAGGCAGATCCCTGATGGAACGTACTATCATCATCTGTAACACATCTTCCATGCCGGTAGCCGCACGAGAGGCTTCCTGCTACACAGCCGTAACTCTGGCTGAGTATTACCGACAGATGGGACTGGATGTTCTGCTTCTGGCAGATTCCACCAGCCGTTGGGCACAGGCCATGCGTGAGATGTCCGGACGTCTGGAAGAGATTCCTGGTGAAGAGGCATTCCCGGCTTACCTTGAGTCCACCATTGCTTCTTTCTATGAGCGTGCAGGTAAAGTAAGACTGAAAAACGGCAAGATCGCATCCGTTACCATCGGTGGTACCGTATCACCGGCAGGTGGTAACTTCGAGGAACCGGTTACACAGGCAACCCTGAAGGTAGTTGGTGCTTTCCACGGACTTTCCAGAGAGCGTTCCGATGCTCGTAAATACCCGGCGATCCATCCGATGGATTCCTGGTCCAAATATGACGGCGTAGTCGATATGGCCCGGGTGGAAGAAGCCCGTTCTATTCTGCACAGAGGAAATGAGATTAACCAGATGATGAAAGTAGTCGGTGAGGAAGGAACTTCCGCCGAAGACTACATTATTTATCAGAAGGGCGAACTTCTCGATTCCGTATATCTGCAGCAGAACTCCTTCGATCCGATCGATGCAGCATGCTCTCCGGACAGACAGCGTGAAGAATTCGGCATCCTTTACGATGCTTTGATGGCATCCTATGATCTGGATGACAAAAACGAGATCCGAGGTTTCTTCAACCAGTTGAGACAGGAATTCCTTGACTGGCACGGTACAGAATTCGAATCACCGGAATTCTACGAACAGGAAAAGAAAATCTCAGAATTCTACAAATCAAAAGCTGTTGAGTAGGAGGATTTTAGAGTGCAGAAAGTATATACAAAAATAGAATCAATTGTCGGTAACGTAGTTACTGTCAGAGCAAAAGATGTCCGTCTGGGCGACCTTGCTCTCGTAGGTGACAGTTACGCGACTGTTATCAAACTTGATAAAGACCTGGTATCCCTTCAGGTATTTGCAGGTGCACAGGGTGTCGGAACCAGTGATCCGGTCCGCTTCCTTGGCAGACCTATGATGGTTTCCTTCTCCGATCACCTGCTGGGACGAGTATTTGACGGTGCCGGTGTTCCAAGAGACCACGGCCCGGCGCTGACGGAAAATATGATTCCGATCGGCGGACCGTCCTTCAATCCGGCAAAACGTATTTTACCGAAAAATATGATCCGTACCGGTATCCCGATGATCGACGTATTTAACACACTGGTAGAGAGTCAGAAACTTCCGATTTTCTCTATCTCCGGAGAGCCATACAACGCACTGCTCTCCCGTATCGCACTTCAGGCAGAAGTAGATGTTATCGTTTTAGGTGGCATGGGTCTGAAATATGACGATTACCTTGCATTCCGTGATACCCTGGAAAAAGGCGGTGCCATGAGCCATACGGTTATGTTTATCCATACCGCTTCTGACCCGACCGTTGAGTGTACACTGGTTCCGGATATGGCCCTTGCTGTTGCAGAGCAGTTTGCTTTAAACGGAAAGAAAGTACTGGTACTTCTTACCGATATGACAAACTACGCCGACGCACAGAAAGAGATGGCCATCACTATGGAACAGGTACCTTCCAACCGTGGTTATCCGGGTGATCTGTACAGTTGTCTGGCTTCCCGTTACGAGAAAGCCGTTGATATCGAAGGTGCCGGATCCATCACGATCCTTGGTGTTACCACAATGCCTGGTGATGACGTTACTCACCCGGTACCGGACAACACCGGTTATATCACAGAAGGTCAGTATTATCTGAAAAACGGACACATTGAGCCATTCGGATCTCTTTCCCGTCTGAAACAGAACGTAAACGGAAAGACCAGAGATGACCACCGTGCTCTCATGGATGGTATGATCCGTCTTTACTCTCAATATAAAGAAGCGCTTGAGAAGAAATCCATGGGATTCCTTATGAGTGACTGGGATGAAAAGCTTCTGAAATACGGTGAGCTTTTCGAGACAAAACTTATGGACCTCAGTGTAAACATTCCACTTGAGGATGCACTTGATCTTGGCTGGGAAATCCTTGCAGAGTGCTTCGATCCAAATGAAACCGGTTTGAAGACAAGTCTTCTGCAGGAGAGATGGCCAAACAAAGAAGCATTAAAATAAAAGGAGCAGCTGATGGCTATCAAACTTACAAAAAATGAGCAGAAGGTGCAGAAAGACCACCTGAAACAGTATCAGCGTTATCTTCCTACCCTGCAGTTGAAAAAACAGCAGCTGCAGGCTGTCATTATGAAGACAAAAGCTGATCTGGACCAGAAGGAAGTCGAGCGTGCTCAGATGATCGGTGACCTGGATGACTGGGTTGCAGTATTTGCTGAAAATGAAATCTTCGATGAAAGCAAAAAATTAGATCACCTGGTACAGCCGGATACCGTCATCTGTAAGAATGAGAACATCGCCGGTGTCACAGTTCCTGCCTTTCAGGAGCTGACCTTCAAAGACATCGATTACGATGTGGACGACTATCCTCTGTGGGTGGACACTGCTATTATAAAACTCCGCGAGATCGCACGTCTGGATGCTCTGGTATCAACACTGCGCAAACAGGAAGCGCTTCTGGAAAAAGAGTTACGCTCTACTTCCCAGCGTGTCAACCTGTTTGAAAAAGTCAAGATTCCGGAAGCCAAGGAAAATATCCGCATGATCGGCGTTTTCCTTGGAGATCAGCAGACAGCGGCCGTTGTCCGCGGAAAGATTTCAAAGAAAAAATTAGTGGAGGCGGCACAATGATAGAGAAAATGAAAATGGTCTGCGTCGTGTCATCTGTCTCCCGAAAAGACGAGATGCTCGACGGACTTCGATCCTTAGGGCTCTTACATCTGGCAGAAAAGAAAAGTCCGGACCGTGCAGTTGCAGAACGTTTTACAACGCTTTCCAAGACAGCTGCCACTCTGACGGACTATGCGCCGGATAAAAAGAACAAAAAGAAAGAACCTGTACCGGTTCTCTCCGATTCCGAATTTGAGGAAATGTATCAGAATGTGTTAGCCACATTAGATAAAAAAGCCTCACTGGAGCAGGAAATCAGTGCTGCCAACGCTGAGATTGAACGAATCAAGGCTTGGGGCAATTTTTCACCGGAAGATGTGAAACGCGTAAAAGAAGATGGATATGATCTTCACTTCTACCGCCTTGGTAAAAATGAATACCAGATGGCACTGCAGGATCCAGAAATCAAAATGATCGCACTGACACCGATAGATAAAATGCACACAGTTGCAGTACTGGGAGCACTTCCGGTCACAATTCCGGCAACAGAATTTACCCTTCCGGAAAAAGGCATCGATGAGCTGACAGCACAGATTGAAAGCTGTCAGACAGAAATCGGTACATGTGAGGAAACACTCAAAAAATCCAGCATCTATGATACAAGTTTTCAAGTTCAGATGCTGAAAGCGCAAAATGCAGAAAACTATTCTTCTGCAAGTGAAACAGCAGAAAATGATGAAGATTTTGTATGGATTTCCGGATACCTTCCGGAAGCAGATCTTCCGAAATTCAAAGCTGCGGCAACAGAGCATAAATGGGCATGGGCCATGGATGACGTGTCAGATGATGACACAGAGATCCCTACCAAAGTAAAATATGGAAAAGTTTCCGGACTGATCCAGCCGGTATTTGATATCCTTGGAATCCTTCCGGGATATCGGGAGTCAGATATCTCCCTCTGGTTTTTCCTGTTTTTCACCCTGTTCTTTGCAATGATCATCGGTGATGCCGGTTACGGCTGCCTGATCCTGATTGCAACGATCGCTCTGGTAGCAAAAACAAAGAAATTTAATACTACAACTTACCTGTTACTGGTTCTCTCCATTGCAACCATCGTATGGGGTGCCGTCACGGGTACGTGGTTCGGTATGGAAAAAGCAATGCATGTGCCTTTCTTAAAGGCTCTGGTTATTCCTCAGTTTGCAAACTACCCGGATTACTTCGGTGTATCTGCCACAACACAGCAGAACGCCATCATGAAGTTCTCTTTCACCATCGGAGCGATCCAGATGGCATTGGGAAGTCTGATCTCCATCAAAAAGAAACTGAGCGAAAAGAACTTAAGTTGGGTGGCAGACCTTGGCTGGCTGGTAGCAGTCATCGGCATGTATCTGTTATCCCTGTATCTGGTTATTGGCCAGAAGCTTAATATCGTACCCGTCTTCGCCATGGTAGGCGTTGCATTTATCCTGGTCGTACTCTTCGGTGGCATGTCCCCGGACAAAACATTTGGTCAGGGTCTGAAAAGTGGTGTCGCAGATGCATTTACCGTATTCTTAAATACAATCAGCTGCTTTGGTAACGTCATGAGTTACATCCGTCTGTTTGCGGTAGGTATGGCAGGATTTGCCATTTCCCAGAGTTTCAACGGCATTGCAGCAGGTTTCCACGGACCGCTCATCATTCTCGGCGTTGTGGTCGTACTAATCGGACACGGACTGAACATTATCATGTGTTTCCTTTCCGTCGTTGTACACGGTGTTCGACTGAACGTATTAGAGTTTTCCGGTCAGGCCGGTCTGGAGTGGACAGGAATTGCATACGAACCATTTAAAGTAAACGAAAAGATTAAAAAATAGTGTATTTGCAAAGATGCACAACAGAATGATATCATGGATTGCATGATGTGCATCTCGCAACAGGAATGAAAAACATTCTTGAATAAAACAGTATTAAAAAAGGAGAATTATTATGAATATCGCATTTATAGGTATGGCAGCCGCACTTGGTTTATCAGCAGCAGGATCTGCATTTGGTGCAGGATTTGCCGGAATGGCATCAGTAGGAGCTTGGAAAAAGTGTTACGCAAGCGGTAAAGCAGCACCGTTCATCATGATCGCATTTTCCGGTGCACCGCTGACACAGACAATTTACGGATTCCTTCTTATGAACTTTATCAAATCCGCAGTAGCAGGTGGTGCAGACGCTGGTCTGGCACTTGGTGTCGGTCTCTTTGGCGGACTTGCAATCGGACTTTCCGGATTATTCCAGGGTAAATGCGCAGCTGCAGCTGCAGACGCTCTCGGAGCAACCGGTAAGGGTACTGCGAACTACTTCATCGTAGTTGGTATTGTTGAGACAGTAGCGCTGTTCACACTGGTATTCAGCTTACTGCTGTTAGGTTAAAAAATATCATAACTAATAAAATGCTCAGTCCTTCGGGGCTGGGCTTTTTTATGTATAAAAAGAGAAGGTACAATGCCTCTCAGAAGCACTGTACCTTCTCTATATTCGTTTTTAAAACAATCTTTAAGAATTATTCACCGTATTTCTCAAAACGCTCTTTTCTTGCCTCAGCGACTTCATCCTGACGCTCTTTCCATAATCTGTCAGCAACTGGTTTCCAGTTCTCTGCGTATGGAATTGTTTTTGCAATCAGGCTGTCAACCGGCTCTTCTGCCTGCATATCTGTAGAATGAGCTCCGGAAGCCTCTACCATCTTCTTGATCATCTCCGGATTCTCAAGCATCGGGCATGGACGAAGCTGGTTGTCATTGAACGGCATATTGTCATGATACTGCATGAACAGCGGCTGCTGTAAGCACTCAAGCAGGGAATGCTCTTTGATGTTGATGTTGGAGTAGTGAATGAATACACATGGCTCTACATCACCGTTCGGGTTGATATGTAAGTAGTTCTTACCACCAGCGATACATCCGCCTACGAACTCAGCATCGTTCTGGAAATCCAGTGTGAAGAGTTTGATCGGGCATTTTCTGCTACGTACGAAACGAACACGGTTAACCATGTACTCACGCTGTTCCGGTGTCAGAAGCAGATCTGTACTTGCGTCTTTTCCAACTGGCATGTAATGGAAGAACCAGGAAAGGATTGCTCCTTTGTCTACCAACATCTGAAGGAATTCATCAGATGTAACTACTTTATAGTTTTTGCTTGTGTAACAGATAGATGTACCGAATAACAGACCATGCTCTTTCATCAGATCCATAGCGTGCATAACTTTCTCGAATACACCCTGTCCACGACGGTCATCGTTTGTCTCTGCATATCCCTCTACAGACAGAGCGAAGGATAAGTTACCAAGTCTCTGAACTTCTTTACAAAGCTCCTCATCGATCAGTGTTCCGTTTGTGAAGATATGGAATGCACAGTCGTTATGTTTTTCAGCAAGCATCAGGATATCTTTCTTACGAACCATCGGCTCACCACCTGTTAATACGAAGAAGTGGATACCAAGCTCTTTTGCTTCTGTGATAATTCTGTCAAGCTCTTCATTGCTTAACTGAAGCTGATGACCATACTCAGCAGCCCAGCATCCTGTACATTTCAGGTTACATGCGCTGGTCGGATCCATCAGGATAACCCACGGCACGTTACATCCGTATTTTTCACGGTTCTCTTTTACTTTCTTGAAACCTGTCAGACCAGCTTCAAAGCCCATGTTTAATACGTGCTGTTTTACAATGTTTGGATGAAGTCTCTCTAAAGCATCATAAATCATCTGCGTCCATTTCTGCTCCGGATCACAAAGGACCTCATTTGCATTATCCCAGAAATACTGTGGGAAGTTTTTTCCTGCTATTTTATGTGCCAGGTTCATCAGTTTAACCAGGTTCTCTTCTTTGTTTTTGTTGATGTATTTATAAACTCCTGAAAAAGCCAGTTCAAATGACTTTCTTGCTGCAGCGTGTTTTACGTCCATCTTTCAATTCCTCCTGTTGTCTGTCCTTAGTTTGCATCAGTTCCTTCGATCTCACTCTTGTAGTTCTTGTAGCCTTTCTTTACGAATGGATGCTCTGCCCAGATCTTGTCAGCATGCTCTTTCCACTCAGCTGCGTACGGCTCACATTTCTCGCAAAGGTGCTCTGCGCTCTCCGGAGACTGTAAATCAGTAGATTTTGCACCAGTCTCACGAACCATCTCCTGCAGTTTCTCCGGGTTCTCAAGCATCGGACACGGACGAAGCATGTTGTCGTTGAACGGCTGGTTGTCTCTGTATGCCATGAATAACGGCTGTTTCAGACACTCAAGTAATGTGTTCTCACGGATGTTTGCTCCTGAGTAATGAATGAATACGCATGGCTCAGCATCTCCGTTTGCGTTGATGTGGAAGTAGTTACGTCCACCGGCGATACATCCGCCTACAAACTCACCATCGTTCTGGAAGTCCATGAGCATAATCGGTTTTCCACCTTCGAATGCACGAACCTCACGGATACGTTTGTAGATGTACTCTCGCTGCTCCATAGTCGGCATCAGTTCTACATCAGCTTCGTTTCCGACTGGCATATAGTGGAAGTACCAGGAGTAACGGCATCCGTGCTCGATCAGCAGATCGAAGAACTCATCAGATGTAACGGCATCCATGTTCTTTCTTGTATAACATACAGATGTTCCGAAGAACAGACCGTACTGTTTCATCAGATCCATAGCGCCCAGAACTTTCTGGAAAATACCCTGACCACGACGGCCATCGTTTGCTTCCTCAAATCCTTCCAGACTCAGAGAGAAGGAAAGGTTTCCTAATTTCTGAACTTCTTTACAGAATTCTTCGTCGATCAGTGTTCCGTTTGTGAAGCTGTGGAATGCTACATCATGATGTTTTTTACAAAGTTTGAGAATATCTGCTTTACGTACCAGCGGTTCTCCGCCTGTAAACATGTAGAAGTAGATACCAAGTTCTTTACCCTGAGTTACAATATCATCTAACTCTTCGTATGTAAGGTTCAGTTTGTAACCATACTCTGCTGCCCAGCATCCTGTACATCTTAAGTTACATGCACTTGTCGGATCCATAAGAATCAGCCACGGGATATTGCAGTGGTGAACCTCACGCATTTTACGAATTGTTTTTGTACCATAGAAAGCAGCTTCAAAACCAAGATTTAATGCTGTCATTTTTGCCACGTTCGGATCTAACTCATCCAGCATGGTATTGACGAATTTCATCCATTTGTGATCTGGATTCTGAACGATTTTTCTTGCACCTTCATATGCTTCCGGTTTGAAATTATCGCCCATAAATCTCTGAGCCAGATCGATGATCTGAAGTAATCCTTTTTCTCTGTCTTTGTTCAGTCTTTTTAAAGCAACATCAATTGCTGCGCTGAACGCTTTTCTCTGCATAGTATGTGATAAACTTGCCACGATATGCTCTCCTTTCCTATTCCCTTAGCCATCAGTCAGCGGATATTTGCAATCCACTATCACTACTTGTTCATAACCAAATAACTACCACGTAGCTTCATTGGTTAAATATTTACTTGTTTCTTACTATAAACAAATTCTCCAAACAGGCAACTACTACTTTTTACAATTGTAAAAATGTGCCTGTTCTTTAACATATGTTTCTTACACGACATCCGTGTCTTTGACAACACATGTTGCATTTTTAACTCTTGTATATTATAATCAACTTAAGTTAAATATCAACCGTCAATTTGATTTTTTCTGTCAATTATCCCACACTTTTTCTTGACTTTGTTGGATAATTAACAGTTTCCAGACAGATTGACTGAAGGAGAGGAGAAGAAAATGGCAACAGATCGCCGCACAAAATATACGAAATCGGTGATTCGACAGGCACTTTTTGACCTGTTGAAAGAGAAACCTTTAAATAAGATCACAGTAACGGATATCTGTAAAATGGCAGATATCAACCGCAGTACTTTCTATTCTTATTATGAGGATGTGTATGCACTTCTGACGCAGATTCAGAATGAATTGTTTGAAAATATTGTGGTAACTCTTGGAAATGACAACTGGTTTGATGATATCCTGCATCTCATTGATCAGAACCGTGATCTCTGTCAGGTACTGATCGGACCGCATGGAGATTCTTCCTTTATCAGACAGCTGATGTATCTGGGATATGACAACAGTATGCGTGTCTGGCAGAAACTTTATCCGAATGCAGATGCAACGATGCTGGACTATTCCTACGCATATCTGGCAAATGGAGTGATCGGGATTCTGGAGAACTGGGTGTGCAGTAATTATAAGCTCTCTATTGAGCAGGTTGGAAAACTGCTGATGGGAATTACGATGAATGGACTGAATTTTCTGGAAAATCCATGTTTTTCGTAGAATGACACATTATTTTTATCTTCCGGCATTCCTTCGATATACATGAAATCCTTGTATTTTTCTTTCATATATTCAATCATTTTGCCAGCGATACCCATTCCCTGATAATCCGTGATTTCCATTTGCCACCAAAAATTGCCAGTCCATATTCCAAAGGACAGCCTAGATCATCCTCTAAATTTTTTTTATATTTTGCCAATATTCCAACAACCGCTCCACACTGTAAGCCGCATTCGCCGGACTGGTAGATGGCAGCTGCACTGCTTCAATCCCCAACTCTTTTGCCAGATACTTGTCATACAACTGTTTTGATTTTGCCCCATTTGCATAAATCTTCGTAATCTGGCTTCTACCTATTATATATGCCAGATCATTTGGCACCACGTTTCGAATACTGCTGTCACTGGATCCCGCAATGTCACAGCTTGCGATCACATCCCACAGGGCGATATGATGCCGCAGCAGCATTTCTTTTTTCTCTGGAATAGTCTGCGGAACCTTCTCATCCAAAACCTGCGCCATGACTTTCCAGAAACGGTTCTGCGGATGTCCATAAAAGAATTGCATTTCTCTGGACTTCACCAACGGAAAACTACCCAGGATCAGTATTTCAGAATTTTCATCATACACTGGTGGAAATTCATGGTTTTGTCGTTTTAACTCCATTATTTTTCCGCCTCTTTCTCTTCTTTTTTCGGTGGATCAATTCTCCAGCGATAGGACAATCCTGTCATATGCGCAATGTTACCAGCCAGATCATGTGTCAACTGCTCCTTGCGCACACGCCACTCCCAGTTATGACCAAGGGTGGACGGAAAGTTCATCCGGGCTTCTTTTCCCAGGCCAAGATAGTCCTGAATCGGAACAATACAGTATTTTCCAACGCTGGACATTGCCATCCAGATCAGATTTTCACCTAGTTCCCCGTTTGAAGCATGCGGACGGTTCATATATTCCCGGATGTGATTGCGCACATGATCCTGCGCACAGTCCAGATACTGCATCAGAGTCTCATTGTCATGAGTTCCTGGGTATACAACAGCATTCTGGGTATAGTTATGTGGCAGATATTCGTTGTCACTGCCACCGCCAAAGGCAAACTGTAATACCTTCATGCCAGGATAACCTGTTTCAGCCACCAGATCACGGACTGACTGTGTCATATAGCCAAGATCTTCTGCAATGATCTCGATGTTTTTCACATGTTTTTTTACTTCTTTAAAAAGTGCGATACCCGGTCCTTTTTTCCACTCCCCGATGCGGGCATTTGTCATGCCGTATGGAATCGTATAATATTCATCGAAACCACGGAAATGGTCGATTCGAACCACATCATACAATACTTCACAGTGTTTGATACGGCGGATCCACCATGCAAAGTTCTGCTTTTTGTGGTATTCCCAGTCATAGATTGGATTGCCCCAGAGCTGTCCGTCTGCAGTAAATCCATCTGGCGGGCATCCTGCCACTTCGATGGGGTTCATATCTTCATCAAATTCAAATAATTCCGGATTCATCCATGCATCTGCACTGTCGAAAGCCACATAAATCGGAATATCACCAATAATCCTGATACCACGCTCATTGGCATATTTTTTCACTTTCAGCCACTGTTTTAAAAACCAGTACTGCAGATATTCATAATAACAGATCTCATCTGCAAGTTCTTCCCTGTATTTTGCCAGAACATCCGGCTCCTTCTGAATCAGTTCTTTTTCCCAGGTACTCCATGCCTGCTTGTCATGCACATCCTTTAATGCCATAAACAGTGCATAATCCGGGAGCCATTCCTTCTGCTCTTCCTCAAATTTCAGGAACTCTTCATCTTCCCGTTTTTTGCTGTTCTCATAAGCTTTATGTAACAACGGATTCCGGTTTTCATACTGTTTCCCATAATCCACATAAGACGGATTTGTACCAAGCTGCGCTGCCTCACATTCCTCTCTGGTCAGAAGTCCTTCCTTGATCAGTTCTTCCAGAGAAATGAAATACGGATTTCCCGCAAAAGTAGAAAATGACTGATACGGAGAATCTCCGTAACTGGTCGGTCCCAGTGGCAGGATCTGCCAGAATGTCTGGCCGCTCTCCTGCAGAAAATCAATCCATTCAAATGCACTTTTTGAAAAACATCCGATTCCATATTTTGACGGTAAACTGCTTACCGGAAGTAAAATACCACTTGCTCTCATAATAAAAAACTCCTTCTCAAAATCTGCCAAAATAAACATCATTCTTCTCGTGCAAGTGTACATCATTTGCACGGAGTCCTTTTATCAGATAGATAATTCGGTATAATTTTCTATCTATAAAATGCTTTTTGGGCAGCGGGATTTTTTCCCGAATTATGTGTTTTATTATACCTTTTTTTGCGGTTTTTCTCAACCTAAAATAAGCCTGCCAGATAAACTCTATTAATTTTCTATGAATTCACATTTTTTCTATAGAAACGCGGAGAATATTATAGTATACTGAACCCATCAGAATCATTCGATTCACATTTTAAGGAGGTAATTCATATGGCAGAAAATACTATTGGCGGATGTACAGGTAATTGCCACAGCTGTGGTTCTTCCTGTGACACACAGACAGGAGAAAGAAAGCCAAGCTTTTTTGATAGACTGGAATCCATTTCCGAACACTTTGAAAATGTAGGTGAGGACAATGTATTACAGATGTTAAATGACATTGTTGCAGAACTGGAAAAAGAAGATTAATTATCATAAAAAGTCGCATGAGCAGGTGAGGCATCACCTGCTCTTTTTCTCCCCTACCTTTGTATCTGTCTAATGCATCATTTTTTTCTTTCCTGACAAATGTCTTTCTTTCGAAAGAATTAAGATTTTCTTTTGCGCTTCTTTCTTGTATGTCCCCCATATGCATGCTATATTAACTGTATTAACACGGTTAGTACGCCAAATGCCATCTGCGACGTTTTCTATATAAATTTATATAGATACTCCATCTGCTATTTAGCTGACACCGTTCGTCTATTTTTATTTAAAAGGAGACTTCTATGATACAGTTAAATTACCGCGATACGCGCCCCTTTTATCAGCAGATAAAAGATAATGTACGGCAGCTTGTGGTCAGCGGTGCTTTGAAAAAAGATGAAAAGCTTCCTTCCGTACGGGAACTGGCAGCTTCGCTGGCGATCAATCCAAATACGATCCAGCGTGCCTACCGGGAACTGGAAAGCGAAGGTTACATCTATACGTTGTCCGGAAAAGGCACCTTTGTTGCAGAAGTGGATCAGACCAACCAGCTCCGTCAGCAGGAACTGCTGCCAAAATTTGATAAGATTGTGTCTGAGCTTCTCTATCTGTCCATGCCGGTAAATGAGCTCACGAACCGCATTCTTTCTTTATCAGGAAGGAGGATTCAGGCATGATCCAGGCAGAACATATTACCAAAACATTCCATGGATTTAAAGCGTTGGATGACATGAGTCTGCATGTCCCGAAAGGAACCATTTACGGTCTCGTAGGTCCAAATGGTGCCGGGAAATCCACTCTGATCCGTCATCTCACCGGAATTTACCGCCCCGACAGCGGCTCCATCCTCATTGACGGTCTGCCAGTATATGACAATCCGGAGGCCAAAATCAAATTCACATATATCCCGGATGACATGTTCTATTTTTTCCAGGCAAATACACTGGAAATGAAGCAGTTTTATCAGGGCATTTACAAAAAATTTGATTCCGGACTTTTTGAGCGCTTGCAGGAATTTTTCCCGAATATTGATACCAAACGTGCCATCCGCCGGCTTTCCAAAGGTATGCAAAAGCAGGTGGCCTTCTGGCTCTCTATCTGCGCCATGCCGGAGCTGATGATCCTGGATGAGCCTATGGATGGTCTTGATCCGGTGATGCGCCGCCAGATCTGGAGTATCATACTGTCTAAGGCAAGCGAAAGCCGCACTACAATCCTGATTTCTTCCCACAATCTGCGTGAACTGGAAGATGTCTGCGACCATGTAGGCATCATGCATCAGGGCAAGATCATTGTGGAGCGCTCTCTCTCCGATTTGCAGGGAAATGTGTCCAAAATTCAGGTGGCATTTCAGGAAGGCATGCCAACGCTGCCGAAAGATTTTGAGATTTTACACATGTCCAACACCGGTCGTGTATACACATTGATCGTAAAAGGCAATCCGGAGCAGGCCAAAATGATACTGGAGCAGACACATCCGATGCTGATCGATATCCTTCCTCTTACATTGGAAGAAATTTTTATTTATGAAATGGGAGGAAAGAATTATGAAATCAAAGACATCCTGTTTTAATAAAACGATATTCCGTAAAAATATGACCCGGTTCTGGCCGGTCTGGGCGGTTTACCTTGCGTATCTGTTTTTTAACATGACCATACGGATGTTCCTGAACACCCGCAATTACATGAATTTTAAGCAATTGGACTATGCTGCCCCTTCAGCCACAAATCGCCTGACAACCATGTTGGAATGCATCAGTGGAAATCTGGAACCATATGTCATCTTTTTTGCAGCACTGGTGGCTGCCGTTACGGTTTTTTCCTACCTTTTTTCCACCCGAAGCTGTCATATGATCCATGCACTTCCAGTAAAACGGAGTGAATTGTTTGCAACAAATTATATCAGCGGCTTTTTGTTCCTGCTGATCCCGCAGCTGATCACATTTTTGCTGAATCTACTTGTATGTATTTTAAATAATATTACGTCCGTGGAATATCTGTTGTACTGGCTGCTTTACATAACAGGCATGAGTTTTCTGTTTTATACCCTCGCGGTATTCTGCTGTATGCTCACGGGACACGCAGTTGCCGCAGCAACTTATTATTTTGCAGGGAATTTTCTGTATATCAGCATCAAATCCATCGCCACACTGATCATTTCCTCCATGTGCTACGGCATGGGAATCCTTGGTGATCAGGTAAGCAGTGCATTGACCGAAACCAGAGATACGGTACTTTCCCCGTTTCTGTATCTGCTGGATCATGTATCCCTGACCTGGTCCATGAATGAAGATTTTACCGCACTGGAAACAATCAATATGCACGGTGGACTGCTGATTGGACTTTACGTTCTCGTAGCTGTGGCATTTTTAATTCTCGCCTATGTATTTTATCAGAAACGCCAGTTAGAATGCACCGGTGATGTGGTTGCCTTTGGCTGGCTGCATCCTTGTTTCCGCTGGATGCTGGCACTTGTTGGAGGTTTCGGACTTTCCTTCCTGCTCTCCAGTCTGCTTTTTGCTAATACTGCACATATGACAGTATCACTTTTTGTATTTCTGATTCCATGCACCTTTGCAAGTTTCTTCATTTCAGAAATGCTGTTAAAAAAACGCTTCCATGTATTTTCACGGAAGCGATGGATGGAATGGGCTGTCTGCATTGCGCTCTTCCTGCTTGGAACCGGTCTGGTCAAAAGTGATGCGTTCCACATGGAACGCAAAATTCCGGAAACGGATCAGATTGCAGCCATTTATATGTACGCAGATTACGAGCATGTATACACGGATCCGGCTGATTTCGAAGTACTGGAAAAAATTCATAAAAATATTCTGAATCACAAACAGGAGTATCTGTCATACTCCTATCAGCAAAAACATACAGCCTACAATGATTCAGAAGAACAAAACGCTGAATATGCAACTGCAACATCCTCCGGCACCACAAAATCCAGCACATCCACCTCTGTTGTTTACAGTGACGGGGATTATGTATCTTCCATTCAGATTACTTATTATCTGAAAAACGGCCATAAAATTATGCGACGCTATGAAATTCCAGTAACAAGTGCAACACTAAATGACAACACTACACCGGCTTATCAGATTTCCAAACTGGAAATCGGAAACGAAGATTTGCTTCGTTATCTGCTCTGCTACAATTACGAAAATGTCACCTTTGTAAACGGCACCTTAAGCCATGTAGATGAATACGGACATGATGAAAATCTTACTCTGAACCAACAGCAGACTGAGACACTGTATAAAGCACTCAAAGCAGATATCCTTGCAGGCAACTATCCGGCGGGACTTGGCCTCCATGATACTGACGATAACCCGATTTACTATGACAGTTTTTACTTCTACGGACAGATTCCGGGGGATGTGGAATATTTGACAGATATGTTACCATTCAAAGCTTCCTCCGATACTTCCAATGATCACGAAGCAGCTTCGGCAAATACGGTAAGTGCTGCCGCTCAGAATAATAAACCGGCAAATTATTACTCCTCCATCGAAGTATCATTTTCCTTATCTAAGTCCTGTACGAATACGATTCAGGCTATGATAAACCTTGGTCTCATCAAAAGTGCTTCGGATCTGATGAACGCGAATGAGTTTTATAATGTGATGAACATGAAAGCGAAAGGATAACTATGTAAATGGATAAAACAATTGAAATGAATGAAACACTGATCCAGAAAATGCTTGCCTACTATTCCGGCGACCCTGCCCGTATCCAGCATTATACAAAAGTATATACTTATGCATCCATGATCGGACACGCAGAGCATTTATCTGATGAATTACAGCACATTCTGGAAACCGCTGCGATTCTCCACGACATCGGCATCAAAATTGCTGAAGAAAAATATCACAGTTCTGCAGGAGTGTTGCAGGAAAAAGAAGGTCCTGCTGCTGCCCGCCAGATGCTGACAGAATGTGGTACTTATTCTGATGCGGTGATTGACCGTGTCTGCTATCTTATCGGACATCATCATACTTACAATAATATCGATGGATTAGATTACCAGATTCTGGTAGAGGCAGATTTTCTCGTCAATCTTTATGAGGATCATGCAGACAGACCGGCAATTCAGACTGCTATTGATCGGATTTTCAAAACCAAAGCTGGTACAGAAATGGCACATGTGATGTTTGGTTTGAAATGATTTTTTCTTCTAAAAAAAGCACTGAATACCTTTCATTGGTTTTCAGTGCTTTTCATATTTTTTCAATTATAATTTTTTCATTACTTCCGGTAACCGCTCCAGGCTCTCCACCTGTGGAACGTTGGCATCCACTGTTCCGAAACCATAAGCTGCAAACAGAAATGGAACTCCCGCTTTCTGACATGCATTATAATCCCCCTGGGTATCTCCAAGGTAATAATATTTTTCATAATGGTTACGCTCAATCAGTGCTTTCAGATTCGCATCCTTCTGCTGCTGCGTGTTGCCATAACACTCGATGTCTGCCACCAGATCACCAAGCTGGGAATTAAAATGTAGCCAGTTCCCCTCATGCGTTGATTTTACTGGGTTTAACTGTATACA
>URDN01000012.1 GCA_900546495.1 uncultured Lachnospiraceae bacterium
CCCCCGCCGACACAACCACCCGGACATGCCATTACTTCTACAAAATGATACTCCGCTTCACCGGAGCGAATTTTCTCGATCAGCTTTCTTGTATTTCCAAGTCCGCTGACAATGGCTGCCCTGATCTTGATACCTGCGATCTCAACTTCTGCCTCACGGATACCATCCATACCACGTACTGTTTTAAACAGATCCGGATCCGGATTTTTGCCGTTTAATACATAGTATGCAGTTCTTAAAGCCGCTTCCATAACACCACCGGTTGCTCCGAAGATAACACCTGCACCAGAGCCGATACCTAACGGCTGATCAAATTCTTCCTCCTCCAAAAATGCCGGAGAAACAAGTTCTGCCTTTAATACACGGTCTAACTCTCTGGTTGTGATAGACAGATCTACATCCGGACCTGCGCCCGCATCATCCATTCCAGGAATTGCACACTCATGTTTCTTCGCCACACAAGGCATAATGGAAACGCTGAAGATTCTGGACGGATCTACATCTAGGATCTGTGCATAGTAGGATTTTGCCACCGCCCCAAACATCTGCTGCGGAGATTTTGCCGTGGACAGATTTTTGGTCATATCCGGATACTGAGATTTTACAAAGCGAACCCAACCCGGACAACAGGAAGTAAACATCGGCCATGAATACTCATCTGCATGTGTCATACGCTCCAAAAACTCGTTTCCTTCTTCCATAATGGTCAGATCAGCAGAAAAGTTTGTATCAAATACATAATCAACCCCAAGCGCACGAACCGCTGCTGCCATCCTTTTTTCTGTTGCCATCTCACGCGGAAGCCCTAAGTCCTCTCCCCAGGCTGCACGGACAGCAGGTGCGATCTGAACAACCACGATCTTATCCGGATCATGGACCGCATTCATAAACGGATCAATATCATCACGCTCATGCAACGCACCAACCGGACAATGTGTGATACATTGACCACAGATTGCACAGTCGGATTCTGTAATCTTCTTTCTGCCGGATATACCAACGCTGGTACGTTTTCCGGTATTGATCATATCCCAGATTCCAAGATCCTGTACTTTATCACAGATTTGCACGCAACGCATACATTTGATACATTTGCTTGCATTACGGATCAGTGGGAAATCCTGTGGCCAATCATTTACCTCATAGTGTTCTTTAAACGGCACTTCACCGATATTCATATCATTTGCAACAGACTGCAGACTGCAGTTTCCACTTCTGATGCAGGAAGCGCAGTGTGCATCATGTTCAGACAGAATAAACTGAAGGTTCATACGGCGGGCATGCTGTGCTTTGTAACTGTTTGTGTATATAACCATGCCTTCTTCTACTACGGTATTACAGGATGCGACCAGTGTCTCTTTTCCTTCCACCTCTACCACACAGATACGGCAGGAAGCGATCTCATTGATTTCTTTTAAATAGCACAATGTCGGAATTTTAATTCCCACCTGAGCAGCAGCTGCCAGAATTGTAGTACCTTCCGGTACCTGAACTTTTTTATTGTTAATTGTTAAATTTACCATTCGAACTCTCTGCCTCCTCTCAGTGTGGCGCAACCATAATGATCGCATCGTAAGCAACGGCTTGCTTCCTGCGCAGCTTCTTCACAGCTCATCGGAAGTTCAATTGCCTCAAAGTTTGTTCTTCTTGCCCATGCCTCTACTTCCTGAAGGTTGACACGTCCGCAAGGAACTTTGTCACTCAGCATTGGCTCCGGAATCTCAACATCACAGCTGATCGGATGGTGATAGCCAAGATATTCATCAATATTTGCAGCAGCAGCTTTTCCTGCTGCGATTGCTTTGATCACGGTAGACGGACCTGATACACAGTCACCGCCGGCATATACACCAACCATATTAGAAGCACCGCCCTCGTTGGTAACGATGCGTCCCCAATTAGTGGCCAGACCAAAATCAGCAAATGGCTGAGATACGATATCCTGTCCGATGGCAACCAGAACAATATCACATTCCATACGTTCTTCCGGTTTGTTTGCTTTTCGTGGAGAAGGTCTGCCTCCTTTTACCGGTCCGATGATCTGTGGCTGTACCCAGAGTGCACATGCGTTTCCTTCTGCATCGGCTTCCACACGAAGCGGTGCTTTTAAGGTAACAAGCTCGATTCCCTCTGCAACAGCACCCTCTACTTCTGCCGGAAGTGCAGTCATATCTTCCTGACGTCTGCGATATACGATACTTACAGTCTCTGCATTGGCACGGATCGCAGTTCTCGCACAGTCCATTGCCACGTTTCCACCGCCGACAACAACAACACGCTTACCTGTGTAATCCGGGTATTTTCCATCGCCGATCTCCCGAAGCATGTCAACAGCGGAAACGACATTCTTGCTGTCCTCGCCTTCCAGTCCAAGCTTTTTATCTGTATGTGCACCGATTGCTACATAAATTGCATCGTAGAATTTCTGAATCTCTTTTATTTCCTCGGTACCGATGTTTTGATTCATTTTCACTTCTACACCGGTAGAAAGAATCGCATCAATATCTTCCTGCAGACGTTCCCGCGGAAAACGGTAGTTTGGAATACCGTAACGGAGCATACCGCCAAGGTGCTGCTTCTCCTCAAAAACAGTACACTGATGCCCCATTAACTGCAGGAAATAAGCAGCTGTCAGTCCACTCGGGCCACCGCCGATGATTGCAATATTTTTACCTGTTGACGACGCACATTCCGGAACCGGTACCTGATCAGACGGCGCATTGTCCACGATATAACGTTTCATACCACGGATATTGATGGAATCATCAATGATATTTCTGCGGCATCTCGCCTCACACGGATGCTCACAGATCAGGGCACATGCTGTCGGAAACGGGTTGTCCTTACGGATCAGACGAAGTGCATCCTCGCAGCGCCCCTCACCTGCCAGCGCAATATATCCAGGGATATCCACATGTGCCGGACAGAGAGTCACGCACGGGATTGGCTGTTCGAACGATCCCAGACATCTGTGCTCTGTAATATGGGAAATATAATCTTCTTTGAAACCTTCCAGACCTGCCAGCACCATACGTGCGGATTCAAAACCGATGGCACAGTCAGCAGAGTTCTTGATGTTTTCTGCTGTCTGCTCAATCAGTTTCAATGTATCCATGGTCGCTTCGTTATTCAGAACTTTCTCAAGAAGCTCCTCTAACTGTCCCAGACCGATGCGACATGGAACACATTTTCCACATGTCTGTGCATGACATACTTTTAAGAATGCCAGCTGCATATCTACCGGACAGACTCCCGGCGGATTTGCCACAATTCGCTGTGTAAATTCTTTCATAAGCTGTTCCGTCGTAGAATTTACTTTGTCAGCTGATACTACTGATAATCTGCTCATATCCTATCCTCCTAAATCCTTTACCACTGTAAAGCCGGTTGCATCACTCTGTCTCTATGTAAATTCCAAAAGTAATTTTCAGAACTGCTTTTGTATATTTTTTACATATTTTACCTGTTTTGCAACACCCATGTGTCGTATATTAATATAAGATTGTACTTTTTTCAATACTGACAATTGTGTTATCAGGTTTCCAGTTAGTATCTTTAACCTATTTTTGATGGGATTTTTTATACAATTTGCACAAATTATATACATGGATATTAGCACTTGTTTATAGTAGTTAATTAATTAACGATATTTTCAGTCGAATTCGCATAATTTTGTTTCTATTTTTTGTGAACTTTTCTTTTTTGTCACGTTTCAATTCGTTTTGTTGTATTTTTTGATTACAATTTCAACTGGAGCTGTACTTCCTCCTCGGCTTCCTGCTTCAGTTCCTCGATCTTATCCGGATTCATATCCGGCAGTTCTTCTACAGACTGCACATCAAAACAACGCAAAAATTCTTCCGTGGTACCAAACAGGATTGGTCGCCCCGGCGCATCCAGACGTCCTGCCTCCTGAATCAGTCCATAATCCAAAAGCTTATTGATGGCATGCTCACAGGATACCCCACGGATTTTTTCAATCTCTACTTTTGTTACCGGCTGCTTGTATGCAACAATCGATAACGTTTCCAATAATACATCTGTCAACACTTGTTTTCGCGGCTGCTTCGCAATGCGGATCAGATATTCATACTGGGATGGTTTCGTACAGATCTGATAGGCACCTTCCAGTTCCAGAATCTGCAGTCCGCAGTTGGAAGCCTGATAGCGGTCTGCCAGATTCCGCACGATCAGCTCTGCCTCCCGCTCTCCGACCTGCAGCGCAAACGCCAGTTTTTTCAGTTCTACCGAATCTCCCATAGCAAACAAAATCGCTTCTGCCGCTGCTTCGTATTCTTCAATCTTCATGTTTCTTTACTCCTGTTCCGTTTTCGGGCAAACGGTAATATAGATTTCGTCAAATAAATGTTCCTGCTCAATCTGGATCCGCCCGGTTTTCATCAATTCCAGAATACCAAGAAAAGTTACAATAATCTCTACTTTGCTTCTCTGTCGTTCCAGCAGATCCCGGAAAGAAAAACGTTTATGTTCCATACAATAGGTCTCCAGGTAGATCATTTTCTCATCCAGTGACACTTCCTCTCGCTCAATTTTTCCAAATCTGGAACGGATCGGATCCATTTTATCGGTCTGCTTTTTCATGACCGATTCAAAAATCGCATGCAGCTTCTTCAGATTGTATCCCTTCGTCAGTTCATCCAGATCCAGCGGTTCTTCATAAGAACGCACTTCCTCCGGGATTGATGGATTCTTGAACAAACGGCGTCCCGCATCGATCTGACGGTCTTTTAATTCCTGCGACATATATTTAAACAGCTTGTACTGCAGCAACTGTTCCATCAGTTCTGCACGGGGATCGATTTCTTCTTCCTCCTCAGACTCCTCCTTGGGCAGAAGCCATTTTGACTTGATTTCCAGCAACGTTGCCGCCATAACCAGAAATTCACTCATAATGTTCAGATCCCGGCGCTGCATTTCCCGGATATAATCCAGATACTGATTGGTAATCTCCACGATTGGGATATCGTAGATACTCACCTTATTTTTATCCAGCAAATGAAGCAGCAGATCCAACGGTCCCTCAAATACTTCCAGTTTTACCTTTAATTCCATAAGACATATTTTCTCCAATCTTACACTATTGTACTGAATCCCCGCAAAAATTCAAGGTTTTTCTCTGGTTTTTCCTTTTCTTTTCCCACATTCTCCCTGTCCCAAGCATAGTTTTCCCTACCGAAACATAAAAATATAGAAAAACATTCCAGGATTGTATATGAAAGTAGGATTAAAACGCCACTTTTCTGTTTTTCTTGCACTTCTACTGTTGTTGTGTGCCCTCCCCCTCACCACTTATGCCACAGAAATCTCTGCATCGGATACAGAATCTGCCGGTTCTGCCCCATCCGTCACCTCGCCAAGCGCCCTCTTAATGGATGCGGCCACTGGCACCATTTTGTATGAAAAAAATTCCACCGAAGAACGCCCGCTGGCAAGCGTCACCAAAATCATGACCTTACTTTTGATTTTTCAGGCACTGGAAGCCGGACAGATTCATTTCGAGGACACGGTAACGATTTCCGAACATGCCGCCAGCATGGGAGGCTCTCAGGTGTACTTGGAGCCAAACGAAACCCAGACAGTGGAAACACTGATCAAATGTATCACAGTCGCCAGTGCCAACGATGCATGTGTCGCCATGGCAGAACTGATCAGTGGAAGTGAAGATACTTTTGTGCAGAAAATGAATGAAACTGCCGCCTCTCTCGGCATGACACATACAAATTTTGTAAACTGCTGCGGACTCGATGCAGACAATCATTATTCCTGCGCCAATGACATTGCCCTGATGTCCCGGGAACTGACAGTAAATCATCCGACAGTCTTTGACTATACCAAAATCTGGCAGGAAGATATCATTCATCACACTGCCCGGGGCGATTCTGCCTTTACCCTCAGTAATACGAATCATCTGCTCAAACAGTACCCTTATGCCACCGGACTAAAAACCGGTTTTACCTCCAAAGCCGGTTTCTGCCTCTCCGCAACTGCAGCTAAGGATTCTCTCAGTCTGATTGCAGTCGTGATGGGTGCCACAAGCAGCAAAGAGCGTATTGCCGATGTAAAATCTATGTTTGACTGGGGATTTACCAACTGCCGCGTGTATACAGATGAAAATCAGGATATTATACCGGACATTTTGGTCTCCAGAGGCAGACAGTCACAGCTTCCCCTGCGATACGAATCTGCCTTTCACTATCTTGACATAAAAAATACCGGCGGAGAATTAAAGAAAAAACTAGAGCTCCCTGATCATGTAGAAGCCCCAATTCAAAAAGATGACGTGATCGGCAAAGCTGTATATATACTAAATGGCGAAAATGTAGGTTCTGTCAACATTCTGGCTGTTGACAGTATTCCATTGCTTACGTTGAAAAATGCATGGGTACAAATTGTCTCCCGTTTTTTCATATAGATAGCAGTTTTCGCAGATCAATAGTTCCCCAACATTTTATCCGGCGGTCTATTCCGGTGCGATCCGCACTGCGGTACAACTGTAATTTTACTTCATTTGGTGTCAGAGAAGGATCTTTGCTCAAAAGCAATGCGATGATCCCAGACACAATTGGCACCGCCATGGAAGTTCCGCTCTTTTTCACATAACTTCCCTGACGCGTGCCACAACTGATAATATCCATTCCCGGCATCAAAATTTCCGGTTTTACCACACAGGACTCTGTCGGTCCCCGTCCGGAATACAGGCTTAACTCCCGTTTGGTTTCGCTGCAGCTATCCAGACTTCCAACCGTAATAATTTTCCGGGAAGTCCCGGGACTGGTCACCGTATGTTCTCCCGGTCCGTTATTACCTGCGGCTGCCAGTACCACAATTCCCTGATCCCAGGCATGTTCTACACTGTGCAACAGACGTTTCTGCAATTCCGGTTGTACCCGCTCCAACATTCCAACAGAAATATTCATAATCCGTATTTTCTGCGTATGCTTCTGATTGTATGCAACAATATCCTCCACTGCCTGACAGGTATCCTGAATTTTTCCATTACCATTTTTATCTAAAACCTTACAGCTCCACAGATAACACCCCGGTGCAACTCCATGAATAGCTCCTTTCCCACCGGCTCCTATGATCCCACTGATATGTGTTCCATGTCCATTATCATCGTAAGGCTGTGGACGCTGCCTGATATAATCACGAAATCCTGCCATTCTTCCCTGCAGATCTGCGTGGGGATAAATTCCGGTATCCAGTACCGCTACAAGAATACCCTGTCCGAAAATCCCCAGTCTGTATGCAGCAGATGCATGAATATATTTTAAAATTCTTTCCATATAGTAATATATTCTGCCTGCTATAAAGTGCTTTTATCCAAAACAAAATTCAGCAAAAATTCCATTTCTGATCAAAGCAAAAACCGGCAGGCATATGCCCACCGGTTTTTATTTCATTATTTATTATTTCACGTCTTTCATGCTGAAGCTGATTCTTCCCATCTTGTCTTTTCCAAGGCATACAACAGTAACCTTGTCTCCAAGTGTCAGAACATCTTCTACACGGTTGATACGCTCTTTGGAAATTTTGGAAATATGAACCATTCCCTCTTTGCCCGGAGCAAACTCGATGAATGCACCAAACTCTTTGATGCTTACAACTTTACCTGTAAGAACCTGACCTGCCTCGAAATCTGTTACGATGATGCGGATCAGCTCTGCTGCACGATTCATCATATCTGCATCTGTACCACAGATAGATACGGAACCATCATCTGTAATATCAATCTTAACGCCAGTCTGCTCAATGATTGCGTTGATTGTTTTTCCTCTCTGACCAACTACATCACCGATCTTCTGCGGATCGATCTGCATGGAGATGATCTTCGGTGCATATTTTCCAACCTGTGCTCTCGGTTCAGCGATAGCCGGTTTCATAACTTCATCCAGAATGTAAAGTCTTGCTTCACGTGTTCTTGCGATAGCTTCCTCTACAATCGGTCTTGTCAGTCCGTGGATCTTGATATCCATCTGGATTGCTGTGATACCATCATGTGTTCCGGCTACTTTAAAGTCCATGTCACCAAAGAAGTCTTCCAGACCCTGAATATCTGTCAGAACGATATAATCATCATCTGTCTCGCCTGTTACCAGACCACAGGAAATGCCTGCAACCGGTTTCTTGATCGGTACACCTGCTGCCATCAGAGACATGGTAGATGCACAGATACTTGCCTGAGAAGTAGATCCGTTGGACTCAAATGTCTCAGATACAGTACGGATTGCGTACGGGAACTCTTCCTCTGTCGGAAGTACCGGTACTAAAGCTTTCTCAGCCAATGCACCATGTCCGATCTCACGACGTCCCGGTCCTCTGGACGGTTTTGTCTCACCTACAGAGTAGGACGGGAAGTTGTAATGATGCATGTAACGTTTGCTTGTAATATTCTCATCCAGTCCGTCTACTTTCTGAACCTCAGATAACGGAGCCAGAGTTGTGATCGTACAGATCTGTGTCTGTCCACGGGTAAACATAGCAGAACCGTGAACTCTCGGGATCAGGTCAACTTCTGCTGCCAGCGGACGGATCTGTGTGATGGCACGTCCATCCGGACGTTTGTGGTCTTTTAAGATCATCTTACGAACGGTCTTTTTCTGGTACTGGTATACTGCCTCACCAAGAACAGCAAGCCACTCTTCGTTCTCTGCAAATGCTTCTTCGAGTTTTTCTGTAATGACACGGATGTTCTCCTCACGAACCTGTTTTACATCAGTAAATACAGCTTCTTCCATCTCTTCCGGTGTCACGATCTCACGCATTGCTGCGAACATTTCTTCCGGAACTGCACAGCTTGTATACTCATGTTTTGGTTTGCCGATCTCAGCAACCATTTTGTTAATGAACTCAATGATTGTCTGGTTGATCTCATGAGCCATGTAGATAGCTTCGATCATTTTCTCTTCTTTGATCTCGTTTGCGCCTGCCTCGATCATGATTACTTTCTCAGAAGTAGATGCGACAGTCAGCTGAAGATCTCCGTTATCCCAATCTGCCTGAGACGGGTTTACAACAAATTCGCCGTTTACCATACCGATCTGTGTGGTTGCACAAGGTCCGCAGAACGGAATATCGGAAATGCTTGTTGCGATTGCAGAACCAAGCATTGCAAGAAGCTCCGGACGGCACTCCGGATCAACGCTCATTACCATGTTATTTAAAGTAACATCATTTCTGTAATCTTTCGGGAACAGTGGACGCATCGGACGGTCGATAACACGGGCTGTCAGAACAGCGTTCTCAGATGCTTTTCCCTCACGTTTGTTAAATCCACCCGGGATTTTTCCTACAGAATACATTTTCTCTTCAAACTCTACGCTTAACGGGAAGAAATCGATTCCCTCACGTGGTTTTTCAGATGCAGTTGCTGTAGATAATACAACTGTATCACCATAATGCATAAGAGCTGCGCCATTTGCCTGTGCAGCTACACGGCCGACATCAACGCTTAATGTTCTTCCGGCCAATTCCATTGAATAGGTTTTCTTCATTATTTTCTCTCCTTTTTTACTGTGGCAGGAGACCCGAAACTACTGATCTGGGCAAAAACAAGTTTTGCACACATCAGCGGTCTCGGATAAACCCTCCCGCCAATCCAAAATAGAGCGGAAATTCCGCTCTATTCTGACAGCTATCCTGTTATTATTTTCTGATGCCTAATTTTGCGATCAGTGCACGATAACCTTCCAGATCTTTTTTCTGAAGGTACGCAAGCATACCACGTCTCTGACCAACCATTTTCAGAAGACCTCTTCTGGAATGATGATCCTTCGGGTTCTCTTTCAGATGCTCTGTGAGCTCCTGGATTCTTGCTGTTAAGATTGCGATCTGTACTTCCGGTGATCCTGTATCGTTTGGTGTTCTACCATACTCTGCCATAATCGCTGCTTTTTTTTCTTTTGAAATCATCTTGATTTCCTCCTTTATTTTTCATAATCGCCCAATCACGCGTGTTTACCAAGTACCGGTCGGAGTGTCCGGGTACTGAGTATGGGCTTTTTACTCACGCTTAAACAATATATCATATTCCATCTGACTTGTAAACCACTTTTTCATATATTATTACAGTTCACACGCGCCATTCGTAAAAGAGCTCGCTTGCGTGCGAAACTTCTTGAACTTTATCCATGAAGGCTAAAACTCCTTTGACTCAGAGAAAGGCGCTCTCTTCATCACTCTACATGCAGGTAATTCCCCATGCAAGCATGATCATTCCCTGCATATATGTGATGAGTGAACTGTACCTAGATATTCCTTACAAACCAGAATATCCCGATCCATCTGTGCCTTTAATTCTGCCAGAGAACCGAACTTCCGCTCCGGACGGATAAACTTCAGAAAAGACACTTTGATATCCTTGCCATACAAATCCCCGGAATAATCAAACAGAAACGTTTCCACACCCATTGGGTTAACCCCTTCAATGGTTGGCTTGCATCCGATGTTGCTGATTCCATCGTACTGCTTTCCCTCTGCCAGAACTTCCACTGCATACACACCCTTTGGTGGAAGCAGTTTAAATTCTTCCGGACGCTGATTTGCCGTCGGGATTCCGATGGTTCGTCCGATCTCGTTACCGTGAAGCACCGGTCCTGTAAGAAAATAAGAATAGCCAAGCAGATTATTCGCTTCTTCCATATTTCCTTCTGCAATCTCTTTACGGATTCGCGTACTGCTGATATCTTCGCCTTTGTACTGCTTTTTCTTAACGATCACTGCCTCATAGCCAAGATCATCCGCATACTGCTGTAATTCGCGAAAGGAACCGGAACGCTGATATCCGAAATGAAAATCTGTTCCTGCCACGATCATTTTTACATTGATTTTCTCTTTCAGCATCTGTAAAAATGCATAGGGGGAAAGCTGACGAAAATCGTCAGTAAACGGACATTCGATCAGGTAATCTACCCCTGCTTCCGCAAAAATATGTGCTTTTTCTTCATTGGTAGATAACACATTGTACGTATCTTTGTGAATCGCTTTCGGCGGAATATCAAAGGTAAAGATTACGCATTTGAGTCCCTGCTCCTTGCCTTTCTGCATAGCCTCCATCAGATAACGATGTCCGCTGTGCAGACCGTCAAACTTGCCCAGAGTGATAACCGAAGGTTCTTCAATTTTAAAATCCAATGTATCTTTTATATATTTCATCCTTTCTTGTTAATCCTCCAAAAACATTTTTAACGGACGGAACAGTCCCAGATCTTCCCGGTATTCGTAAACGGCCGCAAAACGTCCATCCGACATCCGGACACGCACTTTCATCTCTAATTCTGGCTTTATCATTTCCTGAAACTGCTGTAGTGCCATTTTATTGCCATTTTTCAGCATAATGTCAAATTCCGGTTTTGCTGTCAGCACCGGATACACATCAAATACTCGTTCGATAGGTGTAACAGCATCTTTTAAAGTACCTGATTCACTGAACTTCTGCAAAGCATCCAGCTTATAAGCATCTTCAATACGATATCCCGCCGCCTGGAGCCGGACAAGGCTTTTCATAGCTGCACCACAACCTAATTTTGCTCCGATATCATGACACAACGTACGGATATAAGTTCCCTTAGAGCAGGAAACCGTCATCGTTACATATGGAAGTTCTATGTTCTCCACAAAAATCTTGTAAATAGTTACCGGGCGGGCTTTTCGCTCCACGGTAACACCGGCTCTGGCCAGATCACACAGTTTCTTTCCATTTACTTTCAATGCGGAATACATCGGCGGAACCTGAAAGATTTCTCCTTCAAATTGCATCACCGCACCCATAACATATTGTTCTGCAAGACCAGACGTATCCGCTTCTTTTAAAATCGTTCCCGTCATATCTTGCGTATCAGTCTCCACACCAAGCTGCATGACTGCACGATATACCTTATCCGAATCGGTCAGCATATCACAGACTTTCGTTGCTTTTCCAAGGCAGACCGGCAACACGCCCTCTGCATCCGGATCTAACGTCCCGGTATGACCGATTTTCTTTTGTCCACAGATACCGCGCATACGTGCTACCACATCAAAAGAAGTATATCCTTTTTCCTTGTATACATTTATGATTCCGTTGTACATCCATTTTCCTCTTTTGTCTTTAACTGCTTTTTGACTTTCGCAAGTACTTTTTTGAGGATGTCATCCGGTTTTCCTTCCATGGAAAGACCTGCCGCACGACTATGTCCGCCGCCGCCAAATTCCACAGCAATTTCAGCCACATCCACATAAGAAGCGGAACGCAGGCTGACTTTATAAGTATCATTTTCATTCGGATATACGAATATGGCTACTTCTACGCCAGTGGTAGAGCGTAAGGTACTGACAATTCCATCCATATCCTTTGGCTCTACATGGAATTTTTCCAACTGTTTGCGTTTGATCACACTGGAAATACACATTCCATCAAAATGCAGCTCCGCATCCATCAGTGCTTTCCCAAGAATCTGCTGCTGTGCGAAGGTACGGATATAGAACGTCTCATCTACGATCCGCGAATAATCAATACCTTTATCCATCAGTTTTCCTGCGATTTCCATTGTTTTTGATGAAGCACAGGAATATTGAAATACACCTGTATCATGCACGATTCCAAGATAAATACACTCAGCAATCTCTTTTGTGATCTTGCTGCTATCCAAAAGCTGATAAACCAGTTCACAGGTAGAACTTGCATTTGGGAAAATATAATTAAAATCGGCAAAGGACTGGTTACTGATATGATGATCAACACAAAATGTGCTTTTGGCCACCTCAAAATACTGTCCTGCCATCCCCAGACGACCTGCATCCCCGCAATCCAGGGCAATAAACAGATCATATTCTTTTTTACCGTCTGTTTCACGAATATGACGAATCTTATTCGCATTTTTCAAAAACATAAATTTGTCCGGTATTGTTTCCAGATACACATCTGCCATAATGTCCGGATAATTGTCACAAATATAATTATATACTGCCATGCAGGAACCCACACAGTCACCATCCGGTCGGATATGACCGGATATAGCTACTGTATGAACACCTTCCAGATATGAATCTAATGAAATCATACGCATCCTCTTACTCTTCCTCTTTGCTGCCACTTGTTAATGCATCAATTTTCTTTGACATCTCAATGCCATATTCAATGGACTCATCCAGAATAAACCGAAGCTCCGGTGTATTTCTGAGATTCAGGGACTGTGCAAGACAACGTCTCGCATAGCCTGCTGCATTTTTCAATCCCTGAATGGTATCTTCTTTTTCTTTTTTGTCGCCCAGTACACTGATATAAACCTTACAGGTTTTCAGATCCGGGGCAACCTGTACTGCTGACACCGTGGTCAACGGATGAATCCGCGGATCCTTGATCTCATTACGGATAATGGTGGATAACTCACGCATTACTTCTTCATTTAAACGTGTGTTTTTAATACTGTTTTTTCTCATATTCTGTCATCTCCAGCCTATCTTGGTACTTCTACCATCTTATATGCTTCTACAACATCAAACTCTGCAATGTCATTAAATCCTTCAAATACAAGACCACACTCATAACCTGCTTTTACTTCTTTTACATCATCTTTGAAACGTTTCAGGGAAGCCAGCTCGCCCTCAAAGATCTGTTTTCCTTCTCGTGAGATACGAACCTTGCAGTTACGCTCAAATACACCGTCCAGAACATAAGAACCTGCAATATTGCCGACGCCGGAAGCTTTGAAGATCTGACGAACTTCTGCATGACCAATGACTTTCTCCTCGAAGATTGGATCCAGCATACCTTTCATGGCTGCCTCGATATCTTCGATGGCCTTGTAAATAACGGAGTACAGACGAATATCTACTTTCTCCTGCTCAGCGGTTGCTTTTGCAGTTGCATCCGGTTTTACATTAAATCCAATGATGATCGCGTTGGATGCAGAAGCCAGAGAAACGTCGGACTCGTTGATGGCACCAACACCGCCATGGATTACTTTTACGACAACTTCCTCGTTGGAAAGTTTTGTCAAACTCTGTTTTACTGCCTCTACAGAACCCTGAACATCTGCCTTTACGATCAGTTCCAGTTCTTTTAAGTTACCAGTCTGAATCTGTGAGAACAGATCATCCAGAGACATTCTGGATCTGGTCTCTTCCAGCATTTTCTCTCTGTTCTGAGATACGAATGTATCTGCAAAATTTCTTGCATCTTTATCAGAATCACATACAACAAATACCTCTCCGGCATTCGGTACACTGTTCAGACCAAGGATTTCTACCGGTGTGGACGGACCTGCCACTTTGACACGTCTTCCCTTATCATCGATCATGGCACGTACTTTACCATAGCTGCTTCCTGCTGCGATCGGCTCTCCGACCTTTAACGTACCTTTCTGAACCAGAACAGTTGCAACTGCGCCACGTCCTTTATCCAGCTGTGCCTCGATAACAAGACCACGGGCTTTTCTCTTCGGATTTGCTTTCAGCTCCAGGATATCTGCAGTCAGCAGTACCATCTCAAGAAGTTCTGTGATACCCTCGCCGGTACGTGCGGATACCGGTACGCAGATGGTGCTTCCGCCCCAGTCTTCCGGAATGAGTCCCTGTTCTGCAAGACCCTGTTTTACATAATCAATATTTGCGCTCTCTTTATCAATTTTGTTGATGGCAACGATAATCTCGATACCGGCTGCTTTCGCATGGCTGATGGCCTCTACAGTCTGTGGCATGATTCCATCATCAGCTGCAACCACCAGAATTGCGATATCTGTGGAATTTGCACCACGCATACGCATTGCAGTAAATGCCTCATGACCCGGTGTATCAAGAAATGTGATCTTCTGTCCGTTGATCTGTACGACAGATGCACCGATATGCTGTGTGATACCACCTGCCTCGCGGTCAGTTACATGAGTCTCACGAATGGCATCCAGCAGAGAAGTTTTACCATGGTCAACGTGTCCCATAACACATACAACCGGCGGTCTGGAAACCAGTGTGTTTTCATCCTCTTCTTCCTCTTTCAGAAGTTCAGCGATAACGTCTACTTTCTCTTCCGGCTCAGCGATGCAGTTGAATTCCAGTGCGATCTCTTCTGCTTTTTCGTAATCAACTTCCTGGTTTACGGTTGCAAGGATACCCTGCATGAATAATTTCTCTACGACTTTGGAAGCCGGTACATTGATACGCTCTGCCAGCTCACGAACAGTCATAACTTCCGGCAGAGAGATGCTGCGAACTTCATCTGTCTTCTTTTCTGCCTGTGGCTGTGGCTGTGCATTCCGTTTTTTGTGTCCGGTCTTTTTCTCCAGGTTTACGTATTGCTCCTGTTTACGGTTCTTTCTCTCGTAATCCTGTTTATTTTTCTTTTTATTTGCGTGTGTATTCTCTTTTCCGCGTAATTCTTCGATCGGTGCCTTGCTGTCACGGTTCATACGTGAAATATCGTGATCTAAGCGTCCTCTCGATTCTCTCGAACGACCTGAATTGTCCTGTCGATTGTTTCTATTACCTCCAAAATTATTACCGCCGCCGCGATTACCCTGGAAGCTTTTCTGATTATTGTTGTCTTTTCTTTCATAACGACCATTTCTATCACCGTTTTCCTGTCTTGCCGGTCTGTCACCATATCTTCTCTGCGGACGATCTCCGTTTCTTGCCGGGCGGTCACCGTTTGGACGCTGGGAACGCTCTCCATCGTAGCGCGGACGATCACCATTCTGACGCTGTGGTCTGTCTCCGTTCTGACGCTGACGATTGTCGTAACGTGGACGGTCGTTATCCTGACGCTGACGGTTCTCTCCGTTAGCACGCTGTGGACGATCACCATTCTGGCGCTGCGGACGATCTCCGTTTCTGTTTCCGTTATTAGAACGACGATTGCTCATCTTGCTGTTCTGCGGATTGTATACAGCAGAAATACTTGATTTTTTCTTCGGACGCTCTTTTTTATCTGCGTCTGTCTCGCCGCTCTTTCCATATTTTCCTCTGACTAATGCAACCGCATTGTCTTCCAGTGTACTCATGTGGCTACTTACCTCTATATTATGTCCTTCCAGAAAAGTCATTACATCCTTTGTCGGTACATTATATTCTTTTGCAATTTCATGAACTCTGATTTTTGCCATTCTAGTTCCTCCCTATTCAGTTGTTGGTCTGTTATCTAACTGCTTCATGACAGATTTGGCAAAGCCCGGCTGCAGGATTGCTACCATAGAACGATACTCCTTGCCGATGCAATGACCAAGATCATCTTTACTTCCATAGATATACAGAGGGGTCTCATAAAAATCTGTCATATTTCTCATTTTCTTCTTTGTATTATCGGAAGCATCTTCTGCCACGATCACAACATGTGCCAAACCGCCTTTGACAGCTTTCTCCACCGCAAATTCTCCACTGGCAATGCATCCGGCTTTCTGTGCAAGCCCCAGACCTGATAAAATCCTGTTATTCTGCAATCGTTTTCATCTCCTCTGTCAATTCCGCAATAATTTCTTTTGGTATACTCATTTTGAATGAACGTTCCAATCCGTGATTCTGGACTGCCTGATTCAGACATTCCATCTTTTTGCACAAATATGCTCCGCGGCCGTTTTTTCGACCTGCCGCATCAATACAGAATGTATTGTCCTGCATTTTCAAAACACGGATCATTTCTCTTTTTTCCCGCATTTCGTGGCATCCCACACACATGCGCATCGGACTTTTCTTATTCATTCTCTCCATCCTCATCATCGTTCTCCGGAATATTGATGAATCCATCATCAGAAGCATCCTCATCCGGATGATACTCCTCATTCAGATCTTCCAGATCGATGTCATTTAATTCTTCATCTTCATAATCTTCTTCATAATCCATGAAGTCACCGGCTTCTCTTGCCTGTGTCTCGCTCTTGATGTCGATCTTGAATCCGGTCAGGCGGGCTGCCAGACGCGCATTCTGACCTTCTTTACCGATTGCCAGGGAAAGCTGATAATCCGGAACAACAACTTTTGCCTTGTTCTCCTCCGCATCTGCGATAACAGAAATAACTTTTGCCGGACTTAATGCATTCTCGATCAACATAGCCGGGTTCTCATTCCAGTTGATGATATCAATCTTCTCGCCGTTTAATTCTTCTACAATTGCATTGACACGGGCACCGTTCATACCAACGCACGCTCCTACCGGATCAACGTCCGGATCATTGGACCATACTGCCATCTTTGTACGGCTTCCTGCCTCACGTGCAATGCTCTTGATCTCAACGATTCCGTCACGGACTTCTGCAACCTCTGCCTCAAACAGACGTTTTACCAGTTCCGGATGTGTTCTGGATACAAGTACCTTTGGTCCTTTGGAAGTAGATTTTACATCGATCACATATACTTTGATACGCTCCGTCGGTTCAAATGTCTCACCCGGAATCATTTCATTTTCGCTGAGGACAGCATCTACTTTACCAAGATCAATACTTACATTGTTTCCAATATAACGCTGAACGATACCGGTTACGATATCTTTGGACATTCCGTAATACTGATCAAAAATCACTTTGCGCTCTTCCTCACGGATTTTCTGCAAAATAACGTTTTTTGCATTCTGTGTTGCAATACGTCCAAAATCTTTGGACTGAATCTCCTCATGGATTACATCACCAAGACCATGACCGCCGCCGATCATCATTGCCTCTGCAAAACTGATTTCTGTCAGCGGATCTGCCACTTCCTGTACGACTGTTTTCTCAGCGTATACATGAAACTCACAAGTCTCCGGGTCGATGGTAACTTTGATGTTGTCAGCTTTTCCAAAATGGTTTTTACATGCTGTCAGCAATGAATTTTCAATTGCTTCCAGTAATGTATCCTTGCTGATATTTTTTTCTTTTTCTAAAATTGTCAATGCTTCCAGTAATTCTCTGCTCTCAGCATTCTTTTTGCTCTTGCTGCTTTTTGCCATTTTTTCCTTTTTCCTCCTGTTCTAAAAATCAAATGCCAGTCTGATCAGTGCGATCTCATTTTTCTGAAATGTAAGTGCTTCGCCTTCCTCCGGCTGAATGGTTACGGTATCTTCTGTATATCCGGTCAGAATTCCGTAAAACTCTTTCTGACGGTTAATTGCACGATAAGTACGGATCTCCAGTTCCTTGCCCATACTTCTCACATAATCTTTTTCTTTCTTCAGTGGTCTGCCAAGTCCCGGGGAACTTACCTCAAAGACATAAGAATCTGCAATAAAATCTTCTTCATCCAGCAGATCATTCATTCTGCGGGCAACCGCCTCACAGTCATTGACTGTAATGCCGCCTTCTTTATCGATGTAGGCACGCAAATACCAGGTGCTTCCTTCTTTTACATATTCCACATCTACCAGTTCAAAATTCATTTCTTCCATAATTGGAAGTAATAAGGCTTCTGTACGTGCTTCGTAATCTTCGCGTTTTGACATCTTTGTCACCTTCTTTCTCAGATTTCACCATACAACAACTAAGAGTGGACTCGCGCCCACTCTTACAACATACTACATATTCTTAATTAATAATTTATCACACTATTTACAAAGATGCAAGTTTTTTTTACACCAGACCTGCTTTTACGGTCCGTACATTCTGTCGGTCAATGTATCCACATGCCCGCAATCCCCGTTCGATCACGCGCATCCACTCCGGTTCTGTCAGCACCCGTACAGAACTGTCATCCAGTTCAATCACATGTTCTTCCTGCTTCGTACCACTTTCACAGTTCACCTCATACAGATTCACCCGGCTGATGGCACCGATCTGTTCTAACAGGTTCACCATACGATATACAGTAGCCGTTCCGATCTTTGGATCCAATTTGGATGCCTTATAATAAATCTCTTTGCAGCTGGTACAGTTCCCACTCAGAATTACATCCAGTAAAATCATGCGCTGCTTTGTGATGCGACAGCCATTTTCTTTTAACTTATCGACAATCCGATCTTTCTGCATTTGGGTTTTATAATAATTATCTGTCTTTTCTAACTCTGTTGCCTGCATACTAGATTTCCTTTCTCTATCTTTTTTTAGTATAAAGCAACGTCTGTTAGGTGTCAATAATGTTTTTTATTTTTTACTTATTCAAGGTAATTATGGCTCACGCAAAAAGCTCTCCAAAATTGACACTGCTTTCCGTATCTGTTTTGAAGAGCTTTCTATTTTCTTTCTGTTTCTGAAAAGATGTGACAACATCCTTTTCTGATTCTTCTATCTTTTATGCGCCAAGCAGTGCACAGTAAAACTCTGCCGCACAGGAAAATGTCTCCTGCCGGATCGGTGCGATGATCTCCCGTACACTCAGGTACTGATCTGCATCCACTTTCACGGTTTCATCCCCGATCTGTTCCAGAATCTCCTGTTTGCTGACGGGATAGGAAATATCTGCCATCCGCTTGTGCAGTAAATGTAACATTCCTTTAAACTGTGCCATCATTGTCACCTCGCTTATAAGCCGTGTAATCCGAAATATCCAGTCCACGTCCTGCATATGGATGACTGGACGCACCTCTGTGTGCATAGGAATACATTGGCGCGGAATGAACCGCCTGGCTGCGCATGGCATCGATGATGCCCGGATACAGATCCGCCTTGATCATAGACGGAACTCCGTTTGCACCCTCGCAGATCACATTTCCATCCGGCCCAAGGATCATGCTGCGTCCAAAGCAGGAAAAATTCTCATTTTCCGCGGTTCCGGAACAGTTGACTGCCACCACATACACCTGATTAAAATAGGCCCCGGATTTATTCGTAATCTCCCAGGCATTCTGCCACGGATCCATATAATGTGTTGGGCGAATGATTACATTTGCACCCTGTACTGCCGCCTCGCGCCACATTTCCGGATAATCGCCATCCGCACAGATAATAATGCCAAGTTTTGCACCTTTTGGTCCGTCACATACCGTACAACTGTGTCCCGGTATGGAACCCTCAAAAGGAATCCACGGATTCATTTTATCATAACGGTGAATGATCTCGCCTTTGTCATTGATCACAATGGCGGTATTCGTATAATTGTTCTGTTCATCCACGCGAAGCAGGAAATCAAACACACCATACACTTCCAGTTCCGCACATTTTTCCTGAAATTTTCTGATCTGTGGGCTATCCATGGTCAGCAAAGCATTTTCCCACCCAAACTGTGGAAAGCCCTGAATACACGCTTCCGGCGCCACAAACAGATCAAATCCCGGAAAACCGCCGGACGCCCGATCCATAAAAGAAAGCAGCAATTCAGTATTTCGATCTACTTCTTCCATATTCATAGCGCCGATAGGTGCATATTGTGCACCTACTACAGTTAAGCATTCTGTCTCAATTTTCCCATTGATTCCAAATACATTTCCTCTGTTCATACTTTATACCCTCTGTCACTCTTCCCGTAATTGACTTTATGCTCGTACTAATATATTCACAGCAATAAATATTAGCAATAGCACATCCATATAGAACGTTTATCCGACCATCCATTCTTTATTTTTCTTTGTCACAGATTTTGCTTCCGATAAAATAAATCACACATGCTATAACGATAGAATTGATAGAACCGATACCAACCGGTACTTTCAGACCAATAATGGCACCTGCAACAACAGCAATGACCGCATACCATTTTACGGTTTTCATATTTGTTGTATCATTTTCCTGATAACGTCTCTGATGCATGAAGTAATCAGTGATTACCACACCACCAACCGGTGGAATCGCATATCCCATGAATGTCAGCCAGGAAGTAAAGTTATAGTATAACCATACAGAAGCTGCAATTCCGATGACACCACTGACTAATACCATTTTCTTTTTGGAGCATCCTGTAATATTGGAAAGTCCAAGTCCGCAGGAATATAATCCATTATCAGCTGTGGTCCAGATATTTAATCCAAGCACAATAATAGCCGGAAGTGCTAATCCCTGTGCAATCATAATATAGAAAATATCTGCCTGTCCTGTTACGGAGCCGCCAACTGCACCAAATACGAACATCAGGGAGTTTCCTATAAAAAAAGCGATAACGGTTGCAATAACTGCGATTTTTCTTGTTTTTGCAAAACGGGTATAGTTCGGGGTTGTTGTACCACCACTGACGAAAGAACCTACAACCAGTGTGATGGCTGTTGCCAGTGTGATCGGATTCTGCGGTTCTGCCGCAAACAGACCACCAAGTCCGCCCATGGAAGATACACCAAGTCCCACGGAAATACATCCAAGGATTCCGACTGCCGGAACGGCGATCCAGCTTACGATTTCCAGAGATTTAATACCAAAATAAGCTGAGGCTGTCATAAGACCACCAGACAGAATAACAAGAACTGCAACCGGAATACCAGTCAGCTCTGCAACAGGAATGGAAAACATTGCGATACCTACGCCAAACCATCCCATCTGTGTAAAGGTAATAATTGCGGAACAAAGCCAGGAACCTTTCTTTCCGAAAGCATGTCTCGCCATCAGATCCAGGGTAAGTCCTGTCTTGCATCCCATGTAGCCAAGGATTCCGGTATATGCACCAAGAATCGCATTACCGATGAGCAAAGCCCATATAAATTTTGTCATGTTCAGGCCGATACCAAGCTGACCGCCCACACTCATGCTAGCGGAAAAAAAGGTAAAGCCCATCATGATCATAAACATTGGCAGAAAACCTTTTCTCACGCTGTCAGGTACTGCCTGCAGCTCGTAATCCTGCTGTTTCTCATTTGTCTGGTTATTTTCCATAACATCCTCCTGCTCTTTTTCTCTCTACTATTTTTTCTCGCAAAAAAGGTGCCTGAGTACCTTACTCAAAAATACTCTGGCACCTTTGCCGCTCTAAAATATAGCATGTCAGTTATACTATGTCAAGAAAATATCAATCTTCCATACATTCTTTTTTTCTAACACTATATATTAAGGAAACTATCTACTTATGCTGTCTTGCAAAATAGTCTTTTACAAGTTTTACCACAGTTCCTGACAACAGGAACAACGCGATCAGGTTCGGAATTGCCATCAGACCGTTAAATGTCTCTGCGATACTCCAGAGCATGCCAAGATCCATGGTTGCACCGACAATTGCCACCAGCGCATATACGACCATAAACGGTTTGACCCATTTTTCAGAAGACAAATACTCCATGCAGCGTGCGCCGTACAATCCCCACCCAATGATAGTAGAAAATGCAAAGCAACAAAGTGCCACTGCCGTGAAAATGGAGATCCAGTTACCGTATGTAGCTGTAAATCCGGAAATTGTCAGCTCTGCACCTGCATCTGCGCCATATCCAACCGAAATGCCGCTGCACAGGATAACCATAGCTGTCAACGTACAGATCAGAATGGTATCAGTAAATACTTCAAAAATACCGAACATACCCTGTTTTACCGGTTCTCCGGTATCTGCACATGCATGCGCAATAGAACCGGTACCAAGACCTGCCTCATTGGAAAAAATGCCACGGGCAACACCTTTTTTCATACTCAGGAAAAAGCTTCCTACGATACCACCGGTCACGGAAGCCGGATGGAATGCACCGTCAATAATAGAATGAAATACTTCCGGTACACGATCAATATTCAAGATAATAACGCCAAACGCAAGCACAATATATAATAATGCCATAAACGGAATCAGACGCTCTGTGACACGGCCGATACGTTTTACACCGCCAAGCAGAATCATTGCAACCAAAATAGCAACAATGATTCCGATTACCAGATTTGTAACCTTTGTAGCAGACTCTGGGATAACATTGAAATTCAATAACGCAGAATCAATAGCAGTAGTGATTGTATTTACCTGTGTCGCATTACCAGTTCCGAATACGGTCAGCACACCAAACAGCGCAAACAAAAACGCAAGCCAGTGCCAGTGTTTTTTCAATCCATTCTTAATATAATACATTGGACCGCCAACCCAGTCTCCCACAGTATTTTTCTCACGGAAATGTACTGCAAGGGTTACCTCGGAAAATTTCGTACACATACCAAGCAGGGCGGAAATCCACATCCAGAATACTGCTCCCGGACCACCGATGGCAATCGCTCCGGCAACACCGGCAATATTTCCGGTTCCGACAGTTCCGGCAAGTGCCGTACAGACTGCCTGAAATGGAGTCATGGCCCCATCGGAAGCATCCTTTTTATCAAAAATTTTTCCAATGGTCTGTTTCATTGCATATGGAAATTTGCGAATCTGTATGAATTTTGTCCGCACACTGAGCAGAAGACCCACTCCGATAATGCAGATCATAGCAGGGACACCCCAAATGAAATTATTCACCACAGAGTTCACCGATTTGATGATTTCTAACATTTTTTCAACCTCTCAACTTATTTATATTCTGTCTTTCTTCAGACAGACTTTAAAAGTATAACACACATTTTTTATAATGTACAGATTTTAATACAAAAGAGAACTGTATACAATGTGTTTTTTATGTACTTGTAATTTGCTTCTATGAAAGAAAATGATTCCATTTTGTCTCCGCGGCTAACAATCGCCTGCGAAGAAAAAATGGAATCATTTTCTAATTTACACAGTGGTATAACATGCTGATATAAACATTTATAATGTAAAAAGAAGTATCGTATTGCCGTTCGATACTTCTTTTTACGAAAGGGTTATATTATATCAATGAGTTATCTGAATTTCAGTTTAAAATGTACTATTTTGATCTGTTTGATCAGATCTACCGCATAAGCTCCCATCATACTTCCATAGACACGGTCTTTTGCTGTCGGATTGCCTCCGCGTTGAATAAAGGCAAGCACGTTTGCACGAGTATGTACATGTAATTCCCGTTCGATGATCTCTGCCATCGGCTCTGCTTTTCCTGCGCCCTCTGCCAGCACGATCGTCCCGGAAGTAAAATGATATTTTCGTAAATGGGCAACGATCTGTTCTGCCGTTGTATTGCTGTCTGCGAAAATAGCTCTTGCCGATCCTGCAATGCCGCTCCACAGAGCAATAAATCCGGCACGCCGTCCCATTACTTCTATGACACTGAAACAGGAATGTACATCATGGAACTCATCCGTCTGGATTTTGATTTCCATCTAACTCTGGTTTCCCTATCCGGCAATCAAGTATTTACAGATATACAGGAGCAACTGACCAAAAAGGACGACTCATCCAGATTCAGCGGTACTCCGAAAACGGTGCTACTTTCTGCAATCTTGCAGGACATCTGGATATTCTTCAGGCATTAAACAACCGAAATACCGCCGCATGTGTCAAAGCTATGCAAGATCATCTGCGGTCCTCCTATGCGTCTCAGGACACGGGTTCGCAGCTATGGAGTGCTGCCGAAACGAATCTGAATACAATGGTTCTCTCTGATTTTAGAGCATGATTTTCTATAACATCAAAAAAACCAGCTGCAGTTTTTCATCGCAACTGTAGCTGGCTTTTTTCGGCTTCTTTTTTACAATATTTTTTTATATATAACAAACGCATCTATTATTTGTTTTCTTTCCATTCCAGCAATATTTCATCAATAATGGCAAAATGTTCCTTCAATGCCAATATACCATCCTCTCGATTATGTTCACGCAATGCTCTTACAATTCGATGATGACAGGCATTTAAGGCCTCTTTTCCAGAGTCTTTTCGAATGATCTCCCTGCGAAGATCCTTGACAAATTCATCAATGACACTGGAACAAGCTTCCAGAATGTCCAGAATCAGGATATTTCCTGAAGCTCTGGCTAATGTATAATGTATTTTCTTATCCAGTTCATTATTTACACTGGCATCCGTACTCTTATCCAACTTGTTTACATAATTCTCCATCAGTTTAATTTCTTCTTCCGAAGCATGATCAAGCGCCAATGTAAATGCAAGTCTCTCAAGTGAATATCGTATCTGACTAATTTGTATATAATCAATCTGATCCATGGCGAACATCATACCCATGGTCTCCTCCAGACTGCTTTGAAAATCGCAAGTAATATAATTACCGGATCCCTGCTGGGAAGAAATAACCCCCGTCATATCCATAAAACGGATGGCTTCCCGGACAGAATTACGGCTAACCCCAAGTTCTTCCGCAATCTCCCGCTCCGGTGGAAGCTTCTCCCCCGGTTTTAAATCTCCCTCTATAATTTTTTTCTTAAAATAGTCTACGACTATCCCATAGGTTTTCTGACTCTTTGCCACCGTATCTTTGTTCCTTTCACATAAATAATAGGCATACCGTACTACACGATATGCCTATTATAGTTTATTTAGTCAAATGATTCAACTAGATATTCTATTTCTCATCAGCAATTGCTGCCTGTGCTGCTGCAAGACGAGCAATCGGTACACGGAATGGTGAGCAGGAAACGTAATCAAGTCCGATCTTATGGCAGAACTCTACGGAAGAAGGATCTCCGCCGTGCTCTCCACAAATACCACAATGTAATGTTGGGCGAACCGGTTTACCAAGTTTCAGTGCCATCTCCATGAGTTTACCAACGCCATCCTGATCCAGTTTTGCAAACGGGTCATTCTCGAAGATCTTAGCGTCATAGTAAGCATCCAGGAATTTGCCTGCATCATCACGGGAGAAACCAAATGTCATCTGTGTTAAGTCGTTTGTACCGAAGCAGAAGAACTCAGCCTCTGTAGCGATCTCGTCAGCTGTTAATGCTGCACGCGGGATCTCGATCATAGTACCAACTTCGTATTTCAAATCAACACCTGCTGCTGCAATCTCAGCATCAGCTGTCTCTGTAACGAATTTCTTAACATATTTTAACTCTTTGATATCGCCTACTAACGGAATCATGATCTCTGGTACCATGTTCCAGTCCGGATGAGCCTTAGATACGTTGATTGCTGCACGGATAACAGCTTTTGTCTGCATTTTAGCGATTTCCGGATATGTTACAGCAAGACGGCATCCACGATGTCCCATCATCGGGTTGAACTCTTTTAAGCTCTCGATGATTGCTTTGATATCTTCTACGGATTTACCCTGAGCATCTGCCAGTTTCTTGATGTCCTCTTCTTCTGTCGGAACAAACTCATGAAGTGGCGGATCAAGGAAACGAATAGTAACTGCTTCGCCTTCCATTGCCTCATATAACTGCTCGAAATCGCCCTGCTGATACGGTAAGATTTTCTCAAGAGCTACTTCTCTCTCTTCTACTGTATCTGCACAGATCATCTCACGGAATGCGTCAATTCTGTCGCCTTCAAAGAACATATGCTCTGTACGGCAAAGTCCGATACCTTCTGCACCAAGCTCACGTGCTTTCTTAGCATCCGCCGGTGTATCAGCGTTTGTACGAACCTTCAATGTTCTGTATTTGTCAGCCCAAGCCATGATTCTTCCGAACTCGCCGGCGATTGTAGCTTCAACTGTCGGGATTGCTCCATCATAAATGCAACCTGTAGAACCATCAAAGGAGATTACATCACCTTCATGATACTCTTTTCCTGCAAGTGTAAATTTCTTATTTTCTTCATCCATAATGATGTCGCCGCATCCGGATACACAGCAAGCACCCATACCACGGGCAACTACTGCTGCATGGGATGTCATACCACCACGAACAGTCAGGATACCCTGAGAAGCTTTCATACCTGTGATATCTTCCGGTGATGTCTCAAGACGAACCAGAACAACTTTCTCGCCTCTCTCAGCCCATTCTACAGCATCGTCAGCTGTGAATACAATTTTACCACAAGCAGCACCTGGAGCAGCGCCCAGAGCTTTTGCGATCGGTGTAGCAGCTTTTAATGCAGCTGTATCAAATGTCGGGTGAAGCAGAGCGTCAAGGTTACGCGGCTCGATCATAGCTACAGCCTCTTTCTCTGTTCTCATTCCCTCATCTACCAGATCACAAGCAATCTTTAATGCAGCCTGAGCTGTTCTCTTACCATTACGTGTCTGTAACATGTAAAGTTTTCTGTTCTCAACAGTAAACTCCATATCCTGCATATCTCTGTAGTGATCTTCCAGAGTTTTGCAAACCTGAACGAACTGAGCATATGCTTCTGGGAATTCTTCTTCCATTTTAGCGATTGGCATCGGTGTACGAACACCGGCAACTACATCCTCACCCTGAGCGTTGATCAGGAACTCACCCATCAGTTTCTTCTCGCCTGTAGCCGGGTCACGTGTAAATGCAACACCTGTACCACAGTCATCACCCATATTACCAAATGCCATAGCCTGTACATTTACAGCTGTACCCCAGCTATATGGGATATCATTGTCACGACGGTAAACGTTTGCACGTGGATTATCCCAGGAACGGAATACTGCTTTAACAGCTCCCATTAACTGCTCCTTCGGATCATCTGGGAAGTCCTGTCCGATTTTAGCTTTGTACTCAGCTTTGAACTGTCCAGCAAGTTCTTTTAAGTCTTCTGCTGTAAGTTCTACGTCGTAAGTAACACCTTTTTTCTCTTTCATCTCATCGATGAGCTGCTCGAAATATTTTTTGCCGACTTCCATAACAACGTCGGAATACATCTGAATAAATCTACGATAGCAATCCCATGCCCAACGCGGATTTCCGGATTTCTCTGCTAATACCTCAACTACTGTCTCATTCAGACCAAGGTTTAAGATTGTATCCATCATACCCGGCATAGAAGCTCTTGCACCAGAACGAACTGATACGAGCAATGGATTCTCCTTGTCACCGAATTTTTTACCAGTAATTTCTTCCATCTTACCAATGTACTCGTTAATCTGTCCCTGAATCTCATCATTAATCTCACGGCCATCTTCGTAGTACTGTGTACAAGCCTCTGTAGTAATAGTGAAGCCCTGTGGTACCGGAAGTCCAAGCCCTGTCATCTCAGCAAGGTTTGCACCTTTACCTCCAAGAAGTTCGCGCATGCTGGCGTTACCTTCGCTAAATAAGTACACCCATTTTGCCATTTCTAATTCCTCCTAAAATATACATTGTGTTTTGCAAGCAGATAAACCTCTGCTGTTTTTAGCAATTTTTCACATTTAGTTTCGTGTTTTTTCCGAAACTTCGTCTATATTTTACCACAATTTTTCCAGATTTCAACCTTTTTTGTGAAATTTGTAACGAAACACTTACCTTTTTTTCACTACCCCACAAGTTGGTGACTATCCGCTCATTTTTCGCTCATTTTCAACTATCGTGCATGATATATTTTACCTATTTTTCTGTCATCAGTCTTTTTTTCTGTTATGCAATGATTCTAAGAAAAATATGTCATCTTACGCTAACCAGAATCACTTACAAATGCACCAATACAGACTGCTCCATATTTCTGCATTCATTATATCGCAGAGGATATAACAAACATAGGATAACGTTTTAAACAAATTCTAAACAAATCTTCTGCTGCTGCAATCAATCCTCTTATCTCAGATATTCCATACAAATCGTATTTACAAAACAAAAATCCCATTGCTTCCTCATATACTAAAAAGTAAATAGGAAAAACAATGGGATTTTATATTTTCATTCTATCCTGAGCTGTTTCATATCTAAAACAAACCACAGATGGTTCGCTATCATATGCTTTCAGCTTTTCATTCCTGCAGGGTAAAGCGGACATTCGCAATTCGCTTTCGCTACTTGCTCATGAACGCACTTGAAGTGGGGAATGCTTATTCTGCGTTCAAAATGCAAAATCTTAGAATGTAAATTTATCTGCAAAGTAAGCATCCAGCTCATCGATTGGGATACGAACCTGCTCCATAGTATCACGGTCACGAACAGTAACTGCATGATCTTCCTCAGAATCAAAATCGTATGTGACACAGAATGGTGTACCGATCTCGTCCTGACGACGATAACGTTTACCGATATTTCCTCTGTCATCGAATTCGCAATTGTATTTTTTGCAAAGTTGCTCAAATACTTTCTCTGCGCCCTCATTTAATTTTTTGGATAACGGAAGCACACCGATCTTAACCGGAGCCAATGCCGGGTGAAAATGAAGGACAGTTCTTACGTCCGGTTTCTCCTCTGTTCCGATGTTCTCCTCATCATATGCACCACAAAGGAATGCCAGTACCACACGGTCTGCACCAAGGGATGGCTCGATAACATATGGGATGTATTTTGTATTTTTCTGATCATCAAAGTATGTCAGATCCTGTCCGGATGTATTCTGATGCTGTGTCAGGTCATAATCGGTACGATCTGCGATACCCCAGAGCTCGCCCCATCCAAACGGGAATAAGAACTCGATATCACTGGTTGCTTTGCTGTAGAAAGATAACTCTTCCTGATCGTGGTCACGGACACGCATCTCTTCTTCTTTCATGCCAAGAGATTTCAGCCAGTTGATACAGAAGTTTCTCCAGTACTCAAACCACTCAAGGTCTGTATCCGGCTCACAGAAGAACTCAAGCTCCATCTGCTCAAACTCTCTGGTACGGAAGGTAAAGTTACCCGGTGTGATCTCGTTACGGAAAGATTTACCGATCTGGCCGATACCAAACGGGATTTTCTTTCTAGATGTACGCTGTACGTTTTTGAAGTTTACGAAAATACCCTGTGCTGTCTCCGGACGAAGATATACGGTATTTTTTGCATCCTCTGTTACACCCTGGAATGTTTTGAACATCAGGTTGAACTGACGGATATCAGTAAAGTTATGTTTTCCACAAGTCGGGCATGGTACGTTGTTGTCAGCGATGAAATCTTTCATTTCTTCCTGTGTCCATCCGTCTACGGAACCTTTTAACTCAATGTTGTTTTCCTCTGCGAAATCCTCAATGATCTTATCTGCACGGAAACGCTCATGACATTCTTTACAATCCATCAGCGGATCAGAGAAGCCGCCAAGATGTCCGGATGCAACCCATGTCTGCGGGTTCATCAGGATGGCGCAGTCAACACCTACGTTGTACGGGCTCTCCTGGATAAATTTCTGCCACCATGCTTTTTTTACGTTGTTCTTTAACTCAACACCAAGATTTCCGTAATCCCATGTATTTGCAAGTCCACCGTAAATCTCAGATCCCGGATAAACAAATCCTCTGGATTTTGCCAGTGCTACGATTTTGTCCATTGTTTTTTCCATGATATGTCCTCTTTCTTCCATTTATTTTTAGGGACGAATCGCGAAATGCGTTATCTGTCTCCTAATTCATCTGCTTTATGCTACAGGCTACTTAACCCAAAGTCATGCAATTGCTGTGTATTCTCACAGAATATTTGTCTCTTTCGAAAAATATACTATTTATACAATACGTATACTAATACTGCTTCATCTGTATCCTGTTCTTTCTGTGTGACGTTCACCTGCTTCTCTGAAGCCACTTCCGTGCCTTCTGTGGAAACATATGCGATTTTTCCCGGAACGATCAGATCTGAGTTTTCCTTTACAATCAATACTTTCAGATCGTCATCATCCAGCAGTGTGGAACCTTTTACGGTTTTCGTATCTGCCTTGCCATCTGTCACCGGATAAAAATCCAGATCAAAATCATAACCTGCAGACTGTGCTTCTACAATACTTCCGTTAAAACACTCAATACCGGTAAAATCACTGAACGTCTCTGCATTTTCATACTGCAGGGTAAGATATGCTTTTTTCTCTTCCACTTTTGAGTCCGTCACAGAAACTGATTTTTTCCCGTGCTCTGCGGTGTAATCATCCACTGCATTCTGTACATAGGTATTCAGTTCCTCCTGATCGTAATAAGACTGGTCAAAGGACTCTACAGCCGCTTCCAGAATTTTACCGTTCCTCTGCAATGCAATGGTATTCTCCTGCACATCCAGCTTTGCGCCGCATGCACCAAGCAGCATACTCATTCCGATACAGCAGCCAAGCGCCGCCATTCTTTTCTTCATATCTTATCCTCCAAATCCAGAACATCTCTTTTTTGTATTCAAGAATGCTCTCGCCATTCTTGCTCACCACTTATAAAGGTAGATATCATCTCTTATTTGATATTCTGTAATTTCCGCAGCCAGTAAACCGCAATTTTCATTCCAATATAGTACTGCCTGCATCAATTTCTAAATTATAACGGTTTGTGCCTCTGATTGCAAGTATTCCTAAGTTAAAAAAGCAAGGGTCTTTAATTCTTTTTCCACATATTGCCGCATATAATACTCGATCAGCTTCGCAACCTGCCCGAAGACTTCCTCCGTCACCGTAAATGTGTACAGTTTTTCCACCGGTGCCGTCACTATGTATTGCATAGTATATAGTGCTGCATCATCCAACGGATATTTCACCGGTCCCGGCTGACATTCCCTGCACATGACACCGTTGCTCTTTTCATCAAAGCACCAGAGCTGCTCCCTGCTGCCACAGGCGGTGCAGGCAAAGACGTTCGGATAGACGCCAAAATATACCAATGTTTTCAGTTCATAGATCACCCGAACAAGTTTCGGCGATAATGATGGTACACTGAGAGCCCGTAATGTCTGATAAACCAATTTCAGCTGATTGACACAGTCATTATTTTCCTGACAGAAATAATCTGCAAGTTCCAGAAAATAGCAGCCATAATAGGTCTTATCCAGATCCATGGCAAGTTCCCGGAAATAATTGCTGATATCTGCCTTCACTACCGTATAGGAACTGCGCCCCTCATACGCCTCAAAAGTTCCGAAGCAGAACAGGTTGGTCGCAGCCTGCAGCGAGCCTTTCGGTCGTCTGGCTCCCCGGGCAAAAGCTGTGATTTTCCCGCGTTCACGGGTTAAAATTGTAATTCTCTTATCGTATTCTCCCACCGGCATTGTGTTCAGGATCATTCCGGTCAGAATGCAGGTCTGCCCCATAAACGTTTTCACTTCTTCCCTTGCTGTTTATTCGTTGATATTATATCCAAAATTTTTCATCTGGACATCGCTGTCACGCCAGCCTTTGCGCACTTTTACCCAAAGACGCAGATTAACTTTGCACTCCAGTAATTTTTCAATCTCAAACCGGGCATTACTGCCGATTTTTTTCAGCATGGCACCGCCTTTTCCGATGATGATTCCTTTGTGGGAGTCACGCTCACAGATGATGGTTGCCTCAATATCTGTAATTCCGTTCTTTCTCTGTTTCATGGACTCAATCGTCACAGCGATACCATGCGGAATCTCCTCGTCCAATGCATGCAAAGATTTCTCACGGATGATCTCTGCTACGATCTGACGCTCTGGCTGATCTGTCACGGTATCCTCATCGTAAAACATTGGTCCATACGGCAGATATTTGAAGATCATATCAATGATCGTGTCAGTATTATCTCCATGTAATGCAGAAGCCGGAATGATCTCTGCGAAATCCAGAAGTTTGCGGTATGCATCGATAAACAGCAGAACTTCTTCTTTTTTTACCGTATCTGTTTTGTTGATGACAAGAATTACCGGCAAATTGGATTTGCGAAGCTGCTCGGCAATGTGCTGCTCTCCTGCACCGATAAAGGTACTTGGCTCCACCAGCCAGACAATGACATCTACATCCTGCAGGGTACGTTCTGCCACAGTCACCATGTACTCGCCAAGTTTATTTTTTGCCTTGTGGATACCCGGTGTATCCAAAAATACGATCTGTCCACGCTCTGCATCGGTATACACGGTCTGAATCCGGTTTCTTGTGGTCTGCGGTTTCTTGGATGTGATAGCGATCTTCTGGCCGATCAACTGATTCATCAGTGTGGATTTTCCTACGATCAACGTAACAAATCCGGATTTAAAATTTGCGTTCATGCGTTATCTCCTTGTATTTTATCACCTCAGATTCTACCCGTTTTATCCGCACGGATTACTAAGGGTAAAATCTGACTCATAATTATTTTTTATAATGTCTCTAATACATCAAACAGCTCTGACTCTTCTTTTAATTTGCCTTCGTTTCCGATGGCACAGATATAGCTGTGATCCAGTACCGCCTGCATGGTATCTGCAAGGTTTCTGATATCCTGCGGGCAGGTGTGCAGTGCCTGTTCACGTTCTTTCTGAATCATCTCATACGTTATACCAGTCAGATAGGAAAGCAGGGATCTTCTGCCCTGGCTTAACGGTGTCAGAGGTGCATCCAGCTCACTGAAAGTTCCAATGACAAAACGTGTCATGGCACGCTCATCTGCATCAAAGTTTTTCAGATACTCCGGCACGCCACGATATACATCCAGTGTGCGTCCAAGGTTCGGATCACGATAAGACAGGAAACATACATCACCATTTCTGCCTACATTTGTGCCGCATCCATAAGCACCGCCTTTGACACGGATGTTCTGCCACAGATATTCATAGTTCATGATCACCTTAAATACACGCATTGCTCCATGGTATGCATAACCGTCCTGCGCATAATTTCCTGCCAGAGAAACATACTGAATCTGGGAAGCATCCAAAAATCCCTCGTTTTTCTGCTTCGGCAGGGAAATCTCTGCCATTTCTTTTGCGGTGTCCGCATACAAACCTTCTGTGATCTGTCCGGAAAGTGCTTTCAATGTTGCATAACCGGCTGCATCACTGGTCACACTTACTAAAAGATTCTGCGGCTGGAAGATCAGTCCACACACTTCCTGTAATTTTTTCACCAGATTCTGTTTTTCAGACTCAAAATTTGCCACGATGCGGTCTAAGGTTTCATAAAAACCAATGCCCTGAATGCTGTCCGCATATTTTGCACGTCTGGAATAACAGGATAATGCTCTGGTAGCAGAAATCACGTTTCCACTGTCACTGAGCTCATTGCGCAGTCTGGATTTTACCTGGGCCAGCACCTCATAAATGCGCTTTTCATCTGTAAACTGTGTGGAAAGCATCATGCTCTTGATCAGTTCTACGCCGCGGGTCAGATTTGCTTCCAGTACTTTCAGACGCACTTCGTATTTTACCTGATAGTTATCTGCATGCTGTACATCTCCGGTCACATTTACTTCGTTGGAAATACCGCCGGTGTACAGGTTTACTTCATCGGTAAAATCGGTATAGGAATACTCTGTCGTGTTCAGTTTGCCCATCAGTACTTTCAGGATTCCAAGGTATGGAATCAATTCTTCGGAAATATGATGTGCATCAAAGAGCAGATCCAGATATACGATACCGTTGGTCTGATAATCATGCCACAGATACGGAACACCTGCGATGGTTTCCTCCGCATTTTTGTATGGCTCACTGGTCTGCTTCATATCCTCACGGGAAAGCAGTGGGATCGTCTCAAGCTGTTCCTGGGTGGATGGTTCTTCCTCGTATTTTTCCAGAGCCTTTGTCTCTTCCACCAGTTTTGCGATCTCTGTTTCGCTTAAGGACTCTTTATAAACCTGCAATTTTTCTTTTAAGGCCTGCTCTCTCTTGCCAGTCAGACCAATATCCGGAACAACACGTACAAGAGAACAATGTGTGTTATCCAGTAAATATTTCTGGATCAACTGCTCGAAATAATCGGTATCCACCTGTTTTCTGAGGTAATCATAAACACCCAGTTCTTCAATATGAAGGAACGGTGCATTCTCATCGTACAGCCAGCTGTCCATAATCTGCAGACCGAACATCAGTCCTTTCGGAAAACGTCCGAAATCTGCTTCGCGGAACTTAAATTCAGAGCCATTGATGGCTGCCAACAGCGTCTTTTTGTTAATGCCATTTTTCACCTGCTCCTGCAACACATCACGAATGATCTGCACGAATCGCTTTTGGTCAGAAGTATTGGCATGTTTTGCCACAACAGAGAAAATCGGCTGATAAGTGCCGCTGTCATAACCACCGTAAATATCTGTACCGATACCTGCATCCAGAAGTGCCTGCTTAATCGGTGCTCCCTGAGTGCTAAGCAATGCATAATCTAAAATATCAAATGCAATATACTGCTCTCTGTTTAAATTAGTTCCAACTGTCCAGTTGCAAGACAGATAAGTATTATTTTCTGTGCTGTCTGTACTTGATATAGAATATGGGATTTCATGCTCCACTGGTGTCAAAAATGGTGCCTGCTCCGGAATCGCGGAATTCACATCGATTCTGTCATAGTGGCTTAAATATTCTTCATCCAGCCAGTTTAATTTTTCTACCACATCCATATCACCGTACAGATAAATCCAGGAGTTGGACGGATGATAATATTTGCGGTGGAAATCCAGATAATCTTCATATGTCAACTCCGGAATCACCTGCGGATCTCCACCGGACTCGTTGCTGTACGGAGTATCCGGGAATAAGGAACGCAAAATCTCACGATCCAGCACGCCGTCTGCAGAAGAAAAAGCTCCTTTCATCTCATTATATACAACACCATTTAAGGTCAGCTCATCTTCCGGGCTCTTCAGCTCATAATGCCAGCCTTCCTGACGGAAAATATTCTGCTCTTTGTAAATATTCGGTGAGAAAACACTGTCCAGATAGACATCCATCAGATTTTGGAAATCCTTATCATTGCAGCTTGCCACTGGGTAAATGGTTTTATCCGGATAAGTCATTGCATTTAAGAATGTATTCAGAGAACCTTTCACCAGCTCAATAAACGGATCTTTTACCGGGAATTTCTTACTTCCGCATAATACAGTGTGCTCAATAATATGAGGTACACCTGTACTGTCCATTGGCGGTGTGCGAAATGCGATGTAAAATACTTTATTGACATCTTCGTTAGACATGACACAGATACGTGCACCACTTTTTTTGTGTACAAGCAGCATGCCATCTGAATGAATGTCATCCAGTCTTCTCTCCTCTCTGATCTCATAAGCGTTTAACTGACTCAATTCTGGTTTCAAATATCGTTTCCTCCAATTTCTTCTGCCCCTTGGCAGACTCTCTTTTTTATATAAATTCAATAATGCCCTCGGCATTCTTGCTGCGAAATGCACGTCATGCAACACATGACATATTCTTCTGTGCATCTCTACAAATCTACACTTTTAGTATTTTTTCCAGTATGTTTTATTCTTACACAATTTCTTCCAAAAGTAAAGAGGCTGTCCAACCGGACAGCCCCTTTGGGTCATTCTAATTTATACAAATAAATTAACCAAGGCGTGTAACGTTTGCAGCCTGTGGTCCTTTATCTCCTTCAATCACTTCAAATTCAACAGCCTCCCCATCTTTCAGCTCTTTGAATCCATCCATGTTCAGCGCGGAGAAATGAACAAAAATATCCTTTCCTTCTGCATCTGAAATAAATCCATAACCCTTTTTTGCATTAAACCATTTTACAGTTCCCTGTTGCATAAAATACTTCCTCCTAAAACATGCGCACAATCTGTGCAAAATTGACAAGTTAAACGTATCACACTTCAACATTTTTGTCAAGAAAATACGAAAGATCTGTCATCTGTTTATTCACAATGAACGAATCATACACTGTTTTTCTATATATTTCAATATTTCTTTCCGCAGTTCTGCAAAATGATTCTGTTTTCTTCTGTTTTTCCTATGCCTGGGATTTTTTATGACTTCATAGAAATCGAAACCTGCGGGAACGGAATCTCAATCTGATGCTCATCCAGAGCATATTTCACATTTTCCGTAATCCGCCATCTGGTCTCCCAGTAATCTTCGGTCTTTACCCAGACACGGATACCAATAACCACAGCACTGTCTCCAAGGCTGTCCACAAATACATGATATGGTTCTTTGCTGGTCATGCAGTTTTTCTCTTTCTCCAGCACATCGGAAATCACCTGTTTTGCCAGACGGATATCTGCATCGTAGGAAATACCAACGGTTATATCTATTCTTCGTTTATCCTGCTGGGTCAGATTCGTCAAACTGGAATTGGATAAACTACCATTTGGCAGGACAACCGTCTTATTATCTACTGTCAGAAGTTTTGTATAGCAAAGTTGAATTTCAGAAACTGTGCCTTCGTTTCCGTGGGTATCTTCCCGGATATAATCTCCCACCTTAAATGGTTTTAAAATCAGGATCAACACTCCACCTGCAAAATTGGACAGCGTTCCCTGCAACGCCAGACCAACGGACAGACCGACGGAACCAATGACTGCAATGACAGAACTTGCGGTGATACCAAACTTTCCAAGTACCAGCATGATCAGTACAAAATGCAGACCCACATTGCAGATATTATCCAAAAACTGTTTGACACCTTCATCCCAGTTGGTTTTATTTAAAAATTTACGGATAAATTTCCGTACCAATTTAATCACTTTTCGTCCAACCAGCAAAACAATGATCGCAATGACCAATTTTACCAGAAAATCCAACATGGTCGGAAAGGAATCTTCAAAATATTTCACGATTGTATTCCATGACCAGAAGTTTACATTATCGGATACCACATCCGTCACTTCATCCGCCAGATTCTGCGATAATATAAATCTAAGCATATATTTGCTCCATTTCTTCTTAATATATTTTCTGTTTCATAACCCAAATTCAGAGTCAGAACGTTACTACGCATGACTCTGAATTTAAGTTTCTTTCAAAAATACACTCCATCTCCTTTTTATTACCCATATTTGATATCAGTTTACTCACTCAGGAGATGAATAAACAGCCCACTTCTTAATTTTGGTTCAAACCATGTGGATTTTGGTGGCATCAAAAGTCCTGCATCTGCTACCGCAAACAACTCTCCGATGGATGTCGGATACATGGCAAAAGCAACTTTTGCATCTTCGTGACAGCGCTTCTCCAGTTCTTCTGTTCCACGGATACCACCGACGAAATCAATACGCGGATCGGTTTTCGGATCAGCAATGTCAAGTATCGGTGTCAGCATCAGATTCTGCAATAAGGAAACATCCAATCCCTTCACCGGATCATCATTTCGATCCTCCGGTCGGACTTTACAGGTATACCATTGTTCCTTCAGATACATGGAAAACGTGCCTTTCTCCTGCGGATGTTTGTCATCAACAGTTAATTCGCTTACCTCAAAAAGTTCCTGCATTTTCTGTAAAAATGCATCCTCTGTCATGCCATTTAAGTCTTTTACCACACGGTTGTAATCCAGAATTTTTAATTCGCTCTCCGGAAACAGTACTGACAGGAAGAAATTGAACTCTTCTTCCCCAGCATAACCCGGATGCTCACTTCTGCGTTTTTCCCCTACTTTTACGGCAGAAGCTGCACGATGATGTCCATCCGCGATATAAATCTGATTAATGCCAGCAAATGCGCTACGAATTGCTGCGATATCCTCCGCTTCACTGATCACCCACACTCTGTGGCGAATGCCGTCCGGAGAAGTAAAATCATATTCCGCTTCCTGCTCCTTTACCTTATTTACGATAACTGTAATTTCTGCATTGTCGCGGTACGCCAGAAAGATTGGTCCTGTCTGTGCATCACAGATATCTACGTGGCGAATACGGTCTTGTTCCTTTTCCGCACGGGTATTTTCATGCTTTTTGATTACATTATTCTCATAATCATCGATAGACGCGCATGCGGTGATACCGGTCTGTGTCCGTCCATTCATGGTCAGCTCGTAAATATAATAACAAGCCTCTTTGTCCCGTATAAAATCCCCCTTTTCCATCATATCCCACAGGGTATCATGGGCTTTCTGATAAACCTCCGGCGCATAAGTATCTATGGAATCATCAAACTGTGTTTCGGCACGGTCGATTTTCAGAAAAGATTCCGGTTCCCGCAGTACTTCCTCTTTTGCTTCTTTTCGATTGTATACATCATATGGTAATGCAGCAATTTTCGCTGCTTTCTCTCTGCATGGGCGCACACATGCAAATGGTCTGATCTCTGCCATTTTATTTTCTCCTTTTGCAAAAAAAAGCGTGGAAACAAAGCTGTACTCTCTGTTCCCACGCCGACTCAATGATCGTTATTTGATCACTCTTACTTTTAATACACCGTCAATTGCAGCCAGTTTTTCAACAACTTCTGCAGTTGCCGGAGCATCCAGATCCAGAAGTGAATAAGCATAGTCATTGCGGCTCTTGTTTGTCATGTCAGCAATATTGACACCTGCTTCACCTAATACAGATGAGTACTGACCGATCATGTTCTTGATGTTTTTGTGCAGGATCGCAATTCTTGCAACACCTGTGCACACACCCATGTTACAATCCGGATAATTTACAGAATGTGTAATATTTCCGTTCTCGATATAATCAATCACTTCCTGTACAGCCATTACTGCGCAGTTATCCTCAGATTCTGCGGTAGATGCGCCAAGATGCGGGATCACAATGCAGTTCTCCACGCCTGCTGTGGTCGGATTCGGAAAATCAACAACATATTTGCGTACTTTTCCTGCTTTTAATGCTTCAACCATAGCTGCTTCATCTACCAACGTATCGCGGGCAAAATTCAGAACGATGACGTTCTCTTTCATCATTGCGATGGCTTCTTTACTGATCATTCCTTTTGTGGAATCCAGAAGCGGTACATGAATTGTGATGAAATCACACTCTTTGTAAATATCTTCTACTGCCAGCACATGTTTTACTTTTGTAGAAACATTCCATGCTGCATTGACAGACAGATACGGATCATAACCAAGCACATCCATGCCCAGTGCTACCGCCGCATTGGCAACCTGCACACCGATGGCTCCAAGTCCGATGACACCAAGTTTTTTTCCTTTGATTTCAGTTCCTGCAAATGCTTTTTTGGCTTTCTCAGCTGCTTTTGCAATTCCTGCATCCTCTTTGTTCTCTTTTACCCAGTCGATACCGCCTGTGATATCACGGCTTGCAAGAAGCATGCCTGCGATTACCAGCTCTTTGACACCGTTTGCGTTTGCACCTGGTGTATTGAATACAACGATTCCCTGATCTGCGCATTTTTCCAGTGGAATATTGTTGACGCCTGCACCTGCGCGGGCTACTGCCAGCAGTGATTCCGGAAGATCCATATCATGCATTGCTGCACTACGCACTAATGCAACCTCTGCCGCATTGAAATCATCTGTTTTCTCATAGGTATCCGGGAATAATTCCAGACCGCACGCTGCGATCGGATTTAAGCAATGAAACTGAACCATTTTTGTTTCCTCTTTTCTTCAACTTTTTCAACTCAATTTTCCTGACTGGGACATCTCACCTTCTCAGTCAGCTTTTCGCCTTTTAGCAACACAATTTTCACATGGCAAGATAGTTACCTGAATCCGTCAGTTTTCCTATCCCACATTCAAACTCAAATATGAATCACAAATTTACTTTGTATTCTCAGCCTCGAATTTCTTCATAAACTCAACCAATGCGATCACGCCCTCTTTTGGCATTGCATTGTAGATGGAAGCACGCATACCGCCAACGGTTCTGTGTCCTTTTAAGTTCTCCAGACCTGCTGCTTTTGCTTCTGCAACAAATTTTGCATCCAGATCTTTATCACCTGTTACAAACGGAACGTTCATCAGGGAACGGTCTTCTTTGCGGACAGTACCTTTGAACAGTTTGCTGTTGTCAAGGAAATCATACAGAATTGCTGCTTTCTCCTCGTTGCGTTTCTTCATCGCTTCCAGACCGCCAAGACTCTTGATCCATTTGAATACTTTACCGCAGATGTAGATGCCGTAACATGGCGGTGTATTGTACATGGAACCTTTGTCAGCCTGTGTTTTGTATTTCATCAGAGTCGGTACATAATCCGGCAGATCATCGCGGATCAGATCCTCACGGATGATTACGATCTGTACACCGGCAGGTCCGATATTTTTCTGAACGCCGCCCCAGATCACGCCGTATTTCTCTACGTCCATCGGCTCTGACAGGAAGCAGGAAGATACGTCTGCTACCAAAGTTTTTCCTTTGGTGTTTGGCAGTTCATGATATACAGTTCCGTAAATGGTATTGTTCTGGCAAATGTATACATAGTCTGCATCATCATCGATTGGAAGATCAGAACAATCCGGAATATAAGTAAATGTCTCATCCTCAGAAGAAGCAATCTTTACTGCTTTTCCGTATTTCTTTCCTTCCTCATATGCTTTCTTTGCCCACTGACCTGTTACGATGTAATCAGCCACACCATTTTTCATCAGGTTCATCGGAACTGCGGAGAACTGTAATGCTCCACCACCCTGTAAGAATAATACTTTGTAATTGTCCGGGATATGTAATAAATCCCTTAAATCTGCTTCAGCCTCATCAATGATCTCCTGAAACATGGAAGAACGATGGCTCATCTCCATAACGGACATACCGCATCCACGGTAATCAAGCATCTCCTCCTGTGCCTCTTTCAGCACTTCTACCGGTAATACTGCCGGTCCAGCTGAGAAATTGTAAACTCTGCTCATTTTAAAACCTCCTGGATTTTCCTGCCATTGCAGGATTTTTTTATTATGAACACCTTCCAGGCGGCAAAGAGATTTCTCTCCCTGTACAGTGCCACCCGGATGCGTCATTTATCTGTTCTTCAGATCAGATTCATCAAATGCTTCGCTGATCGGTGCGCCAGGTGCTACCATCGGCCAAACATTATCATCACTGTCAATGATACAATCGATGAGTACCGGTGTCTTCATTTCCAGTGCTTTTGCCAGTTCTTCGGCAAATTCTTCCTGTGTCTTAGCACGCATGCCTGTGGCTCCCATAGCCTCAGCAAGTTTTACGAAATCCACACCATCGTTTAAGATCGTGTTGGAATAACGTTTCTCATAAAATAAGCCCTGCCACTGATGTACCATACCAAGTACCTGATTGTTGATGACAATCTGGATCAGTGGAAGCCGCTGGCGGACTGCTGTGGCAATCTCGTTCATATTCATACGGAAACAGCCGTCACCTGCAATGTTGATGACCTGTTTCTCCGGATTTGCTACCTGTGCGCCGATTGCTGCGCCAAGACCATATCCCATGGTACCAAGACCACCGGAAGTCAGTAATGTACGTGGATTAGAGAATTTATAATACTGTGCCGCCCACATCTGGTGCTGTCCGACCTCTGTAACGATGATGGCATCGCCCTTTGTCTGGCGGTAAATCTCCTCCATAACAAATGGTCCGGACAATCCTTCTTTTTTATAGGTTAACGGATATTTTTCCTTGAATTCACCAATCTGCTGCATCCACTCTGTGTGCTCCTGCTGCACTAACAGATGGTTCAAACGTTTCAGAATTTCCTTGATATCCCCAATTACGCTGGCATCCGTCTGGATATTTTTGTTAATCTCAGCCGGATCTACATCAAACTGCAGAATCTTTGCGTTGCTTGCGAAGCGTTTTGCATCACCGATGACACGGTCGCTAAAACGAACACCAACTGCGATCAGCAAGTCACATTCACTTACACCGTAATTGGATGCTTTGGTACCATGCATACCAAGCATTCCGCTGTATCGGTCATTTGTTCCGTCAAATGCACCTTTTCCCATCAGGGAATCACATACCGGCGCATCTACCAGATTTGCAAATTTTGCAAGTTCTTCGCTGGCTCCGGAGATGACTGCGCCGCCACCCACAAAAATGTACGGTTTTTTCGCTTCACGGATCATAGCTGCTGCCTGCTCCAGATCTGCTTCTGTCATTTTGTCAACCTTACGCGCAACCGGCGGTATCTGCTGAAATTCAAATTCTGTTGTAGCTGCAGTAACATCTTTTGGAATATCTACCAGCACAGGCCCCGGGCGCCCGGTCTGGGCGATCCGGAAAGCACGGCGGATCACGTCAGCCAGTTTATTAATGTCTTTTACAATAAAATTATGCTTTGTGATCGGTGTCGTGATACCTGCGATATCAATTTCCTGAAAGCTGTCTTTTCCAAGCAGCGGCACACCTACGTTACAGGTAATAGCCACCATTGGAACAGAATCCATGTAAGCAGTTGCGATACCGGTTACCAGATTGGTTGCACCTGGTCCGGAAGTAGCCAGACACACACCGACTTTTCCGGTGGAGCGGGCATATCCATCCGCTGCATGGGAAGCTCCCTGTTCATGGGACGTAAGCACATGGTAAATTTCATCGCTATGTTTATACAGTTCATCGTAAACGTTCAAAATTGCGCCGCCCGGATAGCCGAATACAGTATCCACACCCTGCTCTTTCAAACATTCAATAACAATCTGTGATCCTGTCAACTGCATATGCTTTTGTTCCTCTTTTCTATCTAATCTTACCTTCTGATCTTATTTACCTGTTTTCAGAATAGCACCTGTGTTTCCAGATGTAACCATGGAAGCGTAACGAGCCAGATATCCTGTTGTAATCTTCGGCTCACGCGGCTGCCATTTTGCTTTTCTTGCTGCCATCTCTTCCTCAGAGATATCTACGTTCAGAGTATTCTCCGGAATGTTGATCTTGATGATATCACCTTCCTCTACGAACGCGATCGGACCGCCAACTGCTGCTTCCGGTGATACGTGTCCGATGGAAGCTCCTCTGGAAGCTCCGGAGAAACGTCCGTCTGTGATCAGAGCTACGGAAGAACCAAGTCCCATACCTGCGATGGCAGATGTCGGGTTCAGCATCTCACGCATACCCGGACCGCCTTTCGGTCCCTCGTAACGGATTACAACAACGTCACCCGCTACGATCTTGCCGCCTTTGATAGCTGCAATAGCATCTTCCTCGCAGTCAAATACTCTTGCAGGTCCTTCATGTACCATCATTTCCGGTACAACTGCGGAACGTTTTACAACTGCGGAATCCGGTGCAAGGTTACCTTTCAGTACGGCGATTCCGCCTGTCTTGCTATACGGATTTTCAACCGGACGGATAACTTCCGGATTTTTATTTACAACGCCCTGAATATTTTCAGCGATTGTCTTTCCTGTAACTGTCATGCAGCTTGTATCTAACAGACCGATTTTGTTCAACTCAGACATAACTGCTGACACACCTCCTGCCTCGTTTAAGTCCTCCATATATGTCGGACCTGCCGGTGCAAGGTGGCAAAGGTTCGGTGTCTTCTCACTTAATGCGTTTGCGATATCAAGGTCAATATCCACACCAGCCTCATGTGCGATAGCCGGAAGATGAAGCATGGAGTTTGTGGAACATCCAAGTGCCATATCCATTGTTAAAGCGTTCATGAATGCTGCTTTTGTCATAATATCACGCGGACGGATATCTTTCTTTAACAGTTCCATAACTGCCATACCTGCATGTTTTGCAAGTTTGATTCTCTCAGAATATACAGCCGGAATGGTTCCGTTTCCAGGAAGTCCCATACCGATCGCCTCTGTCAGACAGTTCATGGAGTTTGCTGTATACATACCGGAACAGGAACCACAGGTCGGGCATACTTTTTCTTCGTACTCTCTTACCTCATCCTCTGTCATAGTACCTGCTGCGTAGGAACCAACTGCCTCAAACATGGAAGAAAGACTTCTCTTTTTGCCGTGGATATGACCAGCCAGCATCGGGCCGCCGCTTACAAATACAGTTGGGATATTCAGTCTGGCTGCTGCCATCAGAAGTCCCGGTACGTTTTTATCACAGTTCGGAACCATAACCAGTGCATCGAACTGATGTGCCATTGCCATACACTCTGTGGAATCTGCGATCAGATCACGGGTAACCAGAGAATATTTCATTCCTGTGTGTCCCATTGCAATACCATCACAAACTGCGATTGCCGGGAACACGATCGGTGTGCCGCCTGCCATTGCAACGCCCATCTTTACAGCTTCCACAATTTTATCCAGGTTCATATGTCCCGGTACGATCTCATTATAGGAACTTACGATACCTACTAACGGTCTGTCTAATTCCTCCTTGGTATAGCCAAGTGCATTAAATAAAGATCTGTGAGGTGCCTGCTGCATCCCTTTTGTAACATTGTCACTTCTCATTTTTTTACATACTCCTTTTTTATATTCTCTCGCAGATCAGATCGCCCATACGGCTTGTGCCAACCTGTTCTACGGCAGATTTCTTATCTTCTTCCTGCGGCATGATATCAATAGTACGATATCCGTCTTTTAATACCTGTTTTACCGCATTCTCCACTGCATCTGCTTCTTTGTCCAGATCAAAGGAATAGCGAAGCATCATTGCTGCGGATAAAATAGTAGCAATCGGGTTTGCAATGCCCTGTCCTGCGATATCCGGTGCGGATCCGCCACTCGGCTCATACAGACCGAATTTAGTATCATTCAGGCTCGCGCTGGAAAGCATACCGATGGAACCTGTTACCATACTTGCCTCATCAGAAAGGATATCACCGAACATGTTCTCTGTCAGGATAACGTCAAACTGTTTCGGATCTTTTACCAACTGCATTGCACAGTTGTCTACTAACATATGTTCATAAGTAACTTCCGGATAATCCTTTGCTACTTCCTCTACGATTTTTCTCCAGAGTCTGGAAGAATCCAGTACGTTTGCCTTGTCAACGCTTGTTACTTTTTTGCGGCGTTTCATGGCAATATCAAAACCTTTGATCGCAATTCTGCGAATCTCGTTCTCAGTATATGTAAGGGTATCTACCGCTGTCACAACACCATCTACTTCGCTGGTCTTGCGGGCTCCAAAGTAAAGTCCTCCGGTCAACTCACGCATGATCATCATATCAAAACCTGTACCGATGATGTCATCGCGCAGCGGGCATGCCTCCTTTAATTCCTCATAAAGATATGCCGGTCTTAAGTTCGCAAATAAGTTCAGGGACTTACGCAATTTCAGTAATCCGGCCTCCGGACGTTTCTCCGGTGGAAGTTTATACCATGGGGAAGTACTTGTATTTCCGCCAATAGATCCCATTAAAACCGCATCAGAATGCAGGGCCTGCTCAATGGCATGGTCCGTCAGCGGCTCTCCGGTCGCGTCAATGGAACATCCTCCCATTAAAATATCTTCGTACTCAAATTCATGTCCGAATTTGTCAGCCACACAGTTTAATACTTTCTGTGCCTCGGCTACAACCTCAGGACCAATGCCGTCTCCGGCAATGACTCCAACCTGATATTTCATTCTCTTTCTCCTCTCAAAAACAACTTTTTTGAGGTGATATCGCAAAACTTATGTTTTACGACGTCACTTACAATATACAAAAGAAGGGCAGTGATATCGACTGATATCCATGCCCCCCCTCCTTTGTCTGATCTTTGCTTTTTTCAGTTTACTCTTCTACTGCGTCTTCAGCTTTTTCGATCTGTGCGATTGCAGAACGCTGCATCGGAATACGGCAGTTTTTGTTGTTGCCGAACTCTACGATAACGGTATCTTCATTGATATCGATCAGTGTGCCATAAAAGCCGCTGCTTGTAAGAACAGTATCGCCGACTGCCATTTTAGACATCATCTCATTTCTTCTTGCCTGCTCTTTTTTCTGCGGTCTCAGCATAAATACAAATACGAATACAAGTAAAACAACAATCCAGATGATTGTTCCCATCATACCCATTCCTGTACTGGATGATAATACGTTCATTTGATTTCCTCCTATTTTTCGATACTATTAAACATTCTACACAAAATGTAGCTTTTCTTCAACCCATTTTGCATATTTTTTATTTTTTTCCAGTTCACTCATCACATATAGTAAAGCGGATTACGAATGTCCGCTTTACCAAAGTTAAAGAAGTATCGCTCGCAAGCGTGCTCTTTTGCGAATGGCGCGGGTGAACTTTTTCTTACTCCCCATGTTCCATGCGATACAATTTCTCAGCTTTGTAATTCTGATAGTTGCCTGCATCGATGGCATCGCGGATTTCTTCCATCATTGTATTATAGAAATACAGATTATGCAGTACGCACAGACGCATGCCTAGCATTTCCTTTGCCTTCAGCAGATGACGGATATAAGCTCTGCTGTAGGTACGGCAAGCCGGACACTGACATCCCTCTTCGATTGGGCGCATATCACGCTCGAACTTCTGATTAAACAGGTTCAGTTTACCGAAATTTGTATATACATGTCCATGACGTCCGTTTCGGCTTGGATATACACAGTCAAAAAAATCCACGCCGCGGTCTACTGCTTCCAAAATATTTGCCGGAGTACCAACGCCCATCAGGTAAGTTGGTTTGTCTTCCGGAAGATGTGGAACTGTCACATCCAGAATGTGATACATTTCCTCATGGCTCTCACCGACGGCAAGGCCGCCCACTGCGTAACCATCCAGATCCATCTCACTGATGCGTTTTGCATGGTCAATACGGATATCGTCAAAAATTGCGCCCTGATTGATACCGAAAAGCATCTGATTTTTATTGATGGTATCTTCCAGGCTGTTCAGACGCTGCATTTCTTTTTTACAACGATCCAGCCAGCGTGTAGTACGATCAACTGACGGTTGAACATAACTTCTGTCTGCCAATGCCGGCGGACATTCGTCGAATGCCATAGCAATCGTAGAACCAAGATTAGACTGAATCTGCATACTCTCCTCTGGTCCCATAAAAATCTTACGCCCATCTACATGGGAATGGAAATGTACGCCTTCCTCTTTGATTTTACGGAGTCCTGCCAGAGAAAATACCTGAAATCCGCCGGAATCTGTCAAAATTGGCTTGTCCCATACCATAAATTTATGCAGACCGCCAAGTTCCCTGATCAATTTGTCCCCCGGACGAACATGCAGATGATAGGTATTGGATAATTCCACCTGTGTCTTAATCTGCCGCAGGTCATCTGTGGATACCGCACCTTTGATCGCCGCTGCGGTTCCGACATTCATAAATACCGGTGTCTGGATAATTCCATGCACCGTTGTCACTTCGGCACGCTTTGCGCGTCCATCTTTTTTCAATAATTTATACATAAAAAGTTCCTTTCCTTTTTCATTGCGCTGTTTATAACTTTATCATATAATAAGATATGTGTCAAAAATACTTTTACAGTTCACTTATCACAGGTATTCAGTTATTGTTCATGCTTGCATGAAAAAATAACTGGATACCTAGTGATAAAGGGAGCGCCGTCTTATGAGCAAAAGCAGTAGCGCAGCTACGAAGAAGCCCGGAATGGGCGTTTTGCGAATGGCGCAGGTGAACTGTAATGCCTAGCAATAGAGGAGGAAATATTATGGCTGGTTCAAATACAGGAACTATTTTTCAGATCACCACATGGGGAGAATCCCACGGAAAAGGTGTCGGTGTCGTAGTAGACGGCTGCCCAAGTGGGCTTCCACTGTCCGAAGAAGACATTCAGATCTATCTTAACCGCAGAAAACCGGGGCAGTCCAAGTATACCACCCCACGTACGGAGGCAGACCGGGTGGAAATTCTCTCCGGTGTCTTTGAAGGACGCACGACTGGCACACCGATCTCCATGATCGTCAAAAACGAGAATCAACACTCCAAAGATTATAGTGACATTGCCCGCTGCTATCGTCCAGGACATGCCGATTACTGTTTTGATGCAAAATATGGTTTCCGCGATTACCGCGGCGGCGGACGTTCTTCTGCCCGCGAAACCATCGGACGCGTTGCTGCGGGTGCCATTGCCGCAAAACTGTTAAAAGAAATGGGAATCTTCATTCTTACTTATACAAAATCCATCGGTCCGGTATCCATTGATCCAGGCCGTTTTGATGCTGCACAGATCAGTCAAAATCCGGTTGCCATGCCGGATGCGCAGGCTGCAAAAGAGGCACAGTTCTTTCTCGATCAGTGTATCGAAGCGCAGGATTCTTCCGGCGGTATCATCGAATGTGTGATCGATGGTGTCCCTGCCGGTATTGGTGATCCTGTTTTTGATAAACTGGATGCAAGTCTGGCAAAAGCAATTTTTTCTATTGGCGCAATCAAAGGATTTGAAGTCGGAGACGGTTTTGCCGCTGCCACTGCCCGCGGCTCTGAAAACAACGATTCCTTTGTTCCACAGAAAAACGGTCCGCTGACCAAGACCACCAATCATGCTGGTGGTATCTTAGGCGGTATCAGCGACGGATCTCCTATCGTATTCCGTGCTGCCGTGAAACCAACCCCGTCCATTGCACAGTTACAGCATACAGCAAATGCAGATGGCGAGGCTGTTGATATCAGCATCCGTGGTCGTCATGATCCGGTAGTTGTGCCAAGAGCCGTTGTTGTGGTAGAAGCTATGGCTGCTATCACGATTCTGGATCTGATGCTTCGCAACACTACCGCAAAGCTTGACAATTTAAAGAAAATCTATGAATAAAATATCATACCGACTTACTCATTAAGTTCTGTATACATAAAAAGGCTGCCATCAAAACCATTACGGTTCCGATGGCAGTCTTTTTCTCATTATTGTACTCGTGCCTTAGCTCTGAATAATTACAATTTATGAATAAAAATACAATTTGGCTGTTCAATCTTAATCGGTTTGGAATCCTGCAGGAAATACCGTTCCTCATAATCCATGTTATAAGTAAAAATCTCATTTGTCTCATGGCTGAGCACGATAAAATGCTTATTATCCGGCATAACCGCCAGCGCCTTTGGATAATCTCCGCTGGTCTTGCAATGGAAAAGCGGTGTTAGTACTCCTGTTTCCTTATCCACATCATAAATAATAACTGTATTGATACCTGCATTGGTTACAAACAGATGATTTCCATCCGGTGAAAATTCAATGCCAGATGCAGCTGCACGCTGTTTTTCGCCTGGTTCAGTGGTACTGATACGCTGAATCAGTTTAAACGGTTCTGTATCACTGTTTCGCAGTTTCAGTTCATACACTTCAATAACATTGTCAATTTCGCACAATACATAAGCATATTTATGCTGACGGTCATAACGAAGCATCTTAGGACCACTGTCCAGTTCGCAACGAAGGATATCTTCCAGTTCCAGTTTGCTATGTTCTCTGTCAATCCGGTAAATTTTCACCTGATCCAAGCCACTGTCTACTGCGCAGACACACTGCTGATCCGGTGTCACCTTTACGCAGGTAACATGCGGCATAGAGCTGCGGTCTGTGATATTGACACCGATTCCTTTATGGAAAATTCCATCTGCAATCTCACCGATAGAGCCATCCTCATTCAGGTTCATCATGGTAATACGTCCGTCATGGTAGCCTGCCACAAACAGATAACGATCCTGCTCGTCCACTTCCAGATAGCATCCTCTCATACCACCTGTCCACACAGAATTGATTGGTTCCAGATCTCCATCTTCCAGAATACGGAAAGACTGTACACCTTCATCTGCAATAGAATAAAGAAACTTTCCGCTGGTAGAAACAATTAAATCAGACGGATTATTAATCGGAACCACCTTACGTTCTGTCATTTTTCCTTTCTCGGCATCCACATCAAAAATATGGATTCCCACACTGCTTCCGTGTGTATAAGTGCCGACATATGCCACATAACGATCTTTTGCCATGACTATTCCTCCTCTTTCCTACGCAATATGTCATAAAGTTCTGCTGCATGGTTGTCCTGCTCCGAAACCTCTGCCCCGGAAAGAGCACCATTTTCTGCCGCTGCAAGTTCGATATATAAAACCTGCTTCGGATGCGGCGCAGATTGCATCTCCTGCCCTTCTTCGTCCACGATTCTATGAACGACTGCCGGAATATTTCTACCATCCGGCTTCATGATTTCAATCTGTTCCCCTACAGAAAATTTATTGCGCTGTTCGATACGGTATAATCCGTCTGCAGTGCATTCCCCTATAATGCCCAGATATGTGTACTCTTTTACATAAGTATTGTTGTCATAAATCTGAGCGCTTTCATCCGGTTTTCCGAAGAAAAATCCGGTTGTAAACTGACGATACGTGCAATTGGAAATCTGATCCAGATACCAGTCCATGTTTTTCTGATATAATTCCGGAGACTCCAGATAATCATCAATTGCCTTACGATACGTACGGGCTACGGTAGCCACATACAATGCGGTCTTCATACGACCTTCTATCTTGAAACTGTCAATTCCACTGTCGATCAGCTCCGGAATATGCTCGATCATGCAAAGGTCCTTGGAATTAAAAATATAGGTGCCACGTTCATTCTCATAAACTGGCATATATTCTCCCGGTCTGGTTTCCTCCACGATGGCATATTTCCAACGGCATGGATGCGTACAGGCCCCACGGTTGGCATCACGACCGGTAAAATAATTGGAGAGCAGGCAGCGTCCGGAATAAGAAATACACATGGCACCATGAATGAATGTCTCCATCTCCAGATCTGCCGGTGCTTTCTCCCTGATTTCCTTTAACTCTGCCATAGACAGTTCTCTGGCAGTTACCACACGACGCGCGCCAAGCTGATGCCAGAACTGATATGTTCCATAATTTGTATTGTTTGCCTGGGTACTGATATGGATATCAATCTCCGGACATACTTCTCTGGCAATCATAAAAACTCCCGGATCTGAAATAATCAGTGCATCCGGTTTAATTTCTTTTAATTCCTCAAAATAAGCTCTTACTCCGCTCAGATCGCCATTATGAGCCAGAATATTTGCTGTAATATATACTTTTACATCATGAGCATGTGCAAATGCGATTCCCTCCTGAATCTCCTCCATGGAAAAGTTTTTCGCTTTGGCTCTAAGTCCAAAGGCTTCTCCACCGATATATACTGCATCTGCACCAAACACAACCGCTGTTTTTAATACTTCCAGACTGCTTGCCGGAATTAATAATTCTGGATGTTTCATGAAATGCTCCTTACTCTTTTTCCTGTTATTCTTTCTTTACACTGACAGTCACACCATCCCCAACCGGTAATATTGCAGTAGTCAGGTTTTCGTTGTGGGTCAGTTCATATAGATACTCCCGCATTCTCTTGTGGATCGTACGGTTTCTTCTGGTCACTGCATAATGGGACTCTATGATATCTCCGTCCTGCAGTACATTATCTGATACAAGAATACCACCCTCTGCCAGTAAACGCAAGACATCATCAAAGAAATGGATATACTGCCCTTTAGCCGCATCCATAAAAATAAAATCATATGGTTCCTGCAGTGTCTTTAACACTTCTGCAGCATCCCCCTCCAGCAGTGTGATCATCTGATCCCGTCCTGCTTTTGCAAAATTCTCTTTTGCAATCGGAATGCGCTTTTCATAGTTTTCTATCGTAGTGATCTCACAGTCCACCGGATTATATTCCGCCATCAACAAAGCCGAAAATCCGACTGCAGTGCCTACTTCCAGTATCCGCACCGGGCGTTTCATCGCCAGCAATAATTTTAACAGGTTCTGCATTTCCCGGCGGATAATCGGTACATAATCTGCTTTTGCTGTTTTTTCCAATTCTTCCAAAAACGGCGTATTTCCCGTATTGAGAGAATTGATATATGTCACAAATCTTTCATCAACAATCATAGTCTAACCTGTACCAGTATCTTATTCTTCATACAGAATTGCTTCAAAATTCAGGCATCCAAGCAGTTCCTTATTGATCTGCTGAATGATACGGCAGACTGTAACTTCCGCTGCCAGATATTCGCCCAAAAGCGGATCTTTGTATACATCTGCGTATTCCTGTTCCAGACGGCCTGCTTCAGTAAACAGATCAATCTGATCTTTGCTGTTCTGTAAAAAATAATTTTTTCTTCGAAATTCATGAAGTCTGTGCTCTTTTTCAGGATAGTGATGCACTTCCTCCCGGATCTTCTGATACCGGCAGAAAGCGTCACTGTTCTGCAGCGCAAGCTTCAGTTCCTCGATGCTTGTATTTAAATCCATTTTCTCTTACACTTCCATGATAATCGGAATGATCATCGGACGACGTTTTGTCTTTTTCCATACAAATTCGCCCAGTGAATCTTTGATCTCTGTCTTGATCTTTCCCCAGTCTGTGATACCGCGGTCGGTCAGATCTGTTACATGCTCATTCAAAAGATGCTGTGCCTCATCCATCAGGCTCTCAGATCCACGCACGTACACAAATCCACGGGATACGATATCTGGTCCTGCCAGAAGCTGTCCGGAGCCGCCCTGCAGTGTCAGAACAACAATGATGATACCATCTTCTGCCAGATGCTGACGGTCACGCATAACGATATTTCCGACATCGCCGACACCAAGGCCATCGACAAATACAGAGCCAGCCGGAACTTTGCCAACTACTTCTGCGCCGTCTTCATCGATTTCCAGCACATCTCCGGAAGAGATCATCAGAATGTGCTCTTTGTCCATACCAAGTTCTGCTGCAACACCAGCCTGTGCTTTGCGGTGTTTGAACTCACCATGCACCGGAATTGCATATTTCGGATGAAGCAGGGAGTAGATCAGTTTGATCTCTTCCTGGCATGCATGTCCGGATACGTGAGTATCCTGGAAAATAACATCTGCGCTCTGGCGGTACAGATCGTTAATGATTTTTGAAACCGCTTTTTCATTTCCCGGGATCGGATTGGAACTGAATACGATCAGATCGTTTGGCTGAATCTTCACTTTGCGGTGAATGCCGTTTGCCATACGGGACAGCGCTGCCAATGGCTCGCCCTGACTTCCCGTTGTAATCAGAACTGTTTTCTCATCCGGGTAATTTTTCAACTGGTCCACTTCGATCAGTGTATTGTCCGGAATGTTCAGATAGCCAAGTTCGGATGCAATGGAAATGATATTGACCATGCTTCGTCCTTCTACCACTACCTTACGTCCAAATTTATATGCGGTATTGATGATCTGCTGCACACGATCCACATTGGATGCAAAAGTTGCAACAATGATTCTCTGATGTGTGTGATCACTGAAAATACTCTCAAATGTTTTTCCGACCTTTCGCTCTGTCATGGTAAATCCAGGGCGTTCTGCATTGGTACTGTCGCACATCAACGCAAGTACGCCTTTTTTACCGATCTCTCCAAAACGCTGCAGATCAATGGCATCTCCGTAAACCGGTGTGTAATCAACTTTAAAGTCACCGGTGTGTACCACGGTTCCTGCCGGAGAATAGATGGCCAGTGCTGCTGCATCCTGAATACTGTGGTTTGTCTTGATAAATTCTACACGAAAGCATCCAAGATTGATATGCTGTCCGTATTTGACCACTTTTCGTTTTACTTTATTGAGCATATTGTGCTCTCCAAGCTTGTGATCGATAATGCCGATGGTCAGCTTTGTCGCATAGATCGGCACATTGATCTCACGCAGCACATAAGGAAGTGCTCCGATATGATCTTCATGACCGTGAGTGATAAAAAATCCTTTTACACGATCGATATTGTCTTTTAAATATGTGATATCCGGTATACACAAATCGATACCATACATATCATCTTCCGGGAATGCCAGACCACAATCCACCACAATAATACTGTCTTCGTATTCAAAGGCAGTAATATTCATTCCGATGGCTTCCAGTCCGCCAAGGGGAATGATCTTTAATTTAGATTTTTTTGTATTTGCCAAAAATTCGCACCTCCTGTTTTATTTCCGTTCTCATTTTATCTCAGTGGGAGTTCAAACTCCAACTGAGATAAATGCTCCGCAAGGATGTGCAGTGATTCTGAGAAGAATATGTCAGCTTATGCAGACCAGAATCACGCACCAAGTCTCACGTACGTTCGACTTGAAATTTTACATTTCAATGTCCACGTCATCCAGCATCTCTGCAAAAACTTTGGAGATTGCATTTAACTCCACATCATCCTCCACCATTGCATAGATGACCTCTTCGTCTTCTGTCAGTACTTCCTTCAAAATATATGCAACAGAATCCTCATCTTCTTCCTCAGCCGCAAGAAGATAAGTCGTTCCATTGATACATGTCTGCTCTAAAAGGTACAATTCAAGATTTTCCTGATTCTCCGGATCTGTAAAAATAATTTTGTCCATTGCACTTTCTACCCTTCCGTGTGCTGTCTGCTCTGATAATCCAGATATCCCTGTAATATAAAAATAGCAGCCAGTTCATCCACATACTCTTTTCTGTTTTCTCTGCGGATTCCGACCTGCATCATAGTTCGGTCTGCTTCTACGGTTGTCAGTCGTTCATCCCAGAGCACTACCTCAAGCCCGGTACGCTTCTCCAGCATCTCCTTGAACTCAAGTGTCTTCTCGCATCGTTCGCCCTCTGTGTTGTTCATATTTTTCGGAAAACCAAGTACAATTTTTCCTACTTCATATTCCTCTTTCAGTTCATTGATCCGTGCCAGTGTCTGGCGCAGCTTTCCAGGTGCCTTTCGCCGCACGATCTCAATTCCCTGGGCAGTCAAAAACAAGGGGTCACTGATTGCAACCCCAACCGTTTTTGAACCGAAATCAAGTCCCATGATTCTCATACGTTTGTCCTAATCCCATCCATGCTTTGCAACGTAATCCTTCAGAACTTCTTCCACCAGTTCATCACGTTCCACTTTCATGATCAGACTGCGGGCATTTTTATAACTTGTAATATATGTCGGATCTCCGGACATAATGTATCCCACGATCTGATTGATCGGATTGTATCCTTTCTCTGCCATCGCCTTGTATACGATTTCCAGAACATCACCGATTTTTAATTCCGGTGCTTTTTCAACTTTAAAATATTGTGTACTGCTTAAGTCCTGCATAACTTGTACCTCTGTCGTTAAAATATATCAATATTTATTCTAATATAAATAAGGGAAAAATTCAACCTTCATTATCCGGTTCGCCAGGTTTTCCTCCGTCGGCACCCATACTTTGACATATTCCGGGGTCAGTCCTTCAAAATAGCGCACGCCATCCACTTCCACCGGTTCCTCAAATAATACGGACACTTCTTTTCCTTTATAATAATCAATAAATTCTTTTTTCTGCTTTTCTGCCAGCTCCATCAGTATTCCACTGCGCTCCGCTTTGACGGATTCCTTGATCTGATCCGGCATAGATGCAGCAACCGTTCCATTTCTCTTGGAATATTTAAAAACATGTACTTCGTAAAAATCTACTTTTTTCACAAAGTCACAGGTCTCCTTAAATTCTTCTTCTGTCTCTCCCGGGAATCCAACGATAATATCTGTGGTGATTGCCGGATGTTCATAATACTGACGCAGCAAGTCACATTTTTCCAGATATTCTTCCGGTGTGTATCTGCGGTTCATTCGTTTTAAGACAGTGCTGCTTCCGCTCTGCAGGGACAGATGGAAATGCGGGCATACTTTTGGCAGTTTCACCAGCGCCTGCACAAAATCTTCTGTGATGATACCCGGCTCAAGTGACCCGAGGCGAATACGTTCAATGCCATTAATCTCATGTAACGTCTGAATCAGCTCCAGCAGGCTGCTGTCGCAGTCGATACCGTAAGAACTTAAATGAATACCGGTCAGCACCAGTTCCTGAAAACCATTTTCTGCCAGTCTACGGGCCTCCACAGCGACATCTTCCAGCTTTCGGCTTCTGACTCTGCCACGGGCATACGGAATGATACAGTAACTGCAAAACTGATTACAGCCGTCCTGTACCTTTAAAAATGCACGGGTATGCTCTGACGGATGGATCACCGTCAGTTCTTCGTATTCCTGTTTTGTATGATTAATATCCAGCACACCTTCCTGCGCTGCGCCATGGTCTGCCTCATAGGCTGCCAGCATTGCAAGAAGATCCTGCTTTTTATTGTTTCCGATAATAATATCAATGGCCGCATCTGCTTTCGCCTGCTCCGTGGATGTCTGCACATAACATCCTGCTGCCACAACGATCGCATCCGGATTCATTTTCTTTGCTTTATGAATCATCTGTCTGGATTTGCGATCCGCAATATTCGTCACAGAACAGGTATTGATAATATACACATCTGCTCTGTCATGGAAAGGCACGATCTCATATCCTGCCTGCTCCAACATTTGCTGCATTGCCTCTGTCTCATATGAATTCACTTTACATCCAAGGCTGTGTAATGCCGCTTTTTTCATTGTTATATCCATTCCTTTCGCTTCGCTCAGGCACAAAACGTAATGAAA
>URDN01000013.1 GCA_900546495.1 uncultured Lachnospiraceae bacterium
AACGTCTCGAAATGAGCACGGCCGCCAATGTTCTGCTGCTGATCGTGGCCGTGGCCGTCCATGCGATCTGGATCCGCTCCCTCGTGGAGTGGGACGGCTCACCATGCGACGCAGCAGACTGCAAAAGCTGCCCGTACTATCCGGGAAAGAATAGAAAGGAGAATCAACACCATGAACGAAGCTATGACTCAGATCCTCAACGCAGCGACGCCGATCCTCTGCCTGCTTATTACTGCCGGTGGTGCCTACCTCGTGGCGCTGCTCAAACGCCAGACAGCCCAGATCGAGAAAGATCTGGACAATGAGACGGCCACCAAATACATGAACATGGCAGTGGACGCCGTAGCTCAGGCCGTGGCCTACACAGCCCAGACGTTCGCGGACTCACTGAAAGCCGAGGGCAAATTCACCAAAGAGAAGCAGCTCGAAGCCTTCGAGAAGTCCAAAAACAAGACACTGGAGATCCTCGGCGACACAACCGTGGCCGCCCTCCGTGAGATTTACGGCGACTTCGACGCATGGCTCGAAACCAAGATCGAGCAGGTATGCAGAGAAACCAAGGCCGCCAGCGAGTCACAGATCAAGGCAGCAACGGCCGACGCAGCAACAACCGCGGCAAGTGTAGCGGCAACGATCGCCACCACTGCGGTGCAGCAGCTCGCAGCCGAAGCCCCGGCCGCTGAATCTAAAACAGAATAGGCCCCTGACACGTTCAGGACATAAAGAAAGCCCGGCGGGAGTGTTATCTCCTACCGGGCTATTTTTTATAAGCAGGCCAGCGCCGCCTTGTATGCCTTCGATCTCGTGTTTGGCTTCTGGAAGTCGTAGCGATCGCGGCCCTCCACCGACTTCGCAAGAGCGGGATCCGCCGCCACCTGATCGGCAAACTGGCAAAACTTCAAATACTGCGGAGCTTTTCGAGGATCCGCCAGACCGGAACTGGCCACACTGGCAGCAACTGCATGGGCGAAAAGGATCGCCTTCTCCCTGATCGGAAGCTGGCAAACCATACAGTCAAGCAAGCCACCCTCTCCGGCCAGCGTAGAAAAGCAAACGCCGCAGCTCTGAGCATACTCTACAAGACCGGGAGCAGGATCCTGATCGTCTCCGATCTCTGCCCTGCTGATCAACGCGGTGGCGTCCACAACCGTGCAGCCTTCCGGCAGACGAACACCAAGATCTGCGGCGTACCGCTGCTGCTTTTCAGACGGCGGGAGGAACGGGATCACCTCAACGCTCTGCGGATCCACACAGCCAAGAGCTGCCGCCTTCTCTACTGCTGCCGCTTCTGAAATGGCGTCCACCTTTTTGTACTTTTTCTTTCCTGTCCCCGGATCTTTTCCCCAGATCCCAAAAATTCCATAATTACAAAACCCGCCGAACGGGCCCTTCTTTCCAACCATGCCATGCCCTCCTAATTCTTTTTCGCGTTTATTCGCTTTTAGTCATGTTTGGGATAATTATAGGCGCCCGGCCATGGTAAAGTCAAGAAGCTATCAGTCATGTTTGGGATAAAGGAGGGTGAAAGGTTGAAACTCTACAAGCACACGAATGGAACGTGCAACGCCTCCGGCCCTGCGATCCGGGCCCTCCGTGAAAAGGCGGGAATATCTCAGGAACAGCTCGCTGCCAAGTTGCAACTGGCCGGGCTGAATCTGAATCAGAAAGCAGTGAGTCGGATCGAAACCGGCGACCGCGTTGTGCCAGACTTCGAGCTAAATTATTTCGCAACGGTGCTCGACGTGCCCGTTTGCACACTTCTGGAATATGAAAAATGAGGCGTGAAAACGTCTCTTTTTTTATGCAAAAAAACGCGAAAATATAGGAAATGAGCTTGACTATATACACCCGTAGGTGTATAATAATATTACAAGGTAAGGGAAAACCTGAGTAAGAAAAAAGGAGGAAAACAGAAGAAACGAAAGGAGGACACAACGGTGGATGAACAGAAAGAAAAGCAAACAAAAGAACTGCTCGAAGTTCTCGAAAAGGCTTTAAGAAGTGAAGCGGTGGAACGAATCACGATAACAATAAAGCCAAATCAAAAACCTAAGCAGTCCTAAAGGCTCGGCGGTGGGAAAATCCCACCCACCGCCTTTATTATATCCACCGGCTACAACAAAGTCAAGAAGGAGGCCGACACATGGAAATCACGGTAAAGGTAAATTATAAAAACGAAAAACTGCAAAAGCTCAGACAGGCCGCTGGCCTCTCCCAGTCGCAGCTCGCGGAAGCCGCCGGGGTAAACGTCCGAATGTATCAGAAATACGAACAGGGCGACCGGGATATAAGCAAGGCGCAGCTCTCCACGCTGCTGCGGATCTGTAAAGCACTGAGTTGTAAACTCTCAGATATAGTGACAGACGCGGAAACGTCCGAGCTTTTAGCAGAGTATGAGAAATAAGCACCACACATTCAAGGGGGCGGCTTCGGCTGCCCCTCATTTTTTGTATATTGGAGGTAAACCCATGAGAAGATTCAAACACCTGAGCAAATCCGACAGGATCCGGATCGAAACCCTGAACAATGACGGCAAGACTCCGAAAGAAATCGCGGAAGTTGTCGGCGTGCATATTAGCACAATATACCGCGAGCTGCAGCGTGGACAGTACACACACCGGAATAGTGACTGGACAGAGGAAACCCGATACAGTTCAGACCTCAGCGAAATGAAATACCGGGCCAACCTTGCGGCCAAAGGCGCCGACCTGAAAATCGGAAACGATCGCCGCCTCGCTGAATATATAGAAACCAAGATCGCAGACGAAAAGTACAGCCCGGAGGCCGTGCTGGGAGAAATCAAAGCGCAAGGGCTCCAGTTCAACACAGAGATCAAGAGCAAAAACACCATTTACAGTTATATCGAGAAAGGGATCTTCCTCAGACTCACAAACAAAGACCTCCCGGTCAAGGGTGACAAGAAGCGCAGCTACCACAAGGTACAGACTCAGAAACGCGCACCGAAGGGCGAAAGCATAGAAAAGCGCCCGGAGATAATCGGCGAGCGTTCCACCTTCGGGCACTGGGAAATGGACACCGTAGTGAGTGCCAGACCGGGTAAGGCTGCGATCCTCGTCCTGACTGAGAGACTCACCCGGAACGAGATCACGGCCAAGCTCCCGGACAAGAGCGCGGCCAGCGTGGTGCAGGCCCTCGACGATCTGGAAAAGGAATGGGGCGAGCTTTTCCCTCGCGTGTTCCAAACAATCACCGTAGACAACGGCAGCGAGTTTGCGGACTGCCCCGGCATAGAGCGCAGCATACTGGCGGAGGGATCCCGGACGAAGTGCTACTACTGCCACCCGTACAGCTCATACGAGCGCGGAAGTAACGAGAACCTCAACAAGATGATCCGCCGCTGGCTGCCAAAGGGGACGAACTTCGACGAGATCGGCGCCGAAGTGATTCAGACAATAACAAACTGGCTGAACAACTACCCGCGGAAGATCCTCGGATTTTTGCCAGCCAGTGCAGTATTTCAAGAGCAAATGGACGCCCTTTTGGGGGCCTAATAAAATTTATTTAATTTTTTTCGCATTTACTCTTGACTTTTCCCTCTTAATAGGTAAATTCCATTTTTTTCAATTCTCCAAACCGCAAATTTGCGAAAGAACCTTATGTGAACGTCATATACATCCGTCAGCATGTGAATGTATAACCTTTTTCAATCATTCGCTTCTCATGTTCAGTATACCATTTTTTTGCATACCATTCAGCCTTGTCTTCACCCGGAACGAAGACTTTAGCGTACCCGTCTTTATCTCCCACAATGGATGAAGCAAATGCCGTTTCTGGACAGCCTGTGATGTTCCCAGCGTCATACTTCAAAATTATGTTCTCCGCGATTGAGTAGTAAAAGACATTAGTACCAGAGAGTAACAAAAAAAGAGCTGAAAACCTTGAAAAACAAGTGTTTTCGGCTCTTTTTTATGGAGATGAGGGGAATCGAACCCCTGTCCGAAATTCCAGCCACCGTACTTCTACGAGCGTAGTCACTGTATTGACATTCCCTCTGCCGAACACCCAGTAACCGGTTTTCGGTTTCAGTAGCTTCATATTACGCCCTTATACGCAAAGCTTTGTATAAGTCGTTTCCTGCATGGTCGATGCCTGGATCCGAAAGTGCAGGTGCTACCGGTCAGACAAGCTGCAACTTAGGCAGCCAGTGCTAATTTATTATTATCAGCGTTTATATTTAAATTTGAAATTTAACGCATTTCATACGGCTCGCTTCTCCGGCTTTTAAAACCCCGTCGAAACCAGTACATCCCCGAATTCCTTCGGCGGATCATGCCAGTTATCAGAATTTTTCCTTCTGATCTTTGTTATTATATGGGATTTTTTTCAGTTCGTCAAGAGAAAAGCCTCTGTCTAAACCAACAGTTTATTTTGCTGAAGTGAAAAGTTTATTTTCTTCTCTGAACAATCAGTAAAGGGGACAGACATTTGCAATCCGCTTTCGCTACTTGCTCATGAACACAGTCGCTTTGCGACCTGTCAGTGGGAGCTTTTAACTCCCACTGACATAAGCATCCCCCTTACCCACCGCTTAGTGCTCTACGCATTTGAAGCGTGGAATGCTTATTCTGCGTTCAAAACGTATGATGCACAAAAACAACATCTAATACAGATTTTTTACTTTGAACTCGCGTTCCACTTCGCGCCGCTGATCTTTCTTTGCAATATCCTGACGTTTATCGTACATTTTTTTACCGCGGGCCAGTCCAATCTCGACTTTGATCAGATCACCTTTGATATACACTTTCAGTGGAACCAGCGTATAACCTTTCTCTGCGATCTTTCCTGACAGTTTATTGATCTCATATTTGTGAAGCAGCAGTTTTTTCGGGCGCAGCGGATCCCGGTTGAATATATTTCCTTTTTCATAAGGACTGATATGCAATCCGTATGCGATGACTTCTCCGTTCTCTATTCGGATAAAAGATTCTTTGACACTGCATTTTCCCATACGCACAGATTTTACCTCCGTTCCATGCAGGGCTACGCCTGCTTCATATGTCTCATCAATAAAATAATCATGATATGCCTTTTTATTATTTGCGACCAATTTGTATCTGTCTTTTCCCATAATTTTTCTACCTTTGCTCATATTCTTTCTTCTCAGCCAGAAATATCCACTCCATCTTGCAAAAATGAAATCTATTCTGACTGAAATTACATGTCTATTTTATCCTTCTTCCGTCTGATTTTTTTCTGGATCCACCAGTTCAAAATCAATTCTGCGCACCAGCTTATCCGTACCAATTACACGGATTTTTACAGTCTGTCCAAGTTTGTAACTTTTCCCGGTGTTCTCGCCCACCATCTCATAAGTGCTTTCGATATAATTATAGTAATCTCCGCGCAATGTCGTGACATGCACCATACCTTCTACGGTGTTCGGAAGTTCCACATACAGACCATAATTTGTAATACCGGAAATAACGCCCTCGTACTCATTTCCGATGCGACTTTCCATGTATTCTACTTTTTTCATTTTTATAGTCTCGCGCTCTGCCTCATCTGCCCGGCGCTCTAACTGGCTGGCCTGCTGCGCCACACCCGGAAGGATTTTCCAGTAATGCTCCATCCGTTTTTCATTCATGCGTCCACGCAGACTGTCCTTGATGATCCGATGAATCTGCAGATCCGGATAACGGCGGATCGGCGAGGTAAAATGACAGTAATACTGTGCGGCCAGTCCAAAATGTCCTACGCATTCCACGCTGTATTTTGCCTGCTTCATAGAACGCAGAGTCAGACGGGAAATCAGCCCTTCCACCGGCGTATCTTCGATTTTTGCCAGAAGTTTCTGCAATTCTTTCGGATGCACCTCATCGGAACCCATATGGATATGATATCCAAAGTTATTGATAAAGGTACTCAGCTTTTTGATTTTTTCCGTATCCGGCACTTCGTGGGTACGATATACAAACGGAATCTCCTGCCAGAAATAATCCTGTGCAACCGTCTCATTTGCCGCCAGCATAAAGTCCTCGATAATCTTTGTCGCCGGGTTACGGTCATACGGTTTAATGTCTGCCGGGTGTCCCTGCTCATCCAGGATTACCTTCGTCTCCGGGAAATCAAAGTCGATGGAACCACGTTTCCGGCGTTTTGCACGCAACAGATCTGCCACTTCCTTCATATCAAAAAACATCTGCACAAAATCTTTGTACTCTTCTGTTTTCTCCGGTTCTTTCAATGTAATAATTTTGTTTACATCCGTATAACTCATGCGGCGGTCAACGTTGATAACAGACTCTGCGATCCGATGATCCACAATGTTTCCTTTGGCATCGATTTTCATAATGCAACTTAAGGTCAGACGATCCTCACCCTGATTTAAGGAACAGATTCCATTGGATAACGTATGCGGCAGCATTGGAATCACACGATCCACCAGATAAACACTGGTACCGCGCTTCAAGGCCTCCACATCCAGAGCGCTGTGCTCCTGCACATAATTTGTCACATCTGCAATGTGTACGCCAAGCTGCCAGAAATTGCCGTCTCTGGTCAGTGTCACTGCGTCATCCAGATCCTTGGCATCCTCTCCGTCAATGGTAACGGTCTGCCAGTCTCTGAGGTCCATACGTCCTGCCATATCCGCAGAAGTCACATCCTTTGCCACACGTTCTGCCTGATTCAACACTTTTTCCGGAAATTCCACCGGAAGTCCATACGCCCGCACCAGAGACATGATATCCGTACCCGGATCATTCTCATGACCGATAATCTCGATGACTTTGCCTTCCGGTTTCTTGCCTTTTCCACCGTAAGAAGTCAGTTCTACGACTACTTTATGCCCGCTCACGGCACCTTTGGAACGCTCCATCGGAACAAAAATATCCATATTGATCCTTGGATTATCCGGTCGTACAAATCCGAAGGTCTTGCTTTTTTCAAACGTACCAACCACAGTCTTTAAACCATGATCTACGATTTTTACAACCTTTCCTTCCCGGCGTTTTCCACTGGACGGAACCAGCGCGATCTGTACCACATCATCCTGAATTGCCCCATTTGTATTGCTTTCCGAAATAAAAATATCTTCGTCCTCGCCTTCAATGGTGACAAATCCAAATCCCCGGGCATGTGCGGTAAATACACCAGTCAGGTTCGGGCTGGTGCCTTTCGTATATTTTCCCTTTGTGGACACCTCAACTTTGCCCTCTGCCACCAGTGCATCCAATACTTCCTGCAGCTCATGGCGCTGCGATTTCGGCACATTCATCAGGATTGCGATTTCCTTTGCCTTCATCGGTACATAGAGATCATCGCAGATCAGTTCATATACAATTTGTTTTCTTTCTTCTAATAATTCTTTCTTCATCTATTCTATCCCCATATGAAATACAGAAAAATGAACATCTGTTGTAAAAATGCATCGTTTCACATATTTATTATTTACTATATTAGTATAATAATAAAAGGCTGTCGCAAAACGACAGCCTCTTAGGTATTCTTACTGAAAACGTCCAATTGTCAGTACTGCAGAAATAATAAGGAACAGTGCCAGAAGAACTCTTGTGATCTTAACAAGCATTCCTTCCATAGAACGTCCTTTGTTCTTGCTCCAATAAGTATCCGATGAACCGGTTAAAGCTCCCAGTCCATTATTCTTACCTTCCTGCATCAATACGATAACTGTCATGATAATACTTAATATAATAAATACGATCTGTACGATTGTTCTTGCGATTTCCACGATATCCACCTCCTGCGGTATAAATTCAATGGTCATAACACACCTATAACCATAACTAAAAAATATAATACCACGTACTACAGAAAAAATCAATATTTTTTTATTCGTCCATATCTCGTCTATATCTACATCTGCATCACTGTTTTCTATATCTCACAGATCATCTTTAAACGCAATAGCAGAAATTTCTATATCTATAGTTTTAATCCCCGGAACCATTTGTTTGGAATCACAAACACACACACAATTCCAAGCACAATCGCCGCCACCGCTTTAAACGTCTCCAAACCGCTTGTCATAGCTGCCGTAGCATCTCCGATCATAATGTCATAAATTGTATTGTATATACCGATTCCCGGAACAATTGGAAAAATACCGGAAATCATAAATACATTCGACGGAACCTTTCTCCATACTGCAAACAGCCGTGCGCAGAACACAATCACTACCGTCGCTGCAAAACAGGCAAGGGTATTGGAAAATTTAAGTTTCACCAGCAAATATACCAGCCAGCCAAGGGTTCCTGTAATTCCACAGACAATGTACTGTTTTTTCGGTACATGAAACAGCACAGAAAAGGCAACTGTTGCCAGAAACGCAGCCGCAAGCTGCCCGATTGCATTGATCAACATATGCTTTCTCCTCCCCGCTACAATTTCAGTCCCAGTCCCACGCCAATGGCAATGGAACAGAACACCAGAATCGCATCCAATAAACGAATGCATCCCGACAGATAATCACCATCTACAATGTCACGGATTCCGTTGGTAAACGCCACTCCGGGAATCATCGGAATGATTGCCCCGGCAATGGCCAGATCCAAATGATCCGACACACCGATCCGATGTAAGATCACACAGATGATCGTGACAAGCAATCCGCCGATAATATCCAGCAATACTTTTGAAATATTGACATGTTTCGCCTCCAGAAAGGAGAAAAACATCTGCAGGATCACACCGCATACAAAGGCTGCCAGACAATCCCACACGCTTCCGCCAAACAGGAATCCAAAGGTTGCCGCGCCAACACCGGAAGAAAGTACCAGTTCCCACACCGGCTCGTTTTTCGCTGCCCGAATCTGTTCCAACGTTCTTAATGCCGTATCCACTGATAGATTTTCCTGTTCAATCCTGCGGGAAAGTTCATTGATATCGCACAACTTCTTCATATTAACAGAAATTGATGGCACATACTTTAATCTGGTGGAAGTATGCTCCTCCCGCTGGTGCACATTGACAAACAGGCCATTTGTAATAACATACATTTCCACTTCTTCTACCTGAAAATGATCTGCCACACGCTGAATCGTTTCCTCAACCCTGGAAATCTCCGCACCATAACAAAGCAGTGCTTCCCCCATGCCGATGATCAGTTTCTGCACTTTTCTCAACTGCTGCATGTTTTTCTCATTTCTGATTGCTTCCATATTGTATAAAAACCTTTCCCCGTTTACTTCAATATACATTTCCACTATTTTTCCAACGTATTTTATAAAGCACTTAGTCCTTTACTTTTCCCAAAATTATTATAATGAAAAATCAAATTCATCTCTACCAAGATACTTGCTCTGATACTCCATCAGATAGCCCGTCAGTTTTCCACGATGGCAATCCGTCGTCCAACCGATCATATCCTCGATATTCTCCGTAGTAATCATCCCCGCTCTTCCAAGTGCCTCCAGATCTTTTAAGCTTTCTCGTTTACAGATATCGTAAACCAGATCTTTCAGATGTTCTGAGATAAGCGCCTGATATGATTCTTTCTGCGCACTGCTAAGCTGCATTGGATATTCCAGACGAAACGCCGCCATTCTGCAGCGGATCAAAATCTGCGACCAATCCTGTAAAAGTGCATCATAAGCCGCATAATCGTATTTGAGATTGCCATCGGTATCCTGGCAAAACAGACCACTGATCTCCAACTTGCGGTACACCGGATTTTCCGGAACATACAGTTTCACCTGATCCGCCTCAATCTCCATGCACTCCAGACGGCCACATTCCTGAAACGCATCCTTTGGTATTTTTTTTACTGTTTCCGGAATCGTCACTTCCCGCAGATTCGCCCGGCGCAGCGCCATCGGACCGATCTCTGTCACCTCTTTTGGAATCTTCCATGCCTCATTTTTCCCAAAATATTTAATCAGTGTATCGCCGTTTTCCCCGCGGCAGTAAAACGCGTGTGCATCATTATAAAAATACGGATTCTCAGGTTTTACGGTAATATACTGAATTCCATTCATACTCGGGCTCCAACCATAAGTATCCGTCAGGGCGTGTTCACCAAGCATCCGCAGGGATGCAGGTAAGTCTATTCCTTCCAGATTGATACAGCAGCGAAACGCATCTGCCTCAATCTGTAGCAAACCTTCCGGCAGAGAAATCTGATGTAAAGCCTGACAGCTCTCAAAAGCTTCCTCTTCAATCCGATTTACACCTTCCGAAAGCACTACCTTCCGAATATACATCTGACCTTCAAAGGCATGACGCGCGATGCAAACTGTCCCGGAAGCCACTTCATAAGTCTCCCGCTCATCTTCCGCACGGACGGCCACCAGTACATAACCTTCCGGATGCTTTTCATATAAACCGTATCCATCCGAAAAATAGTTTGGATTGTCAGGCGCCACTTCCAGTGCAATTTTCCCCCACTCCCATGGGCGCACCAATTCTGACACTGACGCCGGCAGATACATTTTTGTCACCGCCGTGACAAGCAACACGTTCTCCCCTATTTTCTGTACACCTTCCTGCAAGAGCAGTTTTTCCAGACTCATGCACATTTTAAAGGCGCCATCCCCAATCTCCGTTACCGTTCCCGGCACTTCGATGGTCTCGCTCAATGCTCCATGCGTACTGAATGCCTCCGGTGCGATTTTTCTCACCGGAAGTCCTTCGATTTCAGACGGAATCACAATATGAAGTTCTTCGCCCTCATACTCCTCAATAACGATTCCATCTGCCTCTTTTCTATATCTGTAATTGTTCCAATGCATCCGAAATTTCCTGCTGTCTTTCATACAATTGATATTTTTTGTTATATTTGAAATATTCTTTGCTGCCTTTTCGGCTGATAAATTTCATACTGTTTGCATTTACTGTCAAATCTGTTACCAAAATCAGCATCTCATTGCCTGTACCAAAGATTTTTTCCACAAACGCAAAAAGATTTTCCAGTTCCCTGCTGATTTCATCACTCTGCGCCTTCATATCCGTCACCTGATCATCAAAGGCTTCCTTGATAAACAGGAATGCTGCCTGTGCATCACTAATCTCCTGCATCCGAAGTTCTTTTGCATCTTTCTGCAATGTGCGGATCACAAGCTGGTAACCACGGCGTGCTGCTCCAGACAAGGCATTCGCCTTATCTTCCTGCTCCATCTTAAGCTGTATGTTGTCTGCACGCGCTTCCAGTAAGCCCGAAATCTCAGAACTCTCTCCCGTAAATGCTGCCAGTTCTGCTTTTAACTCCTTTAATACAGGGAGCAGGCTACGCAGTGCATCCTCAAACTCCACATTTTTGCGGATTTTATCCTGCAATGCATCCAGCAACAGACCAAGCAGAGAAATACGCTCATCAAATGCTGCGTTTTTCGCACGTTTGCGCACATCTGCATCCGCATTTCCGGACAGGATCTGTGCCACACGGTAATCTTTTTTGTACTTCTGATACAGATCATAATAAGAAGCAAACTCGCGGGCAATCCGTTTGTTGTGCAGATACTGACCAACAAGCACTTCATCCACAGTAAATCCGTTTTCCTCATATAGATAAATGGTCTCTGACAGATCTTCCCATCCACGGGCAGTCACATAAGATTTGCCGTCCACGGTATTTTCAATGACATAAAAATCATTTTTCTTAATATCCAGATAGGTCAAAATTGAGCCGTGCAGGCCTTTATTGACTGCATATTTGCGCCAGGTATCATAATCTGCTTCCACTTCCAGCACTTTCAGACGATCCATGGTTACGATATCGAACTCGCGGACGGAACGGTTAAACTGCGGTGGATTTCCTGCGGTTGCAACCACCCAGCCCTGCGGAATCCGATGCTTGCCAAAAGTTTTGTACTGTAAAAACTGCAGCATAGACGGAGCCAGTGTCTCAGACACACAGTTGATCTCATCCAAGAACAGAATTCCCTCTGTCTTTCCGGTTGCTTCCATGGCTTCATACACAGATGCCACAATCTCACTCATGGTATATTCGGATACGTCAAACTCCGTGCCGCCATAATTTTTGTGACTGATAAACGGCAGACCAAGGGCACTCTGTCTTGTATGGTGTGTCATAGAGTAAGATACCAGCGCGATATCCATCTCCTGAGCGATCTGCTCCATAACCGCTGTTTTTCCAATACCCGGCGCACCAAGCAGAAACACCGGTCTCTGACGTTCAATCGGAATGCGGTAATCCCCGTACTCATCCTTCATCAGATAAATACGGACTGCCTTTTCAATCTGTTCCTTTGCTTCCTGTATATTCATGTATGTTTATCCTCCATTTGTAACTCATGTATCTCTCAACGGTATTTTTTCTGAATGATTCGTTTTCGCTGATTTTTACTTCAACGTATCTCTATACTTTAAATGTCATCCGCATCCAGCACCAACCGAATCGCCCATATCGGCACCTCCGGAATGCTGTATCCTTCCTGCACAAATACGAACGCTGTCTGATAATCCGGCATTCGCTCCGGGAAAGTTCCCTGACCATCCGTAAAATAGATCAGACCTTTCAGATCCTGAAATTCATGTCTCCGGATCAGTCCATCCACATATTCAAACACCGGTCGGAAATCCGTGCCACCAAAACCGCACAATTCCACATCTTCCATATATTTTTCAAATTCTTCATCTGTGGTCACTTTCACATCACGCTGGATTTTTTCATCGCATTGAATGATATGGATATTGACCCGTTCAAAATAGCTCTCGCTGCTCTTTAAAATATTATAAGTTTTCCGCAAAAAACGCTCTACCGTCTTACCCTGACAGGAACCGGACGTATCAATGGCAATGACAAACTCCCGGATACGCTTATTTTCCCGGTATTCCAGTGGCTCCACCAGCGGCATATTTTTGTACATCTGCAATCCATAAGTATAGTAAATGTAGTCAAATTCATCGTCATTGACATGCATTTCCTCACCCAAAACCGCAAACTTCCTTAAAAACTCGCCGTAATCGTATTTTTCCCGCAGTGCGGCATTCAGATTCAATAACAGACTTCCGGCACCGTATCCCTGTTCATGGGAAAACATTTCCAGATCCGTCTTGGCATGCTGGCTCACATCCTGCCAGTCACCCTGACGCTGTCCCACCAGTGCTTCGTCAATATCTTCCTGCTCGCCTTCCTCACCGGTGTCTGCCTCATGACAGCCCACCATCGCCGTTCTCGTATCTGTCGTAATACTGTCGTTTCTGCGCTCTCCGGCCTCGTTTTCCTTCAATGGAATCCATTTCAGATGATCATCCCACATAAACTGCGGCTCTTCCCGGAAAAATTCTGCGCTCTCCTCCGGATTTTCATACAGCCAGCGGTATATTTTTTCTGCGGTCAGAATCGGTACTTTCTGCGCCAGATGCGACAGCGTCCGTTTCAGGGACGCATCACGTTCCAGCTCCACACATTTCAGATTCAGATCCAGAATCGACTGCTCTACCGCCAGATCCGTCGCCAGATCCCAGCACTCTCGATCCAGTTTTTCATACTGAAACGGATGGCTGAAGATGCAATGTAATATCATATGTAAAAATGCCCGGGTACAGGCATTTTTTTCTTTTTTAAATGCATGCAGCACATATTCCGGATTGTAGTACATGGTCGCGCCATCCACGCCGAAAGCCGCAACACTGTCTGCTGCCACCAGCGGCATCCGAAATAAAGCCCTGTCAAGAAACCGCATGGATATCATCAGCTCATCTCTGGAATATTCCATAATTTTTGCTGCAAGTTCCTCTTCTGTCTTTTGTTTTTCCTGTTCCATTCACGTTCCTCATTTAGTGATTTTCCTGTTTCCTTCATCATTCGTTTATGATGATAAAGCGGACATTCGCAATCCGCTTTCGCTACTTGCTGCGAAATATGCATCCTATCTCCCAGAATAAAATGCTTTTGCTCACTTCTGCAAACTTCTAAAAAGTAATATTTCTACTCAAGTTTAGCTCTGCTTAGTGTATCACATCTTGATTTCCGGGACAAGTAAACCGGAAGTAAGTTTTGGCTAAGTTTCATTTTATCCCCATTTGATAATCTTACTCCTATAAAATCTCTATAAAAGAGTGGTGAATGACAATGAATTTTTCTATCTCTCGCAGACTTCCTCCTCAATACGCAAAAGTTCATTATATTTTGCCGTACGTTCCCCCCTGCATGGTGCGCCAGTCTTAATCTGTCCACAATTTAACGCCACCGCGATATCCGCGATCATCGGATCTTCCGTTTCACCGGACCGATGCGATACAATGGTATAATAGCCGTTTCGTTTTGCCAGCACAATTGACTCAAAGCTCTCGGATAACGTACCGATCTGATTTACTTTAATCAGAATCGCATTGCCCGCTTTTTTTGCAATGCCCTGTTTTAACCGTTTCGGATTGGTCACAAACAGGTCATCTCCCACCAGTTGCACCCGATCCCCAATGCGCTTGGTCATCTCACTCCAGCCTTCCCAGTCATTTTCCTGCAGACCGTCTTCAATAGATATGATCGGATATTTGCGGATCAATTTTTCATAATAAGAAATCATCTCCTCCGTTGTGCGATGCACAGACAGCGAAATCGTATCTGCCAGCATACCTGCCGTCTCTGCTTTTGGCAGTATCTGTTCATCCGAATGCAGGATTTCCTGCGCGGAATTACTCTCACACTGAATTCCTTTTGCCATTAATTCTGCCAGTTTCAGTCGCGTTTCTCCCGGAAAATCATAAAATCCGGAATCCTTATTGTACAATTCGCTGGCTGCTACATCCAGCGCAAACGCAATCTGTCTGCCCGGTTCATAACCTGCTTCCTTTACTGCCCGCATCAGGTAATCCAAAACCTCCTCGGCATTTTTCAGATCCGGCGCAAAACCGCCTTCATCCCCCACAGAAGTCGTGTAACCATCTTTTTCCAGAATGGATTTTAAGGTATGGTAAATTTCCACACACCAGCGCAATCCATCCCGAAAAATAAAATTGCCATCATCATCCCGCGCGCCCACCGGCATGATCATAAACTCCTGAAAATCTACAGTATTATCCGCGTGACGTCCACCATTTAAAATATTCATCATCGGAATCGGCATACGAATCCCATACACACCACCAAGATAGCGAAACAGCGGTAGATTCAATGCTTTCGCACAGGCCTTTGCACAGGCCATAGAAACCGATAATGTCGCATTTGCTCCCAGATTACACTTATTTTCCGTTCCATCCGTACAATTCAGAATCTGATCGATCAAAACCTGATTCGCTGCGTCTTTTCCAAGCAGTACCGCTTTGATCCGGTCATTGACATTGACCACCGCCTGATGCACACCTTTTCCATGGTAGCGTCGCGAATCCGTATCCCGCAATTCCTTTGCCTCATGTTCTCCGGTACTGGCTCCGGATGGAACACTTGCCCGCCCGGTAAATATGTGATTTCCATCTTTTACGCGGACTTCCGTCTCCACCGTTGGATTTCCACGGGAATCCAGTATTTCTCTCGCATATACATCCACAATTTCCAGATAAACAGCCATAATTTTTTTCCTTTCCAAAATATAAATCAGTTTTCTCCCTTACATTATCTGCGTTTTTCTATGTTTTATACGAAAATGCAAAACGGAGAAAAATGACTGATTCAGCCACTTTTCTCCGATATTTTACGCCTGCTGGTAAAGCGTTCATTTTTCTATAAAAAATTTTATCGTTTGGAAACCATATACTTATCTGCCATATACCGCAAACTATTTTACCAGATAAAGCTCATTATCTTCTGCGTTATATTTTCCATCATCCATCCGCGCCCGCACAAACGGCACTTCTGCTCTGTGATAAAACACATTGTGATGAATCCATGCATCCGGATTGCCGGAAGGACTGATCGTTCCGCCAAGATCATCTACACTGACATTATATCGAAACTCATTGTGAATCGCTTCTTCCAGACAGAACATCACACATCCGCCTTCGTTTAACCTGCTATAGTTATACTGATACAATGTTCCGTCTCCGGAATCCGCATCCCATGCCATACTATCCTGATTCAGACGCATATCCCGCATTTCATTATAGGTCAGCAAGGCATCTTTGCACTTCCATGGCCAGATACCTGCTGCAACCTTTCCACCACGATTTCCCGGTTCACTGTAATAACGGTCATTCATCTCTAATGCACAGCTGTCACCGGAATTGTACTCCACCAGCGGTTTCATGGTGTACATCACCGTAATGCCATCACCGCCGATCTCTTCCACATAATTATCCGCGATATAAATATTGTGATGACCATATTTTTCAAACAATTCATCCGACAATTCTGCCCTCATAAATTCCTTACATTTATAACTATAACCAACGGCAATGCCCCAACGGCTTATCCGTTTCAAGTGGCAGCCACGCACGCTGACATTCTCATAACGTGCCACACCCGTTTTTTCTTCCTTATCCGGCTTCAGACAGGTAAAATAGATCCCACCGTTATTCATATGCTTATCATATACATTGCCTTCTACATCGTGAATATACAAATTATTCAGATGTATTTCATGCAGCGTTCCACGGTTCTTTGCAATTCCTGCCACACCGGTACGGTTCATCTTGTGTGGAGCAGAATATGTTTCTCCAAATACGCCCCCTTTATTGCTAATCTCCAGATTCTCCACCGTCAGATACTCGCAATCATATAATAATACCGCAGATGAAACATACCCTCTGTATACATGCGTCGGAGCATCAAGCTCATTTCCATAATCCTGATACCAGATACCCTGACCATTCGTCTGGATCAATGGTTTTTCGCCAGTTCCATACGCACCAATATAAATCGGATGCTCCTTTGTCCCCTGTACATTCAGATGTAAAAACTGACCTTCAAACACAGAATCACGTTCTAAAAGCACCTGATCACCCGGCTTCAACTTCAAACGGTTTACGGCATATAAACTCTTCAATGGCTGATCCTCTGTCCCCTCATTCGCATCATCGCCGTGAATCGTGCTGACGTAATAACAACGCCCGATGTTCCCTGTGCTGCTTTCATTTTCAGCTTCTTCCGGGCGGCTTTTATCTTCTCTCTGGCGCTGATCTTCCTGCATCTGATTCCAAACAGCGTAAAGCGGACATTCGCAATCCGCTTTCGCTACTTGCTCATGAACACAGTCGCTTTGCGACCTGTCAGTGGGAGCTTTTAACTCCCACTGACATAAGCATCCCCTTACCCACCGCTTAGTGCTCTACGCACTTGAAGCGGGGGAATGCTTATTCTGCGTTCAAACTCTGACATCCACTGAACTGCATTATCTGACTTTTCATCTGACATATCCTGTGCCGATATTTCGTTTACGATCATTTCACTCAAATGAGTGTTTGCAACAACACTTTCTATGATATCTTGATACTCCTGTACCTTTAACCACTTTTCTATGATCAAATCCACTTCTTCATACGGAAACAGATCACCATGATACCTGGTAAACAGATCCTGGTTTGCATCATAAAATGCCCGCTTCTCATCCTCTGTATAAACATGACATTTATAATTTCCAACCATTTCGCCCTTATATGTCGCAAAAGCCAGCTGTATACTCTTCAACTCATAATCCAGATGCATTGCCGGTGTCAGATACCGCGCACCGAAAGCCGTTGTTCCGTTTTTCCACGCTTCCGCATTCTTCCATTCCGTTTCTGCACGCCGCTGATCCACAATCTGTTCAACGACATCAATAAAATTATCGGTACTTCCAATTCCAAACTCTTCCGCCTGCTCCTTCATGAAAGCATTCTTTTGCTTCCATCTCTGATAAAAACCATTCGGCGAACAATCCTCATATACACCAAGCAGATTTGCAACCCGATAGGCCACACATATTTCCTGCTGATTTTCACATAATTTTCCCATCTTCTTAGCCCTCTCCCGATTCCACATTTTATTTTATAGAGTATTTAATTGTGTCAAATTCGTATTTAAATAAAACATTAATCAATCATACTTAGAGCGAAATCGAGGAATCCTGACTTGGCAAGCGATTAAGTGAGCGACCGATTTTCACAAGGTTTTGCGCGAGTGGGAAGCGACCAGCTTTTATAGGAGCTGAGAACGTGCGCGATGAAACCGCAGTGAAATGAGGGTAGCGAACGTCTAGCTGTCAAGGCAGGATTCCTCGATTTCGTCAATAACTATTAATTTTTACCTTTTAATAAAAAGAATCCCAACAGAAACCTACCGTTTGAAAATAATGGTCGAGAACGGTTTCATCTCCCCGGTAACTTCGCCGAAGAGTACTTCTGCACCTTCAACTTCCGGTGTAAACGCCGTTGGAACCTTATTAAAGTTCTGGATAAAGATATACTCCGCATCCTCACTCTGACGTGTGCACACTTCAATACCTTCCGGTATACGCTGTTTCAGCGGTCTTTCAACACCTGTCTTTGCGACGATTTCCTCATATACATCATCAAAGAATTTTTGTTCAGCATCTGCACATACATAATATGCCTTTCCTTTGCCAAATTCATTAACGGTCATCGCCGGTGTACCCGCATAGAAATCCTCACCGTATACAAATAACGGTTCTGCGGTTTTGACATCTACCAGCTGGCAGAAACGCTCGCACTGATAAGCAACATCTCCAACGACAGCTTTTACCACATTGGTCTCACCATCATAAAGTGCATCAATCTCTGTACTGCGCAGTCCCATCACATCCATCAGTCCACCCGGTGTACCGCCAAGTACGCACAGATCATTCTCGTCCACAACACCACTCCAGTAAGTCATGATAAATGTGCCGCCATTTTCCACGAATTTATGAATTTTCTCTTCAAATCCGGCACGGAACATATAAAGCATTGGCGCAACTACAATCTTGTATCCATCAAAATCCTGTGTCATATCCGGCAGATCTACGTTCAGACCTAATTTACGGAACGCATAATAATGCTTCTCTACCGTTTCTTTATAGAACATACCTTTGTTACGCGGTCCCTGTGACTCTTCTACTGCCCAGCGGTTCTCCCAGTCATAAATAACTGCCACATCTGCTTTTACATTTGCATGTTTCAGTTCATCGATCTGCTCCAGATCCGCACCAACTTCTTTACACTCCTGATAGGTACGGTCATCTTCTTTTCCATAATGATCGATCAGTGCACCATGGAACTTTTCAAATCCACCACGTCCTTTTCTGATCTGGAAATACATGACACTGTCAGATCCGTGCGCTACCGCCTGCAGGGAAGCAGTCTCTAACATTCCCGGACGTTTTAATTTGCTGACAGACTGCCAGTTTGTCGGTCCCGGGCAGGACTCCATCAGGATAAACGGCTCTTTCTTTAACGTACGCATGATATCATGCTGCATACCATTGTCCATAGCGACCAGGCGCTCCGGTCCTTTGTGCCACTGCGGATAATTATCCCAGGATACCACATCAAGCACTTTTGCGATTTCATGATAATTAATAGTTGGGAAATTGTACATCAGATTTGCAGTTGTCGGTTTTGTGTTTCCTGCATCGCGTAATGCCTGGATCTCTGCTTTGCAGAAATCAATGCTCTGATCACTGACAAAACGTTTCCAGTCCAGAACCAGTCCGTGAATGGATGTCTCTCCTAATGGTGTCGGACTTTCAATCTGATCAAAATTCTGATAATCATGACTCCAGAACGCCGTATTCCATTTGCGGTTTACTTCTTTGATATCATTATTGTATTTCTTCTTTAACCAGCTGCGAAATGCACTCTGACATAACGGGCAATGGCACTCTCCACCATACTCATTGGAAATATGCCACATCAGCACACCCGGATGATCTCCAAAACGCTCCGCAAGTTTCATATTGATCTGACGTACTTTCTGACGGTAAATCGGAGACGTATAACAATGATTATGGCGCTGTCCAAAAATATTTCTCTGACGCATTTCATTCACACGCAGTACTTCCGGATAACGATCTGCAAGCCAGTGCGGACGTGCACCGGATGGTGTTGCCAAAAATACATAGATTCCATTTTCATACAGATGATCAATGATTTTCTCCATCCAGTCAAAATCATACACACCTTCCTGTGGCTCCAGTTTTGCCCATGCAAAAATACCAAGAGAGACCGTATTTACATGCGCTTTTTTCATCAGACGGATGTCCTCTTCCAGAATATCCGGATATTCTAACCACTGATCCGGATTGTAATCTCCACCATAAATTAAACGATCAAATTTAACACCCATGTCTGTAAATCCTTTCTATCACTTAAGTTCAGGCATGCGTTTCACATCAAATATTTATACGCAATACCCATTCACATTGTGTTCTTCTTTATATTCTGTTTTAAAAACCCCACGGCGAAACCACCGTGGGGCTGCATAAAATTGCAATATAATATTTTTAATTCAAGATTTGTGCCCATATCTTGCTGCGGATCGGACTTCAGCGTAGCTGATATATTCCTCTACCCAGACCTGCAATCCTTATTAAATAATCATCTCGACAGAGATAATTATTTAACGGCACCTGTGATACCTTCTGCAAACTGTTTCTGAAGTACGAAGAAGATTACCAGTGTCGGGATGGAGCAGAATAATACACCCATCATGATCATACCATAATCAATCTTGTAACCACCAGTCATGTTTGCGATCAACATAACCATGTTCAGAGATTTGCCATCTGTCATACAAACCTTCGGCCACAGATATGCATTCCATGCATTCATGAACGTAATAACGGCTGCTGCTGCATATGTAGATTTCATAACCGGCATATACATCTGGAAGAAAATCTTAATCTCGCTTAAGCCATCAATACGTGCTGCCTCAACGATATCTACCGGGAATGCTCGTGAGTTTTGTCTAAACATCATGATCATAAACGGTGTCGAGATCATCGGCAGGAAGAAAGCAAGTACTGTATTCAGTAAGCCTGCTTTACTGAACATACGGAACAGAGGGATCATAGTTGCAACCTGCGGAATCATCATTGCAAGAAGCAGAACAGAGAATAGTCTGTCTTTCCATTTATCATGATATATCTCAAATCCGTAACCTGCAAGAGAGCAGATAAACAGACAGATAACAGTAACTGAAATTGCATAAATGAAAGAATTCTTCATTGCCAGTCCCAATGGTTGCTGAGAGATCAGGTTTCTGAAGTTTTCAGCTGCATAAGTACCAAATGTCAGTTTTCCTTTTGATACATCAACATAGTTATTTGTTGCTGCCATGATCATCCAGTAAAATGGAAATACGGAGATCAGGGATACAATTGCAAGGAAAATATAGGTAGGGATCAGTCGACGCTGAATCATAGATTTATTTTTCTTCTTAGTCACGTGTATCACCTACTTTCATATTGATAAATGCAAGGATTGCCACAAGTACAAATACAAAGAATGACATTGCTGCGCCATATCCAAAGTTCGGTGAACGTAAGAATACGGTATTGTAAATATGATGTGACATTGTAATAGTTGCATTTGCAGGTCCGCCGTGTGTCAGGTTGACTGACTCGTCGAACAACTGTAATGTACCGTTAATTGACATGATAAATGTCATAATAATTGTCGGTTTTAACAGTGGTACAGTAATACTCCAGAAAGTCTTCCATCCGTTGGCACCATCGATTTTGGCTGCCTCATATACGGAGTACTCAATATTCTGCAAGCCGGCCAGATAGAATACCATATTGTAACCTGTCCATCTCCATACCAAAGCGATGATAATTACGATCTTAGCACTTATGGCATTTCCAAGGAAATTATATCCCTGATCCAAGATGCCTAAACCTACTAATACATTGTTTACAAATCCGTCCTGTGCGAACAGGAAACGGAAGATCAAAGCGTAAGAAACCAGAGATGTTGCACATGGTAAGAATACACATGTACGGAAGAAACCTCTCAGTTTCAGATCTCTGTTGTTCAGAAGCTGTGCAAGTAAAATAGCAAGCACAAGCATGATCGGTACCTGAATTGCCAGGTAGATGAACGTATTTCCTACAGAACGTAAAAATACTTTATCCTGGAACATACGCACATAGTTTGAAAATCCGGAAAGATGCATATTCGCTCCTTTACCAGTCTGTAAGGAAAGAATAAATGCCTTTACCATCGGGAAAAAGCTCATAATTGCAATCATAGCTGATGCAGGGATCAGGAATGCCCATCCTGCCGCTTTCTGTTTTGCAACCAAGGTCATGCCTTTTTTCTTAGGTTCCACCTCAAAACCCCCTTCGCAAATAATATTCGGGGAACTGCCAGGCAGCCCCCCGCATATTTAAAAAACTACATTGTAATCATTCAACAAACAGGAATTACTCACCCATTGTGAACTCTACTTCTGCCTGAGCATCAGCAATAGCCTGATCAACATCAGCACCGTTCATGATGTTCTGAATCTGTGTACCGATTGCATTACGTCCATCATAGTAGTATGGGCTTGTGTTATTTGTAGGTGTCTTTAATGAGAAATCTACAATTTTAGCGAAGATCGGCTGGTTGTTCCAGAATTCCTGTGGCTCCTGGTAAGATGCTGAATCACCTGCCGGTGCATATGTACCGATTGCTCCAGTTGTCGGAAGGATGTTCTCATAAAACTGTACGCTACCGGCAAATGTGCTCTTTAAGAAGTCAATTGCCAGATCCTGGTTCTTGCAGTTTGATGTAATATACCAAGAAGAACCACCGTTGTTAGAGTAGTTAGTTGCGTTTGGTGTCTCAATTAATTTAGGCATATTTGTGATAGCCCATTTACCAGATGTATCTTTCATACCCATGATTGTAGCTGAGATCCAGTTACCATTGATAACACCTGCAACCTGCTCATTTGTGATAGAGGATACATAATCATCCCAGTTGTTTACTTCGTAGTAAACGCCTTCTTTTACCAGCTTCTGATAAATGCTGATGCACTCTTTTAATGCTGCGTTATCTGTCATAGCCGGTTTTCCGTCTTTATCAAAGAGAGAAGCACCTGCGGACTGAAGCATCTCCATGACCATATCCGGGGAGTCAGCCTGTCCTGATAACATATATTTACCGGTTTTCGCTTTAACGTCTTTAGCGATCTCGATGAATCTGTTCCAATCAATGTCTGTTAAATCATCAATTGTGTATCCAGCCTGCTCAAGATAATCTGTTCTGTATGCGCCGATTACAGCACCATTATCAAACGGAACGCCGTAGTTCTTTCCATCTACTGTAGAGTAAGAAAGTTTACCAGCTGCGAACTGTGAAAAATCGATTCCAGAATCTGTTAAATCAACGAATGCTTCCGGATAAATGGAAACGAATTTCTGATAAGAGTTATCCTGCATTAAGCAGATATCCGGTAATGTGCTAAGATCTCCAGACTCAGCTGCTGTGATCAGTTTTGTCTCACAGTCATCAGATAATGTCTCAACTACTTTGAGTTTGAAATCCGGATGATCAGCTTTGTAAACATTTGCAGCTTCCTCGATTGCCGGAATGTTGAATGCCGGATCCCATGTCCAAACTGTTAATGTGTTGCCACCCTCGCTTGCTCCGCTTTCTTCTGTTGCGGATGTGTCACCTTTTGCTGCCTTGTTGTCGCTGCTACCGCCATTGCTTCCGCATGCTGCCATGGAAGCTACCATAGCACCAATCAGCATAAGTGAAATTACTTTCTTTTTCATGTTTTCTCCTCCTCATGAAATTAAATTCTGATGCATCAAAATCCTTTGTATATTTTATTCAAATATCATTTTATCTCCTGCATCAAGATGTACATATTATACTATACCCCTTCCAACTATTGTTCGCATTTTTTTCTACAATACACGCATATTCAATCATTCATCGTCAACTTGCACATTTTTTTGCATTTTCAACCATCTTTTTCTACCTTTTTCGCATTCAGGTCCCGTTTTCGTCTTTTTTTTAACACATTTTCGTCTTTTTCACGAAGATTATCCCTGATTTTTTCGACATTTTGCCTGTATCTGTTCTTTTTCTGCTTTTATTTGCAAAAACAGTATTTTATTCCACAAAAAAACAACAGAAAATATCTGTTGTCTCTGTCCGAAGCAAAAAAGCATCTGTAAACAAACTATTCCATCATATATCTCTGCATAAAAATTACCAGGCTGCACTTTTTTCTCGGACAAAAAAATGCCAGAATACGGCAAAGCCGCATCATGGCATATCTTTTTGTTTTATTTCATTTTTTATACTACCAGCCTTTTTCGATCATAATATTAAAATCTGCCAGACGTGTCTCGAAATTTTCCGGCGATTTTTTCCACTGGTAAGGGGAAGTTCCGACAATCCGCTTAAAATTACGATTAAAGGTAGAAGTCGTGGTAAATCCTACTTTTACCGCAATCTCTTCCATGGAATATCCTGTCTTTCGAATCATGTCACAGGCTTTTTTTACTCGCACCTGATTCAGATAATCCACTGGTGTCATGCCGATATTTTCCTCAAACAATCTCCGGAAATGCGACTCGCTCATATGGCAGACCGATGCAATCTCAGCAATCTTCATCGGCATTGCATAATGATCCCTGATATGTTCCAACGCCGGACGCACCTGATCAAAACCGTTTTTCTGGCGTAACCCTTCCGGTGCGTTTCCTACATTTGAATTCATTCTTGCGATCATCATCATGAGAGCCAGTCCCAGTCCACGGGTACTCTCTCGGTAAAATTCCTGTTTTCGGCTCATCTCACTCATGATCGCGCAGATAATATTTTTCATATTCGGGATGTCCTCTTCCCGTCCTAAAAAGGCTTTTCTGTTGATATTTTCCAGAATTCTCTGTTGCAGCAGAATATCATCCTCATATACAACAGCAAAAATCTTCTCTGGATCCACAAACAGATATTCCCAGCAATTATCTACCCCGACATCCGGTATCGTATTATGTGGATAATTTGCCGGTATGATACTGATCATTCCGGATTCGTAACGAACCACATCATCTTCCAGACGCATTGTTCCCTGTCCACAACGGCAGATGCCAATCTCCATCAGATTATGAAAATGGAGCACGTCGGATTCCGTCTGATATTTATTCTGCCAGTTCTGGTTCTGCAACGCGATCAGAAACTCATTTTGCGGAATATCATAATAACGCAATTCCATTTTGCCCTTTATTTTTTTCATTGCAAATACACCTTCTGTGGGTAAACTCGTTTGATTGCTTCCAGCATGCTTATGTTTAAATCCAGCAACAGTTTGATTTTTTCTTTGTCCTCATATGCAATCATTGTATAATACGGGATATTATCATCATAGGAGGTATAGTCGAATTTTTTCAATTTCTCTGTACCGCCGTCTTTTCTGTATTTTTCCACTGCCTCATGCCAGTTCGGTGCGATTACTTCCACATCTTTGATATCCAGTGTATGCACCGTTTTACGACGGCGTTTTCCACGGATCACGTCAATGGTCATCACTCCGTTTTCCATCGTATACTCATACTCTGTATCCGCATTAATAGAAAACACGTAATACAATGCTGCAAATAAAAAAGCCGGCATCATAAGTCCTGTATCAAACATAATTGCAAGAATTACCAGTACCACGGCCAATATGACCATGGTAACTGATAATGGTTTTGCAAAACGCTTTGATTTCCGCTTCACCTGCTGCGTAATCTTATAGTCGTTCATTCAGTCTAAAATTCCTTTCAGTCAGCATATCCGTCCGGATTCTGGCTCTGCCATCTCCAGGAATCAGCACACATATCCTCAATGCCGTACTGAGCCTCCCAGCCAAGCTCTCTTTTTGCTTTTGCAGGATCACAGTAGCACATTGCAATATCGCCCGGACGACGCGGTTTAATTGCATAATTAATTGCATGACCGCATGCTTTCTCAAAGGCATGAACTACCTGAAGTACGCTGTATCCGTGTCCTGTTCCAAGGTTGTAGATAGATACACCGTCTTTGTCAGCCAGTTTTTCAACCGCTTTTACGTGACCTACTGCCAGATCTACTACGTGAATGTAATCACGTACACCGGTTCCATCCGGTGTATCATAATCGTCACCGAATACACCAAGACACTCTAATTTTCCGATTGCAACCTGTGCTACATATGGAAGCAGGTTATTCGGGATACCTTTCGGATCTTCACCGATCATACCGCTCTTGTGTGCTCCGATCGGGTTAAAGTAACGAAGTAATACTACGTTCCACTCCGGATCAGAAGTATGGATATCTGTCAAAATCTGCTCTAACATGCTCTTTGTCCAGCCATATGGATTTGTGCAGGTTCCTTTCGGGCACTCCTCTGTGATTGGGATCATGGCCGGATCACCGTATACAGTTGCGGAAGAACTGAAGATAATGTTCTTGCAGCCATGGTTACGCATAACGTCTGTCAACACAAGTGTTCCACCGATGTTGTTCTGATAATACTCGATCGGTTTTGCAACTGACTCACCTACTGCTTTTAATCCAGCGAAGTGAATAACAGCGTCAAATGTATTTTCATCAAAAACTTTATTCATAGCATCTCTGTCAAGAATATCTACCTCATAGAATTTCAGTGTTTTTCCGGTAATCTCCTGTACACGGTCCAGGGCTTTCTTACTGGAATTGTACAGATTATCTACTACAGTTACTTCATAGCCTGCGTTTAACAGTTCCACACATGTATGGCTGCCGATATAGCCGGCGCCTCCGGTTACTAAAATATGCATATCTTTACCTCCTAAATTTATGCAAGTCAGACTTCTTCTTTTTAGGCATAAAACATCTATTCATGCGCCCTTCTTGAACAAAGTTCAAGAAGTATCCCTCACTCAAAGAGTTCGTTCAAATCTGACCATTTCTGAACAATTACAATTTTATAAAACTGAAACAAATCTGTCAAATGCTTTTCTTCCTTCTTCGGTGCATTTGTATACACCGGCATCTTCCAGAACTTTTACAAATACTTTTCCGATCTCCTGCTGCAGGATTTCTTCCACATTTTCTTTTGTAAATGTATACTGATCACGGAAAGAATCTACCCAGTCTGCATGTTTCTCAACAGTCTCGTTGGAGCGAATGTCTTTGCCTTCCAGAATGTACTCAGCCAGTACGTCCATCTCATTTTTCAGGCGGGCCGGTAAGACTGCCAGTCCCATAACCTCAATCAGACCGATATTCTCTTTTTTGATATGATGCAGTTCTGCATGCGGATGATATACACCAAGCGGGCATTCCTCTGTGGTGATATTGTTACGCAGCGCCAGATCCAGTTCGTATTTGCCGTCACGCATACGTGCGATCGGTGTAATGGTATTGTGCGGTTCACCGTCTGTCTCTGCAAAAATAAATGCATCCTCATCGGTGTATCCACGCCATGCTTTTAAGATATGATCTGCCAGTTCCACCAGTCTCTCATCGTCATTACTTCTGATACGGATGACAGATAACGGCCAGTGTACGATGCCGGCTTCCACATCTTCAAAACCAGGGATTGTGATCATTTTCTCAAACTCTGCTTTTTCCATGGCGAAGGTATAATGTCCGCCCTGGAAATGATCGTGGCTTAAGATAGAACCTCCAACGATCGGCAGATCCGCATTGGATCCCAGGAAATAGTGTGGAAACTGTTTTACAAAGTCAAACAGTTTGCGGAACGTTGCACGCTCAATCTTCATTGGAGTATGCTCGCCGTTAAATACGATGCAGTGCTCGTTATAATATACATACGGAGAATACTGGAAGCCCCAGTTTCCACCGTTGATGGTAATTGGAATGATACGATGGTTCTGCCGGGCCGGATGATTCAAACGTCCTGCATAACCTTCGTTTTCCACGCAGAGCTGGCATTTCGGGTATGCAGACTGTTTTGCCAGTTTTGCTGCTGCAATGGCTTTCGGATCCTTCTCCGGTTTACTTAAGTTGATGGTGATGTCGATCTCTCCATACTCAGACGGTACTTTCCAGCGGCGGTCTTTTGCGATACGGTCCTTGCGAATGTAGTTGGTTGCCACACTGAAGTTGTAGTAATTATCGGTTGCTTTCTTCGGATCCTCTGCATAATCCTCGCGGAATTTTGCAATCACCTGTGCCGGACGCGGAGTCAGGCAATTCATCAGTTTTGTATCAAACAGATCTCTGGATACCACGCCTCCGTCTTCTAATACGCCGTTCTCCAAAGCCTCATCCAGCAAGTGGTTTAAAGTATCTGCCAGATCAATCTCCGTGCCGACTTCTTCGACTGTCGGTGCCTCATAATCATCTTTTTTCATTACCTCAAGAATCTGGTTTGTGCTGTAAATCCGCTCCTCTTCCGGAATCAGACCGGACTCCAGTCCGTACTGCACCAGTCTTGCTACATATAAATCAGACATTTCGTATGCTCCTCCTCATGATACATGTTCAAACATCTCTCTTATTTAAAAATCGGATATTTTTATATTCCAATATCTCCCTGTTATTTGAATCAGATATTTTTCATGTAATATTACTTCTGTCTGTTTTTGCAGTAATTCAAAATCATACTGATCCTGAACCACTGCATATTCTTACATTATTACGCTAAAACTCTTCCGCCGTCACCGATCTCTACCACATAGAAATCTGCTGCATAGCCGATTTTCTCCAGATATGCTTTTCCAACGTTCTCGATAAATTTATCAACGCAGTCTGTTTTTACAATGCTTACGGTACAACCGCCGAAACCAGCGCCTGTCATACGGGAACCAATAACACCTTCCTGTTCCCATGCATTCTCAACCAGTGTATCCAATTCGATACCGGTTACTTCATAATCATCACGCAGAGATACGTGAGAAGCGTTCATCAGTTTACCGAACTCTTCCAGATTGCCTGCTTTCAGTGCATCTACTGCTTTTAAGGTACGCTGATTCTCATAAACTGCATGTTTTGCACGGCGCTGACGTACCTCACTCTTGATCAGATCTTTATTTGCCTCAAACTCTTCCTCAGAAAGTTCACCAAGTGCTTTGATGTCCAGTTTTGTCTGCAGTTCTGACAGAGCTTCCTCGCACTCTGCACGGCGCTCATTGTATTTGGAATCGCCCAGACCACGTTTTTTGTTGCTGCATGCAATCACGATTTTCTCATTTGCCAGTTTGATCGGTGCATATGTATAGGAAAGATCGCTGGTATCTAAGAAGATGGCCTGATCCTTTTTGCCCATTGCGATTGCAAACTGATCCATGATACCGCAGTTTACGCCGTTGAAGTTGTTCTCGGAATACTGTCCGAATAATGCGATATCGATCATGGAAATATCATCGTATCCAAAGAGATCACGCAGTGCCACACCCGTTACAACTTCTACGGAAGCAGAAGAAGAAAGTCCGGAACCATTCGGGATATTTCCAAATAGCAGCATATCAAAACCATAATCTACCGGATATCCTTTCTCAATGAAAGCCCACACAACTCCCAACGGATAGTTTGTCCAGTCCAGAGCTTTGTCATATTTCAGATTATCAAGGCTTGCCTCGATCACACCAAGGCTCTCAAAGTTTGTAGAATAAAAACGGAAGTTGCGGTCTTCACGTTTTCTTACGATTGCATAAGTACCGATAGTCAATGCACATGGAAATACATGTCCGCCATTGTAATCGGTATGCTCACCGATCAGATTTACTCTGCCCGGTGCAAAATAGCTACGAATATCGCCTTCACTGCCAAATTTTTCTTTGAACTCTTTTAATAACTGCTCTTTCATCAAACCCCTCCATCTGTTTCTTCTTGTTATTTTTGTTATCACTAAACGGACATTCACGATCCGCTTGCATCACTTGTTCCCGCCACAGTGCATCTCATCTTTTGCTCTGCCGCTGATAGTTTCATTGTACTTTCTTTCTCTCTAAATTCCTATGTGGAAATGTGTGCAAAATATGTAAAAATGTTGTTTTTTTCTCTTTCCTATGCTAATCTGATTTTATTCCGGAGGTATGAAAAATGAGTGATTTTTACAAAGATTCTTATAAAATACGCAAATATGAACTTTTTTCTCTGTCCGTCTGTAATGTAGGACATCAAAAATGTGACCGAAATCATCACTGGGGACCGGGACTCAAGGACCATTACCTGATCCACCACATTCTGACTGGCAAAGGATACTACCACTGCAACGGAAAACTCTATACATTAAAAGCCGGAGACTCCTTTCTGATCTATCCCAATCACGAAGTCTGGTATTATGCCGATACGGAAGATCCATGGGAATATTCCTGGATCGGGTTCACAGGGAACGATGCGCCATCCATCCTGAAGGCAACCCGTTTTACCCCGTCTTTTCCAGTGACTTACAATAATATCCACAGCGGGGAAATCGGTCAGCGCATGAATCAGATTTATAATGCCCGCGGAAACGACTTTATCAATTCCGTAGAAATGGCTGGCTATCTGTACATGCTTCTTGCTATTTATATGCGGGAAGCAGAGAAAAAGAACAAGCTGAGTCGAAAAGAAAGCTACGTGATCAAGAGTATTGAATATATCTCCTCCAATTACGGTTCTCCTATCACGGTTGACGATATAGCTGCCTATGTAGGCTTAAGCCGAAGCTATCTGTGCCGGGCATTTCAGGCAGTACTTGGAAAATCACCAAAAGAATTTTTAAGCGAATATCGTATCAAGCAGGCATGCTACCTGCTGACACACAATAATATGTCGATGATGGATATTGCTGAATCCGTCGGTTTTGACAACAGTCTGTATTTTTCCAGAGTATTTCACAAACAGATGGGAATGCCCCCCACGGAATACGCACGAAAAAATCATGTAAACTGAGATTTCCAGCAGAATACGCACAAAAAAAATTGTGCAGACTAAACCTGCCAAATCCTGTAATTATTCACGCATTATAAAATTATTGTTTTCTGCATAGTTTGAAATATATTACCAATAATCTAGTTTAACAATACTCCTGTATTTTGTAAAAAGACCTTATCTCCTTTAAAGTGGAGAAAAAAGGAGATAACTATGTTCGGAGATCAGATAAAGGAACTTCGACAAGCTGCCGGACTCAGTCAGGTACAGCTTGCCGCAAAATTAAACGTGTCAAAACAAAGTGTCAGCAACTGGGAAAACAACAATATCATGCCATCTATTGACATGTTAAGAAGGATCTGTGAAGTGCTCTCCTGTTCTGCTGATTATCTGTTGGAATTGCATGATGATCAGAAAATCTATATCGAATCCACTGGTCTGACGTTGGAGCAGAAGGCACATATCCAGCAGATTGTGAATGATTTAAAAATTTCGAATGAGCGCCGGTAAAATGTTGCCGGCAAATTTTGGGTCTTCAGGTTTTGGGAACTTCTAGTTTTGGGACTGTATAAAAGGGAAGAGGATATTTTATCTTGCTGGCTAACAATCGCTTCGCGAGAAAAAATATCCTCTTCCCTTTATTTCATTCATTGGCAAAAACAAAAATATCCCCCATTTTTCATTTATGTCGCAATAATTTTACTGCAATGTAAATACACCTCATATTCTTTTCGTGACAAACAATGGTTAGCCGTTAGGATAAAATCATTTCGTGATTCTCCAACTAGCTTTTCGTAAAGTAAATAGTGCCAGTCAGGCAATCTTTCCTCAGCAAGCGATTGTTAGCTGCAGAGGTAAGATTGCTGACTGGCGCCTTCATAGCCTAAAAATTCTAAACCACACAATTACCCGCATCTATTACACATTAATCTCGGCAGTCATTCCAAGAATTTCTTTGTTTGCATCCAGAACTGGATTTACATGGTTTTTCAGGAAGTTTTCTACCTGCTGAGGAGCACGTCCCACATATTTGGACGGATCCATATTTGCCTGCAGTTCTTCCAGTGTCAGGCCAAAACTCTCATCTGCTGCGATGAGTTCCAGCAGGTTATTATCCAGACCATTCTGTTTTACATTTGCACCTGCCTGCATGGAAAGCTGACGAATCTTCTCGTGGAGTTCCTGACGGTCTCCACCTTTCTTTACAGCGTCCATCATGATGTTTTCTGTTGCCATGAACGGCAGCTCGCTCATCAGATGTTTTGTGATTACTTTGTCATATACAACCAGTCCGTCTACGACGTTCAGACACAGATCCAGCACACCATCAATGGCAAGGAATCCTTCTGCCACACTGAGACGTTTGTTTGCAGAATCATCCAGTGTACGCTCGAACCACTGTGTTGCGGATGTAATTGCCGGATTCAAGGCATCGATCATTACATATCTTGAGATGGAAGCGATACGCTCACTTCTCATCGGGTTTCTCTTGTATGCCATTGCGGAGGATCCGATCTGATTTTTCTCAAACGGCTCTTCTACTTCTTTCAGGTGCTGAAGCAGACGGATGTCATTTGACATTTTATGTGCACTTGCAGCGATTCCTGCAACGACATTTAATACTCTTGTATCTACTTTTCTGGAATAAGTCTGTCCGGATACCGGATAGCACTCTTTGAATCCCATTTTGGCAGCGATCATCGGATCGATTTTATCGATAGTTTCCTGATCTCCGTCAAACAGTTCTAAGAAACTTGCCTGTGTACCAGTAGTTCCTTTGGATCCAAGTAATTTCAGGGAGCCAAGCACATAATCCAGATCTTCCAGATCCATCAGAAATTCCTGTGTCCACAGTGTGGCACGTTTTCCAACAGTTGTCGGCTGAGCTGGCTGGAAATGTGTAAATGCCAGTGTCGGCAGGTCTTTGTAACGGTCAGCAAATTTTGCAAGTTCTGCAATAACGTTCACCAGTTTTTTTCGAACTAATTTCAGTGCCTCAGACATCAGGATAATATCTGTATTATCACCAACGTAGCAGGATGTCGCGCCAAGGTGAATGATACCTTTTGCTTTCGGGCACTGTACACCGTATGCGTATACATGAGACATAACGTCATGACGCACCAGTTTTTCACGCTCTTTTGCTACTTCAAAGTTGATATCGTCTTTGTGTGTTTTCAGCTCGTCGATCTGCTCCTGTGTAATGTCCAATCCAAGCTCTTTCTCTGTCTCAGCAAGGGCGATCCAGAGACGTCTCCATGTACGGAATTTCATCTCCGGTGAAAAAATATACTGCATTTCTTTGCTTGCATAACGCTCGGAAAGTGGACTTGTATATCTGTCTGTACTCATAGTTGTTCTCCTTTTTCTGTTAATTTTCATTGCGATAAACGACTCAGCTTGAAAATGTTTCACATTTTCAAGCTGTCCGTTACACTCACATGGATTTCTGTCCAGGAGCTCATTTCTGCAAGCAGAATTCTCTCCTGTCCAAAATTCACGTTCATCGTTTATCGCTCATATTCGCCACGGATATCTTCTGTCGGCGGAGCTAACGGATAAGTTCCTGTAAAGCATCCCTCACAGATCGGCAGACCATTTACCATTTCTTTCAGGCGTTCAATCCGCAGATAGCCAAGGGAATCTGCTCCAATGAGATCACGGATATCCTCAACAGATCGATTGTAAGCAATCAGCTGCTCTCTGGCCGGAATATCGGTTCCGAAGTAACATGGCCATAAAAATGGCGGTGCACTGATGCGCACATGCACTTCTTTTGCTCCTGCTTCTTTCAACATATTTACGATCAGTCCGGATGTGGTTCCCCGTACGATGGAATCGTCGATCATAATGATTCGTTTTCCGGCAACTGCCTCTTTTACAACATTCAATTTTACGCGGACGCTCTGCTCACGGCTGCTCTGTTTCGGCTTGATGAAGGTACGTCCCACATAGCTGTTTTTGACAAATGCAGTACCATATGGAATACCGGATTCCATGGCATAGCCAAGTGCTGCCGCATTTCCGGACTCCGGAACGCCGACAACCAGATCTGCCTCCACCGGTGAATCCTGTGCAAGAAATCTGCCGGCTTGGATTCTGGCATCGTACACGCTGATACCGTCAAAGTGACTGTCTGCTCTTGCAAAATAAATGTACTCAAAAATACATCTTCCCTGTTTGCACGGATCAATGGCATTTGTCATATCAGAAGAAATTTCTCCCTCTCCATTAATCGTAACGACCTCACCCGGTTTTACATCACGTACAAACTCTGCGCCGATGGTCTCAAGGGCACATGTTTCAGATGTAATAATATAAGAATTGTCTCGTTTACCGATACATAATGGTTTGAATCCAAACGGATCACGGGCACCGATCAGTTTGCGCGGGCTCATGACAACGATAGAATATGCACCTTTCATTTTTGCAGCGGCGCGCTGTACGGCTTCCTCAACGGTACCGACTTTCAGACGCTCTCTTGCGATATGATATGCGATAACCTCAGAGTCAATGGTGGTCTGGAAGATCGCACCTGTATACTCCAGATCATGACGCAATTCATTTGCATTGATCAGGTTTCCGTTGTGCGCCAGCGCCAGTGTACCTTTTACATAGTTCAGTACCAGAGGCTGCGCATTTTCTCTGGTGGAAGCTCCGGCGGTAGAATAACGCACATGTCCAACACCGATATCACCTTTCAGACGCTCCAGCTTTTCTGCATCAAATACTTCATTGACAAGTCCCATATCCTTGAAACTGGATACTTTTCCCTTTGGTCCCTGTGTCTCGCTGACCGCGATACCGCAGCTCTCCTGTCCACGGTGCTGCAGGGCGAACAGGCCATAATAAATGCTAGATGCTACATCATGTCCGTCTAAATCATAGATACCAAAGACACCACACTCCTCATGTAATTCGTCCTGTGCCATGGTCTGTTCCATTTTGTTTTCCAGCATGAATCTTTTCCCTCCAACTTACGCAGTTTTATGCTTCGAATTTTTTTCCAGTCAGCACTTCATATGCCTCTTTATATTTATCAACTGTTTTTTCGATTACTTCATCCGGAAGCAGATAATCACTGTCCGGGTTTGCTTTTAACCAGTCTCTTACAAACTGTTTGTCATAGGATGGCTGTCCTTTGCCCGGTTCGTATCCTTCTAATGGCCAGAAACGGGAGCTGTCCGGTGTCAGCATCTCATCACCAAGGATGACATTTCCGTTCTCATCCAGACCAAACTCAAATTTTGTATCTGCAATAATGATACCTTTGCTTAATGCATACTCTGCACATTTTTTGTAAAGTGCAATTGTGTAGTCACGCAGCTTTTCCGCATACTCCTGTCCTTTACCCGGATAAATTTTCTCTAAGTTGATAATTGTCTGCTCAAAACTTACGTTCTCATCATGATCACCGATCTCAGCTTTTGTGGACGGTGTATAGATCGGCTCAGGCAGTTTCTCGGACTCTTTTAATCCTTCCGGAAGCTTGATGCCGCAGACTGTACCATTCTCACAGTAGCTTGCCCAGCCACTTCCTGTAATATAGCCACGTACAATACACTCTACCGGCAGCATCTCAAGTTTCTTACATTTCATGCTGTTTCCATCAAATCTCTCATTCTGGAAAAACTCCGGCATATCTTTTACATCGGTAGAAATCATATGGTTCGGTAAAATATCTTTTGTAAAATCGAACCAGAACTCTGACATTTTTGTCAGAATGGTACCTTTTTTCTCAACTTTATTTTTTAAAATTACATCAAAGGCAGAAATTCTGTCTGTGGCAGTAATGATCAGGCTGTCACCAATATCATAAACCTCACGTACTTTTCCTTCTTTCACCGGTTTGAATGTCTGAATACTCATAGCGATTGATTCCCCTTTTCTCTGTATTGTACTTATTTAGTTTCTGTATTTTCTGCGAAATATTCTATTTATAGCAAGTCATCAACTCAGATGGTTCACTCTTATAAATAAAACTTTTGCAACGTAATTTAAGTATAATACATTCGAAAAACATTCGTCAATCGACAATGGTGGCAGAATGGAAAAGTGCATGTAGAAAATCTGGCTTTATTTATAAGTATTTTTGTATATTTTTTCTTGCTTATTAGTGTTCCTAATATTAGTTTTCTTTTCTGCTTCTATGTACTACAAAATATCGCTGTATTTCATTCCATGCACCAAGCAGCAAATCCTCAGATAAAACATTTTCTATCTGAGAATACGTGAAGTTCCGTTTACAACACAGTTCTTTTATTTCTTATTCTTTTACACTGTGGCGATAGATCAATGCGGCAAATACTGCCGTCGATGCTTCTGCCACCCAGAAAGCATGCCATACGCCGACAGCTCCCCAGAACCGGCTGAAGATAAACGCCAGCGGAATGATCAGCACTACATATCTGGATAATGAAATCAGCAGGGACGGTACTCCTTTTCCCAGTCCCTCCAGTGCGCCGCAGGCTGTAACCGATACTGCAGACAAAATGAATCCGTAACAAATGATATGCAGTGCCGTGATTCCCGCCTGAACAGTCTGCGGATTTTCCGTAAAGGCACCCATCAATTTTCCCGGGATTGTCAGGCACAGGATCATACCAACTGCCATAATGCAGACGTTCATGATCAGTGTCAGTCGATAAAGCTGGTTCACACGCTTATGTTCTCCGGCTCCGTAATTGTAACCGATCAACGGACGCATGCCCTGAATGATTCCGTTCGCAGGCATGTATAAAAAGGTCTGCAATTTGTAATAAATACCAAGCACCAGCACATAGGTCTGAGAAAATACTGCCAAAATCGCATTTAATGCTGTAGTCAGTACCGAAGTCAGCGCCATATTTAAAATAGCAGGTACGCCGATACCATAAAGCTGTCCGGTCACTTCTTTGCTCAGATGCATATATTTCCGACGAAAAGCCACTCGTTTTGGATGCTTCAGATATACGATCATATAGATAACTACCGGCACACACTGTCCAAATCCGGTTGCCAGCGCTGCTCCTGCAATGCCAAGTTCCGGAAACGGTCCGATGCCAAAAATAATCATTGGATCCAGCAGAATATTCAATCCACAGCCAAGCAACAGACACACCATAGTAATGTTCATATTTCCAATGGCCTGATACATTTTCTCCAATGTCAGATTCACACTAATAATAACAGAAAAAGCAAATGCGATGGTCGCGTAACGCACACCAAGTGCAATCACATTTGCATCTGTGGTAAACAATTTTAAAAAGTACGGAATTCCAACGATGCATAAGATCATCATAACAATTCCGTGGATCACAGAAAGCACCATTCCCTGTGTCAGTGCCTCATCCGCTTTTTCTCTTCTTCCTGCGCCAAGATGCTGGGCAATCATGGCATTGATACCGACGCCAAAGCCAATGGCCACTGCATTGATAAAATTTTGAATCGGGAATACCAGAGAAAGTGCCGTCATGGCATCCTCACTGATCTTTGCCACAAAATAACTGTCTACAATGTTGTAAAGTGAATTTACCGCCATGGAGATGACCATCGGAAGGGACATCGACAGCAACAGCGGAAAAATCGGTTTTTCTTTCATAAATGTCTCGTTCAATTACTTATACTCCTTCTATTTATGCTCTTTTTACTTTTATTCGGATTTTTTATCTTATCATAAAGCATCCCCTTTACCCACCGCTTAGTGCTCTACACACTTGAAGCGGGGGAATGCTTATTCTGCGTTCAATCAATAACTTCTATTCTTCGTACATGTATGCACAGAAAAAGCCACACAACAATCATAGCAACTGTTGTGTGGCGAAAAAAACTCACTTTATCAGTGATACTTTCTGATTCAATTATCACAAGTGTTATGTTTGAATCAGAAAGGGAAGAAAATCCACATCCTATTTCTTAGTTAATAAACTGTGACCGGTCATTTCCTCCGGCTGTTTTAATCCCATCAGCTCGATCAGTGTCGGAGCGATGTCTGCCAGACATCCGCCTTCTGCCAATCCGTAAGACGGATCTGCGTTTACCAGAATAAACGGTACCGGGTTAGTTGTATGCGCGGTGTGGGGAGCACCGGTTGTATAATCGATCATCTGCTCTGCATTTCCGTGGTCAGCACAGATAAACAGGATTCCATCTACATCTTTGACTGCCTGTACTGCCTCGCCTACCAGGCTGTCTACACGCTCTACAGCTGCAACCGCTGCCGGGATCACACCGGTATGACCTACCATATCCGGGTTTGCAAAGTTGATGATGATCACATCGTATTTGTCGGATTTGATTGCCTCTACCAGATCCATTCCTACTTCCGGAGCACTCATTTCCGGTTTCAGATCATAAGTTGCAACATCTTTCGGAGATGCAACAAGCAGACGTGCCTCATCTACGTTCGGTTCTTCCACACCACCGTTGAAGAAGAAGGTAACGTGTGCATATTTCTCTGTCTCTGCCAGACGGAGCTGTTTTTTACCCTGTGCAGCAAGGAACTCACCAAAGGTATTTTTGATAGATTCTTTCTCGAATGCAATGATTTTGTTCGGGATGGTCTCATCGTAATCTTTGAAACATACATAGGTCAATGGAATAAACGGACGCTCAAATCCGGTAAATGCATCGTCACAGAATACTCTGGTGATCTCGCGTGCACGGTCCGGACGGAAGTTAAAGAAAATAACAGAATCATTTTCTTTTACAACAGAAACCGGTTTGCCTACCTCGTCTGTGATAACCGTCGGGAGTACGAACTCGTCTGTCACGCCGTCTGCATAGGAAGCTTCCATTGCTTTTACTGCGTCAGTTGCCTGTACGCCGGTTCCGGATACTAAAGAATCATATGCTTTCTGAATACGATCCCAGTTGTTATCACGATCCATTGCATAGTAACGACCGGAAATAGATGCGATCTTACCTACGCCGATCTCCTGCATTTTTGCTTCCAGCTGCTCGATATAATCTTTTCCGGAAGCTGGCGGTGTATCACGACCATCTAAAAATGCATGTACATACACATTTGTCAGACCATGTTTTTTTGCCATCTCAAGAAGACCGTACAGATGTGTGATGTGACTGTGTACACCACCATCGGATAACAGTCCCCACAGATGCAGGTCAGAATTGTTTTTCTTGCAATTTTCAATTGCTGTCAGCAGTCCTTTGTTTTCAAAGAAATCTCCGTCTTCGATTGCTTTTGTGATTCTGGTCAGATCCTGATAAATGATACGGCCTGCGCCGATATTCATATGTCCAACCTCAGAGTTACCCATCTGACCGTCCGGCAGACCAACTGCCAGACCGGATGCGGCACCCTTTACAAACGGATAGTCTTTCATCAGGCTGTCCATCACCGGAGTTTTTGCCATTGCGATAGCATTTCCTTCCGGATTGTCATTTAAACCATATCCATCTAAAACCATTAATACGACTGGTCTTTTACTCATGTTTTCCTCCAAAATATCTGTATCATTGAACTCCTGCCCCAAAAATGATTTTTAACAACGTTTTACCATGGCAAAAGTATCAATTTAGTTTGAGATAAATTCAGAGCCAAACGAACTTGCGGATGGCTCTGAATGGTTAAAACATTATCATAATTGCCAAAATGTGCAGAAAAATATATCATGCGCTGCATAAAGCATATCTCACGGCAAGAATGATACTGTCATTCTTGAATTATTTGTTGTAGTTAACGATTTTGCCGAAGTCAGCTTTCAGAGAAGCGCCGCCTACCAGACCACCATCGATGTCCGGTTTTGCAAATAACTCTGCTGCGTTTCCTGCGTTTACAGATCCACCGTACTGGATACGGATTGCTTCTGCAGTAGCTTCATCATAAACTTCAGCGATGCATGCACGGATAGCGCCGCATACTTCCTCTGCCTGATCAGAAGTAGCTGTCTCACCTGTTCCGATTGCCCAGATCGGCTCGTAAGCAATGACTGCTGTTTTTGCCTGATCTGCAGTTACGTTCTGGAATGCGATCTTGATCTGCATACGGATCCAGTCAAGGTAGATACCCTGTTTTCTCTGTGTCAGAGTCTCACCGCAGCAGATAATCGGTGTAATACCATGCTCGAAAGCTTTCAGCACTTTTTTATTTACAGTCTCATCTGTCTCCGCAAAATACTCACGTCTCTCAGAATGTCCAAGAACAACATATTTTACGCCGGCGTCTACTAACATGTTCGGGGAAATCTCACCTGTGTAAGCTCCGCTCTCCTCAAAATACATATTCTCAGCACCGATGCAGATATTGCTGCCTTTTGCAGCTTCCATAGCCGGAATGATGTCGATTGCCGGTACACAGAATACTACATCAACATCCTCGTTAGCTACTAATGGTTTTAACTCGTTCACCAGAGCAACTGCCTCGCTCGGTGTTTTATTCATTTTCCAGTTACCTGCGATAATTTTCTTTCTAGCCATTTCGCCTTTTCTCCTTACATCCATTTCAATACATAAGTTTCTGATTTTTATATAATTTTTCCAAAATTCCAGATATGGAATCAGTGCAAGGCAGATGAGACGCAGGCGTACATAGCGGTACGTCAAGTCTCATCTAACGAAGCAATTATTTCATATATGGAATTTTTATTTGTCGTTTGCTGCTGCTACGCCTGGCAGTTCCTTGCCTTCAAGGAATTCCAGAGAAGCTCCGCCACCTGTAGAAATATGTGTCATCTTGTCACCAAATCCAAGCTGGTTTACAGCTGCTGCGGAATCACCACCACCGATGATCGTTGTAGCATCTGTCTCTGCAAGGGATTTTGCAACTGCGATAGTACCTTTTGCAAGGATCGGGTTTTCGAATACGCCCATCGGTCCGTTCCATACAACTGTTTTTGCGGATTTTACGGCATCTGCATATAACTCAGCTGTCTTTGTTCCGATATCAAGGCCTTCTTTGTCAGCCGGAATTGCATCAGACGGAACAACTTCTACTTTGATTTCTGCATCGATCGGATCCGGGAAACCTGCTGCGATGGTAGTATCAACCGGAAGAAGTAATTTCTTGCCAAGTTTCTCAGCTTTGTCCATCATCTCTTTACAGTAATCGATTTTGGAATCATCTACTAAGGAATTACCTACTTCGTATCCTTTTGCTTTCAGGAATGTGAATGCCATACCGCCACCAATGATCAGAGTATCACATTTCTCAAGCAGGTTGGAGATTACATTTAATTTATCTGCTACTTTTGCACCACCAAGGATTGCTACGAACGGTCTCTCTGGATTGTTGACTGCATTTCCGAGGAAATCGATTTCTTTCTGCATTAAGTAACCAACAACAGCTGTGTCAACCAGGCCTGCAACACCTACGTTAGAGCAGTGTGCTCTGTGAGCTGTACCAAATGCATCGTTTACGAATACATCACAGATAGAAGCAAGATCTTTGGAGAAAGCCTCTCCGTTCTTTGTCTCTTCCGGTCTGAAACGTGTATTCTCAAGAAGGATCACATCGCCGTCTTTCATTGCTTCTACAGCAGCTTTTGCGTTCGGTCCTACAACTTCCGGATCAGCTGCAAATTTTACTTCCTGTCCTAACAGCTCGGATAAACGCGCTGCAACCGGTGCAAGTGTTTTTGTTTTTTTATCTTCTTCTGTCTTAACTTTTCCAAGGTGAGAGCAGAGAATTACTTTGCCGCCGTCAGCGATCAGTTTTTTAATAGTAGGAAGAGCTGCTACAAGACGGTTCTCATCTGTGATTTTGCCATCTTTTAACGGTACGTTGAAGTCGCATCTGCAAAGAACTCTGAGTCCTTTTACATTAATATCATCTACTGTTTTTTTATTTAATCCCATGATATTGTCTCCTTATCCTGTTTTCAATTAATTTAGGAAAACTCTAAAAATCAAGAAAAATATGCATACATAACCCAACTTTTTTTACAACTTATCTATGCATACTTTTCTTGTTGCGCCGAACATGTGTGAAGCTAATTTCCTCTTATGTGAATGCGCAATAACATCCTGTGTTTTAAATTTGTCGAAGATAAATTTAAAACAGGATCCGGTCCAAAAGACCGGACCCTGCAGTGAGTCTTTGTTATACTTTATAATAGAGTGTCGATTATGCTAACTCTGCGAAGTATTTGATTGTACGAACCATCTGGCTTGTGTAGCTGTTCTCGTTGTCATACCAGGAAACAACCTGTACCTGAGTTGTACCGTTGTCTAACGGAAGAACCATTGTCTGAGAAGCATCGAACAAAGAACCATATGTCATACCTACGATATCAGAAGATACGATCAGGTCTTCATTGTAACCATAGGACTCGTTAGCTGCTGCTTTCATAGCTGCGTTGATTTCGTCAACTGTTACGTTTCCTTCTACTACTGCATTTAAGATTGTTGTAGAACCTGTAGGGGTCGGAACACGCTGTGCAGCACCGATTAATTTACCGGATAATTCCGGGATAACCAGACCGATTGCTTTTGCAGCACCTGTGCTGTTCGGAACGATATTAACTGCTGCAGCACGGCTTCTTCTTAAATCGCCTTTTCTCTGTGGTCCATCAAGTGTCATCTGATCACCTGTGTAAGCATGAATTGTGCACATGATACCGGATTTGATCGGTACAAGGTCATTTAATGCTTTTGTCATAGGTGCAAGACAGTTTGTTGTACAAGAAGCAGCGGAGATGATTGTATCATCTTTTGTTAATGTATCATGGTTTACATTGTAAACGATTGTAGGAAGATCATTTCCTGCCGGAGCGGAAATAACAACTTTTTTAGCACCTGCATTGATATGAGCCTGTGCTTTTTCTTTGGATGTATAGAATCCGGAACACTCTAATACTACGTCTACATCTAAGTCTCCCCATGGGCAATTGTTTGCGTCTGGCTCTTTGTAGATTTTGATCTCTTTGCCATCTACTGTGATTGAATCTTCACTTGCAGAAACTGTTTCAGCTTTTGCATATTTACCCTGAGAAGAGTCATATTTTAATAAGTAAGCAAGCATTTTCGGGCTTGTCAGATCGTTGATTGCAACGATATCATATCCCTCTGCGCCAAACATCTGTCTGAATGCAAGACGTCCAATACGTCCAAATCCATTAATTGCTACTTTTACTGCCATTTTTTCATTCCTCCTAGAATTAAAATGTATCCGGATCATCCGGTTGTTTATTTTTGGATGTCTCATCCAATCTGCTTATATTTTAACGAATATGACTGACTTTTTCAATACTTTTCATGCTCTTATTTTAACTTTGTTAATTTTTTCACCAACTCATGGCATTTTTCTTCTTTTTTTAGCAAAATGTACAAGCTTACCAATTGGATATTCACTTATTTTTATAGCAAATATCTATATTGTTTTTTTATTTTTATAAGATATGCACAAAACTTTTTTCTTTTTTTACATATTTAGCCATTTTTCCTATTCAAAATGCACGTATTGGATTGACAAAAAACCTTTTCTACGTTTATCATATTCTCAGGAGTCGCGTAATTACGCGATCCAGAGCGTTTTGTATTATGCAAGATATAAAATACAATCATTGAAAGGAGTCATTTTCATGCTTTGGGATACACATATGCATACACACTTTTCCGGAGACAGTGAAGCGGATTCTGCTGCCATGGCACACGCTGCCGTTGCAAAAAAACTCTCCGGAATCTGCATTACCGATCACCTTGATTATGATTACCCGGATGATCCGGATTTATTCATCATTGATTTTGATCAATACAACAGAGAAATCCACAAACTACAGTCAGACTTTTCTGATGTTCTTAAGATCAATTATGGCATTGAGCTCGGACTGCAGCCACATTTGGCAAATAGGCATCACAATCTGCTGCAGACAGAGGATTTTGATTTTGTAATCGGATCTTCTCATGTAGTACACGGCATTGATCCGTATTATCCGGTTTATTATGAAAGTCGCACAGAATCTGCCGCTTACCGAGAATATTTTGAATCAATCCTGGAAAATATTACTGCATTTGATGAATTCGATGTATACGGACACATCGATTATGTGGTTCGTTACGGTCCAAATAAAAATGCAGACTATACTTATGAAAAATTCAAAGATGTGATTGATGAGATTCTGCGACAGTTAATTGCCCGTGGAAAAGGCATCGAATTGAACATGGCAGGATTCAAATACGGACTTGGTCATCCAAATCCTACCGAAGAAATCCTGCACCGTTATCGGGAACTTAGCGGGGAAATCATTACCATTGGCGCAGACGGACACGCACCGGATCAGATTGCATGGGATTTTGAAAAAGTACCGGGGATTCTGAAAGCTGCCGGATTTGATTATTTTACCGTCTTCACGAAACGGAAACCGGAATTTATTCCGCTTTGCTAAGTTTTTCGGATCAAATTTAATATTTTAAAGAGAAATCGGCGAATCCTTCTGTGCCAACTAACCGTTCGTTACAGAAGGATTCACCGATTTCTCCATTTAGTTATAGAATTACTATATACACGTACTCCGATTCCCACGCAGTCTTATAAATTGCATATCAAAAAGCAAATTCACAACGTAAAAAGAAGGGCTCTGCGCACTTGAAGCGGGGGAATGCTTATTCTGCGTTCAAATCACACATTTTTAACTTCGTCGCAATCCGAAGAATCCCGTAATTTTTTCACACACTGTTTCAGTACATCAACAGTATAGTCAATTTCTTCGCGCGTATTATGAACCCCAAGAGTGAAACGTATCGCCTCATATGCCTGACGTTCACTTTTTCCGATAGCCATCTGCACATGGGACGCTTTCTGTATTCCCGCAGAACATGCTGACGCAGAAGACGCGCAGATTCCTTCGAGATCCAGCAATGCAACCACCGCCGGTCCGTTAATCCCGGCAATGCTGATATTGATATTGTTTGGCAGACGTTTTGTCCGTGAACCATTGAGGCAGCTTTCCGGAATTTCAGTTAAAATCCGGTCGATCAGATATGTCTGTAATCTTTTCTCATAACACATCTTTTTTTCCAGAATCTCAGCAGAGCAGCGTGCTGCCATTCCAATTCCAACGATTCCAGGCACATTTTCTGTTCCGGAGCGCATTTTCCGCTCCTGTCCTCCACCGTGGACCATTGGCTGCAACTTCAGTCCCTGGCGTGCATACAAAAAACCGGTTCCTTTCGGACCGTTAAATTTATGCCCGCTGGCAGAAAGCAGATCAATCCCGTCTTCTTTTACCCGAATTGGAATCTGACCGTATGCCTGCACAGCATCGGTATGAAACAGGATTTTCCTTTGATGCGCGATTTCCGCAATTTTACGAATTGGCTGGATACTTCCAATCTCATTGTTGGCATACATCACAGAGATCAGGACGGTATCCGGACGGATTGCCCGTTCCACATGTTCCGGCGAGATCAATCCGTCTGTGTTTACCGGCAGGTAAGTCACTCGAACACCGCTTTTTTCCAGATTTTTGCATGTGTTCAGAATCGCATGATGCTCAATTGCGGTCGTTAAGATATGTGGTGTCCGTTTTCCACCGGCACTCACCGCAAACCTAAGCGCCCAGTTATCCGACTCTGTTCCTCCCGACGTAAAATAAATCGTTTCCGGCGCAACGCGTAGTGAATCTGCAATCCATTTTCTTGATACAGACATTGCACGTTTGCTCTCCTCTCCCAGTTCATAGCCAGATGAAGGATTTCCGTAATATCTGCTGTAATAAGGAATCATGGCATCCAGCACTTCCGGAAAAGGCTGTGTGGTTGCTGCATTATCCAGATAAACCAATCGCTTCATGAGAACCTCCCTTTCCTTCCGGTTCTGACCAACAACCCTTTTGCATATGATATAAAAAAACAATTAATTTCTATGGTTTTACATACAAATACACTCAAAAATAATCTCATTTCCGGCACGCTGCTTCTGACGCTAACCGGATTTTTAAGCAGGATTATCGGTTTTTATTATAAAATATTCCTGTCACGTACGATCGGTGCAGAAGGTCTTGGCATTTATCAGTTAATTTTTCCGGTATTTGCCCTGATCATCGCAGTTTCAGCTGCCGGCATCCAGACTTCGATTTCCCGGTACTGTGCACAATGTCAGACCGAACAGCAATCTAAACGTTATCTTGTAACTGGTCTGGTGCTTTCTTTGCTGATCTCCGGCATCTGTATCGTAATTGTACAGACATATGCCCCTTGGATCGGTTCTGTTTTATTAGAAGATGCCCGTACCATATCTCTGCTTCGCCTGATGACGTTTTCTCTGCCATTTGCCTGTATTCATTCCTGCATCAATGGCTATTATTTCGGAAAAAAGAAAGCGGTAATTCCTTCTGTTTCACAGCTTCTGGAACAGTTGATCCGTGTGACAGGTGTCTGGCTGCTTATTCAGATCCTGACGGAACAGGGCAATCTGCCGTCTCCTGAGATTGCTGTCTTGGGGATTCTGTTCGGAGAAATAACCGGCGCACTCTATTCCATTACCATGCTACTTTTTTCCCGCGAAAAAAATCCGGCACAAGACTCGCGCGCACTTTCACCGGAAGTTCTATCCTATCTGCAGACTCTGCGGGAACTGTGCAGCATGGCATTACCACTGACCTGCAACCGCATTTTGTTAAGTATCTGTCAAAGTTCAGAAGCGATCCTGATTCCCATGAAGCTGCGGGATTTTGGCTACACAAACAGCGATGCTTTAAGTGTTTACGGTATTCTGACTGGTATGGTTTTTTCCACCATCCTGTTTCCCTGCGTGCTGAGCAATTCCCTGTCCGTTATGCTGCTGCCCGCCATTTCAGAAGCAAATAGCCGCAACCGCACGGATCTGATAAAAAAAGCAGTCCGGAAGACTACACAATTGTGTGTAATCCTTGGACTGCTGTGTACCCTCGGTTTTCTGCTCGGCGGAAACTGGATCGGTATTCATTTGTTTCACAATGCTTTAGCTGGTTTTTATGTCCGAACCTTAAGCTGGATCTGTCCGTTTCTGTTTCTCGCAAGTACGCTATGCAGTATTCTCCACGGACTTGGGAAACCAACACTTACGATGCTGATCAATTTATCCGGTGCCGCACTGCGCATTGGTTTCATTTTTATCGGTATTCCCAAGATTGGTCTGTCTGCCTATCTGTGGGGCATGCTTGCCAGTCAGATTCTGATCTCCGGTCTGGCATGGATCAGTCTGCGCAAGACGCCAGAACCTCCGAAGAGGTCTGCATAGCCAGCTTCATACATTCCTATCGAACGTATGTGAAATCTGTGCAAAATACACTATGCTCCAAACACTTCACCTAAGCGTTCCATTGCCTCAATAATCATACCGCGCGGGCTTGCGATATTGATACGCATAAAGCCTGCGCCTTCCGGTCCAAACATGGAGCCTTCGTTAAACCAGATTTTTGCATCTTTTAAAATTTTGGCATTTAATGCTTCCGGGGAAAGACCATACTCTCGGAAATCCATCCAAAGCAGATAGGTTCCCTCCGGTTCGATCAAATGAACCTTCGGTAAGTGCTCTGACAGATAATCACGGATGTATGTGATATTGCCCTGCAGGTATACAAGTAATTCATCCAGCCACTGTGCGCCGTGCTCGTAAGCGGCCTGACAGGATACCTGTCCGAACAGGTTCGCATCGGAATAAAATACTTTGTTCATCTCGTTCTGGAATGGTTTTCTTAATTCCGGATTTGGGATCATGATGTTGGAAAGCTGTAATTCCGCCAGATTAAATGTTTTGCTCGGTGCAGTACAGATCACTGCGTTATCTGCGTATTCGCTCAGTGTGCCAAAGCTCGTGTGATGATATCCCTCATAAACAAAATCACAGTGAATCTCATCCACAATCATGATGACACCGTGTTTTTTACAGATTTCAGCAGTCTTGCACAATTCTTCTTTTGTCCATACACGGGACACCGGATTGTGCGGACTGCACAGCAGGAACAGTTTTACCTGTTCTTCCGTAATCTTGCGCTCCATATCTTCGTAATCCATATGGTATTTCCCGTTTTCTAAAACCAGTGGATTATTCACCAGTTTTCGTCCGTTTTCTTTTACTACATTTGTAAACGGGTGGTAAACCGGACGCTGGATCATGACACTGTCGCCTTCTTTTGTGTAGGCACGAACTGCTGCTGCCAGTGCAAATACGACACCCGGAGTTGCGATCACCCAGTCGTTTTCAATTTGCCAGTTAAATCGTGTGGAAAACCAGTTTTTCAATGCGTCATAATAGCCGTCTCCAAGCATGGAATAACCGTAAATACCGCGGTCTGCCACTTCTTTTAAACGCTCTTTTACTTCCGGAACGGTCTCAAAATCCATGTCCGCTACCCAGAGTGGTAACGTATTCGGATCCAGTTTTCGTTTTGTGATCATATCCCATTTATAGCAATCTGTTCCATAGCGGTTTACCATTCTGTCAAAATCGTATTTCATATTTTCTCCTCAAACTAAAAACGGAGCGGATATTCATCATCCACTCCGTTACTTTCCATAAATTCCTTATACTCGTGATAAGTACTCACCTGTTCTTGTATCAATTTTAATTACATCGCCTTCGTTTACGAATAACGGAACATATACAGTAGCACCTGTCTCTACAGTAGCAGGTTTTGTAGCACCTGTAGCTGTATCGCCTTTGAATCCCGGCTCTGTCTCTGTGATAACAAGCTCAACGAACATTGGCGGCTCAACTGCGAAGATATCTCCGTTGTGAGCAAGCATTGTAACTGCCTCGTTCTCTTTTACGAATTTCAGAGCATCACCGATTGCATCTGTACTCAGAGCGATCTGATCATATGTCTCTGTATCCATGAAGTAGTATAAATCACCGTCATTGTACAGATACTGTTTCTCAGATCTGTCAACGTGTGCTGTCTCTACATCCTCTGTCGGACGGAAAGTTTTCTCTACAACACCACCGGTTTTAATATTTTTTAATCTTGTTCTGATAAAAGCTGCGCCTTTTCCAGGTTTTACGTGCTGAAAATCATCTACTCTGTATACGTTGCCTTCCAGCTCGATTGTAACACCTTTTCCGATTACCTTTCCTGCGTTTGCCATTCAAAAATCCTCCTTGTATGTTAAGACCTTCGGTCTTTTCTTCTATTACCACAAACGAATGGTAATTATTACTTCTCTCTATTCTATATGAAAAACCGCGATTTTTCAACCTTTTTATGGACTATTCCTCAATTTTATGAATCATATCGATTCTTGTCTGATGGCGTCCTCCCTGAAACTCGGCATTTAACCATGCGTCAACGATTGCTTTTGCAGTCTCGCTTCCAACGATTCTTGCACCGAATGCAATGATATTTGCATTGTTGTGCTCTTTGACAAGACGTGCAGTGACCGGCTCAGAACAAACTGCTGCACGAACGCCTTTTACTTTATTTGCTGCGATGGAGATACCAACGCCGGTTCCACAGATCAGCACACCGCCGTCCACTTCACCTGCTGCTACCATACGTCCGGCTTTCTCGCCGTACTCCGGATAATTACAGCTGTCATGTGTATCCGTTCCGATATTGATCACTTCGTGACCTTTTCCTTCCAGATATGCTTTGATCTCGTTTTTCAGTTCTACTGCTGCATGATCGTTTCCAATTACAAGTTTCATTTTTCTTCCTCCCGATTTTCAAAAATACTCCTGTGTTTTTTTCTAAAGTTGCGGTAGCCGATCAGAACAATTGCCTCCAGTCTGCGTTTTAAGACAATCTGGATTTCCTCTTTCCAGTGAATCTTTTTCACCATGATCGATGGGATTCCGGTTCGATTGGCTCCGAAAACATCGGTAAACATCTGATCACCGATAAAAATCGTGTTCTTCTTATCGGTGTGCATCCGTTCCATTGCTTTTTCATAATTTTTTGTGGACGGTTTGTGTGCATCGTAAATATACATCGACTGCACAGCGTCCGCAAACGGTTTCACTCTGGGTTCCTGATTGTTGGAGATCAGGCAGGTCGCAAATCCAAGTTCATGCAGATGGGCAAACAGTTTTTTTGCCTTCTCATTCGCCGGTGCGCCGTGTGTCACCAGTGTATTATCAATATCAAAAATCAGTCCCCGGTATCCGTCCCGGTACAGCCGGTCAAAATCAATTTCATATGTAGATGAAATGTACAGATCCGGATAAAATTTTTGAAACATAAGTTACCTCCGTTCAGCGGGGAAGACAAATTTCTCCACTGATATTATTTTGTCACTCACATCGGATAGGATAATGCTCACACCCGATAGATTATTTGTCCAGAACTTTCTTCAGTTCCTCCACAAAGGTATTCACATCTTTAAATTCCCTGTATACAGATGCAAATCTCACATAAGCTACTGCCTCTAAATCTTTCAGCTTATCCATCACCAGTTCGCCGATCACGCTGCTCGGGATCTCTTTTTCTTCCCTATTAAAAATCTCGGTCTCCACATCGTCGATGAGCTGATTGATCTGATTGACAGATACCGGGCGTTTGTGACAGGCTCTGAGCACGCCGTCCTCAATCTTGGAACAGTTATACTGCTCTCTGGTGTTGTCTTTTTTGATAATGATCAGCGGAATTGTCTCCACTTTTTCATACGTTGTAAAACGTTTTGAGCAGTCATCACAAAGTCTTCTGCGGCGGATGGAACAGTTGTCCTCCGCCGGTCTGGAATCAATGACACGTGTGTTATCACTGCTGCAGTAAGGGCATTTCATCGCTCTTTATCCTCCGTACCTATTTCTTTTATAGCTTGTGCAGACATTTTTCCGCACATATATCTACCAGTATTACATCCGGTCCGATCCGAACAATTTTTTTCCAGTCTATGACATATTCTGTGTCACATCCCACCAGACGAAACCACTTCGGAGGTCCCTTTATGATCATTGCACATATCTGTCCGCTGCATTCATCAAACTCCAGATCACAGACATTTCCCAGACATCTGCAGTCAGAGGCATTGATTACCTCTTTCCTTGAAAATTCACATAAACGCATGGTGCACTTTCCTTTACTCTCTGTTCCTTTATCTTATTCGAATCCGTAAAGAAAGTGCATTTTCACAGCGTACCTCCGGCAGCTGTATCTTATTTTCATATTTCCATACGTTAATTATTTTTATTATACGTTGAAACGGAACAGGATCACATCACCGTCCTGAACCACGTACTCTTTTCCTTCCAGTCCTACCAGACCTTTCTCACGGGCTGCTGCCAGTGAACCGCACTCAAGCAGATCTTTGTAGTTTACAACCTCTGCACGGATAAATCCACGCTCGAAATCGGTATGAATCTTTCCTGCTGCCTGCGGTGCTTTTGTTCCTTTTTTGATGGTCCATGCACGGGTCTCATCCTCACCTGCGGTCAGGTAGCTTAAGAGTCCAAGTAAGCTGTAACTTGCCTTGATCAGTTTCTCCAAGCCGGACTGTTTCAGTCCCAGATCCTCTAAGAACATTGCTTTCTCATCATCGTCCAGTTCTGCGATCTCCTGCTCAATCTGTGCACAGATCACAAATACCTCAGAACCTTCCTCTGCTGCAAGTTTGCGTACGTTTGCTACATGCGGATTATTTGCACCGTCGTCTGCCAGATCATCCTCAGAAACGTTTGCTGCGTAAATAACCGGTTTTGCTGTCAGCAGGTTATAAGAAGCGAACCATTCCTGATCATCTTCATCATCGCCCACTTCAAACGTTTTTGCAAGTTTGCCGTCTTCCAGATGTGCTTTGATCTTCTGTAACAGTTCCAGCTCTTTTGCAAGCTTTTTGTCCATTCTTGCGCCTTTGGTTGTCTTTGCGATACGACGATCCAGAATCTCGATATCAGAGAAGATCAGCTCCAAGTTGATGGTCTCAATATCTCTTGCCGGATCTACACTTCCGTCTACATGAACAACATTCGGATCCTCGAAGCATCGTACAACGTGAACGATGGCATCTACTTCACGGATATTTGCCAAGAACTGGTTTCCAAGTCCCTCACCTTTGCTGGCACCTTTTACCAGACCTGCGATATCTACGAACTCGATGACTGCCGGTGTCACTTTCTTGGAATTGTACATATCTCCAAGTAATTTCAAACGCTCATCCGGAACTGCAACAACACCGACGTTCGGGTCAATGGTACAGAACGGATAGTTGGCTGACTCAGCGCCGGCTTTTGTCAGTGAATTGAACAGGGTACTTTTTCCGACATTCGGAAGTCCCACGATTCCTAATTTCATAATTGTTTATACCTATCCGAAAAGCCTTGATTTATAAGACTTTTCGCCTTTCCTTAAATTTCTTGTACGCCCTTTTTACGCCCTTTTTTTGAAACTGGCGGCGTAGCCTGTTGAAATTGGCGTATGGCGTTTACCAGTGATTCGTCCGTAACATGAACATATCTGTCCATTGTTGTTTTAATACTTGCGTGTCCTAAAAGCTGTTGCAGCACTTTAGGCTGTACGCCGCGCTCAATGGCGCGTGTAGCATAAGTATGTCGCAAGGCGTGCATACAAAAGCGTTTAATACCTGCTTCATCACACAATTTGTATAAGTGTGTGTCATAGGAACTGTTTTTTGCGGGTTCTCCTGTTCTCCAGTTGACAAAAACCAAATCTCGCATAACAAGGCATTTATTTTCGCCTGTCCTGCTGTCGATATACTCTAAAACCTGTGACAATGTTTCAGACTGTTTTCGTTGGTCTTTTTCATCATAGCAGCTTTTGAGAATGGAATATGCCTTATCTGTGAGAGGAATGGTACGATAACTTTTTTGCGTCTTAGGTGGTCCCGCACGCCAATATCCCTGGCTGTGTCGATACTCTAAACTTTTGTTTACTGTCAATGTCCGCTTTTTCCAATCAATAGCGTCCCAAGTCAGACCAATCAATTCAGCCGTTCTCAATCCTGTTTCCAGTAACAAGGCGTATTGCCTGTAATTATGAGAGCGTTCCGCTGCTTCCAAGAACTTATCCTGTTCCTCAACGGTTAAGTATTTAATATCATCTACCGCACGAACAGGTTTTGTGTAACGGACACCGTTCATAGGGTGCTTTGCGATAATATCATTCATAACTGCTGATTTCAGCATGGTTCCCATTGTGATATAAGCCTGTCGAATGGTCGAGCCTGCATAGGTAGTTTCCATTCGGTTCAGAACAGCTTTACAGTGCATGGGCTTTACATCAGCTATGCACATGGCTCCAATTACGGGTTGGATATTCCATTTGTAACGCTCTTTATAATTTCTTATGGTATTCGGAGCAAGGTCACAAACGATATTTTCAATCCAGTAAGTAAACCACTTGTCTACCGTCATATCGGGAGAAGTGACGATAAGGTTATGCCGTTCCTCATATCTTGCGTCAGCAAGCCAGTTTTTCGCTTCCGGCAATGTTTCAAAATACTTCTCTTTGCGTTTGCCGTCTTTTGCGTAGTATCTTGCGGAGAATAAACCGTCCTTTCTTTGGTAAATGCCTTTGCCGCACTCTTTACCTTTTAGATTTTTTCCCATATATCGGACTCCTTTCGTATCTCAAAAGAGAGTCCAATGCAAGCATATATTATAGCATAAAGACTCTGTTTTTTCAATCTCAATAACAAGAATTGTCGATTAGATATTCATATTGTCAGCTCACGCCGGATATATTCTTCAAATTCACGACGTTTGACTAATTTTCTTGTCCCCACATATAGTACAAATGGACAATTAGGTTGTTTTAGCATGGTGTCAATCTTGTTAATTCCAATATTGCTATATTCGGCAGCTTCTTTTATGGTCAATGTCAGTTTAAGATGTATCGGTACTCTTTGTTCGCTGCCAGTTGTAACTGCTCCTTTAGTGCCTATCGCACAAGGGGCGTTCATTTTTTCTTCATTCATAAGAACATTTCCCCTTTCAATGGTTGAAACAATTAAAAACATCAGTAAAGGGGCTTTAATCAGACGATCGATTCGCTTCTCAACCTCACGGGAATTGCACCCCTGCGCGGTTCTCGCGCAGCCCTACCCATTGCCTGCGACGCTTTGAACGCTCGGACTATGGCGATAAGGGAGTATCATTATATATTTTGCGCTTCGTCGCCGACAGGCTGCTATGCCTGTTTTCCGGCGTCGGTGTTGGTCGCTCGGTTATCCCGGGCGGGAAAGTCCCGCCGGGATAACGTCATGGCGCACCCGCCGCATGGCTCGGCACAAAAGGAACGTATCTGATTTGCCCTATGCTGCGCCGCCGTTATCTTGCGTCGCTTTCTTTGTCAAGGTACAAAAGACAGGAATACGCAAAGCGGAAAGGGGTGGAACACTTCGCGTTTTTACTTATCTGTCTTAAAGGATAGGACAGCCCGCATGAGCTTTGCTTGCAGCCGTTCCCGCAAGTCCTCGTCTATGCCGTAATAGGTATTGCCGTTCTCGTCACGGATTTTCCGCATAGACAGGTGGGCTATGTAGCTTTGGTAGTGCTGCATTACAATTTTCATGGCGTCGGGGTCGCCCTTTGTCGCGGCTAAAATGACCGGGTAGGGTAACAAGCCGCGCTCATTGTCATTACAATTCGTTCCATTCATCAGCGCGTTCCTCCAAATATCGTTTTAGCAGTTCAAAAGAGCTTGTCCGTCTATACTATACTGTGCTGCGGGGTACTTTCATAAGCTCCGCAATTTCAGCGTCGGTCATGCTGAAAAAGTAATACAGTAAAACGGCTTGCCGTTTTTCTTCCGGCAGGGAGTGCATTGCTTCGGCAAGCAGCTTCGCCGTAATCTTCAAACCACCCGCACAAAAGGCTTCTTCGTCCTCATTGACAAAATATCTGTCAACGGTATAAAGCTGCTTTTCCTCATGCGGGGCAAGGTCTGAAAAGTTGACTTCGTGCTTTCGCCGACTTTTGCTTTCCCGGCAGGCGTCAATCAGTTCATTGCGTAACGTGCGTTTGCAGTACGCGTTAAACTCACATCTTATCTGCCATTCCAACCGATTAGGGTAATCCATGTTCTCACCCCCTTTCGTCCCGGGGGCGGGTTATTTATCCCCTTTCGGCTGCCTTCCACGGACGTGCCGCAGATTTGCCAAACGGAATAGAAAAGTTTTTCAAAAAAGTTTTGAAAAACACAAAATGCGCCCGTCTGCAAGGCGCAGACGGACGCAAAGGAAATGTAAGCAGTATTCAGATGATTTGACAGTTCATACTCATAGGTAGACTTGCCCGGAGGTGGAGCTATGCTTTTTTTAATTGATGAAGCTCATGGGTATTATGGAATACCAGAGTAGACACGGCGGCAACCTCCTAAATGCCGCCGTGTCAATTCACGGTGTTTGGGTCGTCGTAGGTTTGGGATAGACGAAAAGAAACGGCGGCTCTGAAAA
>URDN01000014.1 GCA_900546495.1 uncultured Lachnospiraceae bacterium
TGCTCATCAGTGTGCAGAGACGTACACTTTTTGCGCCACGACTCTTTAAATTCTCTACCAGATAGCTTAAGGTACGACCGGAATCAATGATATCCTCTACGATGAGTACATTTTCACCTTCGATGGGATCATCCAGATCTTTGATGATACGCACGATACCGGAAGACTCTGTTCCGTCACCATAGCTGGATACAGACATGAAATCAATAAAAACCGGAACTGTAATGCGTTTTGCCAATTCACACGCAAAAAAACTTGCACCTTTTAAAATGCAGATAATCTTTACCGCCTCACCGTTCATATCGGCACTGATCTGTGCTCCCAGCTCTTTGATCTTGTTGTTCACTTCTTCTTCGGTAAACATAACACGAATCTTGTCACTCATTTTTCTCTTTTCCTCCATGTATACACACTTCAAGAATGTGCTTTGTCTTCAGTGTTACCTTGTATGCTTCACTGATGCGCTGACCGATCACCCATAAAATATGGCTTTCGCCTGCCAGCAGCAACAGCTGATCCCGCTCCTCTTTCGGAATCTTACTGTTGATCAGATAATCCTTCAGTTTCTTGTGCCCCCCAGCTGCCTGCACCTGCAGATAGTCTCCCGGACGGCGTGTTCTTATCTGAACAGTATTTTCAATTTTATCATAATCGAACCATTTCGTACATGTTTTTTCCGGAATTTGTTGAAAATTTCCATCAAATTCCAGAATTTTTGTTGTAATCTGTTCCCCGGATTCTAAAATGAGTTCCCCGGGAATCGTAAGTTCATATTCCCTGGTCGTTTTCTCTGCTGCATTTTTGCCACGTTGCTTTTTTCGATTTATCTGATCTGTCTGATCTGTTAGATCTGTTTGTTTTTTCTGTCCGGATTTCTTTTGCAACACGATCTGTTCATAGTCTGCATACGCACGGATTCCATAAGGGAGACATACCGTTTTTCCTACCTGCGCAGTAAAAAGCATCTGAACTGCTTCCATATGAGCAGCAGTCAGATCTTTTTTGCTGCCTGCCAGTTCACCAAGCAGACGGTGAATCAGATTCTTCTGCAATACCACCGGCACAGACAAAATACCCTGACGCTGCAAATGAATTTTTGTAATCCCGTTTTCTGTTCCCGCCTTATCTGCGTCTTTTTCCTGTCCATACACACTTTGTCTATTAAAATCTTCTAAATTTCCACAGGCATCTCTTACCCTCTCATATGTGACATATGCTTTTCCTGCTTCCCACGCCGCTTCGTCCAGATATTCACAGATTTCTTCCAGATACCCCGCGGTACGCACAATATGTGGCACAACGGCCGTATTCACCTCACAAAGCTGTGGCAGTACCTGACTCCGGATCCGGTTGCGGCTCATAGCCACATCCGCATTCGTACTGTCCGTCCGGTATTCCTGCCCGATCTGTTCCAGATACGCCTCAATCTCTGCCTTTGTCACGCAGAGCAGCGGACGGATCAGCGTCAGCTTCTGCTCCGGCAGTTCCCGCACAGGAACAATGCCGCACAGGCCTCTGAGCCCCGTTCCGCGGCTCAGATGGAACAGTACCGTCTCGGCACAGTCATCACCATGGTGTGCCACTGCCAGACGATTTGCCTGGCATTTTCGACAAGCCTCATAAAAACAGCGATAACGCAGCTCCCGCGCTGCTTCCTCCAGCGACTGATGCTGCGTTTTTGCCTGATGAAGCGCATCCACCGAAAATGTGCGCAGCGGCACATTCCAGTCTGCGCAAAGCTGCTTGACAAATGCCGCATCTGCCAGACTTTCCGCGCCACGGATGCCATGCTCCACATGCACCGCTGTCAGGCGAAAATGCATGCTTTTTCGCAGTTCGCACAGCAGAAGCAGCAGGCAGACGGAATCTGCGCCTCCGGATACCCCCACCGCCACATGATCGTTTTCTTCTATCATATGATATTGTCTGATAAATATTTGTATTTTCTTTTGCATCTTCTTCCTTCCATCTACCGTTCCCAGATTCCAGCGGTCAGGATCGTCATGTCATCCCGTACGCGGCCGCCGGTAAAAAGCAACACCTGATCTAATATCTCTCTGGCAAACTGAGCCGGATTGTTGGTTGTAATCGTGCGGATGATCTCCTTCATCGCCTGATTTGCATTTTCCACATGAAGATGTTCTAACACGCCATCCGTCACCATCACTACAAAATCACTGTTTTCCAGCTTCTGTGTGATCTTTGGCACTTTCTGTCCGGCAAACACGCCCACCGGCAGACTGTTCTGCTCCACCACGCGCACCTCATCGCCATGTCGGATAAAGGTCACCGCCGAGCCGATCTTGTAAAATTCTGCCATGCCACTGTCCAGATCCAGCCGCATCAGATCCACGGTGGAAAACAGATTATTTTCTCCGTGTGTCACCATGGCAGAATTCATCATACGAAGGGCCGTATCCGGCAAAAATCCGGCTTCCATAAATTTCTCTATTAAATCTATCACCATTTCGCTTTCTTTACAAGCCGCATAACCGCTTCCCATGCCGTCGGACACACTCATAATGCAGCTTCCGTTATCCAGCATCTGAAAAGAAAAATTATCTCCGGATACCTGTTCATCATCCCGGATTGCTTTTGCCACACCGTAATACGCCGTCAACCGGCAGCTTTCACAGAAAAGCAGCGACATGCTCTTTGCTCCCAGAAGCGCCTTGCTGTCCTTCACCGGTTTAAAAATTCTGCCACTCACACTGCTGATTATTTTTGCCATTTCTTTCACAGATATACATTTTGTGCCACGGGTTTTTCCCTGAAAATAAATCTGCCATTTTCCATGACTGTTTTCCAAAATGTGAAGCTGCTCCACCGTGATCCCCCGTTCTTTCCACGCATAGCGCATGGTAGCTGCCAGTTTCCCCTCCCGCATGGTTACATCCTGTTCCTCATTGGCACAGTCCTCCATAATATACGCCATGGCATCCAGCTGCTGCGCGATCACATCCCGGTTTTCCTGCAGACGATTATACCACGCCAAGTTCAGATGCGCTTTTTCAAACACAAGCATGATCTGCTCAATCATCTCGTCCCTGTATGGACAATACTGTTCCAGCTCCTGTGCGCTCTCATTTACATCTGCCCCACGCTGCAGCGCCTGCAAAAAGCGGTACAGCACCTGATACATCGGTGTCGTATTTTCTTCCCAACAAATCGTACACTGGTTGCAGGACGCACAGATTCGTCCTGTGACCTCCGTCTGCATCCGACCAAGCTCCTCCGCGGTAAAATCTTCCTTATAGCGGTTCATCTGCCGGAAGGTCTTTGACAGCTTTTCGAACGATTCCGCATACTCATTCAACCGCTGTCCGCCCGGGACGTACACTGGAAGTTCTCCTGCTGACCGTGGCTCCCATTCCGGGATCAGTACCAACAGTTTTGTCACCACATAGATAAATCCACACACAAGAATCCCTTCACATATTCGGATAAAAATTACTGATGTTCCCGGCAGTTTCATACTGCTCCATCCGATGCCAACTGCCACGGTGATCCCTGCTGTGAGAACTGCTGCCGGAACGGTCCTGCAATATCCACTGTACCATTCCACTCCACGGATCAGTACCGCACTCAGCAGCACGATCAGACCATATTTTACCAGCACTGTCACCGGCGCCAGAATGATCAGACCTCCCATGGTACACAAAAACAGCAGACTGCGGTTGACACCACTTAAAAAACCCGTCATAAAAACTGCCGGGATCAGCGGGTAAACTCCTGCCAGCTCAAACTGCGAAGATACCAGTGTGGCAATGCACAAAAGTAATTGTTTCAGATCGAATCGTTTCATGTTTTTCCCTCCCTGATGATCAAACGGATATGCGCAATCCGCTCATACTGTCTGCTCATAACCAAGTCGCACCTGCGCGGCCTATCTGGTTCATTTTGCTCAGGGAATCATTCTAATTCAATCATTCTAAAATCTTTGTCAAACCCTTGTCCGTTTTTTCAAAAGTTTTCGGCAAAATCTGTTCACGGATAGGATTTTGAATCGAATCGAAGGATTTGAACCTGTTTAAGAGGGTTAAGTAGATATTCGCAATCTGCTTACGCTACTTGCTCATAACTAAATAGTTGCTATGCAACTTATCAGAAGGGGCTTGCGTCCCCTCCTGATATAAGAAAGTCCCCTGCTTCAATTGCATAAAGCAATAAACAGGAGACTTCCTTAATTTAGTTAAAAGACCATGAATCCTGAAATCACTCAAAATTCATGGTCTTGCTTATTTCTCTTTGAAAACAATCTCATCCGGATAGGTCATACCCAGTTTTGATTTGGCAGTGTCGATAATGTACTGATCCGAACCAACGTAAGCCTCTTTCTGCTTCAGTTCTTCTGCCCGATCCTTCTCTGCCTGCAGCTGTTCTTTCTTTGTCTTTTCTTCCTGTTTGTATCCCTCATTCACCCCATGTAAATGTACAATCTGTACGGACATGATCAAGGTCAGTACGACTACCACGCAGGAAACACAGATTTTACCTGTTCTATTCTGTTTTTTCTTTTTCTGCTTCATTTTACGCATATGATTTTCACCCTCTGTTATTCATACCCTGCGTTTACAGTTTACATAAGCCCATTTTAACTGTTTTGTATAGTTTTTTCAATTGTTTTTTTACATATCTGCCACTTTTTTTACCTGTTCTTCCGGTGCGTTGGATACATTTACCAAAGGGCTTTAACAGAAACTGTAACATCTTCACAATGCCCCTGATAAGTGCCTGGACTGCTCGTAAAATCCGGCAAAAAAGGAAGCTGCCAAATCGTACCACAAGCCGGCTGAAACTCACGTTGTACAGGATCATGCCAACCAGCACACCCATGATCACAAACCATCGAAGCTTACCGTCATTTTCCTCATACATCAGTCGAAACAGCACAAAGGCACTGATCAGCCAGAAAAACATATCCTCCACAGCGATCCATACCGTTCCATGGGGAACGCCCCTGCGAAAGATCCGCAGAAGATCGTAGCAGAAGATCATCACAACGCCCAACGCCATCGCATGCAAAAACAGGACGCCCTGCTGCATGATTCCCGGACTTACCATCTACTTGAACAGCCGCCCCAGAAGCGACTCCCCCTGCGATCCTTTTCCCTTGTTCACATCAGAATACTGAATCGAATCTATTTTTCCAGACAGATCCACCTCACCTTTCTCCAGCGTCAACCGGTTTACATGAAGGTCCATGCCCCGGATCATCAACATTCCCATCTCTGTCTCCAGTAAAATCTCATTTACATCGAAGGATAAGATATCCGATATGCCATTCAACGCACAGGTTCCGCGGTTTGTCAGGATTATCTTATGTTGTCTGGATGCCTGTCTCTCTTCCATAAAAAAACCTCCCTTACTGTTTCCAGTATATGGGAGGTCGTCTGTATTTATGACTGATATATTCCATCCTTCATGATAATTTCTGCAGATACATTTACATTCTACTATTGATGATTGTCTCTACAGGTATTTGAACATCTCTTTCGCGTCTTCCTTGCGGGAAGTATCTGCCACCTGAAGTACCTGTGCACGGACGGATTTGTTTCCAAAGGCGATTTCTATCACATCGCCCACTTTGACATCCAGAGAAGCCTTTGCCACTCGACCGTTTACCATCACTCGTCCTGCGTCACAGGCTTCATTTGCCACGGTGCGGCGTTTGATCAGTCTGGATACTTTTAAATATTTGTCTAATCTCATAATCTGCTCCAATTCGACTTGTTCAGATCAATTGTTTACTTTCTACTTTTGATCTAATGATAAAAGGGGGCATGTCCCATAACGGAATGCCCCCAATGATCTGCTTTTCATCTGCAAAATCTTTACTTATATAAAAACTGTTAAAATTCATTTCCGAATAAAACTTACTTTTTATTTTGTAAATTTTTACTCACTGGACTAAATTTATACTTCGCCAAACGATTATGCATTTACGATATCTTTTAATGCTTTTCCAGCTTTGAATTTCGGAGATTTAGAAGCCGGGATTTCCATATCAGCACCTGTCTGTGGGTTTCGTCCTGTTCTTGCTGCACGCTCAGCTACTTCGAAAGTACCGAAACCTACTAACTGAATTTTGTCACCGTTTTTTAAAGTATCTGCAACGATGTCTGTAAATGCTGCTAATGCTTTCTCAGCGTCTTTTTTGGAAAGTTCTGCTTTCTCAGCGATAGCTGCTACTAATTCTGTCTTGTTCATTATAATTGTCCTCCTATAGAACGAAACGTGTTCTCTTTTTTATTATATAAACTATTTATACTTGTTTTCCCTGTATTTGTCAAGGAAAACCACGTTTTAACCAGCAACGTTAGCGTTTCACACACACCATTCGCAAAAGAGTACGCTTGCGTGCGATACTTCCTTAACTTTGTTCAAGAAGGTGCTGACAGCTATTTTTGCTCATAAAAAGGCACTCTCTTCATCGCTATGTATCCGGATAATTTCTCATGCAGGCATGATCATTACCTGAATACATGTGATACGTCAACTGTAGCCTAAAATAGTCTGTTTTCTCTATCCAAGCATCGGCTCAACAATTGCCATAACAGCGGCACCAAGCTCTGCTGCTTTGGCATCTGCTGCTTCCATGGTATCTGCTTTCACACCATAGTAGAATTTCAGTTTTGGCTCTGTACCTGACGGACGGAAGCATACCCATGCTGCATCCGGAAGTTCGTAATACAGAACATTGGAATTCGGCAGACCTGTCGGTGTTACCGCACCGGTTGCCAGATCTGTAACGGTATCTTTCTTGTAATCTCTTGCTTTCAGCACTTTGTACTCACCGATCTGTGCCGGTGTGTTATCACGCAGTGTGGTCATAATCTCCTGAATCTTTGCAAGACCTTCGATACCTTTTAATGTGATCGCTTTGACATCGTCTTTGTAATAACCGTATTTCTCATAGAGATCCAGCATTGCATCCCACAAAGTCTTTCCCTGTGTCTTGTAGTATGCTGCTGCCTCGCACAGTGCCATAGATGCAACAACGGCATCTTTGTCACGGCAATATGTACCCGGAAGGCATCCGTAGCTCTCCTCCATACCAAAGAGATATGTGCCGTTTCCTTTTGTCTCAAACTCAAGCATCTTCTGTCCGATGAATTTGAAACCGGTCAGAACTTCATACAGTTTTACATCGTAATCTGCTGCGATAGCATCTGCAAGGTTGGTAGAAACGATAGATTTTACAAAGGCTCCGTCTGCCGGAAGTCCGTATTTTTCTTTTCTCTGGCTGATCTCATAAGCACCGATCAGGCATCCGGACATATTTCCGGTCAGGGAATGATATTCACCTGTTTTGCTGTCTTTTACATAAACGCCGAGACGGTCTGCATCCGGATCTGTTGCCAGTACCAGATCTGCATCCAGCTCTTTTGCCATGCCAAGTCCAAGGGTAAATGCCTCAGCAGCTTCCGGGTTCGGATAACTTACAGTCGGAAATTCACCATCCGGAAGTTCCTGCTCCGGGACTACATAGACATGCTTGAAACCAAGCTCTTTTAATACACGGCGAACCGGAATATTTCCTGTGCCGTGAAGTGGTGTGTATACAATTTTCAAATCATCTGCAACTGCATTGATGGCATCCTGATTCAGAACCAGTTTTTTCAGTTCTGCGATATACGGATCATCAATATTTGCGCCGATCACTTCGTACAGACCTGCTGCAACTGCGTCCTCTTTGGACATGGTCTTTGTAGTTGCATAATCTGTCACGGCTTTTACCTCTGCCATGATTCCGCTGTCATGTGGCGGTGTGATCTGTGCACCATCCTCCCAGTATACTTTGTATCCGTTATATTCCGGCGGATTGTGGCTTGCTGTTACGTTAATACCTGCGGTACATCCAAGATAACGTACTGCATAGGACAGCTCCGGTGTCGGACGGAGACTCTCAAAAATATATGCCTTAATGCCATTTGCTGCCAGACATAATGCTGCTTCATTTGCAAATTCCGGAGACATTCTTCTGGAATCATAAGCAATTGCAACACCTTTTGCCTGGGTCCCTACTTTAATGATGTAGTTGGAAAGTCCCTGTGTTGCCTTACGAACGGTATAAATGTTCATTCGATTCGTTCCGGCGCCGATAACACCTCTCAAACCTGCTGTACCAAACTCGAGATCCATGTAAAAACGGTCTTCAATCTCTTTTTCATCATTTGCAATGTTACGCAATTCCTGCTTGGTATCCTCATCAAAATAAGGATTATTTAACCAGGATTCATATGCTTCTCTGTAACCCATGACATTAACCTCCTGTGTTCATTTCAATCATGTGAGCATATTTTGCTCATATGCATTTATTATAGCATAACGGTGAGTAATTGGAAACTAATTTTTTACCAGTTCACTCATCACATGTATTTTGTTACAGTTCACACGCGCCATTCGCAAAGCGTCCTTTCAGGACTTCTCCGTAGCTACGCTACTACCTTTGCTCATAAAAAGGCGCTCCCTTCATCACTATGTATCCAAATATTTCCTCATGCAAGCATGATCAATATTTGAATACATATGATGAGTGAACTGTAACTGTATTTTATAATTCCTGTTTCAACATCGCAAGAAATTCTCCTCTTGCCTGGTTCTGCCAGATCTCTTTCTGTAATTTTTCGTAATTTTTGCCGGAATCCCATACTTTCCGCGTGCGATAATACTGATTGGCGATCTTCCAGAATTTCTCCGGATAAGCCAAACGGTAATAAAGTCCCTGCAGATCCTGCGCCGTCAGCGCATGTTTCCTTCGGTAGCCTTCCAGAAGTTCCATGCCAAGTCTCACATTCCAGTTATTTTTCTCCATGATCTTGCGCATAAAATTTCCCAGATCCGCAATCTGAAGTCCGACTCCGGAATGTTCCAGATGAATCAGTGCCACTCCATCCGGTGTAAATAAAATATTATGCTGATTCACTTCCCCATGGCAGATTCCCACCGTGTATCCGCCATCCTTTTCGGGATCTTTTTCCAGAAAATCCACCACGGTTTCTGACTGCTGGTAAAACTGGTCAAAGCACTGTAAAAACAACCGTTCAAAATCACTTTTATTATTCCGCTTTAATATGTACTTGCGAATATGCCGCAGATCCCGGTCGTGTTTGCGGTATTCTCCACAAAGTCCTCCGTTACTGTCTGCCTCCGCACTTTCCATATTTTTCTGCTCCGATACATTTTTTTGTTCTGACACACTGACAAATTCTTCCCCACAGCAGCTTCGATGAAACTGTGCCAGAAACGAAACTGCCAGCAGCAGATCTACTCTGTTATTTACTTCACATTCCCGCCCGCGCATCCAGCGGTGAAATGTATAAAAAACATGATCCACGCCTTCCGTGAGCAGCGCACCTTCTTTATTTTTCAGCATCGCATCACAGCGAATCCCCTGCTGCTCCAGACAGATCCCCAGCCAATACAAAAATTCTGCCTTTTGCAAAGAACCGCTATATTCCTTCAGCGCGAACAGATTCTGTTTTGACTCACAGATCAGAATCCCCCGTCCCTTGTAAAATTTTTCAATCTCCGGTTCCTGCTTTTCCAAAACCTGTTCCACCTGATAATACACAAAAACACCCCTTTATATGATTAATGTACAATTAATTTCCGTTTTGCACTCTTTTAATCATATGAAGAGGTGTATCAAATTATGCCTTGGTGACTTTTTCAAGCGTGTATTCGCAATCCGCTCACGCTACTTGCTCATAACCCAATAGCTGCTACGCAGCTTATCATAAGAGACTTACAGTCCCTTATGATATAAGGAAGTATTCTGCTTTATTACTTTAAGCAGGATCTTCCTTGTTTGGATTAAAGTACCATTCCAGTAACGCTTCTTTCTCATTCAGCTTCGGATCTTCCAGAACCTGTTCCAGCATCGCATGCAGGATTACACCGATCTCTTTGCCCGGTTGAATCCCTCTTGCAATCAGATCGGAACCGTTCACTGCCAGATCCTTCAGGGACAGACACTGCTGCTTTTCTATGATCTGGTGATACATATGCTCATAGCGATCCACATAAAGCAGTTTTTCCTGTTGTAAAAAGCTGCTCTGCGCCAGAATATCTGCCCGTTTTACCTCAAAAAGCTCCGGATACTGATCGACTCCGTTGCGGAAGATTGCACGACGGATTGCCCGCCCTTTCAATGGTGGACGATCGTCATGTGCCCGGATCAGCGCGGTTACTTTCCGAATCGTATCATTGTCAAATTTCAGTCTGCGCAGGATTTTTCGTGCCATCTCTGCACCGACTTCCGGATGACCGTGAAAATGATCGATTCCGTTCTCATCCGATCTGCGACAGACCGGTTTTGCCACATCATGGAATAACATAGTCAGGCGCAGCACTTTGTCTGCCCGGATTTCCTCCATGGAGCGGATTGTATGCACTCCAACCGTATAAATGTGATGTGGATTGTGCTGTTCCGTCTCCATCATGGTACAAAATTCCGGCAGAATCACAGCTGCGATCCCAGTGTCATAGATGTTTTTCATCTCCTCCGGATGATCGGATGTGACCAGTTTTACCAGTTCTACCTGAATCCGCTCTGCACTGATCTTTGACAGATTTTCTGCCATATCACAGATTGCCTGACGGGTAGCATCTTCAATGGTAAATCCAAGTTGTGCCGCAAAACGCACTGCACGCATCATACGCAGGGCGTCTTCCGTAAAACGTTCTGTCGGCTCACCCACGCAACGAATCCGCTTTGCCTTTAAGTCTGCAATTCCGTCAAAGGCATCCACCAGACCGGTTTCATCATTGTATGCCATGGCATTAATGGTAAAATCCCGACGCTTTAAGTCTTCCAGCAGATTTGAAGTAAAAATCACGTCTTTCGGATGACGGGCATCCTCATATTCCCCATCAATTCGATAAGTTGTCACTTCAAATCCTTCTTTATCCATCAACACCGTTACCGTTCCATGCTGGATCCCGGTGTCCACGGTCCGTGGAAAAATTGCCTTCACCTGCTGCGGCTTGGCAGACGTAGTAATATCCCAGTCTCCAGGGGTGCGCCCAAGGATACTGTCACGGATACAACCGCCTACCGCATAGGCATCATAGCCATGTGCTTTCAGCTCACCAATGACGGTTTTTACTTTTTCCGGTAACTCGATCTTCATACGCACCCTCCTAAAACTCTATATTTTTTATACTGATTCATTAATCGAAAAACACCGCTGTGTTTTTCACGCCAGATTTATGTCACAAAGTGACATCTTCCTCTGTAAATCTGTGCGATAGATTATGCTAAGAATCAACGATTCTTAGTATGCTTTCCCCCAGTAAACCAGTTTCTTCGCCGGTTTTCCACAGCATGCACACACGTCAGAGATATGCTCCTGATCGTTAAACGGCATACATCTGGATGTAGCACCTGTTTCTTCTTTGATCTTGTCCTCGCATGCACGATCTCCACACCACATTGCACGGATGAATCCCGGTTTGTTCTCTATCGCATCGCAGAACTCATCGTAATTGTGTGCATCAGAAATATGTGCGTCACGATGTGCTTTTGCACGCTCGAACATATCTTTCTGAATGGTCTCTAATAATTCCGGAACTACACTCTCTACTTCATCCAGAGAAACAACTGTTTTTTCACGTGTATCACGACGAACCAGTACACACTGATTGTTCTCAATATCTTTCGGTCCTAACTCTACACGGATCGGAATACCACGCATCTCCTGCTCAGAGAATTTCCATCCCGGACTCTTATCAGAATCATCTAATTTTGCACGGCATACTTTGCCCAAACGCTCCTGAATCTCCTGTGCTTTCTCCAGAACACCTTCTTTTCTCTGCTGGATCGGGATTACCATAACCTGTGTCGGTGCAATGTGCGGCGGCAGAACCAGTCCGGAATCATCGCCGTGAACCATGATAATGGCACCGATCAGACGCGTGGTCATACCCCATGATGTCTGATGTACATACTGTAATTTGTTCTCTTTGTCTGTATACTGGATACCGAATGCTTTTGCAAATCCGTCACCGAAGTTATGGCTTGTACCGGACTGCAGTGCTTTTCCATCATGCATCAGAGCCTCGATGGTGTAAGTAGCCTCAGCACCTGCGAATTTTTCTTTTTCTGTTTTCTGTCCGCGGATGACTGGCATAGCCAGTACTTCCTCACAGAAATCTGCGTAAAGGTTCAGCATCTGTACTGTACGTGCCTCAGCTTCTTCAGCAGTTGCGTGAGCGGTATGACCTTCCTGCCATAAGAACTCTCTGGAACGAAGGAACGGACGTGTTTCTTTCTCCCATCTTACAACGGAACACCACTGGTTGTATACCTTTGGCAGATCGCGGTAAGACTGGATATCATTTTTATAAAAATCACAGAATAATGTCTCCGATGTCGGACGTACGCAGAGACGCTCCTGCAGCGGGTTTAATCCACCGTGTGTTACCCATGCAACTTCCGGTGCGAATCCTTCCACGTGATCTTTCTCTACATTTAAGAGGCTTTCCGGAATAAACATTGGCATGTATACATTCTCTACACCGGTCTCTTTAAAACGACGGTCAAGCTCTTTCTGAATGTTCTCCCAGATCGCATAACCTGCCGGTTTGATGACCATGCATCCTCTGACGCTGGAATAATCGGTTAATCCTGCTTTTTTTACTACATCTGTGTACCACTGTGCAAAATCCACATCCATAGATGTAATGGCTTCTACTAATTTTTTGTCCTTTGCCATGACTGTATCTCCTTTACACTTATTTAAGATAGAAAAAGCCGGAAATCCAATCCCTCATAGGGACCGGAATTCCGGCGGTACCACCCTGCTTATATGCATTATGCTGCATATCCACTCAATACCGTTAACGCCGGTTCTACGCCATACTCATCGCATGGGGCTCAGGGCTCGGTTCCAAATGTTCCAAACAAGGATGTCGCAGCATACATGCATCACATGTACATCCTCTCTCTGTAGAATTTCCCACCTGTACTATTTCCCGTCACAGCTGATTTCTTATTATATGCCTTTTCTAATTGAAAAACTGTAATCAACCGTTATTCTAAGCGAATCTGACGGGAATGTCAAGAGAGTGTTTCGCGCTTCAGCGTATGCGCTGCCTCAGAAACCGTTCTTTCCTATCTGCCTGTTCTTCTTTTATGACCGTAAACAGTCACTCCTGCCGCGGTTCCTCCCACTGCAAAGAGAATAAACCATACCAGCATACGATTATCATCTGCTGTCTTTGGAGATTTCTTCTTTGTAGTTTCTGCCTTATTTGCCGCTTTTGTATCCGTTGTCGGTGTAGTCTTTGTATCATTACCGTTGGATCCGGTCGGTTTGTTGTTATCTGTGTCTCCGGTAGCAGGTGTATGATTTTTCTTATCATCGGAATTACTATCCTGCTTTTTGTCTGTCAGTTTTGCAACGACCGTCTGTTCTTTTGTAACTTCCACAAAACCATTCTGTTCGATATAATATTTACCACAGTCTTCACAATACCAGTATTCTACATTTCCTTCTGCGGTCTTGGTAGCTGCTTTTGCTTCGACAAATTTCAAACCTTCATGAACGCTCATATTGTATACACCATACTGTTCACCACAAATCACGCACTCTGCTTTCTTCACGCAGGTCGCACTTCCCCCGGTATGTTTACACTGATAATCACAAACTTTGCATACACCATCTTCCCAGTCATGCGCTTCGCTTGCAGATACCTGTGCGTCACAGCAATCATATACCTGTCTGTGATCTGATTCGGTCTGTACCCATACTACTTTTCCACTATGTTTGGAAGGATCTTTTGCAGTATACTCCTTGCCACAGTTTTCACAGATAGCTCCGCTGGTACAGGTTGCCTCTCCGCCGCTATGTACACATACATATCCACAGGTCTCACAAACGCCATCTTTCCATTTGTGATTTTCTTTTGCTACTGTCACTTTGCCGCAGCAATCATATTTCTTCTCATGGGTTGTTGCTGTCTGTGTCCAGTTTTCCGTTCCGGTATGATGATTCGCATCCACTTCTCCATATGGGAGTTTGCAGATCGTACAAATTGCTTTCTCGATACAGGTCGCTGTTCCTCCGGTATGATTACATCCATATCCGCAGGTACTACAATGACCATTTTCCCAAGTATGATTCTCAGCTGCAGAAACTTCTGCGCCACAGCAGTTATATTTTTCCTGATGTGTCGTCTCTGTCTGTACCCATTCAACACTTCCGCTGTGATTTGTCGGATTCAGATCACCATACTCTTTCTGGCATTCGGTACAAACTGCTTTCTTTGTACAGGTTGCTTCTCCACCGGTACAATTTTTGGTTTCCTCTTTTGTACAACCCTGTGCAGTACACTTGCGTGTATGTGTGCCGTCACCATTGGACTGCCACTCGCCATAGGTATGCTCTGCTTTTGCTTCTGTAATGATCTGACCACAATCTTTACAGGTTACAGCTGTCGTACAGTCACCATCGTCTGTTCCGCTGTGTTTTGTCTTTGTACTTGTTGCTTTACATCCCTCATTTTCGCAAACTTTCCAATGATAGGTGTCATCTTTTAACCACGTATCACCGAACTTATGACTTGCCTGTGCCGGGAATGTCTTATGACAAACAGAACAGGTAGATTCTTTTGTACAATCGCTGCTGTCCGTTGTGTGATTTTTATTTACCGTAATAGTCAGATAAATACTATATCCGTCTTTGTCTGACAGCGCAATTTTCTGTACACCATCTGCTGCTGAAACAGTATAGTAACCGTCTTCACCTGCGGTCAGTTTTTTGCCATCAACTGTCACTTCAGTATAAGCAGCAGAGGTTACTTTAAATTTTGCATTTTCACAGTAAGTACCATTATTTTTGATGCCGTCTACCACAGTATTCGCATCTATTGTGCTGTAATAATAAGTGACTGTCTGGGTTCCTGCTGTATACTTACCTTTTTCACTGCCTTCTTTGCTTAAAAGTGTATATCCGGACGGAATCTTTATATTTGCAGGTACTTCATAACCGGTGCCCGGTGTACCCTGAAGTGTAATTGCCTCACGTAATGGCTGCTTGCTGTCTTTCAATAAATACTGAACAACTACTTTTCCTCTTGTCGTAGATACAGCTGATCCTGTAAAACTTGCTTTATCTACAAGGATCATTGTGGTATATGCCGGTACATTTACAGTAGCTCCGGAAATCTCTCCAAGAGATACCACACCTGCACTTTCGCCATTTGCAATAATTACCCATTCAGAATCTGCATCTGCGTTCGGAATAGTAATCTGTTTGGCAGCATCTGTCTCGTTATTTAATACTGCCATGCTATTCCATTCACCGGCAGCTTTTGTTGTATTTGTCAATACATATGCCTCTTTGGAAGCTATATCCTGACTCCTGGCAAGCGGTGAGAATGCTTTTCGAATATCCATCAGACCTCTGTAATAAGATACTACATCAGCAAATTCTGCGGAATCCTGCCATTCAACCAGATTACTGTCTTTCAGTGATGTTCCATTGACACTGTTGCACATTTCTTCTCCGGCATCCATATATAAGGTTCCCGGTGTTGCATATTTCATTGCTGCTGTCTGTTTATAGATTTTTACTGATTTTTCGTTTCTTTCTCCATAATCACTGCCACCGATATTGTTGATGATCGAATCATAGAGAGAAGTTTTGTTCTGGCGATCGGCTTTTTGATAGTCGTCACCCCAGATCACCAGATTGGAATCTTTCTTCGCCAGTCCTGTTTTTATTTCTGATAACCAATCGTTTTCTCTTGTGCTGTTTCTCTCCCTTCTTGTATTAACGTTACTGATCAGATCAATAGAAAATCCATCTACATGATATTCTTTTGCCCAGTATGCCATGGAATCCACAATATAATTCCGATACATCGCACGCTCGGTCGCACATTCATTATCATAATCCGTAGTTGTATAATAGGTATAACCATTTGCACTATCTCGCCATACCATTCTATAAAAATATCCCGGAACTGTTTTCTCCAGTACAGAATTTTTCGGAGAAACCGTATGCGTATATGGCATTTCCATCACAACAGAAATACCGGCTTTGTGCAGTGCCTGAATCATTTCTTTGCATTCTTTTATAACAGTCTTGCTGTCTGACTTTTTCGAAGCATAAGAACTTTCCGGAACATTAAAGTTCTGAATATCATACTCCCCGTATTCGTCAGTGGAAGCAAAATCTGCAAACGGTGCAAGCTGTACGGTTGTAACACCCAGTTCTTTCAGATAATCAATACCGGACACCAGTTCACCCGCACTGTTTACCGTTGCACCCGTCTCTGTAAATGCACTGTATTTTCCGCCGCCTGTTGTACCGGAAGCCGGATCTGTGGAAAAATTCTTCACACTTACTTTATAAACCGTGTTTGCCTTTGCTGTATCTACATACACATGTCTGTCATTGCTCCAACCATCCGGAGATACGGTAGACGGATCTATAACATAAGACCTCTGTCCGTCTTCACTGGCAGCAACACCATATGGATCTGCTGTCTGATATTTATTAAAAGTTGATCCACTAACGTTTCCATTTACATCCACATAACGAATATCTTTTGCATTTGTAATTGTATAGTCATAATAATAGTCATCCCATCTGCCTACAAGTGTTATTTCCCATGCACCGGTCCATGTTCCATTTCTAAGCAGTTTTTCCAACACATATGTGCCTACTTTAAATGCATTTTCATCTTCATTACTTCCAGTTGTATAGATATTAACTTTTACATCTGTTGCAACCGGAGCCCACACTACAAACTCTGTAGATGTTTTTTCGTATGTTACACCAAGTTTTTTTCCGTATGCATCTTCATCATAGAAAAACAGCTCATCAATTGTTGTATTCGCTGCTTCATCGAAGTAATTATTTACCCTGTAGGACGATGCCCTTCCGTCTACAACACTGCCGGAAAATACCATTCCCGCTGCCAGCGCCACTGCCATAATCTTTTTTAAATATTTCATAAGCTCTCCTTCCTCTTGCCGTACTTTATCTGCAATATTTCAGAAATATTACAAAAAGCATTACATTCTGTCACTATTCTACAACAAAATATACAAAAAAAAATGCCATTTGCATGAAATGACATTTTTACGACATGAACGATGTATTTTGCTTATTTTTTTCTCCTGAAACTGCTCATTTTTTTGATGATCGCAGCGATTCCGACACCGATGAGCCAGATAATTCCCATCAGGAAAAGGAATACTGCAAGTACCGTTCCCCCATCTGATCCCATCAGTGGAGCATAAAAATCTCCCATCAATATGACAAATTGAGAAACCGTCAATAATAAGGCAACCATTGCCTGTGCAAACAGACTGGAATGGTTCTTATACAATTGACGATACAGGATAACTATCAGGGCAATCACAATTACTGCAACAAACAGAAATCCAAACAGATTTCCTGCACCGGTTCCCGGTTTGGCCGACCGCGTGCCGGCACGAATACCGGCAATTACTGCCACCGGCAGAACACCTTGCCAGAATCCGACTTTCTTTTTCTTCATCCCCCTTTTATCATCCAGCACATAATAAAGCTTTGCCGCTTCCTCATACATATCTGCCGGATCGAGCCCACGAAAACGGTAAAACTCAATGATGTAATCATAAATCATCGGTTTCAAATGACTGTCTAACAGCATATCTGCAAAACGTGCCATAAACACCGGTTGCTTTAACGCGGTCCGATATTCCGGCTTCCGGAAAAACTGTTGAAACAGCTTTAATTTGTGGCAATATGGTGGTTTTAGCAGCATTTCCATCTCAACCAGGGCTTTCTGGATCAGCAAGATCAGGCGCTGCGCGTCCTTCCGCTCGGTTTCCTCAATTACTTCGTCAAAATCATATTGTAGAGCAGGCTCCTGCTGTGCAGATTCACTCTGAGATTCCCATACAGTCTGATTTTCTGCATTTTTCTCCGCATAATCTTCTATGCCATAATCTTCTGTCACTTCCTGATATTCACCCTGCACTTCTGCTTCTGTGCTATCTGTACTTTTCTCTGAAGTATTCGTATTCTGTTCTGTACCTTCTAATTCTTCCTCTGAAAATGTACCCTGATGATTGCTTTTGGGTGTTACTTTCTCTGCTGCTTCTCCAACAGATGCATCTTCTGCTTCCGTCGTTTTGGGTTCCTGCTCCGGATTTCGTCGTTCACTTCTCTGTCCACGGCTCCGTCTGCGCAGCGTCATATATGCCTCATGGATCTGCTGAAATTCATCCGGATGCTCCTCCGGGTGATACTTTTTGGATAAAGCTGCATAGGCTTCCTTTATCTCCTCCTGTGAACTTCCCCGTTTGATATGTAAAATCTCATACGCTTCTGATTCATACATCTGACTGTCTCCTCCAAAAGTGTCTGTGTTTTCTTGTTCTTTCTGATCTGTTTATCGTAATTGACGCTTTCTATCTCTGGTCTGACGATTCCAATTCGTTTATCTAAAACAGATTACGTTTCGCCATCGTCATCATCGCTCCACTCAGGGAAATCCAGTTTTCCCTCAAATGGATCATAATGCTCCAATGACACAATCATATGTTCCAAAAATTCCCGATACTTCCGAATCCGGCGCGGATCCTGTTCTGCCAAAGTACTTTCAAAGTTTCGAATATGATACATCAACCTGTCTCTGGTTTCCGGTAATGCTTCTTCATAAAGTGCCTGTAAACGCTCCAGAATCAATTGATTTTCCGTCATATCTTTCGGATGCACTTTCAGTTTTTCAAGCTGCTTCATCCGTCTGGCAAGTTCTTTTTCATCCATACTCTGAGACAGAACTTTTGTCACACTCTTTCCCGTAGAAACAACGGTTACTTCTACCTCCAGAATACCGTTAATATCATAGGTAAAACGAACATCCACAGATTCCTGTCCACGCTTTTTCTTCGGAACCATGGTTGTGATCAGCCCAAGCTGCACATTATCCTCCGCATATGGTTCTTCCCCCTGCAGGATTTCAATTTTCACTTCTTTCTGATAATCCGAAGCAGTAGAAAAACGCTGTATTCTCGAACAGGGAAGAATCGTATTTCGTTCAATAATAGCACTCATATATGGATGTTTTGGATCTGTCTCGTTATTCACCCCGGTACCAAGCGTAAAAGGACAGATATCTGTCAGAATATAATCCCGTACTTCATCCTCACGCTCCATAACACCACACACCAGTCCAAGTCCCCGTGCAATGAGCTGATCACTGAAACCGGTTACCAGCGGTGTCTGTTCAAAAAGCTGCGCCATGTAAGACTGCACCAGCGGCATTTTACCGGAACCGCCTGCCATAATGACTGCGTCAATATCCTCCAGTTCCACACGACTGTCTCTTAAGACATGCCGAAGCACCGTCTGAATCCGTTTCCAGACAGCGGAACTCTCCCGCATCATCCGTTCGTTTGTATACACGCTCTGATATGTCTGCCCGCCAAGTACAGCAGTCATTTTCACTTCCTGCTCCGTGGATAAGGCAATTTTGCATTTTTCCGCCTGCCGAAGCAGGATGGCATATTCCTTTTCACTTAAGTTTTCCCGCTGAAGCTGATGTTCTCTCAGGAAACCGTCTGCAACAGCTTCATTAAAATCATCACCACCCAGATGATTGTCTCCGGAAACTGCCAGAATCTCTACCATAGTATCAAAACAATCTACAATTGACACATCCAGTGTACCGCCTCCGAAGTCAAACACCAGAAAAAGCTGCTCATTTTGTGTATCAAAATAAGAAGCCAATGCTGCCGCACTCGGCTCATTCACGATTCTTTTTACATTGACACCGGCCAGCGCACCCGCACGTTTCGTTGCCACACGCTGTTTATCGTGAAAATATGCCGGAACCGATATGATCACGTCCTTGATTTCTTCGCCCATGTATTCTTTCGCATCCTCCACGATAGCACTGACAAGAAATCCGGACAATTCCTCCGGCAAAAATGTTTTCCCGCCAAGGTTGTATTTCTGATCGCTTCCCATATTCTTTTTGAAAGAAAATGCAGTATCCTTCGGATGTGTGATCAGACGTTCCTTTGCAATCTGCCCCGTCACAACACTGCCATCCTCTGTCACGCTGACCACGCTGGGCGTCAGAAATGATCCAAAACGGTTCGGAATCAGTTCTACTTTCCCGTTGCGGTATACTGCTCCAAGAGAATTCGTTGTCCCTAAATCAATTCCTAAAATCGCCATTTTTCTTCCCGTCCCTTTAACCTGTTAGTCTTTTTAACCCAGTTACTGTCCATCAGGATCAGATCAAAACTGTTTCCCGACATCTGCTGCCACAATTTGCAGACTGATATTTCCCGTTTCTACTGTTCCCCTTTAAACTGCATCATCTATCTGATAAAGTTTGTCTTATAATCACGTTCGGTCTGCGGTAACGCCACACCTGCTGCCTTTCCTGCTTCAAAACATTTCAGCATCCATGCCATATTTCTTGCAAGATTTCGCATGGTCTGCAGACCTTCTGCATCTTCTTCTGCTTCTCCCGGAACTGCTCCATGAACCTGATTCCAGTATGTAGAACCGACCACCGGCATCTGACAGATTCCAAAATACTTGTTCATTGCATCAAAAGATGCTGTCGTACCGCCACGACGTGCTACCGCTACGGATGCTCCCGGTTTAAACGCAAAAGATGCTCCACTGCTGTAAAATGCGCGGTCCAGAAATGCCATGATCCGTCCACTTGGATGTGCATAGTATACTGGCGTTCCAAATACAAAACCGTCTGCTTCTTTTGCTTTTGCAGTAAACTCATTTACTTTATCATCGTCAAAAACGCATCCTTTTTCTGAACATTGGCCACATCCCAAACAGTCACGCACCGGCTCTCCACCGATCTGAAAAATCTCATATTCAATGCCTTCTTTTTCCAGCTGTTTTCCTACTTCTAATAAAGATCTGTATGTATTTCCATTGGCTTTTGCACTGCCATTTAACATTAAAACTTTCATGTTCTGCTCCTCCCGTTTCTTAACATCATACCGATATTCCCGCTATTTTTCAACTAATCCCGGGGATTTTAACACAAAACCTCCGGGATTATGATTCTGATCTACATGTTTATGCAAATACTGTTGAAAATGGAAGATTTTTAGCTGATCTGCCAGCGCACATGGCTTCCGTTCTCATCCTTACTTACGATAAGCTGATCGTCAATTTCCTGCTTTAACTCTGTCACATGAGAAATGATACCGATCAGTTTGCTTCCGCCTGCCATCTCCTGCAGCACGCGCACTGCCTGATTTCTGGAATTTTCATCCAAGGAACCAAATCCCTCGTCGATAAACATCACATCCAGATGGATTGCCGCGGAACTTTCCTGAATCTGATCCGCCATACCAAGTGCCAGTGACAATGCCGCCATAAAGGACTCTCCACCGGATAAGGTACGCACTTCCCGCACTTTTCCGGTAACAGCAGAATACACCATCAGGTCAAGACCATGGTTTCTGCCTTCACCGGCTTTTTCCAAATCATACATGCGCAGTTCAAACTGCCCTGCAGACATTTCCAAAAAGCGGCGGTTTGCTGCATACAAAATTTTCTCAAGATACTGCCGCTGCACAAAGGTCTCAAGATCCATGCGGGAACCGCTGATATTACCCGCCAGTCGATTATACAGTTCATTGATTCGCTGATGCTGCGCCAAAATCTGTGCCCGGTTTTCCATTTTCGGTTTTAAAATCTCATAGGTTGCACAATCTGTCCGTATATACAGGTTCCACTGCTCCTGTTCGTTTCTCAGATTCCGTAACTGGTTGGCTGCTTCTTCACAATTCTGCTTCATTGCTTCCAAATCTGGTTTCTCCCGCTCCCCGATCTGTTCTTTTGCGGAAGCATAGATGCCCTGCGTCCGCGCCACATTTTCTTTGTAGACATTGTTTTCCTGCTGAAATGTTTCTGCGTCTTTTACCGAATATGACTGCGTCAGCTCTTGCCAGTTTTCTTCCGTCAGACCACGTTCTGCCAGTAACGCTTCATATTCTGCCTGCCGCTGCTGCCGCGCTTCCACAAGCTTTGGGAGTTCCTCCCGATAGCGGTATTCCAGCGCCTGCACCTTATCCAGCGTCTGTCGCGCCTGCGCCGCCAGCTTCGCTGCTTTCGCATAGGCTTCATCCGCCTGTATCTTGGTTTCATTTACCTTTTCTGACTCACGCTCTGCCTCTTCTTTCGATGCGAAGGTAAGTGAGCCGTTAAGATTTTTCAATACCGCACGATTACTTTCAAGTTCTGTCTGTACTTTCTGCTGATGTTCCTTTGCTTTCTGTAATGCTTCTTCCAACTGCACTTTTGCTGCTTCCGCATTGTGTAACTGAGTTTGTACTTTTTCTGACAATTTGACATCTGCCAGCAACTCTTTTCCTTCTAATTCAAGTTCTCTCTGACTGGCACCTACGACCGCCTCTGCCAGGGCAAGTTCCATCGTTTCTGGAATTTCCTGCAAACTGTCCTGCATATGTCCGAACAACTTCTCAACTGCATTTTTTGCAATCTGTTCCTTTTCTTCTGCCAGCGTGCCTGCAGCATGCGCCTTTGATGCACATGTCTCCTGCTCTGCCCGCAATTTTTCTATGGAAAGGCTCATCTCATCCAGTTTTTCCCGGGTGATCTCACTGTGTTCCTCCGCAAGCTCACAGGGTGCAGGATGTTCCACAGAACCACACACCGGACATGGCATTCCAGGTTTTAACTGTTCCTTTGCGATCAGTCCCGCCTGCATGTTAAAAAAGATCTGTCGCATGTTTTCGTATCTGCCATGTGCTTCCTGATAGCTCTTGCTTGCTTCTGAAAACGCTTTCTGCGCAGCTTCCAGCATTTTCTTCTGCCTGGCTGATTCTGCATGTAGTTTCTTTGCTTCTTCTACTTCCTCTGCCAACGCCTCTGCTTCTTTTTTCTGATTTTCCCAGTAAGCCAGCTTCGTTGGTGCATCTTTTTTCGCATCTGCCTGTGCTTTCCATTGCAGGATCTGTGTCGCCAATTGTTTCTGCTTTTCTTCTGCCTGCTTTGCTGCCTGTTCCGCGAATTTCTGCTCCGTTTCTTTTTTCTTTATCTGCGCTGTCACCTCTGTAATCTTCTGAAAGGTCTCAAGAGCCTGATTAACGCGTTCGGCGACACAACTGTATACTGTATTTTGCTTTTCCTGTTCTGCTTTGGCTTCTTTCTCCTTCTCTGCAGTTTCCTGTGCATTTTGCAATAATTCTGGCAGCTGTTGTTCACAGTTTTTCAATTCTTTTTTCGTGTTTTCAAGCAGCTGTACGCTGTCCTGCAAACGCTTGAAACCACTTTGAATCTCATAGGCTCTGCGAATCTGTCCGGTCAGAATCTCCTGCTTTTGCATTTGTTCTGCCTGCGCTTTGCACTCGTCCAGAACTGCCTTTGCCCGCTCCAACTGCCGATACGCCTGTAAAAGCTGCTCTGCTTTTGCAAACTTCTCCTGCTTTTGATTGTGTTCCTGCTCTGCCGCCTGAACCTGCGCCTCTGTCCTCAGTTGCTTTTCCTGCAAATAGATACATAAATGCCCCAGTTCTTCCAACAGCTGCTCCATATCTGTCACAAGAAAACGTTCCGAACGGATTACTTTTTCTTTGATTTCCCGCATGATTTCTGCGCGTTCATAGTTCTCCGGAATTTCGATATGTCCGGCTTCGGTCTGACATTCTGTACGGATCACCGCAATTTCCTGCTGTTTTTCCTTGCGGCACTGTCCCAGTTCCTCCACGATTTTCTGATAGGGTTCTGTGTTAAACAGCTTTCGGAAGATCACTTTTTTCTCATCAGATTTCGCCCGCAGCAGTTCCATAAATTCACCCTGAGCGATCATTGCCACCTGCATAAACTGTCCCTTGGTCAGTCCCAGAATCTCTGCCAGTTTTTCATCCGTTTCCTTTTTATTCTGGGAAAATTCCGTCTGATCCGGCAAAATCAGTGATACCGTCTCTTTTTCCTCTTTTGTTCCGGTTCCACGCTTCAGAGGGCGAATATGCCGCGGTGTTCTTCGCACGGTATAAATTTGCCTGTTGGCACCATCTCCCTCAGAAAAAGTCAGTTCCACAAAAGGCGACAGCTCCGGATTTGCATACTGACTCTGCAATTCATTTCCATTTTTTTTATTCGCGCCAGAACTTGCTTCTCCATACAGGGCAAATACAATGGCATCAAAAATCGTCGTTTTTCCTGCTCCGGTGTCCCCCGTGATCAGAAACAGATTCTGCGCCGGCTTCTCAAAATCAATGGTTCCAGGTTTTACATAAGAACCGAAGGCCTGCATTGTTAACTTCAATGGTTTCATTCTGTCGCACCTCCCGTAAATACCGTATTCACCACATTTTGCAAAATCTCTTTTTCTTCTTCTGTAATATCTCCAAGAAACGAGCAGCAGGTGTCAAAGGGATCCATTTTTTCCTGCGCTTTCCATGCTGCCGCATACTCCCGCTGTGTCAACATTTCACGGCGAATCTCCAGTAAATATGGAAATGCCTCGCGAATCCGATCCTGCGTATCAAAGTCCGGCTGATCCGTCAGGGTCACAGACACATAATCCTCACAGGCCTGTGCCAGCACTTCCTCCGTACTTCCTTTCAATACCTTAATCTGACGTAATGGTTTTAACGGAAGCACTCTGGTCTGCACGTCACCTTTTTCTCCAAATTCAACTTCGATCACACATTTTTCCTGTCCTGCCTCGCTGACGGAACAGGCCAGTGGTGTACCACAATAACGGTAATACTCACTTCCCACTTTCATCGGTTTGTGAATATGTCCCAATGCCGCATAATCAAACACCTCCAACACATCTGCAGACACTTCATCAATATTTCCTACCGTGCGAATCTCGGAATCCATGCGCTCAATTTCATCCGCACCTTTTCCCACAGGTAAATAAAACTGATGACTGACAAACACATTCCGTTCCGCCTCATTTATGTCTTCCCGCGCAATCAAACGTCGGATTGTCTCATCGTAGGACAGATTATTCCCTTTTTCATCCGTTCCTGTAATCTGCTTTACCATGGATGGTTTCACAAAAGGCAACAGATAAAAATTCACCGGGCCATACGCATCCTGCAATACAATTTTTTCCATCCATTCTTCCGGACGAACCGGTGGCATGCCGATCATATGAAGCTTCTGCCGTGCCAGCACATTTCGATAGCAGTTCACACGAATGGCGCTGTCATGGTTGCCGCTGATCATCATAATCACCAGGTCCGGCAATTTTTCCGTCAGTTCAGAAATAAATCCATCCAACACTGCCATGGCTTCCGCCGACGGAACTGCCTTATCGTAAATATCTCCTGCGATCACCAGCGCATCCGGCTGTGCCTGCACCGCCAGCTCCGTGATCTGATGTAAAATATATTCCTGATCTTCCCTCAAATCCCGATTGATCAGTTTTAATCCTATGTGAAGGTCTGATAAATGAAAAAACTTCATATGCTGCCTGTCCTTTCTAAATTTCTATTATTTTTCCTGCTTCTGCTGTCTGCTTTTCTTCTATTTCCATATGGAAGATATTTTCGCCTACATGTCCCGGCATTTTCCTTTATTATACCAAACACATGTTTTGCAGGCAATAAAAAATCCCCGGCAGGATTTTTACGTCCTGCCGGGGATCCACTCAGGGAGAGTTCATTTATTTCAGATATTATGATCTGATTTTAACCTTCAATAGAGATGAATTTGTTTTTCTCTTCTACCGCTTTCTGCTCCTTTTTCGGAACAGTAAAGCTTAAAATACCATTTTCATATTTCGGATGGATATCCTCAACGTCAACGTGCTCACCAACATAGAAGCTTCTGCTCATACCGCCTGCATAACGCTCACGTCTTACATATTTTTTCTCCTTGTTCTCCTCGTCTTTGTCAAGACCTTTTGCTGCGCTGACGGTTAATGTACCGTTTTCCAGTTTCATTGTGATCTCGTCTTTCTTGAAACCCGGGAGATCGATATCTACTTCATATCCGTTCTCGGTATCTTTGACATCTGTCTTCATCAGATTCTTTGCATGTTTTCCATACAAAGCTTTCTCAATATTCGCACTGTCTGTAAAATCCGGAAATGCAAAGTCGTTCATAAAATCATCAAATAAGTTTTCTCCAAAAATTCTAGGCATCATCATAAGTCATTACTCCTTTCAGTAATTAAATATATTTTCTGCACATTCGGAGAATCCGAAGTGTTGATTGCTTGAGCATCCGGATTTGAGATCTTTGGAACTTTTCGTTTCCTTTTATCTCTCCTCCTTTGTTCTAGTTGTACTATAGCACTTATTATTAGCCACGTCAAGCATTGAGTGCTAAAAAACTGTGAAAATTTTGTGAACTTCTGATCGGCTACACGAAAAGTTATAAAAAGTGGAAAGTGACCATCCGGCAGGTTATGAAATACGTATCTATGACTTAACGGTAGATAATGAAAAATGGCAGGATAACGTTTGTCTCCTCAGTTAACAATCGCTTTCGGAGAAAAACGTTATCCTGCCACTTCTACTATGTTACGTAAAATCACTTACTACCTTTGCAAATTAATCCAACCGCGAGGGAAATCAACACCATAACATATGTTTCTTTTTGTTTTGTCTTACACTATCCCAACGAACAAGCCAATCAAATGTACCATTAATGCCGCAATCCATGCTATGACACACTGCCAGATGACCACGCCAACTGCCCATTTTGCTCCAAGCTCCCGCTTAATGGATGCGACAGTTGCAACGCACGGTGTATACAACAAACTGAACACCAGAATGGATGCTGCTGTCAGAGAAGAAATCATAGTTCCTATGCTTCCGCCAAACAACACTTCCAGCGTGGATACCACACTCTCTTTTGCAATAAATCCGCTGATCAGGGAAGTACAGATCCGCCAGTCTCCCATGCCAAGTGGGCGAAAAATCGGTACCAAAATGCCGGAAATTGCAGCAAGAATACTGTCGGCAGAATCTGTGACCATATTCATATGCAGATCAAAACTCTGCAGGAACCATACCACGATCGTTGCAATAAAAATCACGGAAAAAGCACGCTGCAGGAAATCTTTTGCTTTTTCCCACAAAAGCTGTGTCACGTTTTTCGCTCCCGGCAGACGATAATTCGGCAGTTCCATAACAAATGGAACCGGTTCTCCTTTGAATAAGGTTCCTTTATAAAGGAACGCAATTAAAATCCCGACGCCAATACCAAGCAGATACAGCCCAGTCATGATGAGTCCGCCTTTTTTCGGAAAAAATGCACTGACAAAGAACGAATAAATCGGTAGTTTTGCCGTACAGCTCATAAATGGTGTCAGCAAAATCGTCATTTTTCGATCCCGCTCACTGGTCAGCGTACGCGTTGCCATAACCGCCGGAACCGTGCATCCAAATCCGATCAGCATCGGTACGATACTTCGACCGGAAAGTCCGATTTTTCGCAGCAGTTTATCCATAACGAAAGCGACTCTGGCAATGTAACCGCTATCCTCCATCAGAGACAGGAAAAAGAACAGTGTCACGATGATCGGCAGGAAACTTAAAACACTTCCCACTCCGGTAAAAATTCCATCAATCACAAGGCTGTGCATAGCGCTGTTTACATGTGTGGCTGCCATCGCAGCATTCACAATGGCCGACAATTTATCAATCCCAATTTCAAGCAGTGTCTGTAAACCAGCTCCGATCACATTAAATGTCAGATAAAATACAAGTGCCATGATTCCAATAAAACATGGAATTGCCGTATATTTTCCAGTCAGAATCCGGTCGATTTTCTCACTGCGGATGCGTTCTTTGCTCTCCTTTGGTTTTACAACGGTCTGCTCACACAGACGCTCGATAAAGTCAAAACGCATATCGGCTATTGCAGCGCTTCGATCAACCTCACGCTCCGTCTCCATCTGCTGTACAATATGCTCCAGCATTTCCCGCTCATTCTGATCCAGTTCCAGCTGTTCCAGGATCAAGGGATCACCCTCGATTGCTTTCGTTGCCGCAAACCGCACCGGAATGGCTGCTGCCTGCGCATGATCCTCGATCAGATGAATGACTGCATGGATACAGCGGTGTACCGAACCGTTATGATCCGTCTTATCACAAAAATCCTGCCGCAATGGACGTTCCTGATATTTTGCAATATGCAGCGCATGGGTGATCAGCTCATCCACGCCCTGATTTTTAGCCGCCGAAATGGGAATCACCGGAACACCAAGCAGTGCTTCCATTCCATTGATATCAATGGAACCCTGATTGCCAAGCACCTCATCCATCATATTCAATGCCACAACCATTGGAATATCCATTTCCAGCAGCTGCATGGTCAGATACAGATTACGCTCAATATTTGTCGCATCCAGAATGTTGATGATCGCCTTCGGTTTTTCATCAAGGACAAAATTTCGTGATACAATTTCCTCACTGCTGTAAGGTGACATGGAATAAATACCCGGCAGATCCGTCACATCCGTCTCCGGGTGACCCTTGATGGAACCATCTTTTCGGTCAACGGTAACACCAGGGAAATTTCCAACATGCTGGTTAGATCCCGTCAGCTGATTAAATAATGTTGTCTTTCCGCAGTTCTGATTTCCTACTAACGCATAGGTCAGTATCGTTCCCTCTGGCAGTGGATTTTCATCTTTTTTCGAATGAAATTTTCCGGTCTCACCAATACCAGGATGCTCAGAGCCAAGTTCCTTTACTGTACGTTTATGTTCGTTACTTCGCTTTCCAATGGGATCAATTTCAATCTGATCCGCTTCTGCCAGACGCAGCGTCAGCTCATAGCCATGAATCTGAAGCTCCATCGGATCTCCCATCGGCGCAAGTTTCACCACTGTTACTTCCGCTCCCGGAATCATTCCCATATCTAAAAAGTGCTGGCGCAGGGCACCTTCGCCGCCTACGGTCTTGATCACTGCACTCTTACCGATTTCCAATTCTTTTAATGTCATAATGTTTTATTTTCCTCTTATGTATTTTCACACGATAGTTCGCATGTTTTTTTGATAAATCTTTTTCATTATAACACTTTTTTGATATTTTTTAATCATTAAAAGCGAAGATATGCAAAAAAGGCAGAATGTAATATTTTTCATACCACATCCTGCCTTCGTTTTAGCAATCCCACCGATATTTTTTCCGTTTTCATATCATTTTTCTCTATTTTCTGCACAGTTTCAAAATTCTTGGTCGATTATACCGCTGCATAATAGCAAATAAAAGATCCATTAATGCTGACAATACTGATGTGATTAAAAACACCCAGAATGCACCAAATGCCGGAACTGTAAACAATGGAAGAAAACTGAATATCACAATCACTTCATGACTTACTTCTGCCTGGCACATAGCTCCTGCAATTTCTTCCGGTGTATGTAATCTCAGGTCAAAATAGCTCGGCTCATAAGTCGGCATCTTATTTTTCCATTGCTTTACATGTAGCTTCTGGTATAATTTCTTTTCCCATTTTTTCTGCTGATACCATTTTCGAGACAGATTTGCCCGATTGTGCATAGCATGACTGAAAATCCCTGCCACCGCATAACGCATGACAAAATGATAGCTGATCGTTCCCGCCGTGATAGCCAGTGACAGCAGCACTCCATTTTCCATTGTCCTATATAAAATTGTAAATATGATAGTTGCCAGAACAACAAGTACCGTTGTGGATTTCATGACTTTTTTCACAGTGGTAAATTCCTTTAAATCTTTCTTATTCTCTGCAGTAAAGCAGATATTCGCAATCCTCTTTTACTACTTGCTCATGAACGCAGTCTCTTTACTGCCTGCGTTCATACTATCACGCAAAAAGATTCCCCGCAAGTTTTAGATACCTTCCATCATTTTTTAACTCACAGATATGATGCTTAGCTGACACGCAGCGCCGTCGTAGACGAAAAATCCATATACTTCACTATGTAGATAGAAAAATCCGGCAATTTTTTCTCAGGGAGCGATTGCTGGCGATCAACTGGCACGCAACGCCGTCGTGGATGAAAAATCCATATTCTTCACTGTGTAAATAGAGAAATCCGGCAATTTTTTCTCAGGGAGCGATTGCTAGCGACCGAGACAAAATAGCCGGATTTCTCTTTATTTATTAAAGTATATTTTTCATCCACACAAGCAAGATTTACTCCTGGATATATGCCACAGATTCCTCACTTGCTCCAACTTTCAGTGCTGCAATATAACCCGTTCTGGTACACTGATCTACCTTACCCGGGTGAATTGCATCACCGATCACATACACACTTGCATCCCCGGCCGCTTCTTTCAACGCACTGTAATCCACCGACTTCATGCCAAGTGCATACAATACCGTATCTGCCTCAAGTTCCTGCACACCGTCTGCATTTTCGATCTTCACGCTGTTCGGTGTGATCTCCAGACACTTTGTTTTTGGAAGCATGGTCATATTATTTTTCTCCATCTCCCATACAAGTGCTTCTCGATACATACCAAAGGATTCATTTGCCACGCGGTCAAGCATCTCTACTACGGTTACTTCATGACCTGTTTTCTGCAGATACAGACCTGTCTCGCAGCCAACCAGACCGCCACCGATCATAACAACTTTTTTGCCCGGCTCACAGGTTCCATCGTATACGGACATTGCCTGATGTGCATGTTCAATACCATTGATTGGCGGACATGCCGGAACAGAACCGGTTGCAAGGATTACCGCATCTGGTGCAAATTCTTTGATAAATTCCGGTGTCACTTCTGTATTCATAAGAATTTCCACGTCATGACGTTTTACCTCGCGGATCATCATATCTTTGAAATTGCGAAGGTCTGGTTTGTCGATATCTACATCCGTAAAATACAAAAGTCCGCCAAGCTTGTCTGATTTTTCAGCCAGTGTTACTTTATGACCACGCTCTGCCGCTGTGATTGCCGCCTGAATACCTGCGATACCGCCGCCTACGATCAGAACCTTCTGAGAACCTTTTTCTGCTGCCGGAAGCTGATCGATATCAAATGGTAAGTGAGCCATTGGGTTAATGGTACAATGACCTACATAAAGTGCAAGCTGCTCACTGGTAAACGGCAGATCATCATATCCTTCCTCCGGAGATCCTGGGAAACATTTATAACATCTTAAACAACGGCGGATCTGAGCCTCATCACCATCCATACATTTCTGTGCGAAATTCGGATCTGCCAGCATCTGACGTCCGAAAATTGCAAAATCAATCTTGCCATCTGCGATTGCCTGATCTACCTGCTCCGGAGAATTGATACCACCAACCGCACCAACCGGCAGAGATGTATATTTCTTAATGATAGAAGCAGGTTCAATATTCAGTCCATGCTCATGGAACATACTGGACTCTGTACCGGATTTTACAGATTCCTCATAAATACCACAGGTAACATGTACGGATGTGATATACTGTTCTACCATTTGAATGAATCTTCCGGTCTCCTCCGGTGTAATTCCTCCCGGCTGATGGTCTGTTCCGTCGATACGAAGTTCAAACAGAAAATCCGGTCCGACAGCTTCACGGATTGCTTTACAGATCTGAATCGGAAATTTTGCACGATTCTCCAGAGATCCGCCATATTCATCGGTTCGAGTATTCATTAACGGGGAAAGGAACTGTGTAAAAATAAATCCATGTCCTCCATGAACGAGAATACCGTCAAATCCTGCTTTCTGCATATAAGTAGCAGCTACAGCAAAATCATTTGCAATACGATCCATATCGTCTTTTGTCATTGCACGAACCGGAACACCTGCGGAGTTTGTACAGGCCACCGGACCGATTGCTTCCTGCTGATCATTAAAAGGAACTTTTTCTTTTCCACAGTGAACCAGTTCAGCCAGTGCGATACAATCATGTTTTTTGATGCGGTCTGCATATGTTTTTACCGCGTTGAATGTATCCATATCTTCTTCCGGTTTTGCAAAATCAAATGGTTTGAATCCTGGGATACGTACTGCATCGCGAAAGTTAATATCTGTCTCACCAAGAATGACACAGGCATTTCCGCCTTTTGCAGGTCCTTCCAATTTTCGATAGGAAACCTCTGCTGCCATCGGATTCTGTGCCACAAGGCTGAATGCCATCGGTGCACTTACAATACGATTTTTGTAAACTCTGTTGCCGACTTTCATCGGACTTAATAAATGTGTAAATGCCATAATTCTATGCTCCTCTTCTTTTTCCTGTTATTTAATCACATCCATAATAAATACATAAGGAATTGATTCTTTTCTGTTATATTTTTTTTGTAAATAAATCTTTCTTAATGAATATTTCTGCAAAAATCACACAGAACTAATCCAGTTCCGGGAATTTCAGTTCTTTATATTTTGGCAGTTTTGCTGCAACTTCTTCCCTTTTCTTTGGATCCATGAAGAATCCGCCCTGTGTCTCCGCAATCTCATCACAGTGAACGCCACGGCCTTCCTCAGTGGTTCGATCACGCTCCAATCCATTTGCTGCAATAACAAATTTCCATTTTCCGTCCGGAGTACGCTCCAGATCTCCACCTGCACCACACACCGTACATTCAATCGGATACTGCAGTCCTTTCCACTGCGGCTCACCCAGACACAGTGAATTGCTGTGGCAGTTCGGGCACCATCCATAATCCGGATCTCCCAGCCATTTTCGTTCTTCCGGTTTTGTATTAAGCGCTTCCATGACATTTTTACCGATTTCTCTTGCCCGGGCAATTTTTTCATCATATAGAAGGACCTGTCCAGGAGCCGGGACCTGTGTGGCCATATACATATCCACGATCTTGAAACTGTTTGTAAATGTGGTTGCCTGCATGCACTCCAGTGCCATAGACTGCCAGGAACGGGTAGAACCACCTACTGCAATCAGCGCCCCCACACGATCTCTCGGCTCAATTGCCCCGATTTTGGTCAAAAATGCTGATTCATACGCCAGATTTCTGTGCATAAATTTCAAAAATAAGGATGACGGCATAAGATCATACGTCGGTGCGGAAAAAATAACTGCATCCTGATTCAGCATCACATCCATAATCTTCTTTTTGTCATCTGCATTATCCAGGGAACATCCGGTATATTTTCCCATGGACATACCCATTGTACAGGATGTACATCCATTACAGTCAATAATGTTGTAATCCTTTAAATTAATCATTCGGACCTCTGCCCCCATCTCCTGACAGACAAGCAGTGCTTCTTTTAATAAAATTTCTGAATTACTGTTTTTTCTTCCGGCTGTTACACCCATAACCTGAAATGCCATACCAACTTTTCCTCCTACATTTTCTGTTAAAATTTAGGCGTTGCAGCAGACAAAAATCTGCAATTCTACCCGCCCGTTTTTTTATTTACACCTAACCTCTTTTGTGTTACATTAATTCTAACATGAAGATTTTTATTTGTGAAATTCAGATATTTTTGCATTATTGATAAAAATATTTTATAACTGATTGTGAATATTATTTGAGCTATCTATCATAAAGAATATTTACACCATCAGACTGGAGGTATTTATGGATCAGAAACAACTGGCTTATTTTGTCTCTGTTGCCAAATATCGCAACTTTTCCCGGGCAGCCCAGGATTTTTATTTGACACAGCCCGCCATCAGTCACCAGATTAAAATGTTGGAAAAAGAACTGGAGACGGAGCTTTTCGTTCGAAACACAAAAAAAGTGGCTCTTACAGACAGTGGTGAACTGTTCCTGGAAGATGCGAAAATTATTCTGGATGCTATGGACCAGGCCAAGCAGAAACTTTCCCTGGCAAAAGAGCATCCTTCCGTGCTGCGCATCAGCCATCTGTCCGCTCCGACCCATCAGTTTTTACCGGATGTTGTAAATCAGTTCCACATTCTCTATCCGCATGTAAAAATCAAACTGATACGGCAGGACGCTTTACAGATTTCAGAATCTGCCTCCCGGCAGGATGCGGATATTTATTTTTCCATGCTGCCGGATCTGCAGCAAATTGCCTCCCTGGATGTCAAAAAAATCCAGTCGGATTCCTTCTGTCTGGTTACCCGTAAAGATCACCCGGCACTGCAGAAGATGATCCTGGATTATGACAAACTGGCCAGTGAACCGTTTCTGGTTTTTCATCCGGAACATGCCCGATATATGAATCAGCGCATTATGGAACTGTGTGTGCAAATTGGATTTCATCCCCGCATCACGGAACAGTTTGACCTGTATGAGAATCTATTGCAGGCAGTGGAAGCCGGCACCGGAATCTCCATCCTGCCTTATCGCAGCCGCAGTTATATGCATGCCAATAATCTTGCTTTCACTTTACTGGATGGAAGCAATGATACACTGGATCTGGCCATCGCCTGGGAACATGAAATAACTAATCCGACGGTACCACTCTTTCTGGAAGTTTTCCGCAAATATATGCAGGAACACCCCGAATATTTTTAAACATCGGATACATTCGAGTATTATCTGTACATTGATTTACAGATTCCATGCATCTTAAAATGTATTTCATTATCATTTGAATATAAATTTTTATTCTATATACGTGTTTTTTACCTGGGAGGACTTCAATATGAATGCAAAACAAAACATTATGAACGTCGCCGTTGTCGGCTGCGGCGCGATCAGCGATATTTATCTTGAAAATATGATTCACCGCTTTGACAATTTGAATGTCATTGCATGCTGCGCAAACCATCCGGAACACGCAAAAGAAAAGGCAGAAAAATATGGGATTCTGGCTTGTACTTACAAAGAAATCCTAGCTGATCCATCCATTGATATGATTGTCATTCTGACACCGGCACCGACCCATGAAGTCCTGATCCGTCAGGCTCTGGAATCCGGAAAACATGTGTATACAGAAAAGACAATGACTTTGTCTGCAAAAACTGCCAAAGCGTTGCAGGAACTGGCAGTTGCAAAAAATCTTTCTCTGGGCTCCGCACCGGATACTTTTCTGGGTGCAGCGTTACAGACTGCCGGAAAAGCAATTGATGACGGATTGATCGGAGAAGTAACTTCATTTGATATTTGTGCAAACCGTGATCTGGATTATCTCGCCGGATTATCACAGTTTCTGTGTATGCCGGGCGGCGGCATCTGCTATGATTACAGCGTATATCATCTGACTGCCCTGATCAGTTTACTTGGCCCGGTGGATTCGGTATCTGCAATCGTTCGAAATCTTGCACCAGAGCGAATCAGTACCTTTCCAGACAGTCCGACTTACGGAAAAACGATTTCCTATCCAAATGAAAGTCAGGTATTTTCTATTCTGAAACTGGAAAACGGCATTGCCGGAACGCTCTCTGTCAACGGTGACAGTACCATTCAGGATCAGGCACATTTTATGATTTATGGGAAAAAGGGAATACTGAAACTGAGCGATCCGAATACCTTCGGTGGTGATGTGATCTATCTGCCTGCACAGAAAGATTTTAAAGACCATCCCGCTCCACAGATTCTGAATTATGGATTTTCCTATAGTGAAAACAGTCGTGGTCTTGGACCTTCTGAAATGGCAGATGCGATTTTTGAAAAACGTACCAATCGTGCAAATGCAGAACTTGCCGTGCATGTGCTGGATGTGATTGATCATATGGTGGAAAGCAGTGAAAAATGTGCTTTTGTACAGGTGGATTCTACCTGTACACGACCGGAACCGATGCCTCTCTGATAGTTGAAAATTAAACGAATATTGGCAATCCTTTCTTGCTGCTTGATCATAACCAAATAGCTACTAGTAAAGCGGACATTCGCAATCTGCTTTCGCTACTTGCTCTTTTACTGAAATAAATGATGTTGGGGGCAAAAGATGCCATACGAATTGTTCCATAAGGAGGAATTTATTTTGAAATTTGAACCGAAAAAAGACTTCAAACGGCTGATTGTTGTATGCCTGGCCTCTGTGCTGATGGCACTAAATATCAAGTCCTTTGTCCGCACCGGCGGTCTGTATCCGGGCGGTGCTACCGGACTTTCCCTGCTGATCCAGCGTGGTGCACAGATGTACCTCGGGATGGCGCTGCCTTATACTGTGATCAACGTGATCCTGAATGCGATTCCGATTTATATTGGTTTTCGTTTTATCGGTAAAAAATTTACACTGTACTCTTGTCTGTGTATCGTGCTGACCAGTGTCCTTACTGATGTCATACCTGGCATTTCCATTACTTCTGATGTACTGTTGATCAGTATTTTCGGCGGTATCATTAATGGATTTGCCATCAGTCTCTGTCTGCTGATGGGTTCCACTACGGGTGGAACAGATTTTATCTCCATTTACCTGTCAGAGAAAAAAGGGATGGATGCTTTTAATATCATTCTTGGATTGAATGCAGTAATTCTGGCTGCTGCAGGATTTATGTTTGGATGGGATAAGGCACTCTACTCCATTATTTTCCAGTTTACGTCTACACAGGTACTTCATGCGCTATATAAAAAATATCAGCAGGAGACATTTTTCATTGTCACTAATCGCGGGGAACAGGTTTATCAGGCGATTTCAAATGCAACCAATCATGGGGCTACGATTCTGGATGGGGAAGGGCCTTATGAACATACGGAACGACAGGTTGTGTATTCTGTCGTTTCCAGTGCAGAAAGTAAAAAGGTTCGGAAGGCTGTTAAAGAAACGGATCCGAATGCGTTTATTAATGTGGTGAAAACAGAACGGCTGTTTGGGCACTTCTATTATAAACCGAATGATTAATGTGTGGCTCTTACGGTAGTTTAAAAAAAGCGGCATCGAAATCTTGTCTCTCCAGCTAACAATCGCTTAGGAGAAAAGATTTCCTATGCCGCTTTTTTACACTCAATGAATATCCGCAATTCCAATCATTTGCCCAATTTTTTTCACTGCGGTATTATTCATTTTCTATAAATCTTCTTTTTTCTTATACTTACGGTATAAACTAACACTGATAGCCACTCCGGCTGCAATGATAATTACAATCACGTAAAGTGCCGGATTCTGCATATCACCGGTTTTTGGTGCCTTTGCTTTTACGGCTGTACTTGATTTTACCGGTGTTTTTTCCGGGGATTCAATGGTTCCCGGTGTGGTTGTGTCTTTCCATTTGTTTTCAAATATAATCTGGCTCTGTTTTTCAGATTGTCCCGGATGAACTGCCCACATTTCGGCTTCCAGACCGCCATCTTCGGCATTTGTCACACGGACTGTTACATTATATTCTGCAGCATTGTATGTGATATTCTGATCTGCTCCTGCAAGTTGTCGAATGTGGTATTGATAATCGCCAGGTATTGTATACAGAATGGAATCAAATGTCCCGCTCCCATTTGCTCCAATCTGTATCCGGTTCTGCTCCGGCATTGGAAGGTCTGTCCGTCCGTCTGCTGCCTCCATTATAACTGTAAAAGCCGGATTCTTCTGCATCTGACTGTCAGTTTCGTTACCTGTCAGTTTCACTGACACCGGAATCGACACCGCACAGGTCTTTTCCGCTGCCATGGCAGGTAACGCAAATAACAATACACACCAGAAGAGCAGAACCATGGCTAACACAAAAATACCACCTTTTTGGCTCTCCACGATTTTTTCAACAACCATTTTACCGGTTCCGGTTACATTGTCTTTTTGCATGTTTTTCTGCTTCATTTTGCACCTCCTTTCACATATTTTCAGTTCCACTCTTTTCCATCCAAAAATAGTGCTGCTTTCAATCAGGATTATTAAGAAAACTATCTCATCTTTCCCCTCTTACAGCTATTTCTGCTTGTTATCAGAGGTTTCCTGCAATTTTCCAAAAAGTACTACCCTCCCATTTGTGGCAGATTCTGCACAGGTAGACAGAGAGATCACGGAATCCTGTGGCGTTACGCCGATATCCCGATACTGCACAGCATGTTCCCGAACATACTGCAAAAGTTGTTGCATCTGGCCGGTCATATCTGGTTCACTGATATATCCATAGATCTGGCTGTCCATCGCATCAGTCTCCACACAGGCAAAAAATGTGATGGGACATGCTTTTTCCGGCAAATATAATGTTCCGGTCTGATGCGTGGCAAAATACTCCTCATTCACAAATTCCACCACATCACCAAACATGGCTCCATTGCTCATATGATGTCCGTAAATCAGATTATATGGATCCGAAAAATCCGGTTGATTCGCACTCTGTAGAAATATTGCTCCAGACAATGCAAAGTTCCCATATACATCTTTATTGATATATTCCATATCATCTTTTCCACGCACCACCGGGTAATCAATACCGGTATCATCCACTGTCAGCCATGCACAGACATCCGCATTGATTTTTTGCAGATCCTGCAAAGAGGGATTGGTGTCCTCCCCCTTTACAGGTTTCAGTTTCATCAAATCCTGATCCGGCAGCGCACTGTGATAAATGCGCCAGTTGTCCCACAGGGAATAACCGCCGTACAAAAATAACACTGTCATCAGGCAGGCAACAAATAGATTCATACTGCGATTCGCAATCCGCAGCAGTTTTTCCGCAAACGTTATTCTGTGCCTGTTTGCTGTTTCTGCATCCACATTCTGCAGATTTTCTTTATTCAGTTGTTTCATTTTTGTTTGTAATTCCCGGACTTCTGTTATTTTGTATCACTGTTTTTTTCAACTCTTCTGCTTCCTGTCGATTCAGTTTCGACTGCTTAAGATAATTTTTTTCTGCGAAAAAACAATGCTCCAAGGGCAGAAGCCAGACCTGCCAGCAATGCATACGGAGTTACATTGAGCATAATACCTGTCGGAGATACCGTTCTTTTTGTATTTGTTACAATAACTGCATTATCCGCTTTTGTCATAGTCTGAGAAGTTGCTGTCACTTTTTCAGAACTGCTTTCTGTGGTATCTTTTGCAATATTCTGGGAAGTGCCGGTTCCTTTTTTTACTGCAAATATGGTATCATAACCTTCCGAACTGCTCACATTCTCTGTTACGGTATAAGTTACAGTGGATGGAATACCTGTGATCTCAGCAATTGCTGTGCTATCTGCCAGTTGCAGACTTACGGTTCCCGTTCCATTTCCATCCAGATTTATCTGCTGATCGTCAAACGTAAAGGATGTGTTTGCCGGACCACTGAAATTGATGTTAAAATCAAATAACTGGTTCTTGTTACCCATATTTCCTTCTACTACTTTATCCAGACTCAGCTCATAAGTGGTGTAAGCGTCTGTGATCTCCTCATTTTTGCCACCATATGTTGGCTGTTTTGTTTTCTCATCAAAAGTCGGTGTCACTGCAGTTTCTGTAAATACCGTAGCATCAATTTTGTAACCACCATCGCTGTCATTTACTACATAAACATCCAGGTAACGTGTGTTGCCATCCACATCGTCGATATCTGTATTGGTATTTGCACTTTCAGTAATGACATAACGGTAAATGCCAGGAGCAGTAAATGTTCCCGCCGGGAATGTAATGGTTACGTTTTTAGTCACCTCATTCTGCGTGATCGTGTCACCCTTTGTATAAGTTACGTTCGAAATGGTTGGTGTGCCGACACCCGCTTTGACTTCCGGAGAGTTTGCTGTTGCGCCTATCGCTCTTCCCGCTGCAATGGTATAAGTATAAGTCACATTCGGTACACTTGCGCCCTGTGCATTCTGCATTTCCAGTACTTTTTTAAACTGAACTTCATTGCTTCCGGTGGCAGCCAATGCAGGAATCTGCATTCCTCCAAACATCATTGTTCCTGCCACTGCCATTGCCGATACACGTCCGATCATTTTCTTTTTCATACTCTTTTACCTTCCTTTTTCAATCCATTTTTACAATTGATTCCGTCGAATCACAGTGATAATTTTTCCTTTTATCTCACGTGTATCCACCGCTCCAAGATAGCGGCTGTCTGTTGCTCCTTCCCGATGATCGCCCAGCACAAAATATTGCTGATCCTGCAATTGCAATGGATATGTCACATCACTTTCATATTGCGGAGTCTGATAAAAAATATTTTGTTCCAGCACGACACTCTCGTTGACTTTTACCGTTGCCTGTTCTGTAATTTCTACCGAATCGCCCCCTTTCGCGACAATCCGTCCCACGTACTGCTGACCATCTTTTTTATAAACAATGACATTCCCGGCAACCGGATGTTTGTCCAGTCGGTAATACAGCACCAGATCGCCGGCGCTCATCCGTGGGGACATATCCTCGTTTTTGACTGTGGTAATTCCAAACATAACGCCAAAAAGGAGATATAAAATTCCAATTAAAATCAGCAGACGTATCAGAAACCAACGCCATTCTCTCCGAATAGCCACATCCTGTTTTTCAATCGTTTTGGTTCCTGATGTTTTTTTTTCTGAAATCACTTTCCTTCCATTTCTTCTCATAATTCTTTCCAGTTTCTACTACAATTCTTTCCCTCTTACATTTATAGCAAGCTGATGTTTCCCATTCCTTTCACCTGGTTACTATGCAAGGTAAAGCGGACATAAGCATCCCCCTACCCACCGCTTAGTGCTCTACGCACTTGAAGCGGGGGAATGCTTATTCTGCGTTCATTTTATTAAAAACGTGGGTGTTTTCTACGCTTGCTGTAAACCAGATATACCACACCAAGTCCAAGGGCAGCTCCCATCAAAATTCCCATAGGAATTGCATTATCCTGAACTCCTGTCGGCGGTGACACGATATCATAGATATAAGTATTTACGATATTTGCAATCGCGGTTTTCTGATCCTGCACCGTAATGGTTCCTTCGGTTCCCTCTGTGCCATTAAACGTCACGTCGATCCGGTAGTTTGGAATCGCCGCCGGCAAAATTTCCTCGATGCGATATGATCCCGCTGCCACATTGGTTTTTGTATACGTGCTGGAATAAGAACCATCGTCATTTCTGGTAAACTGACTTAAGGAAACCGTTTCTGACTTCTGATCCGGTCCTGTGATTTTCACCTGCATATGGTAAGATGCTGCCTGATCTTCCGTCAGGCCTTGTACGGTTTTAACAATCTGCAAATGTCCGGTATCCGGATTCGGTTCTGGAAGTGTTTCACTAAAGGACACGCTGTCCAGATGATTTCCAACGGTTCCAGGTTCTGCATCCTTTTTTCCACTTTTGTCATAGGCCGTTTCGCCTGCAACAAAGAAAAATCTGGTCAGATACTGACTTTCACTGACATCATAGTCCCCGGTGTGACGATACCACTTAACGTTATCATCCGTGATGGTTGCCACAGAAGCTCCCGGATACTTACCGGTATTGTTTCGCACATTTGTGATAACATCCTGAACTGCACTCTGGCTAACCACGTTATACTGCTTTGCCAGTTTTGTGGACATAATCACCACGTACATCGTATCTTTCTGACTGCTGCTGTTCGCCTTCGTGCCACGTCCACGATGATAAAGCTGCCAGTAAAGCTTTGCACCCGGAGTCGTCAGTACATCCTGATACAATGCCCCCGGCTCATTTGCATTCAATTCTGCAAACTGTGTGCCATGAGCAGCCGCATCTACCTTATGCCATTCCAGAGACTGTTTTGCATGCGTCTTTCCGGTATCTTTGTCATACTTATCTGTGGCGGCACTGACATACTCAATCTGTGCATCACTGGCTGTTGTTTTCCAAATGAGTCCTGGGGTTCCGTTGGAATAAAACGGCTGATAACCGGTATCTTTGGTAGTCACCGGTGTCTCAAAATCTCCATTTTCCAACTGGTTGTAGTAGCTGATCTGAAGTGCCGCTGATTCTGCCAGAAGCTGACCGGAAGCATCCTTTACCTGAACCTTGTAAAAACAGCGGGCACCTTTATCCAGCGCAACATTCAAAGCCGTTCCGTCCTCCGACACATTGTAGGAATTTCCGGTTACTTTATGGCGTTCCACCCTTGTCCAGGTATTACTCCCTTCCGCATGTTTGTACCATTCCAGTGTGATTCCGTCTGGCTGATTGCCGGTAACCTGTGCATTTAAAGTTCCGGCATTTTCAATATTATCTGTAATTGTAATGGAAACACTTCCTGCTGCCTGAGGCTCCACAGATGCTGCATTTTCGGATGCATTATTTTCTACATCTGAATTATTTACAGTTTCACCTGTTCGATTCTCAGATTTGCTGTCCGTCGTTTTTATTGCATCTTCTGCAGATGAATTTTCCGCATTCTGTGTACTATCGCTCTGCAACGTTTCTTTCTGATCCGTCTCAGCATTTGTTTTTTCCTGCAAAGTATCTTCGCCTTCTACGTTGTCATTCTGTCCATTCTGGAATTCTTCCTGTTGTATTTCTGTCAAATTTATCTCTGGTATCTCCTGTTGCACGTTTTCTTCCGTGGATGCAGTCGCTCCCACATCATCTTCTTTCTGCGTACCATCCTCCTGCATCACAACCGTCTGTACCTGTACAGAAGTACCTGCATTTCCAGATTCTTCTGCCTGCACAGATGCCCCGGTCAGTGAAAAAAGGAGCAGCAACGCCAGTAAAAATGTGAGAGGTCTTTTGCATTTTCTTCGCATTCCACCATCTCCATTCCCGAAATAAAGCCGGATTCCCTGTAACCCAAAGTTCCACTTTTATTTCTAGGTAATTTATATGCAAAAAGGCAAAAAAATATGACAGGAAATTTGAAAAATTTTCCTGCCATATAATATTTTATTCATTTATAATCTACGCATAGACTCGTTTTTAAATGCATCCCGCTCCCTGCTTTTCTGAATTTTCTCCAGCATCGCCGGAATGTCCCGGTTCAGATTGCCTGCCAGGGAAATATAATTGGAAGCGTGATTGGAACGAAATACGGTTCCTTCCGAATCCACATGTGTTAAAAACAACTCCATCTCTTTCAGTACCTGCGCCGGTGTCAGAAGCTGCATCGTTCCTGATTTTACTTCCTGCAGCATCGGTGCTCCCGGCTCCAGAAGCAACGTCAGAAATCCCAGATAGTCCGGTTTCATGGCTGTAATTAATTTTGCCGAGGCAACCGCATGTTTTTCCAACATTTTCTGCCCGCCAAGACCGGAAATCAGTGTCACACTGAGGCGGATCCCGGTTCCGCGCAGACGCTCCGCTGCCCGCACATATTCCTCCACCGTCACACCTTTGTGGATATGTTCCAGAATCTCCGGGCTTCCGGATTCTGCCCCCAGATAGATCATATCCAGACCAAGTTCATGTAACTCCTGAAGTTCCTCTTTTGATTTTCGCAAAATATCCTGTGCGGTTCCATAAGAAGTAATGCGCTCTGTCTTCGGAAAATACTGTCTGCACAGACGTAAGATCGTACACAGTTTTTCCTGTGACAGCACAAGTGCATCACCGTCTGCCAAAAAGATCCGCAGACTGCGGTTTCCGTAATAGCTTCGTGCTTCTTTTAAATCCTCTTCCACTTCACGAAAAGGCTTTACATGAAAGCTTTTTTCTTTGTACATCGTACAGAATGTGCAGCTGTTGTGCGCACATCCCACCGTCACCTGCAAGATCAGGCTGTATGCCTCACTTGGCGGACGGTAAATCATTCCATCATAATTCATATGTCTCTTCTTTCCTTCTGCGGCACCAGGAAGTTCAAGTCGAACGCACGTGAGACTTGGTGCGTGATTCTGGTCAGCGAAAGCTGACATATTCTTCTCAGAATCACTGCACTCTACACTTCGTTTCGGTCGGCGCAAAACCATTGTCTCCCAGACAATGTGCGCCCTCGCGGAGCGTTTATCTCAGTCGGAGATTGTACTCCCACTGAGAAAGACTTGTTATTACTCACCACTTGCAGAAGTGGGAGTCTTCGCGACTGAGATAAATACCAGTGAACTGAACAGCAGCAGAATCGGGTAAAATAACTTCGGCATGATCTGAAATGCCGACAGATCGTATCCCAGTTCATGCGCTGCCGAAATCGCTACCAACATCTGTGCACCATATGGGATAATTCCCTGGGAAACTGCGGAAAACGTATCCAGGATCGACGCTGTCTTTCGCGGTGTAATCCCATACTCTTCCGCCATCTCTTTTGCAATCGGATTTGCCATAACGATGGCCACGGTATTATTTGCGGTCGCCACATCCATGGCTCCAACCAGCAGTCCCATTCCAAGCTGACCGCCTTTTTTTCCCTTAAATACTTTATGGATGCCCGCCAGTAATGCATCAAATCCGCCATATTCCCGGATCAATGCACAAAGTGCTGCCACAAGGATCGCCACCATACTGGTCTCGAACATCCCGGAAGCACCGTTTCCGACATTTGCCAACAGATCTGCCGGACTGATATGGCCCGCCGCCAGCATAATGATCGCACCGGACACAATTCCGATCAGTAACACGACAAACACATTGACACCGATGATTCCACCCACCAGTACCAGAATATACGGCACGATCTGAAGCAGATGATAACTCTCTGTCACAGCTCCGGAAATGTCCGTCCGGAAAGACAGAATTAAAATCAGAAGTAATGTCGCAACCGCTGCCGGAAGTGCAATCCAGAAATTTTCCCGGAACTTGTCCTTCATCGCACATCCCTGGCCGTTACAGGCTGCAATCGTCGTATCCGAAATAAAAGACAGATTATCACCAAACATGGATCCGCCAATGACCGACGCCACACAAAGCGGAAGACCAAAGCCGGAAGCAGCTGATACCGCTACCGCAATTGGTGTCAGCAAGGTGATCGTTCCTACTGATGTTCCCATGGCAAGTGAAACAAAACATGCCACACCAAATAAAACGGCCACAGAAAACCTCGTCGGAATGATCGACAACATAAAATATGCGACACTTTCCGCGCTACTGCGACCAACCACGCCGACAAACACGCCTGCAGTCAGAAAGATCAGCAGCATCGTAATAATATTTTTGTCTGCCAGTCCCTGCGCCATAATGCCAAGCTTTTCCTCAAAACTGACTTTTTGATTTTGCAGACATGCCACCAGAATTGCCACTAAAAAAGCAAACACAATCGGTACATTATAAAATCCCATTGGAATCTTCATAATATATTCAAATAAAATACCCAGTCCCAAATACAGAACTAAAAACACTGCAATTGGCAACAACGCAATTGCTCTCCCTTTTTTCACTTATATATTCCCTTCCTCTCTTTATTTTTCATGGAAAAACTCAATTTCTTCGCCAACTGGTCCGCGACAGAACGCAATACGTGCCGGGAACGGAATCTCAGATGCAATTTCGATATCCTTCGGCTCCACAAACACCTCATATCCGGCAGCACGAACCGCTTCCACACAGGCATCCGTATCTTCCACTGCAAATGCAAAATGCCGGATCGTTCCTGTCTCCAGCGGAGTCTCCTTCGTATCAAAAATCTCCATCAGACCAGCTCCGGTGTCGTACATGATGCCGCCCTTCCAGCTTCTTGCCACCGGAAGTCCAAGTACCTCGCCGTAAAACTGTTTTGTTTTTTCAAATTCCTCTTTGCCGCAGCATTTCAATGCCACATGGTGAATTCCTTTTATCAGACTCATATCACTTTATCCTTTCCACACTTCGTTTATTTCATAAATGCTATATTAACATAAATCTTCAATTTGTTCTATGCTTTCTACTGCCCACCTTCTTGTTAAATAAATTGGCCAAATTTATTATATAAGGCAAAATCAGAGAATCCTTCTGCAACCGCTAGTCGTTCGCTACCCTCGTTTTGCTTCGGTTTTATCGCGCTCACTTCCAACTCCGATAAAAGCTGGTCGTTTCCCGTTCGCGCAAAACTCGCAAAACTCAGTCGCTTACTAAATCGCTTGTTACAGAAGGATTCTCTGATTTTGCCATTTCAGTAGTTATACATTAAGTCTCACCCTTGATCAATCAAAAAAGAACTGATCTAAGCCAAAATCTGTACATGTAACATAAAAGTTATTATGTCATTATTTTATATGCATGATACACAGTGTAACAGTATAAATAGAAGAAGCTGGAAATAAAACTCCAAGGCAAGGCGATAGAAAATCATTCGTGCCTGCATTGGAGTTTTTTTCGCTTCGTCTAAAATACCCTACACGTAGCCCCAAAATTAAATATTTAACAGATCACTGTACACTTTCAGTGCTCCGTCAGTCTCATGTGCAAGTACACGTTTTGCCAGTACTTTACCAAGCTGTACACCTTCCTGATCAAAACTGTTTACATTCCATACAAATCCCTGGAACATCACTTTGTTCTCGAAGTGCGCCAGTAATGCACCCAGTGTCTTCGGTGTCAGCTGCTCACCGATGATGATGCTGGAAGGACGTCCACCCTCGAAGTTTTTATTGCGATTTTCATCTTCTTTACCGCAGGCAAATGCAACGATCTGAGCAGCCACATTTGCACACAGTTTCTGCTGGCTTGTGCTGTCCTGAATTACGACATCTGTACCGATCTGGTTGTTTTTGAATCCGATAAACTGAAGCGGTACGATGTCTGTTCCCTGATGCAGTAACTGATAGAAGGAATGCTGTCCGTTTGTACCAGGCTCACCAAAGATGACCGGTCCGGTTACATAGTCAACCGGCTCACCGAAACGGTTGACAGATTTTCCGTTGGACTCCATATCAAGCTGCTGTAAATGTGCCGGGAAACGGCTCAGTGCCTGAGAATACGGAAGAACTGCTGTGGACGGATAACCAAGTACGTTACGCTCGTATACACCGATCAGTGCATCCAGCATTTCCGGATTCTTTAATAAATCTTTGTTTGTAGCTGCTTTATCTACTTCTGCTGCACCGGCAAGGAACTCTGCAAATACATCCGGTCCGAACGCCAGAGATAATACAGCGCCGCCGACTGCGGAAGAAGAAGAATAACGTCCGCCGATGTAATCATCCATAAAGAATGCTGCCAGATAATCATCGCTCTTAGCCAGCGGAGATGTCTCACTTGTAACAGCAATCATATGCTTGGAAGCATCCAGACCTGCTTTTGCAAGCGCATCTTTTACGAAGGACTCGTTTGTCAGTGTCTCTAACGTTGTACCTGATTTGGAAACCAGAATGAAGATAGAATGTGCCACATCGATAGAATTTAATACGGCTGCTGCATCATCCGGATCCACATTGCTGATGAATTTTGCTTCCATTTTGAATTTGTTATTTACTTTAGCCCAGTTCTCTAATGCAAGATACATGGCACGCGGGCCTAAATCACTTCCGCCGATACCGATCTGAACAACGGTTGTAAATTTCTCGCCTGCTGCATTTGTGATCTCGCCTGCATGTACTTTGTTTGCAAAATCAGCGATTTTCTGCTGCTGTGCTACATAAAACTCACGTTTGTTTACGCCTTCAGCCACTACGTCATCGCCTAACTGGCCACGGGTAAGCTGGTGAAGTACCAGACGGTTCTCTCCTGTATTGATCACTGCTCCGTTGTACAGAGACTCATATTTTTCAATCAACTGTGCTTCCTCGGCAAGTTTTGCCAGCGCTGCAAGCACTTTATCATCAACTGCTTTTGCAGCATAATTATAAGTAAGACCATCCATCATCGGAATGCTGTAATTTTTTACACGTTCTGCGCCGTTTTCTCCGGACATTGCCTCTGCCACATTGACAGGCTCTACTTTTTTCAGCTCCTCGTAGGAAGCAAGGGTATCTAAATTTTTCCAGTTAAGCATCATAGATTCCTCCTCATATCTGTTTTCCAGTTTCTTTGTTATAATTCTAACAATCTACGGAAATTATACTATTTAATTCGCTGAAATTCAACTAAGCAAAGGTATTTTTTCACGCAAAATCGCCTGAAATTTTATCATTACAGTTCACTCAGCATATTTCTCCATATATCGATCATGCTGACATACAGTAACACCAAAACTTCAGGCGATAAATTTTTTATTTTTATCTGGATACAATCTTATAATATGCTCTGGATGTAATCCTAAAAACCAGATAGTAAATCACGGTAAACACCAGAATTGTAACAAGCAGGCAGGTCACAAACAATGGCACATTCGTCAGGTTCAGCATTGCCAGCAGCCGGCGGATCATCGGAAACGCTGCTGCCACATGCACAGCTGCCATCACCAGCGGCAGGAAAAATACGATTCGGATCTGTGACTGGATCGATGCCTTTACTTCTGCATTGCTCATACCTACTTTTTCCATAATAATATAACGCTCTCTGTCATCATACCCTTCGGAAATCTGTTTGTAAAAAATGATCATAACCGTAACCATCAGGAACATAATGCCAAGGAACAGCCCTAAGAAAAACAGACCTCCATATAAAACATAAAAACTTTTTTCATTTTCGGTTCTGCTGCACAGATAACCGGAATCATCCAGACTATGAGCGGAAATCGCCTTACTGACGGCATCTTCACACGCCAGTTTTTCTTCTTTTGTTCCATCATATTCAAAATTCATTTCTGTCCGATATAGCGAATACATACCGGAACCATCTGCATTTGCTCCCGCCGCTATTTGTAATTCATACATCCGGCTCAGGGTAGCTTCATCCGCAACCACATAAAGACTATCCTTTACCGAAAGATAAGCATCCGCTTCTGATTCATACCTGAAACTGTGATCTACTGCAAAATCCTGTCCGAGATAGCAAAATACACTTTCATCGTACCCGTTTTTACTGTAAATGTCGATTTTGCCAGCTTCCGGTTCCGGAACATCTGCTGATTTCAGGGAACTGTCATAGGCAAGCAGATTTTCTCTCGTCAGGAAAATGATCTCCGATAAATCTGCAAAGTCCGTATCATGATCAATGAACTCAAACATGGAACCTTCTCTCTTCATAAATAACTGAAAGTAACTGAACATCGAAGAATCCGTCATTTTCCTGCCCTGCTTTGCGATTGTATCAGCAATCGTCTGATAAATCTCCTGACAGTCTGTATTTTCCTCTATTTTATCTGCATCTACGCTATAGGATAACTCATACGGATACCGCTCTTTCAGCTCATCATCCACACCGGCAAACATACTGACCGTCATGGAGATCATCACCAGCACCATGGTAGACAACACACAGATGCTTGCCAGTCCGGCCGCATTCTGTTTCATACGATATAACATACCGGATACTGCTGTAAAATGCTTTTTATTATAGTAAAACTTTTTGTTTTTGCGCAGCATTTTCAAAATAGCAATGCTTCCTGCGGTAAACAGAAAATACGTTCCAACAATTACAAGAACAACTGCAAGGAAAAATTTCATCAGCACTTCCATTGGATTCTCTGTGGTAATTGCAATATAGTAAGCTACAGCCAGACATGCGACTCCTGCAACTGCCATCACACCTTTGGTCTTTGGCTCTTTTTCTCCCACATTTCCTCCGTGCAGTAATTCGATTGGATTTGCCAGATGGATCTGTAGCAGGTTGTAGAGCAAAGTAAGCACATATAATACACCAAAAACGATGACTGCCAACGCAATTCCTGCTTTGGCAATATAAAATGATACACTCTCCTGAAATCCCAGCATACGGTAAAGCATCATCAGGATCAGTTTGGAAAATATAATACCTGATAAAATCCCACCTGCGATGGCAAGTATTGCCGCAAACACAGTTTCCACCCCAAGGACTCTCGCAATGTGTCGTTTTTCCATACCTAATATATTGTACACACCGATTTCTTTTTTCCGACGCTTGATGATAAAACTATTGGTATAAAAAATGAAAATATAAGCAAAAATAGTAATAATACCAACACCAAGCGCCATAATTGTTTTCAGGTTTGCAGCCCCCGGAATACTTTTCAATCCTGGATTATTGTTGATAAACATCATCAGATAAAACATCATCACCGTAACGATGCCTGAAATAATGTATGGCAGATACAGCTGCCGGTTATTCTGAATATTTGTCTTTGCCAGACGTACATAAATATTATTCATGCTCTTCACCACCTGTCGTCAATACGGTCAACGCATCGGAAATCTTCACATATAACTGCTCATTTGTCGCGTTTCCCCGATAAATCTGATGGAACACTTCACCGTCCTTTATAAATAGAATACGGTTTGCATGGCTTGCTGCCTTCGTACTGTGAGTTACCATTACAACGGTCTGTCCTTCTGCATTGATCTGTGAAAAAAGCTTCAGCAGCCCATCCGTTGCCCTGGAATCCAGCGCGCCCGTCGGTTCATCCGCAAGAACCAGTTCCGGGTTTGTGATCAGTGCACGGGCTACTGCTGCACGCTGTTTCTGCCCGCCGGACACTTCATAGGGATATTTTTCCAGAAGTTCGGTAATTCCAAGCTTCTGCGCAATCGGACGGATGCGTTTTTCCATCTCCTTGTAATCCACACCGGAAAGTACCAGTGGGAGAAAGATATTATCTTTTAGGGAAAAATTATCCAAAAGATTAAAATCCTGAAATACAAATCCCAGATGATCCCGGCGAAAAGCGGAAATCTCTTTTTCCTTTACAGATACCAGATTTTTTCCATTCAGCAGCACCTCGCCTGAGGTTGGTTTATCCAGCGCTGCCAGAATGTTCAGCAAGGTTGTTTTTCCGGAACCGGATTCACCCATGATCGCCACATACTCGCCTTTTTCTACGGAAAAGTTGATGTTACTCAATGCCTGCACCTGATTGCCGCCAAATCGTGTCGTGTATATTTTTTTTACATTATTTACTTCCAAAATCGCCATGATAGTCACTCCTTTGCTGTGTTCTGCCCGACATTTTATAATTTTCATAATTTCATGATGCCAGGGTCAAAAGCCTGAAACCACGATGTGCTTGCACAGGAGTGGTTTTATGGCTTAATGACCCGCCCCGATATGAGCATAAAAGTGGAGCGTCAGCTTCACGATATGCGAATATTGGGTAGAATTGTGGGAGTACGAAGTACGGAACAATTCGTAAGGCATCTTTTGACCCTAACATCAATTTCATGTCTTGCAAAATGTTTGTATTTTTGTTTCAGCATGCTTGTTTCTTTGTTGAGACTATCATAACAAAAGGCAGAAATGCAAACCATCGATTTGGCTTACATTTCTGCCTTTAATCTTACATTTTTGTAAGTTATCCGGTTTTATTTTGCCTCTTCAACTGAAATTACTTCTCCCTCAAATGGATCCACCTCAGAAATTGTAGTACAGAACAGATTATAGATCAACTTTCTGTATGTTCTTACAATGTACTCTTTGCTTCTTTCCACTTACCATCTCTGAGCAGCGCATTAATTCGTACTTCCCGCTCAACCCGAATACGCTCTGCCTCAAAGATATCACTTTCGA
>URDN01000015.1 GCA_900546495.1 uncultured Lachnospiraceae bacterium
CCTCTATTAACCTTTTACACAATAACCTATACTTAATGTTCATATCGTTCCTATGTCTCTCCCTCTAATCTATATTTTCCATCCTTATATACATTATATATATAATTATTATATAGTACATATAATCGCTTGAAACATATCCCATGCTTCCGCGCCACGGACCTCTCCCACCACGATCCGATCCGGCCGCATTCGAAGTGCCGTTCGGATCAGATCACGTATATTGATTCCCTCTGCTCCTTGCCCATTGGCATTTCTTGTCTCCAGCCGCACCAGATTCGGCACATCCTGAAACTGAAGTTCTGCCGAATCTTCGATTGTGATCACCCGATCTGTCTTTGGAATATAAGCAGATAATGCATTCAAAAATGTTGTTTTTCCGGAGCCGGTTCCACCAGAAATAAAAATGTTATATCCTGCCTGCACCAGAAGTTCCAAAAACTCTGCAACTTCCCCTGATAAGGAAGCCAGTTCCATCATCCGCTCTAACGTCATCGGTTTTTTCGAAAATTTACGGATAGAAACACAGGAGCCTTCCACAGACACAGGTTCTAACACAATGTTTACCCTGGAACCATCCGATAATCGTGTATCCAGAATCGGATTTGCCTCATTCACTGCCCGGTTTGCACTTCCTGCAATCTGTTGAATCATATCTCCCAGACGTTCTCTGGAGAGTTCGGCTTTCGTCCACGGGAACAGCGCTCCCTCCTTTTCATAAAAAATATGTGCCTCTCCATTTACCATAATCTCAGTCACTTCTGGATCATCCAGCAGCTCCTGCAGGACATCCAATCTGCGAAAAGAATTAAAAATCTGTTCCTCATAGGATTCCCGCACTTTCAGCGACAACAGTTTTTCTTTGCTGTAACCGCGCACTGCAAGCGCGATCCGCTCTCTTAGTTCTTCATCCGTAAATTCTCTGGACATATCCAGTCCATCCATCACCTGTCTTTTAATCTCCTGCCATGGAGCCTCCATTCTATTCCCCCTTTTCGTTCTATCTCATTTTCACTCCTTCCCTTTCTTCTCAACTCACGGTAAAGCGGACGTTCGCAATCCGCTTTCGCTACTTGCTCATGAACGCAGTCGCTTTGCGTTCAATATTTTCACAAAATTTGATAATCCCAATACCATTCCATTAAAAACTGATCCATCTCAGAATTCCTGCCTGTCCAATATCTGCCTGATCCGCCGTCCAGTCTCAGATTCAGACCATTCATGCAAAAGATGTACCCCCGGCAATTCTCCGGATAATTCTGAGACTGCCAGTTTTGTTATTTTTTCTTCGGAACAACATTTTTTCAGGAAAACGTCCTCTTCCCCGGCAGCACAGCGGCTGCACAGATCAATTCCTGAGATCTGCAAAATCCGTTCTGCCTGTGAAAAAATGAGCTGACATCCACAGATCATGCTTCCCATGGAAAATACAACTGCATCATACCGCCCCTCCATAGAAAGCCGCTTCAAAAAAGCCTGCAGATCTTCTTCCCGGATTTCGTACAAAATCATGGCATTTTCCGGTGGTTGAATGTAATCAATTCTCTCCAGCTGCCTGGTAAACAATTCAAAAGAAGTCCCCGATTCTTTTCTCAGTTGCAGAAATAAATCGCTCAGATCTGCGGTCCCATACTCCAGTTGAAACACCGATATCAGACCGCTGTTTTCCGAAAACTCTACATACAGCACACGCTGTCTCCTGGCCAGTATCCATGCGCATAATACAGAAACAGCCATCAAAATTCCCCGGTTTCCACCAGTGCAGACGATCCAGTGCTGTTGCTTTACCGTGGACATCTGCATCCCCATACTGGCGATGGAATGATACCGCGCAATAATCTTCTGAAACAGTACCGCTCTGGATTGATACTGACTGATATGCGTCTCATCTTCTTCCTCAGTATCAGTAAGAATCAGAATCTGCTCTGCCTGCCCCGCTTCCTGTAAAGCCTCCACAAATGATTCTGCCCCCACTGCCAGCTCCCAGTGTTTTTCCCTTTGATGATTCACATTTTGATGCACCATATCCGTCTGCCTGGCCGAACCTTCCAACAGCTCCACATAACCATCTTTTCCGATCCGCGTATTCAGATACAGCGCCAGTTTTTGCATATAAGATTTTTCCAGTCCCCCGATCACCACAACAGGGTTTTGCATACATTCACCCCCAGAATTACAGCATACCCAACCAGAATAGCTGCCGAAAAATGAAAACGGGCACCCTTTCTGGTCCGTTCAGGATAAGGAATGATCCTTCCCTTTTGTACTACTATTTGAAAATAGCTGACACAGCTTTGTAAGCTTGTCCAAAGCTGTCTCTGATTCAGCAATCTGCCGAATGAGAATCCTGCTGCCAGCAGGAAAGAAATACAGATACAATAGATTACACTCCGACTGCCATTCAGACAGCCGATTACACAGAACAGTTTGATATCACCGGCCCCCAGTCCATGCATACGAAAGGGAATCCAGCAAATCAGTATCGGTAATAAAAGCCCCCCGATCACTTCTCCTGCCGCCTTTGGCTCAAATTCCGGAATCCAGCAAAGAATTCCGATCAAGATCCCCACAGCCATCAGTCTGTTTCGAATGATGCCATCCGAAAAATCTGTCCTCACCGCAAGAAGAAGTATTACTGCCGATGCACTGATTCGAATTAGTTCCACATGTGCTCCACCTCCTTTGTGAAACCGATTATAAGTCCTTTCCCTGCGCCTGTCTATAGTCACTTTTCTGCCAATTTCCCGGCTTGTGCATTATCACAATAACTGAAGAAATAAGATTCCATAAAGTGCCGCAAGCCCGCTGATTCCAAGGGTTCCGCATGTCAAAAGACTCAACGGATTGATACCGATTGCCACATCAAATCCCCTGGATGTAAAAAAGGAATTTAGGAAATACATACAGATCAGGCACACCACCGTCCGCGCCACAAAATTCAGCAAAATCTCTGCATTTTTCTTCAAAATTCCAATGAGCAGGATCAGTCCGCATACCCCAAGGATCATCCCGATTCCATAGATTCGTTCCAAACGAAACACCACCCGATTTCTCTTGTTGTAATATATTATTTTTGTGAAATTTTATACCTGATTTTCAGGTAAATCGGACATTCGCAATTCGCTTTCGCTACTTGCTCATGAACGCAGTCGCTTTGCGACCTGTCAGTGGGAGCTTTTAACTCCCACTGACATAAGCATCCCCTTACCCACCGCTTAGTGCTCTATGCACTTGAAGTGGGGGAATGCTTATTCTGCGTTCAAATAGATATACACAATCAAAGTAGAAACTTTCTTCATTTTGTTAAATACTCTCTGACAAAAGAACAAAAAAGAGAGTCTAAAACGTAACTATAAAACACCACGATCGGTATTTCTGTCGTTTTTGACTCTCTTATTCAAGCAAAACATACATGAAACTTCATGCCAGATTCTATTCACACAAACTGACTCATCTATCTCAAAATCTCTATGCATCGCTTGTAAAGCGGACATTCGCAATCCGCTTTCGCTACTTGCTCATGAACGCAGTCGCTTTGCGACCTGTCAGTGGGAGCTTTTAACTCCCACTGACATAAACATCCCCTTACCCACCGCTTAGTGCTCTACGCACTTGAAGCGGGGGAATGCTTATTCTGCGTTCATATAAAATTTCATCATATTTCTTATTCAGATATTTCCAGCGGCTCCTGTGTCTGACTTTCTCCACGCCGCCATACATAAAGCAGATCTTTTCCGATGACAACACCTTTGTTTGCATCTGCACTCTGGATCGCTGCCGCCATATCCTTTGTTGCAAAAATAACCTGACCTTTGGCATAAACATAATAGTCGCTGAAAGCATTCAGATTTTTCATTTCAATCGTGACAGATTCTTCATTCAGGATCTGTTTCGGAATCACCTGTTTTGGTGCAGTTCCAGAGGATTCTGTACTCAGCGTGATCACAACCTCTGTCTGTTTTACCGTAGAAATCGTTGTTGACACGTTCACCAGATTTTCATCCTGCATATCGCGGTTCATAATGGTATCTTCCGGCGCGTCCGTATAGGTATCCCCGGATTTTGCCACTCTGGACAGGTAAATGCTGCCATCCTGCACCCGGATACCTGTCACATACATGCCCGGACTCTGGTAAGTTTTTAAAATCTGATGCTCACTGTCACCGAAATCCATAATCAATACCTGACTCAGTGCCAGCGTATTGGTCTGCGTATCCGTGCTAAACACATCTGACGTATAACCCCATCCATAAATGCAGTCGCTTCCGATGAATCCAAGCGGTTTCAATGTCTGACCGCTCTCTGCATTAACATCGTAAGTATCACCTTTTTCCAGATCTGTCACATGCATGACACTTCCATCTTCTGACCATGCAATATGCCGTCCATCCTCAGAGCTTACGATCATATCCGGCTGCAGATCACTGATAAAAATTTCTGTTTTTTTCGTATCCAGATTAATCTTGTATACCTGATCAGAAATGGTCAGATAGAAGTATCCGTTATCCGATACATACATTAACGTACCAAGCTGTTCTTTTACCACCTGATAGGATAATGTTGTCGGAATAAATAACATTTCCTCCACTGTATTCGTCACACAGTCATAATGGCATACGCTGACACCCACCTGGCCTTCATGCTCTCCACGGTTCATATAGCCATATACAACAAAATCAATACTTCCGCCTTCATCCGCTTTCAGAATCCGGATCGCATGTTCATCATAATTTTCCCGTATGTCCATGTCATCTCCGCTTCGGAAACTGAACACCTGTGTCATTTTATTTTCAGACTGATTGTAGCTCCACAGCTCTCCCTGCTGCACAAAACAGATAATATTTCCGGTTTCGTTCGCCTTGTAATCCACCACATCGGATCGGATTCCAAGATTAATGGAATCTTTGGATACGTGAGCGCCGTCTCCCCGGAAAATTTCTTCCATGGTCCGTTCAAAATTTAACAGATAAATCTTCTCTGCACCGACACGCACCCGATAATATTCCTGCACGTTATAATATTCTGTCTGACCATTCTCATTGTCAGCAGATAAAATATATTCCAGCAAAATAACCTGATATTCATCACACATCTCTTTGATGGATGCCACCGGTTCTGTCACTTCGGTTCCCTGCAGATCTCCCCAGCAAGCCTGAGAAAGACTGTTATTAATGGTGACAGTCTGCAAAGATGTATTGTCTGCATCCGCGAAAGGCTCCATATAAGAAGCAAGTTCTGACTGACGATCCTTATCCATGGTAATTGCATGAAATTCTTCTACGAAATCCACACAGGTACTGATCTGACTGTCTCCGGCATCCTTGATTCTTGTATAATAACTTGCCGTCGTATCGCCCTCTTTTACTTTCAGGAGCAGTTGATATTCCGTTGTTTTTTCCAACAGATTTTCAACGGTAATCTCACCTTTCATCGCGCTCTTGTCACCGGAAAGCGTAACTTTTCCCTCCTGAACCAATCTGCTTCCGTCCAGACTTCGCACTTCAAACGTCACACTGTCAATATTTTTGCCATACGGATCAATGCGAAGCGACAGCTTATGGTTATCCGGAAGCGGTGTGACGGTATCACGCATGGAAACTTCCGACATATCATCCACATAACCATGCAGTTCGTTCACCCGATGCCCGTTATCCTCAAAATACACGATCGGTAAGGATGCCGCCGGCATATCTGTCGTCAGATCCTTTGTCTCATGATTTGTAATCTTGGAAAAAATAAATAATGCAACGATAAATACCGCCACAAGGATAAAAAACTTTCGTATTCCTTTACGCATCTAATGTATTCCTTTCTGTTCTCAGCAACGCCGCCAGCGTCGGTGATACATGCAGTGCCTCCATTAATTCTGTCAGTTCCCCGGAGTTTTTTTGTTTTCCGGATTTTACTGCACGCAATAAAATATTTTTCGGCGTATGCTCCATATCGATAAATTCCAGTACCTGCACCTGATAGCCTGCCTCCTCCAGCAGATTTGCACGGATTGCATCTGTCAAGAGTGCTGACATCCGCTCCCTGATCAGTCCATACTTTAAAACTGGCTGCAACAGATTATTTTGAATCTGTTTATTCACTTCATGCTGACAGCACGGCACAGACAAAATCACTTTTGCGCCCCATTTTACGGCTTTTTCCAGCGCATAATCTGTTGCTGTATCGCAGGCATGCAGGGTTACGACCATATCTACATGATCCACACCTTCATACTGTGCAATATCACCAGTCAGAAAGGACAATTTTTCATATCCGTATTCCTCTGCCAGATTCTGACAATGCGCGATGACATCTGCCTTCAGATCCAGTCCGATGATCCGTACATCATAGTGTTTCAACTCATGCAGATAATAATACATGGCAAAAGTCAGATATGACTTGCCACAGCCGAAATCTATGATAACAGATTCTCTGTCTTTTGGAAGCTCCGGAACGATATCTTCAATAAATTCTAAGAAACGGTTCATCTGACGGAACTTATCGTATCTGGAATGAACGATTTTGCCATCTTTGGTCTGTACCCCAAGGTCAATCAGAAACGGAACCGGAATCTCCGGATCTAAAATATACTGTTTCTTCCGGTTATGTGATAAGTTCGCTTTCGAAACCGGGCAGCCGGATTTTGACCGTCGTACCGTCCGTTTTCCTTTTTTGCTGATCAACACCTGAATATGCTCCTGCGGATGCAGTGCCTCTAACTGACGGAACCCATCTGTCCACTCTGCAATCTTCTCATAACATTCTGCTTCTGTCAGGTTATAATGCTGCACCTGCTTTTCTGTATAAGCACTTGCCTGAAACATCAGTCTTTCTTTTAAAAGTACCGGTCGTATCTCAATTTTTCGCACTCCGTCTTTTTTACGCGGACCGCTGATAATGATTTTTGCCAACCGCTCATTCATGCAAGCAGCCAGTATCTCTTTCCATGGATTTTCTATCATAACGTTTCTCTTTTCTACTACAATCTATTTGTGATGAATATCCCTTACATCCAGTAAGGAATTAGCCATCTTGTTACTTAATTAATACTAAATTTTATTTCATATCAGTTTAAGTCGTTTTCATTATAGGGTATCTTTTTGCGACACACAAGACCTAATACCATCTCCGGCACCGATAATGTCTGCATCTTCTGCGATACATTTCCTGCATCAGCATTACCTGCACCAGCATAAAATACTTTTCATCCACATGTAATCGTCCGTCCTCCTCCACGTCTTCCGGCCTCAATCCCCGGTAGATCCTGTGGCAGATCATTTCCAGCATCAGCCGGTCCGGATACCGGTCAAACATCATGCTGCCTTCGTATTCCATCCGGTCACATTCCTCATCCACCATGCTCTGAATCCTTCTGGCATCTCTCGGATACATTTCCTGCAAACGTTTGCAGTCTTTTTCATACTCCGTCTCCTCAAATACGGTATTCTGCATCGGATATGTCATATAAAATGGCATTTTTTCGCGGGTATATGGATCCTGCTCCAGCCACTGAAATCTTTCCTGTCCAAAATTCATATTGCACTCCAAACGATACTTTCATCACAACATATGCAAAAATCGAAAAATCTGTGCTATAATAATATTCCTATGGAAAAAGATTTAACAAAAGGACCAATTTTTAAAACTCTGTTGCTTTTTGCCCTGCCGATGATGCTTGGAAATCTGCTGCAGCAGGTCTACAATATTACCGATACGATCATCGTCGGACGTTTTCTTGGCTCCGGCGCACTGGCAGCCGTCGGCAGCACTTACACTCTTATGACCTTTCTGACCTCCGTCATGATCGGACTCTGTATGGGATGCGGCGCGCTGTTTTCCATGCATTACGGCGCCGGCCGGCAAAAGGAAATGAAAGAATGTATGTGGGTATCTTTCTGGCTTGTTCTGCTGGTAACGCTCCTCATGTACCTGATCGTGTTTATCGGAACGGACGGGATTCTGACACTGCTTCAGACACCGGAAGATATTTATGAACTGATGCGCATTTACGCCCGCATTATTTTTATCGGCATCGGATTTACGTTTTTATACAATTATTTCGCCTTTGTCCTGCGGGCAGTTGGCAATTCTATCCTGCCCCTTATTTTTCTGGCAGTTTCCACTATCTTAAATATTGTGCTGGATCTGTGGTTTGTATTCGAATTGCAGCTTGGTATCGGCGGAGCTGCCGGTGCCACAGTTATCGCACAGGGAATTTCCGGTATCGGCATCACCATTGTTGCTTTATGGAAAAATCCACAGCTTTTCCCAAAAAAGGAACAGCGTATTTTCCGGAAAACAACATTTTCGGAAGTGGGACGATACGCATTCTTCACCTGCTTACAGCAATCCGTTATGAACTTTGGAATTTTGATGATTCAGGGTCTGGTGAACAGCTTTGGTACCGCAATCATGGCTGCCTTTGCCGCCGCGGTTAAAATCGATACGCTGGCATATATGCCAGTGCAGGAATTTGGCAATGCCTTCTCCCTGTTTATCTCACAAAATCACGGGGCCAAACGTCCAGACCGGGTAACCGCCGGAATCCATACCGCAGTTCGTGTATCGATTCTTTTCTGCGTGATCATCTCCGCCGTTGTCTGGATCTTTGCCCGTCCGCTGATGCAGATCTTTGTGAATGCAGGAGAAACAACGATCATTGCGGAAGGTGTTCGTTATCTGCATATTGAGGGCGGTTTTTACTGGGGCATCGGTTGTCTGTTTTTACTTTATGGTCTTTACCGGGCAATCGAACGGCCTGCCATGTCGCTGGTGCTCACCATCGTATCACTGGGAACAAGAGTAGTTCTGGCTTATGCCTTTGCACCGAATACCCCGTTTGGTGTCAGTGCTATCTGGTGGGCGATTCCGATCGGATGGATTCTGGCAGATCTGACCGGATTTCTTTATTACAGGAAAATAAAAAAACTGTGAGAAACGGAACTTTTTCCCTCTCACAGTTTTTATATTTTTTAATCATCCAGCAGCATATGATAAAAATCCAGATAATTCGTATCGTGATTCTTCGTTGCGGCAATGGCGGTTCTTGGATGCTGATCCGTCAGACCGGTCAGAAGATACGGGATATTGTATCCCCATACCGTTCCATCTTCAATCAGCTTTAACATATATTTTTCAATAAAGGAAAGCACCGGTGCAATCTCATACTTTGGATTTTTCAAAAATCCAAGCAATCCTTCCAGTGAACAATTTCCTGCACCACGTCCCATTCCCATGACAGTTCCATCCAGCATACTTGCACCAACTGCCAGTGACTGAACAGTATTTGCAAAGGCGCACTGCTGATTGTTATGTGCATGAATACCAACCATTTTTCCACTCTCTGCCAGTGCATCCAGATAAATGGATGTAATCTCACAAATCTGCATCGGATACAGAGAACCATAACTGTCTACCACATAAACACCATTTACCGAAGATTTTACAAGCATCTCCAGCGCCATCTGAATATCGCGCTCCTGACATTTGGAAATTGCCATAATATTGCAGGTTGTCTCATAACCCTTTGCGGCAGCATCTTCAATCATAGCAATTGCTTCCGGCATCGTATTGATATAAGTAGCCACACGAACCAGATCCACCGGACTGTCTACGCGGTCCCTGATACTGTGTTTGTAATCACAGCGGCCCACATCTGCCATAATGGAGATTTTCATATCGGTATCATTGTCACCGACAATCTCACGAATTGCTTCATCTTCCGCGAATTTCCATTTTCCGAATTTGTTCACATCAAACTGCTTTTTATCTGCCCGGTAGCCGAACTCCATATAATCTACACCGGCTTCCAGATTCGTTTTATATAAATCGCGTACAAAGTCATCGGTAAAGTAAAAATCATTTACCAGACCACCGTCACGCAGCGTTGCATCCAAAACCACGACATCTTCCCTTACAGACATCATATTTCCTTTTCCGTAGTAATTCATCACTGTTTTCTCCTTTGTCTCAACTCATTTCTGTCATTTTATCTTACTTTATTCCAAAAATCAACAAAAATATTTTATCACTTTAAAGCGTTGATTCAAACTTTTTACAAACAAATCACAGTTTTTTCAATTTTTTTGTGAAATATCTCTGGATTTTGCCGGGCAAGGTGCTATAATGGAAACAGGCTATGTGGACGCATGACGTTATCAACAGAGCACAATAATTATTATCATGTAATTAATAGGAGGGAAAGAAATGGCTAAAACAAAAGTTATTTCTGCTAAAGAAGCTGCCGCACTGATCAAAGATGGCGATACAGTATTAGTCGGTGGATTCATGACAAACGGAACAGCAAAATCTATCGTAAACGAAGTAACAGCAAAAGACCTTACAGTTGTATGTAACGACGCAGGTTTCGAAAATGAAGGAACAGGTCGTTTACTTCACAACGGATTAATTAAAAGATTAATCGCTACACACGTAGGTCTGAACAAAGAAGTTGCAGCAAAATTCAATGCTGGTGAGATCGAATTAAAACTTCAGCCACAGGGTACACTTGCTGAGCAGGTACGTGCAGGCGGAGCTGGTCTTGCAGGATTCCTTACACCAACAGGTATCGGTACTATCGTTGCTGACAGCACTTCACCGACAACTCTTGAAGGCAAACAGGTTATCGAATTAGATGGTAAAGAGTACCTTCTTGAGAAAGCAATCCGTGGTAACGTTGCAATCATCCAGGGATATATTGCTGATGAATCCGGAAATATCCGTTACAAAGGATCTACTCGTAACTTCAACCCGATGATGGCTTCTGCCGCTGATATCGTTATCGCTGAAGTTGAGAAAATCGTTCCGGCTGGTGAGATTGGTCCAGACTATGTGGAAACTCCACACATTTATGTTGATTATTTAGTAGTAAAGGAGGAAGCATAAGATGGAAAGAAGTGAAATCAAACCATATATCGCGAAACGTGTCGCTAAAGAATTACATGATGGTGATGTTGTAAACCTTGGTATCGGACTTCCTACTATGGTTCCGGATTACCTTGATCCATCTGTTAAACTTACATTACAGTCTGAGAACGGATTCATCGGTCTTGCAGCTGTTGATCCGGAAGATCCGGATGCTGCATACATCGTAAATGCAGGTGGACAACCGGCTGGTATCGAGAAAGACGGTATGTTCTTTGACAGTGCTACATCTTTCTCCATCATCCGTGGTGGACATGTAGATGCTACAATCCTTGGTTCTCTTCAGGTAGATGAGAAAGGAAATATCGCAAACTGGATTATTCCTGGAAAAATGGTTCCTGGAATGGGTGGTGCTATGGACCTTGTAGTAGGTGCTAAACGAGTTATCGTTGCTATGGAGCACACACAGAAAGGTGCACCGAAGATCTTAAAACAGTGTACATTACCTCTGACAGCAGAAGCTCAGGTAAACCTGATTGTTACTGAGATGGGTGTTATGGAAGTAACTCCGGAAGGAATCGTATTAAAAGAGTACAATCCGGAATTCACTGTTGAAGAGATTCAGGCAGCTACAGAAGCAAAACTGATCATCGCTGACGATCTGAAACCAATTGAGGCTTAAGATTCGATTACAGTTTAACAAATGAATACATTGAAGCAGGTAAAGAGAATGTACCCATTCCCCTGACTTTGAGTAATAAAAAAGGTGTGCTTTCCTGGAAGGCACACCTTTTTATACGTTTTCAATTGACTGTCTCAGATCCAGCATCCGCTGATCCATATTTCTTACATCAATGGCGCAGGAAAACAGCTCCTTTTTCAATTGTTTTCCTTTTTTATGATGCTTTTTATACTGCAGCTGATATTCCAGTACCGACCAGAAATCCATTCCAATGGTTCTCAACTGAATTTCAACCTTTTTTTCATTAGCAAATTGTACGATCATATGCAGGCTTTGATAGCCACTGTTTTTCGGTTTTTTCACAAAATCTTTCTCTTTCACAATTGTAATTCCGGGAAGTTCACGGACAAAATCTCTCACCCGGTAGATATCATCCAGAAACAGGCAGATCACACGAATCCCTGCCAGATCATTTATGTAAGTAAACACATTTTCCTCTGTCAGTTCCCGTTTCTTGCGCTCCATCTTTGCCAGAATACTCTCTCTTGTTTTTAAACGATATTTTGTATGACTGATAATGCTGCGCCCCAGTTCTTCTTCCTGCGCAAATCCAAAATCTGTAATCTGCGTCAGCAGATATCTCATACAATCCAGATATTCTTTTCGTAATTTCGGGTCATCCAGAAATATCAGATTATCCCCTGTTTTCTCCGGAAACACATCGGCAGGTTCTTCTGTTTCATGCATTGTCACGTCCCCTGTTTTTATCTCTTTTTCTTTTTTGGTATCAATTCTCTTTTCTTTTTCTTCTTTCAAATATACATCTCTCCTTTCTTAGCCCACTCTATACTATATGCGTGGATTTCTGATTTATGACTTATTTTTTCTGATTAACTTTCCAGAAAAAATATTTCTCAGATTTGCAACATTTTCAGCTTATGACCACCGGGTAAAATCCAGAACCAGATTTCTGTAAATTGCAGGTAAAATTCTCAAATGCCATCATCATTTTTATCACAACATGCACATTGTGTAACACATGACATAATTCTTCTGCACATGTCTCCAATTCTGCCGGAAACCAAACCAACAAGGAGAACAAATCTACTTTGAATGAATTCTTATCATATGTCTGTGACTTTTTTATGTTAAACTGCATCTAATGGGTGTAATAGCTATTACAGAGTATAAAAATCTCATTTCACATTTATAAAAACATATTGAGATAAAAAGAGGGAAGTTATGACAAAACAGGATTTCGGAGATTTGATCATTTCTTTTACCGATGACTTCTACCGCATTGCAAAGGCGATTTTAAAAGAGGATGCCGACTGTGAGGACGCCATGTCATCTGCCATCGTAAAAGGATTTTCAAAACTTCACACACTAAAAAAACAGGAATATGCCAAAACATGGTTTTCACGCATATTGATCAACGAATGTCAGATGATCCTGCGGAAACGCAAACGGGAAGTCGCTTATGAGGAAGGTGCACTGACCGAAGAAGCCGCACAGCAGGATTACTCAGACCTGTATCAGCATCTGATGCAGCTAGATATTTCCTACCGTCTTCCACTGGTAATGTATTACTTTGACGGATTTAAAATACGGGAAATTGCAGACATTCTGGAAATGAGTGAAAGTGCCATAAAAATGCGGTTAAACCGCGGAAAACTTCAGTTACGAACAATGTTTGAAAAGGAGGCCGCCATATGAATCACGACTCTAAACACAATGATTTCGAATATGAAAAAGAAACTTTTCCAAAAACACCAGAGCATTTTAAACAGCTTGTTGTTAATCAGGTAGCTCAGGAACAGCAGAAAAATAATGTTTCTCCTATAAAAGCACGTAAGAAATGGATGCCGGCAAAAGTTGCTGCCGTAATTATTGTATGTGCTACCATGGGAACCACCGGCGCTTATGCCGGAATTAAACAGTATCAGGCAAGATCACAGCAGTATTTGCAGGAAACAGGACGTATCACTACTCCGGAAAGTTCTTCCGAAGAAGAAACATCTACTGCTTCCGACACGACAGATTCTGTGGCACCAGCAACGATTGTATCAGAAGAAAGCGGTCTTGTTACTACTTTTTCTGATACCTGGCCAGATGTTATGTTCAATCAATATGATAACAACTATCAAAAACAACCAAACCCATATATGAATGTTATAGATGCTTACTATGATGGCAGTCTGCTTTCTATTTATGGTGAAGCCACCCCATATGGTATAAAAACCTTAGGAAACTGGTTTCTTCCGGATCGTATTATCATCAATGATACCATCTATATAGCACAGTGGAATATTAATGGTTTAACAGGATCAACCGATGCCCAGTATAAGCGCGGTGCATTTCATGCCAGAGTAGAACTTTCTGATGTAGTTCTTCCAGATACTTTCACGGTACAAGTTCCGCTGGCAACCAGTATAGATCCAAAAACCGGAAATTGCTATATGCAGACAATCAGCTTTGACATTTCCGGCTCTGCCAACGTAAAACCTGCAACTTCTGCCTATACAGAAAGCGGTGCAGAGGTAACAATTGCACAGAGTAAAGTTTCTGCCTCTGGAACATATCTGGATCTCACTTGGAATTTTGGCAAGGACTATGACTCCTTCCAAAACTTTGATAACGTAATGAATGACGACAATATTCACAACTGGGTATTCTGCAAAATTACAGATTCCAATGGAAATACTTACAATACCCAGACAGAAAATGCAGCTTTTCATTCCTCTAGCATGGAGAATGACTCAGATGATGGTGGAGAACGTGCTTATACCGACGATGATGGTAACTACTGTTTCCGCACACAGGTAGTTATTCCGACAATGACACAGGACTTCACTTCTCTGGAAGTTATCCCTTATGTTCATCTCGAAGATGGAACTGAAACTGATCTGGACTTTGCATCTTTCCAGGTAGATTATGAATAGTATAGTTTTAGCATATTTTTCAGAAAGCCGGCAATTGCCGGCTTTCTGTTAGGAATTCATTTTCCATCTTATTGATTTGCTTTTTTCTTTTCCTCTTCAAGCTCATGAATACGCGCTAAAGCCGCCTGTAATTTCTGATTTTTTTCATCCAATTCCTGACTTTTTTCATTCAATTCCTGATTCTTCTCATTCAATTCCTGATTCTTCTCATCCAGTTCCTGATTCTTCTCACCTAATTTCTGATTTATAAGATCCAGTTCTTTTCCTTTTTGTTTCAAATCCTCCTGCATCTCATCAATCATCAACTGCACAGTATTCCGGTCAAGTTCCTGTAATTCTTTCGAAAACATATCCATCACTCCTTCGATATTTCGACAGATGTCATAGATTTGTTCATAGTATGCTCTAAACTCGGGATACTGCTCGATAATCGCAACAATCATTTCCGGATCATCTATACAAAAGAACGCAATCCATGCATCAAGTCGACTGTTTATCAGATACTTATTTTCTTTATTTTGCTGAATATTTTTAAAATTGTCAAGCGCTACGAATACATATTTTTGCAGCAGATTAAATTCCAATCCCGAATCTGATTTTTGCCCGAAAGAATGAATATATACATCTGGAAATTTTTTAAATTCTGCAGGACTGTTTTCAAACAGCACAATTGTATATACATCTTTGATGTCTTTGTAACTGAATTTTTTCTTTCGTTCACTTCGCACCCGCTTATACTGCCGCAACAGCAAATCTGCGGAATAGCAGGCGCTTCTTTCTCCCGGAAACTTATACCCAATTTTTTGAATTTCCAGATTTGCAATGCTGCCATCGGAAAGCTGCACTACAATATCCATAATAACAAGTGATGATTCATCTGCCAATCGTGTTCCATCATTTGGTAAAACTTCCATCACATGAACCTCCTGCTTTAATAACAGAGACAATAACTCATCAATACGCTCTGGTGTTGACTCTGGATTCAAAACCTCTTTACTCACAAAATCATACATCACTTTTACTCCCCGCGCTCCAGTGCAAAAATCAAGAAATTCCTCCTGCCGTTCTTCTTCCCACGAATAAAACGTACTCCACATCTTTTCGTTATTATTGATTTCTTTCAAAATTACTTCTCTGGTCTGCAGCATAGGAAAATAATCTCGTAACTTTTTTGTCATGCAAACAACCTCCTCCATATGAAATATTTACATATTTAAAGCGGACATTCGCAATCCGCTTTCGCTACTTGCTCATGAACGCAGTCGCTTTGCGACCTGTCAGTGGGAGCTTTTAACTCCCACTGGCATAAGCATCCCCCTTACCCACCGCTTAGTGCTCTACGCGCTTGAAGCGGGGAAATGCTTATTCTGCGTTCACGTTTCATTAGCCTTCTTCTCTTTTTATTTTCATAGTTTAACTAATACAATGTATCACTCTGTTTTTCTTGATATTTACCGAATCGGTGCAACAATATTTAGACTGCTCGTAAGATATCACCACTCTGATAACTATGCAATTTTATCTGAATCAGATTTGTTTGAAGAACGATAGCATGAATATATACCTCTTCCCCCTGACCGTCAACCATAAATTTTTCTGCATTTCTTACACTATACAAATTGCACAACACGCATTTTTTCCCACAAATCCTTTATTTTCAAGGCATGCAAAAAGCAGGAGCAGAAAATCCTCAGATTTTCCACTCCCGCTTTTTACTCATTTTTATGCAATTTTACAATTACTCCTCTTCTGTTGTCTCTTCCGGAAGTTTGATTGCAAGTCCAAGTTCTTCTAACTGTTTCTCATCTACCGTACCTGGAGCTTCTGTCATCAGACAGGAAGCATCTTTTACTTTCGGGAATGCGATAACGTCACGGATAGAATCTGCATGTACCATATGCATTACCATACGATCTAAGCCGTAAGCCAGTCCTGCGTGTGGCGGTACACCATACTTGAATGCGGAGAGCAGGAAACCAAACTGATCCCATGCACGCTCTTTTGTAAATCCAAGTACCTCAAACATTTTCTCCTGAATATCATCCTGATGGATACGGACAGAACCGCCGCCAAGCTCGGTACCGTTTAATACGATATCATATGCTTTTGCACGAACAGCGCCCGGATCAGAATCGATCTTATCCCAATCCTCTTCCATTGGCATAGTAAACGGATGATGCATTGCCATATAACGATTCTCTTCATCGGACCACTCCAGTAACGGGAACTCTGTTACCCAGAGGAAGTTGTACTTGTTCGGATCCAGCAGGTTCAGCTCTTTTGCCATATGAAGTCTTAATGCGCCAAGAACAGCCCAGACAACTTTATTTTTATCTGCTGCAAATAACAGCAGATCGCCCGGTTTTCCTTCGGTAGCTTCTACTAAAGCTGCCAGTTCTTCTTCTGTCATAAATTTTGCAAAAGAAGATTTGTATGTGCCATCTTCATTTACACACAGATAAGCCAGACCTTTTGCTCCGTATGTTTTTGCCAGATCAACCAGTTTGTCGATCTGTTTGCGGCCCATGGAAGCTTTGCCCGGAACAGCAATACCACGTACACTGCCGCCGTTCTCTAATGCACCGGTAAATACACCGAATCCACAGTTCTTCACCACGTCAGATACGTCATGTAATTCCATGCCAAAACGGGTATCCGGTTTGTCAGAACCGTAACGGTCCATCGCATCCTGCCATGTCATGCGTGGAAGCGGAATCTGTACATCGACACCGATAGCCTCTTTGAACACATATTTTAACAGACGCTCATTTACGTCTAATACGTCATCTACATCTACGAAAGACAGCTCCATGTCGGCCTGTGTAAACTCCGGCTGACGGTCAGCACGTAAATCCTCATCACGGAAACATTTTGTGATCTGGAAATAACGGTCATATCCGGAACACATCAGCAGCTGTTTAAACAGCTGTGGAGACTGCGGAAGTGCATAAAAACTTCCCGGATGCACACGACTTGGTACCAGATAATCTCTTGCTCCCTCCGGAGTGGATTTTGTCAGAACCGGTGTCTCGATCTCGATAAAGCCTTCTTTTGCCATGAAATCACGCATCAGATAAGCCACTTTGCTTCTCAGCATCAGGTTACGCTGTAAGTCCGGACGACGCAAATCCAAGTAACGGTATTTCAGGCGGATTTCGTCTTTTGTCTGAGAATTCTCCTCAATATGGAAAGGCGGTGTATCGGACTCAGAAAGGATACGAAGACTTTCTGCAATTACTTCAATATCACCTGTTTTTAAGTTTTCATTTACTGCTGCAGAACGTTTCTGGATCTTACCAACAACAGCGATAACGTACTCACTTCTGAGTGTCTCTGCTTTTGCAAATCCATCTGCTCCTACACTGTTTTCATCAAATACGATCTGAAGCAGACCGGAACGGTCTCTCAGGTCAATAAAGATCAGGCTTCCCAGATTTCTTCTTCTCTGTACCCAACCCATAACGGTAACGGTACTTCCGATATCTGCGCTGGATACCTCTGTACATCTATGGGATCTTTTCAATCCACGCATGGACTCTGCCATAATATATTCCTCCTATTTAAAAAATTCTACGAATTCCTCGTAACCTTCTTTAGAAAGCTGCTCTTTCTGGAATTTTTTATTTTTATTCATACGGACAACCAATACCTGCTCGCCGTTTGCACGTGCCTGCTGTGCCTGTCCGATCACTTCACTGAGTTTATCGCCCGGATATCCTTTTTCAATCAGATATGCAGTCTTTTTCGGCTGCTCCGGAATCTTGAAACCATTCTCCATCAGAAGCAGGATGATACGCTCAAATCCGATGGAAAATCCGCAGGCCGGAACATCTTTTCCGGTGAAGTTTCCAACCATCTTGTCGTAACGTCCGCCGCCACCGCAGCTTCCGCCAAACTCCGGAATCGCGATCTCAAAAATAGTTCCTGTATAGTAAGACATACCTCGTACTAAAGTCGGATCAAATACCAGTTCAAAGGATGCTGTCTTTGTCGCATTTACTGCAGATGCGATCTCTTTCATATTCTGAACGATCTCCGCATCCAGATAGTCACCTAAAGTATCTGCCAGATAGCTGATGCCATCCTCTGCCTGCTCTACACCAGTGAACAGTGACAGATATTTATCGATTGATTCCTGTGCATAACCTTCTTTTGCAAGTTCCTCTGCAACACCTTCCAGACCGATCTTATCCATCTTGTCCAGAATGATAAATACTGTATCAAACTCTTCCTCTGCAAATCCGCTGTAAGCCGCCATTGCTTTTAAGATTCGGCGCTCGTTGATACGGATCTCAAAATTTTTGAATCCAAGTTTGCCAAGTGTGGTTGTAGTAGCAAGGATCAGTTCAATCTCTGCCAGGTTAGACGGCTCGCCAAGAATATCAATATCACACTGCATGAACTGACGATAACGACCTCTCTGCGGACGGTCTGCACGCCATACATTTCCCATCTGAAGTGCCTTAAACGGGGACGGCAGATCATTTGCATGGTTTGCATAGTAACGGCAAAGCGGTACAGTCAGATCATATCTCATACCAAAATCAACCAGATCTGCCTCACTCTGTGCAGTCTCCAGTTTCAGTTTTTCACCACGTTTTAATACCTTGAAGATCAGTTTCTCATTTTCTCCACCCTGCTTGTTGCTCAGGTTTGCAATATCTTCCATACAAGGTGTCTCAATCGGGGTAAATCCGAATGCACGATAAGTCTCTTTGATCACGCTCTGTACATAATCACGAATCTGCATCTCATCCGGCATAATATCTTTCATACCGTTTACCGGTTTTTTCTTTAAAGCCACTGTATATCCTCCATTCCATACAGATTGCTCTGTATTTTATATTCCTAAACAAACAGATATCCGACATCTGTTTTCTTATACATTTCCAAACACAGATGATTTCTCTATTTCTGTGTTCACATACATAGTTTATTATACGTTTGTGAGTTTGATATAGCAAGTATTTTATCTAAGCTGACCACAGTTTTTCAGCAATTCCCGCTTCCGCTCTACCATCTCATCCACACGATCCAGGTAATTTGTAATATCCTTAACATTTCCCACACGCTCAATACGCTTGCCATCCTCAAAAACAACTTTGGTAGTAGCACCTGCGCCAAGCGCCATAATGGTCTGTTTTTCTTCCATGATCAGAATGTTGTACACTCCGGCTTTTCCCGGTTTTGCGTAGCCGACATTTTCAAAATTGCCTGCCATATTTTTCTGACGATACAGATAATATGGCTCCAGTCCCATCTCATGACAGCACTCTGCCGTCAGATCAATGGTCTGCGCGGTATTCTCAATATGCAGGTTCTCGTACTGTTCCTTCTGCATCCGAAGTCTGGCTGCACGTTTGATTGCCAATGAATGAACGGTGATGTTATCCGGATCCAGTTCTTCTAACTGTCTCATGGTCTCACGCACATCCTCGATGGTCTCCTCCGGAAGTCCAACGATCAGATCCATGTTGATATTATCAAAACCTGCTTCCCGCGCCAGTTTGAAACTGTCGATGGTCTGCTGTACGGTATGCTGACGACCGATAAGACGCAATGTTTCTTCTTTCATGGTCTGCGGATTGATGGAAATTCTGGAAATGTTATGTTTATGGATTACTTCCAGTTTTTCTCTGGTGATGCTGTCCGGTCTGCCGGCTTCTACGGTAAACTCCAGAAGTTGTGTCTTCTTCCGCACTTTACCATTTTCACAAACAGAACCTGCTGCATTACCTTCAACATCGGTTGAACCATTTTCAGATTTAGCCTCATCCATAGAATTCTGCGCTTCATCTGCTGCATCTACTTCATTCATATATTCATCCGCATAGATCATTCTGCCCTGCTCATCTGCGATTCCAAAATAGCTTCCGATCATCGTCAACAGTCGATCCATCTGCTCTGCGGAAAGTGTTGTTGGTGTGCCTCCGCCAATATAAACAGAATTTAAAACCTTGTGTTTGCAAGCCTCTGCCGTAAATGCAATTTCTTTTTCCAATGCATCCAAATATTCATCCATACGGTTTGCCCATTTTGCCAGTGGATAAGAGGTGAAAGAACAATAAAGGCATGTACTCGGGCAGAATGGAATACCTACATATAAACTGTAGCCATTCTCATAATCTATACGACTCAGCAATTCCAGTTCACGCTTTGCAACTGCCAGACTCAGCTCAATTTTTTCATCCGAAGCAAAATATGTTTCTTTCATATAAGAACGAATCTCGTCTTCACTTTTTCCTTCTTCCAGTAATTCCATCGGGATTTTCGTCGGGCGAATACCCGTCAGCGTTCCCCATGGAAGTGTCTTTCCTGCATACAAGGTCAGCAGATAATATAATTGCTGTTTTAACTCATTTTTTGTCTTTTTCCGATCAGCAAAATCAACCAGAACGCTGCCGCCCAGTGTCATTTTTTCTTCTGCTGTACCATTTTTCTGATTCTGTGAAAAAGCTTCTTCCGAAATCTGCTCTGCATTCTCATTTTCTTCTTTTGCTGCATGATCATGATCCTGCGCAACTATTTCTTCTTTTGTCACATTATCATTTTCCTGCTGTTCCCGCTCATAAAATTTAAAATCAATCATGTGGTTTTTCCGGTCATAATTTACCACAAGATGAAATACGCTCTCCGGAAACTCCTCCCGCGGCATGGCTTTTACAAGCACGTCATGCTGTGGATAAAACGCCTTTACCAGAGAATGAATATCATACTCAAAATCCGGCTCATTTAACTGTACTGTAATCATACTTATTTCCTTTTCCAATCTCTTTTAAAAAACATTATCTGGCTTCTACACTTTTCTATCTGCTACAGGTCAATTTTTCATAAATGCACATTCACCTGTTCCATAAAAATCCATTTATATGTTATCCATTATAGTATCTTTTTACGTCACAAAAGGAATTTCCACAAATACAAATTCATCTACCTGTTTCATGAAAATTCCTTTTAAATCATTATACTAAATTATGCTAAGTACATATTATACTGTTTCTCATAACCAATTGTGGTACGTGCCTCATGTCCCGGCAATACCGCAGTATCGTTTGGAAGCACAAACAGTTTTTCTTTTACGGAACGCACCAGATCTGACATGCTTCCACCCTTAAAATCTGTTCTGCCAACAGAACCACAAAACAGGGTGTCACCACTTGCCAGCACTTTGTTGCCGTCAAAATAGTAACAACATCCACCTTCAGTGTGTCCCGGTGTGGAAAGCACTTTAATCTTGAATCCGGCTAAGTCCAGCACATCACCGTCTTTTGTATACACGTCTGCATCATAAGTCTCCGGATTGCCAAACATTGCGGATACATTTTTCTGAATGTCATGCATAGTGGCTTCTTCCTTTTCACTTGCATAGACAAAAACACCAAATGCATCTGCTACCATTCGTGCATGATGCGCATGATCATAATGTCCATGTGTCAGCAAAACTGCCTGCAATTTTAATCCGCGCCCTTTGATGCGGCGGATAAGATCTGCTCCATCTCCGCCCGGATCAATGATCACCATTTCTTTTGTGTCCGCGTTTACGATAAAGTAACAGTTTGTTCCAATATCGCCAACGTTATATTCTTCAATTCTTAAATCTGCCATATATCTTTATACTCCTTATCCCTGTCAGCCGGTCGTACGTTCAATATCAAAAACGCTCTCGATCTGACGGATCTTTTCACCAAGCATGTTCAGCTCATCTTTGCCTTTTGTATAGAAAGAAACTGCAATGGTCGCAATTCCCTTTTTACTTGTTCGAGAATTGATGGAATTAATATCAATTCCACGCTCGGTAAAAATCTTCGTGATATCTACCAGCAAACCGGTACGGTTGTTTCCGAAAATCCGAAGCTCTGCCAGATATTTGCCGTGACCGCCGTTTTCTTCATCAGCGGCTCCCTGCTGCCATTCTGCCTCGATCAAACGCTGTCTGTCAAAATCCGGAAGCTGCATGATATTAATGCAGTCTGTTCGGTGAATGGATACGCCTCGTCCTCTTGTGACAAATCCGACGATCTCGTCGCCCGGTACCGGACTGCAGCACTTGGAAAAATGAACTGCCACATCCGTCAGACCTTTTACGATAATTCCGCTCTTTTTATGAGAAGTACGTGCTTCCTCTTCGTGTTTTTCCTTCTGTTCGGAAGAAGATACCTCAAGCAGTACCTGCTCATCGGTAATCACTTTCTTGTGGTCCTTGCGGTATTCTTCCATCATGCGGTTCACGATCTGTGACTCTTTCAATCCACCATGACCAACCGCTGCCAATACAGAATCCCAGTCACGGAATCCATATTTACGCTGTACTTTTGCCTGATATTCCGGCTTATTGATATCGCCTAAATTAATGGATTTTGCTTTACAGTAATTGTTCAGCAGCTCTTTTCCACTGACAATATTTTCTTCTTTAAACTCACTACGGAACCACTGGTTGATCTTATTTTTTGCCTGTGTACTCTTTACAAGGTTCAGCCAGTCACGGCTCGGACCTTTGGAGTTTGCAGAAGTCAGGACTTCGATACGGTCACCGTTACGGATATTATAATCAATTGTTACCAGACGTCCGTTTACTTTTGCACCGATCATTTTATTTCCTACTGCTGAATGAATGCTGTAGGCAAAATCGATCGGTGTGGAACCTTTTGGCAGGTTCTTGACATCACCACTCGGTGTAAAACAGAATACACTGTCTGAAAACAGATCCAGATCACTCTTTAACAGGCTCATGAACTCCTTATTATCGGACATGTCCCGCTGCCATTCCAGAATCTGGCGAAGCCAGCTTAATTTTTCTTCCTCACCGTTGATGCTGTTTCCGTTATTTGCTTCTTTGTATTTCCAATGTGCGGCAATACCGTATTCAGAAGTACGATGCATCTCCTCGGTACGGATCTGAATCTCAAACGGCTGACCGGTCGGTCCGATCAGTGTCGTATGCAGAGACTGATACATATTCGGTTTCGGCATTGCAATATAATCTTTAAAACGTCCCGGGATTGGTTTGTATTTTTCGTGAATGACACCAAGTGCCGCATAACAGTCCTTGACATCTTTTACAATAATACGAATGGCAAACAGATCATAAATCTGATCCAGTGTCTTGTTCTGGTTTACCATCTTTTTGTAAATGCTGAAGAAATGTTTTGCACGTCCCATGACGGTCGCTTCAATACCGGCTTCCTTCATACAGACTTCCACATCATTCACCAGAGAATTAACATATTTATCACGGGCAGATTTGCGCACCGCAATCTTCTCCACCAGATCATAATATGCCTCCGGCTCCAGATATTTCAGAGAAAGATCCTCTAATTCGATCTTGATCTTGGAAATACCAAGACGCTGCGCGATCGGAGCATAAATATCCATCGTCTCGCGGGCTTTCTCTTTCTGTTTTTCCGGCTTCATATACTTTAAGGTACGCATATTATGCAAACGGTCCGCCAGCTTGATAATGATAACGCGAATATCCTTTGCCATGGCAAGAAACATCTTACGCAGATTCTCTGCCTGAACTTCTACCTTATCTGCTTTATAGGAAATCTGACCCAGTTTTGTTACACCATCAACTAAAAGAGCAACCTCCGGTCCAAACTCCTCCCTGATCTCCTCATCTGTCATTACCGTATCTTCTACGACATCATGCAGCAAACCGGCAACGATAGTCTCTTTATCCATCTCAAGTTCTGCCAGAATGATTGCCACATATAATGGATGAATGATATACGGTTCTCCGGATTTACGCACCTGTGTCCTATGAGCTTCCTCTGCGATCTGATATGCTTTTTCCACCATGGAAATATCCGCAGACGGATGGTATTTGCGAATAATCTGAAGCAGATCTTTGTGCAGTTCCTCCGGGCTCACAAAATCTTTGATCGGCACAAGTTTTGCTGAATCCAAAATAGAGTCCGGTTCAATTGATTTCACCGCAATGTCATCTGTCACATCTTTGGTCTGCGGCATTTTTTCATTTTCTGATATCTTTTTCATCTCTTTTTCTCTTGTTTCCATCACGATCCCACCTATTCCAACATTATAATGAAAATCACCGTAAATTGCAACGATTTCCCGCCGCCATACCAGTCGCGCTTTCTATAAAGTGTTACACACAGTTCACGCGAGCCATTCACAAAAGAGTTCTCTTGCGAACGATGCTTCTTGAACTATGTTCCAGAAGACGTCAGCTACTACTTTTGCTCATAAAAAGGCGCTCCCTTCACCCTTAATCATCCAGATATTTCCTCATGCAAGCATGAGTAATCTCCAAATGCCCATGATGAGTGAACTGTGACAGTAAATTTGGTCTTTTTTTACAGTATCACACGAATCCGCAAAAAAATAGCTTTTTTTTGAATTTTGTTGAAAACAATTGTTTTTTCATATACAATGCTAAATAGAAATGCCAATTTACTATATTTTTTGGCTATAATTAAGGAGGTCATTATGGCACAAAATCCAATCGTAACAATCGAAATGGAAAACGGCGATATCATCAAGGCTGAGCTTTATCCGGAAATCGCCCCAAATACAGTAAACAACTTTATTTCACTGGTGCAGAAAGGTTTTTATGACGGTGTTATCTTCCACCGCGTCATCAGAGGATTTATGATTCAGGGTGGCGATCCGGAAGGAACCGGTATCGGTGGTCCCGGATACAGCATCCGCGGTGAGTTCTCTCACAATGGTTTCACAAATAACCTGAAACATACACCGGGGGTTCTGTCTATGGCTCGCACTATGATGCCGAACTCCGCAGGAAGCCAGTTCTTCATCATGCACGCTGCTGCACCACATCTTGACGGTGAGTATGCAGGTTTCGGTAAAGTTATCGAAGGTATGGAGAATGTAAACAAGATCGCAGAGACACGTTGTGATTACAGTGATCGTCCGATGGCTCAGCAGAAAATGGCGAAAGTTACTGTGGAAACTTTCGGTGTAGACTATCCAGAACCAGAAAAATGCTAATTCTTGTTTAGGGATGGCTTAAAATTTACCATTTTTTTTAATAGGAACTCCAGCAATTTTATCTCAGTCGCTAACAATCGCTCCTTGAGATAAAATTGCTGGAGTTCTTACTCTACACAGAGAATTTCGTAAATTTTTGCGCCACCCTGCACTGCGTGCCACACTACGTGCAGAATTTTCGTTTCACTTCTATGCTTTACACTTACTTTAATAAAAGCTGGTCTATTCTATATAAAACTGAAATAGCAAAATCAGAGAAAGTTTCCTCGACGAACGATTAAGCGAACGACTGAGTTTCACAAGGTTTTGCGCAAGTTGGAGGCGACCAGCTTTTATAGGAGCCGGGAACGCGCGCGATGAAACCACCGTGAAACGAAGGTAGTGAACGTCTAGTGAGTGAGGAAACTTTCTCTGATTTTGTTTTCACATATTAAATTTTAACCAATACAATAAATAAACTTTTTTAACGATGTCTACGTGCCCGCGCCTTATATTTTTTCTCTCCAAAGATCCAGAACAATATCAGCGCAATCAGCGTTCCAATGATCATCCCTGCAATCACATCACTCGGATAATGCACCCCAACATACAATCGCGATAACGATATCGCAAACGCAAAAATCAACGCCGGCACCCCGATTCCGCGGTGGCAGCTTTTGTAAATCACCACCGCTGATGCAAAGGACGCAGATGCATGGCCGGACGGGAAGGACCAGTCTTTCTGTGCCGGGATCAGGCACTGCAATCCCCGCACAACTTCGTAAGGGCGAACCCGAGCCACATAATTTTTCAACAGAAAATTCGTCACACACAGAGAACCAAGCAGCGCCAGCAGAGACAAAATCCCCGCACGTCTGGTTTTCTTTGGGAACAGCAAAATGACAGATAATACAATCCAGAAAATCCCGGCATTTCCAAGATTCGTGATAGTGATCACGATCGGATCCAAAGTTTCCGAACGCAGATGGTTTTGAATAAAAAGTAACAGCTGCCCATCCCATATATTTAATTGTTGTAGTATTGTGTCTAATATCGCCATTCTACTCCATTTCCTTCCCATCGTATTTTATAAAAGGAGTCCCACTGTATGAGCATCCTAAATAATCTACAGTGGGACTCCCCGGAACAAAAATGCTCCTGATATCTTTGTTTCTCACCATTCGTAAAAGTGAGAGTTATATTTTCTCTGGTATCTTTATCAGAATTTGAATACTGCTACTCCGTATGGTGGAAGTTCATAAGCAAAGGAATACGGTCTGCCATCACACTCTGATTTCTCAGCCTGATAAACAGTCGGACGTTCTGTACCTTCGCCTCCGAATTTCGCATCATCACTATTTAACAATAAGGTATATTTTTTCTTTTTCGGTACGCCCACACGATAATCCGGACGCGCCATCGGTGTAAAGTTGCATACAAATAATAAACTGTTTCTTCCGGTTTTGCTGTGACGTACAAAACTGAAAATGCTTCGATATCCGTCATTTGGATTGATCCACTCAAATCCTTCCGGATGGTCATCCAGCTCATACATTGCCGGATATTTTTTGTAAATGGTCAGCAGTTCTTTTACAAATGCCTGTAAGTGACTGTGTTTCTCATCTTCCAGAAGATCCCAGTCAAGTTCACGCTTCTCACTCCACTCCCGGAGCTGTCCGAAATCCTGTCCCATAAATAACAGCTTTTTGCCAGGATGTCCCATCATAAAGGAATATCCAACCATCAGGTTGCGGTATTTGTCAATGCCAAGTCCCGGCATTTTGTTCAGCATAGAACATTTCAGATGAACAACCTCATCGTGGGAAAGTACCAGAATGTATTTCTCACTGTAGTTGTAGCTCATGGCAAATGTCATCTTGTTATGGTTATCTTTACGGAAATACGGATCCAGTTTCATATAATCCAGAAAATCGTGCATCCATCCCATATTCCATTTGTAAGTAAAGTTCAGACCACCGTCTTCCGCTTTTCCGGTTACCATCGGCCATGCGGTGGATTCTTCGGCGATCATGACTGCGCCAGGATTTCTGCCGCAAACCAATGTATTTAAGTGGCGGAAGAACTCGATTGCTTCCAGATTTTTGTTTTCGCCGTACTCGTTTGGTACCCACTGACCTGCTTCTTTTCCGTAATCAAGATACAACATGGAAGCAACTGCATCCACACGAAGTCCGTCAATGTGATATTTCTCTACCCAGAGCAATGCGGAATTTAACAGGAAGTTCTTAACTTCTGTTTTTCCGTAGTCAAAAATCTTGGTTCCCCAATCCGGATGTTCGCCTTTTCGCGGATCTGCATACTCATACAGACAAGTTCCGTCAAACTCAGCCAGTCCGTGTGCATCCCTTGGGAAATGTGCCGGAACCCAGTCAAGGATGACACCAATTTTGTGTCTGTGCAGATAATTGACAAAATATGCAAAATCCTCCGGCGTTCCATAGCGGGAGGTCGGTGCAAAATATCCGGTTACCTGATACCCCCATGAACCATCAAAAGGATACTCGGAAATTCCCATCAACTCTACGTGGGTATATCCCATCTCTTTCACATATTTTGTCAGTTCCACTGCCAGTTCACGATATGTATAGAATCCAGTGTCTTCATCATAACCCTCATGACGTTTCCATGAACCCGGATGTACCTCATAAATTGACATCGGCTGACGGTATACAGCATCATCCTTGTGTTCAGCACGCGCCTGCATCCATTTCTCATCAGACCATTTCAGTTTGCTGATATCTGCAACTTTCGATGCTGTTCCCGGACGCATCTCCGCATAATTTGCATACGGATCTGCTTTGTACAGCTTGCGTCCATCCTGAGTTTCAATGAGGTATTTGTACATATCACCGATCTTCACATTGCTGACGAACAATTCATAAATGCCGTTTGGCTCCAGTCGTTTCATCTCATGCGAAGTCTCATTCCAGTCATTGAATGATCCGATCACCCATACACGTTTTGCGTTCGGTGCCCAGACAGCAAAATTTACCCCCTGCCATCTGCCTTTTTTACAAGGATGTGCCCCAAGTTTCATATACATATCATAATGCACACCTGTACCAAACAGATACATATCATACTCAGAAATTTTCCCCATAACGTTTCTCCTCCTTAAAACCCTCTTCTATTTTCAAAATCTGCGGATAAATCTTTTTTCAGTGATTATTCAAAATCTTTTTCATGAAGAATCAAATAATCGTTCTCATTATATTTCTTTGAGAAAATAGAACCAAATGCTTTTTTGATTCCGTTTCCTTCCGCTTTTTCGATGGCTTCATCTACAATATCTTTTACCTCTGCCAGCGTAGTTGCACGATCCAGCTTTTGAATATTGTTGATACGGTTATATAAAGCCAGCACGCCCATCTCATCAATGCTGCACTCCATCTCTTTTGCATATGATTTACCAAAATCAACTAACTCATCAATGGTAAAAATCGGAATATCAACCTTTTCTGTAAACTTCTTAGTGAAGCCAAAATCAAGGTTCATGGCTTTGCGGATTCCTGCTCTGGTATCTTCCAGAATCACAACCATACCCTGTGTATTCTGCTCCATAACCTGAGACATGTAGGCTGCAGTCTCTGCAGTCAAATCTCCTGCCTTGTCTACAATGAGATATCCGCCTTCAATCTTCGGAATCAATGCCGCAAAATCTTTTTGGTTCAGAGATTCCGCACTGATCTTTCCAATCTTCGCATCTTCATTACCGATTTCTTTCTGGATCGCTTTGATCAGACTTGTAGCAAATACCGTTTTTCCGCTTCCTTCCTCGCCCTGAATCAGAATATTGCCTGCCAGAGAAGTAACGGAATTGCCAATTCTTGTTTTGGCACCAAGCAGAACCTGACGGATCTGGTCTTCCATACCCGGTACCGGAAGGAAATAAGAGAATAATTCCTTCTGCTCATCTGTCAGTTCTTTTTTATCTTCTTCTATATCATCCGGCATCTGGATCTCCGGTAACACTCCGGTATTCTGAGATACGCCGGTCGGCGCTGTTCCTGTTACCGGAACTTCTACATTTGCATTTTCCACAAACATCTGTGTTGCCTGTGCCAGTACTTTTTCCAGTTCTTCATCCGGAGCCGGCTCAACCACACTCAGTCGTTTTTCTTCCTTCGTTTCTTCCTCAGTTTCGGCTTCTTCCTCTGTCTCCGCTGCTTTTTCTGCACGTGCAGACTTCAGATCCGGCATTTCTTTTGTTGTAGACAGATTCTCTGACTCAACCGGTGTTTCTTCTTCTGTTTCAACAGCTTCCAGTTCTTCCTCTTCTGTATCTGCAGACGGTTCAGCTGCTTCAACTGCTTTCTCCTCATCAGCTGTTTTTTCTGTTTCCGGCTCAACCGGTACTTCTGTCTCTACAGCTTCTGCTGACTCTTTTGTCTCTTCCGACTCAGACTCTGCTTCTGTGTTTTCTTCTAAATCTTCTTTTTCTTCTGCTTTCTCAGCTTCATCCGGAACCAATGATGCTGCAACGGTATCTCCCGGAACCGGAATTTCTTCTCCCGGAGTTGCAGACAAAATCGGAATCAGTGTTTTCAGACGTTCCATGATCTCACCGGCTTCCACAAGCGCATGCTTTTTGGAAATTTCCAGCTTCTTCTGTTCTGCCGCTGCGATCGTGATCTCTGCCGCATGTTTTGTCTTTTCCCACTCATCCAGAACTTCTTCGATACTTGCCTGTGCGGATACTGCCTTTTCTTCAATGGTTTCCTCTTCTGCATTTTCCTCGGCGATAGCATCTGCCAACATCTCCTCCGGCTTTGCTTCCGTATCCGGTTCTTCTTTTTTCGCGGATGCTTCTGCATTTTCAGCCATCAGTTTGTCAAATTCTTTTTTTAATCGCTCGTCGACCTGCTCATTGATCTTCTCTTTATCAAACGTAAAGGTCTCCTCTGCTTCATGTTCTCCGTTCAGATATGGAATGTCACCGACAATTTTTTTGATATTCTCCATGGTATCCACAACGGTTTCTTTTTTGGTTGCTTCCATGATCTGCTTCATGCTTTTTGCCAGTTCTTCTTCCAGATTGGAAGTATTGAACTTGCTTGCAGTAACCGTTGTCTCCGGTGTCTTTACCATCTCATGGATCACATTTTTACGCTCCGGTGCCGCCGGGATACTGATCTCCACCATTCCTTTTTTCTCACGGAACTGTTTGTACTTCTCTTCCTGTGCCGGAGTGAGCGGTTGATACAGACGTTTCAGATCTAACGCTTTCTCCACATACTCCCCTTCGCCAAACCAGAGGATCAGTTCGTCACAGGTCTCCACGCATTTATCACGCATATCTGCCTGTCCGTACAACGCAGCCAGTTCATATGCCCATTTTTCCGTATATTCATGTTCCTTCAATTCCTCCAGAATCGCAATACGGTCTGTCAGCGGCGCATCTTTCAGGCAGCTGATCTCATATGCCAGCACATAACGCATATTGTCCTTTGGTGCGATCTCAAGGAATTCATTATAGTATTCCTCAGCCTCATCAATGTTCTTTGCCTTGATAGACACTTCTGCTAACTTGCTTACGATATTTCTTCCAATCGGAGAATGATCATATGCCTGCAATAACACTTCCTTGCAGGCGCCATATTTTTCTGTTTTTTCATAAATATCGCCAACCATACAAAGGGTATTGCTGCTGCGAACCTTTTTCCAGTTTATGGTATCTGCCATCTCTGATGCTGTGGCATAATCACCCGCAGCCACCAGATTCTGAAGCTGCTCCAACTTTAACTTATACTCATACTTATCCACCGTTATTCACCTCATGTCTGTATTTTTTGTTTTATTCAAAAATTTACTTTTTCTCTTTTTTTACCGCATGTTTATGCACAGGTTCTTCCGGCTCTTTCGGCACTTTCATCTTTACCTCATTTGACACAGTATCCACCGTATCCAGCTCGATATACTCATCCGTCTCTTCCGGCAGATGCCGTCTTTTCAACACATGCTCTACTACTCGTTTGATAATATAGTACAATACCGCAAAAATCGGTACACCAAACAACATTCCAATCACGCCAAAGCTTCCGCCAAAAAGCAGGATTGCAAAAATAACCCAGAACGGACTCAGTCCCGTAGTATTTCCAAGAATCTTCGGTCCGATAACATTTCCATCCACCTGCTGCAAAACAATGATAAAGATAATGAAATAAATACCTTTCATTGGATCTACCAGAAAAATCAGTATTGCACTTGGAATGGCTCCAATATACGGTCCGAAAAACGGAATGATATTCGTCACGCCAACGATCACGCTGACCAGCGCTACATACGGCATCCGTAAAATAGCCAGGCTGACAAAGCAGATACAGCCAATGATCAGGGAATCAATGATCTTTCCAATAAAGAATCCGCCAAATACTTCATCCGCTTTTCGTCCGACTTCCATGACTACATTTCCATAACGCGGACGAAAAATCGCGTAAATAATTTTCTTTGCCTGACCGATAAATTTTTCTTTGGTCATCAGCACGTATACGGAAACAATAAAACCAATGATAACATTAAAAATCGCTCTTACGACGTTATAAACACCCGTTGTAATATTTGCAATAAAATCAGACTGCTGCAACACATTTTTACGCAGCCAGTCCTCCAGATAAACAGATCCATCTGCAATAAACGTATCCAGTTTTCCAGAGATAGCACTGTTCTGTTTTGTCAAGCGGTCCACCCATTCTGTCAGATTCTGAACTTTCTCATTCATACTCAGAACAATATCTTCAATGCAGACCACCAGCTGCGGAATGATCAGCCAGATCAGTACCACAATAATTGCCAGAAAGATTGCCATGGCAAAAGCTACCGACGCTGCCCGGATCTTCTGACACTGCTTATGGGTCAGTTCTTTTGATTTCTGTCTGCTTCTTTTATATAAAAAACGTTCAAACCATTTCACGATTGGATTGAGCAGATACGCTACGATCAGTCCAACCACAATGGCCTGAAGACTCTGTAATATCTTTTGAAAACTGGAAAATAATCCATCAAATCGAAGTATTACAAAAAAGATTGCGATGCAGATCATAACTACCAAAATGGCAGTCAGACCGATTGCCAGATATGGTCGGATGTCCAGATTGACTTTCTTTTTCTCCGGTTGCTTCTCAGTTGCAGTATGTCCTTTTTTTATTTCTTCCTGCATGCTAAAATTGCCTTTCTAAAAATCTCAGAATCCATTTTTGAGAATCCTGTTAAAATATGCAATAAGTATACCATACTTTTTCTGCACATAACAGAATTGTTCACAAAAAAATCAAAAAGAATCCCGTTTCCAGGATTCTTTTCGTTTTTCTTTATCAGCTGTTTATACAATCTTAAGGTTCTTGTAAAGTGGATATTCGCAATCCGCTATTCTGCGTTTAATCTCTGTAATAATTAATCAGACAGCCTTTCAGAATGATGGTTCTCTCATCTTCTGTCAGATCACCCATTTTCAGAGTAAACGGTTTTAATTCACCGTCTTTTACTACATATGCGTCAATGTCTGTCAGTTTGTCCTCAATCGCTTTGCGGATGTTCGGAACAAACAGATAATCACCGTTTGCAAACGGCAGGTCTCCTTCCGGAATCAGGAATGGAAGCATACCCCAGTTGATCAGGTTGGAACGGTATCGTTTTGTTGCGTACTCGTTGGCAATATTTGCCCATCCACCTAATACTTTCTGGCAGGAAGCAGCCTGCTCTCTGGCAGAACCGTCACCCGGTTTTACTGCAAAAATCGTACTTCCGATACCGAAGTTCTCACGGTTCAGATCCGGGTATTTTGTCTTGATGGTCTCGATCACCGGTGCAAGCTCCGGGAATGCTTCCGTTGGTTTTTCTCCGGCAATTCTTGCTTTCTCCGCTTTTTGAACTTCTTTTGCACGTCCTACATATTCCGGATCCTTTCTGGACAGGGCAAATTCAGCCAGTGCCAGCGGATTGGAACGATAAGAGGATGTCTCACCGGACGGAATCAGTTCGTCAGTTGTAGTAACCGGATCGTGAATCTCGGATACCACTTTCAGAACCAGATTGTCTGTCAGTGCACTCATTGCCGGCCAGTCTTTGATGTTTGGTCCGAATTTCAGTTCCTCATTCGGATCTGCCACGCCCTTGCTGTCAAATACACGGTTCTCGTAAATAGTCTTATCAAAGAAATATTTCGGTCCTGTGTATTCTACATCCAGATCCGTTGCCGGTGTCAGATATCCTTTGTTTGCAGCGGTTGCAGCGATAGAACGTGCATCCATCAGTGCTACGGAAGCAATCTGACCGTTCTGGAGTTTGGAACCTTCACGGTTCGGGAAGTTTCTCGTGGTATGACGGATACTGAATCCGTTGTTGTTCGGTGTATCACCGGCACCGAAACATGGTCCGCAAAATGCTGTCTTCATGATCGCACCTGTCTCCATGATCTTGGCTGCTGCACCATTTCTTACTAATTCCATGTAAACTGGCATACTTGCCGGATATACGCTTAAGGTAAACTCATCCGGTCCGATGCTCTTGCCATTCAGAATGTCTGCTGCTGCACAGATATTTTCAAATCCGCCGCCGGCACATCCTGCAATGATTCCCTGATCCACATAGAGTTTTCCGTTGCGGATCTTATCTCTTAATTTATACTCTACGGCTCCGTCCAGACTTACCAAAGCGTTTTTCTCAACTTCAGCCAGAATATCTTCCAGATTTGCATTTACTTCATCGATAGTGTAAGTATTGCTCGGGTGAAACGGCATAGCGATCATTGGTTTGATCTCACTTAAGTTCACCTCTACGCATCCATCGTAGTAAGTAACTGCTTCCGGTTTCAGTTCTGCATAATCAGCAGATCTGCCGTGAATATCATAAAAATCTCTGATTTTATCATCTGTTACCCAGATAGAGGACAGGCAGGTTGTCTCTGTGGTCATAACATCCACGCCAATACGGAAATCTGCGCTTAAGGATGACACACCAGGTCCGACAAATTCCATAACTTTATTATTTACATAGCCATTTTTGAATACGGCACCAATAATAGCCAGAGCCACATCCTGCGGTCCGACACCTTTCATCGGTTCACCGGTCAGGTAGATAGCTACCACACCCGGCATTTTAATATCATAAGTTTTGCACAGTAACTGTTTTACCAGCTCCGGACCACCCTCGCCCATTGCCATGGTACCAAGGGCACCGTAACGTGTATGGGAGTCAGAACCAAGTATCATTTTGCCGCCGCCTGCAAGCATCTCACGGGCGAACTGATGGATAACTGCCTGATGAGGCGGTACATAGATTCCACCGTATCTCTTTGCACAGCTCAGTCCAAACATGTGGTCATCTTCGTTAATGGTTCCACCAACCGCACACAGGCTGTTGTGACAGTTTGTCAGTACATAAGGAACCGGGAATTTCTCCAGTCCTGACGCACGTGCTGTCTGGATGATACCGACAAATGTGATATCATGGGATGTCAGCTTATCAAATTTAATCTGAAGCTGGTCCATATTTCCGGAAGTATTGTGTGCTTTCAAAATACGATATGCCATTGTACCGGTTGCAGCTTCTGCAGCGGTCACTGTTTTTCCTGTTTTTGCCGCAAGACATGCTGCAGCCTCCTGATTATCTTCGATAATCTCCGTTCCATTGAGCAGATATACACCATTCTCATGTAATTTTATCATGCTTCTGGCCCTCCTTAGAAAATTCTTTTTTACAAACTCTGATACAAATCGAAAAATCCGACCATAATTCTTTTCTATTATAATAAGGCGCCTGACAAAAAGCAAGTTTTATGTCGCATCCGTAATATCCGAAAACAATCCGCAGGAAACCTCCGTTTCATCTTCAGTTTCATCCATCCATAGTTTCAGTTTCATCTGCAAATCTTTTTCAAATAGTTGAAATCAGCTTTCTTTTGTATAACGAAAATATACCTATTATTTTGTACATTTTTCAGGAGGAAACATCATGATAAATAAAGAATGGGAAGATTTCTTTGGCATTGAAGAAGCATCCGACACTTCTTATATCGAAACCGATTTCAACATCAAGCAAAAAGATGCCGTTGCCGTCCTTGCATCCTGCGTCAATGCAAATGGATGTGTCGATCTGAACTGGATGTGTGAGGCATCCGGTCTTTCAATGGATGAACTGATACATTCCCTGCATGGTGCGATCTATCAGGATCCGGAAGTCTATGATCTCTGTCATGCAGACGATCAGGGATGGATGCTCCGAGCGCAGTACCTGTCCGGTCACATCAAGTTCAAACTGGAAACTGCAAAAAGATTGAACCACAAATATAACGATCGATTTGCAGCAAATGTTGCGGCTTTAAAATCCATCATGCCTCCAAAATCAGATTTTGACGCCATCGGTTTTTCCATCGGTTCTCCCTGGATTCCAAATGAATATTACGAAGCATTTGCCAAAGATATTCTGGGACTCGCCCGTGCGCCGAAAATCAGCCATTCCGCAGCCCTTGGACGTTACCATGTAAAAATTGCTTCCAAATATCAGGACACCGTTCCTAATCTTTTTACTTATGGCACCCTGCATTTTTCCGGATTACTGCTTATCGAATATGCCCTGAACGGTATCACACCCAAACCTTATGATGATGTCGTAAGGCTCGATCGAAAATCCGGCATTGCAAGAGTCTTAAATAAAACGGAATCACTTGCTGCCCAGGAAAAAATAAATCTTTTACAAAAAGCCTTTTCTGACTGGATCCACAAAAATTCTTTCCGTGTGAAAGAGTTGAAAAAAATCTATTACAACACCTATGCCTGCAATGTGCCAGGCCGGTACAGCGGATGTTTCCTGGATCTGCCCGGATTGAACACGGAGCACTTTACACCATATCCCCATCAGAAAGATGCCGTGGCAAGAATTATTCTGGACAAGGATGTGCTGTTAAACCACAAAGTCGGAACCGGCAAGACAAATATCATTATCATGGGAATCCATGAGCGAAAAAGAATCGGTCTTTCAGGAAAAAATCTCATTGTTGTTCCGAACAATGTTCTGGAAGCCTTTGAAAGCGCTCACAGACAGCTTTATCCACAGGATCATATTCTGGTAATTCATCCGGAAGACTTTAAACCGGCTTACCGCCAGAATATTCTTACCAAGATCAGAGATGAGAACTATGTTGCAGTGTATCTGCCATTTTCATCCTTTGGAGCGATCAGCATGAGCCGACAGTACAAACTGGATCGCCAGAGCAAACTGATCCAATCCTACCGCGCCAAAGCAACAAATGCACCGGAACAGTGGGAACGTGCCAGACTTGAAACAATCGTGAAGCGACAGAGTAAAAAACTTGCGGAAATGATGACCGATCTTCCATATGATGAATACCTCTGTTTTGATGAACTTGGAATTACAACACTGGTCGTTGACGAAGCCCACAATTTCAAAAATATTTCTTTAAACAGTCATACAGATGGTGTAGTTGGTATGCACATAAAAGGAAGTAAAAAATGTGATGAAATGTATGAAAAAGTACAGTTTGTCCGAAATCATGACGGCGGAGTCATTTTTTCAACCGGAACACCACTGACGAATTCCATTGCCGATTTATTTGTGATGCAGTCATTTTTACAACCGGAACAGTTAGAGCTGCTTCATCTTAATCACTTTGATGAATGGATCAGCAACTTTGCAACCCGCCAGACAAGTTTTGAAGTGGATGTGGATTCTCAGAACTATCGCATGAGAACACGTTTTTCCAGTTTTCACAATATTCCGGAGCTGATCAGTCTGGTTGCTAATATCTGTGATTTTTATAATGACGATGAGGGGCAGATGGATTTACCGGAAAGTGAAACCTATACCGATATCATTGTACCAAAATCCCCCGAACAGGATGACTATATTAAATCTCTGGCGGATCGTACTGAAAAGATCCGTCAGAAACTTGTTCGAAATGCAGCAACCGATAATCTGCTGAAAATCACACATGATGGCCGCGCTGCTGCACTTGACATCCGTCTGGCAGATCCGGAAAGCCATCCGGATACCGAAAGCACGAAAACCTATGCCTGTGCCCAAAACGTTTATCGGCTCTTTCAGCTGTATCCGAATACCGCTCAGCTTGTATTTTGTGATCTCGGCACCCCAAAAAAAGGCTTTAACATTTACGACGAATTAAAAAGACTTCTTGTAGAGATGGGTATCCCAAAATCAGAAATTGCTTTTGTTCACGATGCAGGAACAGATGCCAAGAGACGAAAACTTTTTGAAGCTGTAAACCGTGCCTCTGTCCGTGTTCTGATCGGCAGTACATCCAAGCTCGGGACCGGTGTCAATGTCCAGAAACGCCTCATTGGCATCCATCATCTGGATATCCCATGGAAACCATCTGACATTATGCAACGCGAAGGGCGCCTGATCCGTCAGGGAAACGAAAACAGCACCGTCTTCCGCTTCCGTTACATAACCGCAGGTACTTTTGATGCATACTCCTGGCAGCTGCTGGAAAATAAGCAGCGCTTTATTTCACAGTTTATGAACCATACCCTTGCATGCAGAGATGCCCGTGATATTGACGAGACCGTACTAACCTATGCAGAGATCAAAGCACTTTCTGTGGGTGATCCGCTCCTCAAAACAAGAATTGATACTTCCAATGAACTGGAACGTGTAAAAATTCACAGCAGACAACGGGAGCAGGAACTGAAAAAAATGGATACCGTCATTGCCGAAACACCACAGATCCTGGAAAAACTGAAAGGTCAGAAAGCACTCCTTGCACTGGATCTGGCACATGCCCTTGCCAATCGTGAAAGTCTGACCAAAGAAGAACGAAATGCCTTTGGCGAAGATGTCCTTGAAGCATTGACGGAAAACAGCTTTCTGGAAACAGATCGCAAATTCGATACCCTTCATGGATGTTCCATCCTCCTTCCGGCAGGCATGAATCCGGAGCGTCCCTTCCTGCTTATAGAAGGTGTATCCGGCAACCGTTACAAAGTAGACATGCGCGATGCCAAAACAGGCGGATGTATCCAGCGTATTGAATACGCATTGTTTCATCTGAATGAAAGTATTGAACGTATCGAAACAAAAATTAAAAACGCCATCGAGCAGAGAACAAATGCCAAAGCCGAAGTAAGAAAGGGAAATCCTTATGCATCTGATGTACTGAGACTTACAGAAAAACTTCTTGATATCGATGAACAGTTGAACCTGCGGACAAATGGAGAAGAATCTGCCTGAAACCACAGAACTCAGAAATCAAAATGCTCTATTTTATAACATCAGAACGGACAGTCTAAGAAAGAGAGGACAACCATTATGTCAGATAATACTTATAATATTCCAACCATGTCAACCGGTACCATGGCCCAACAGTTAACTGAACTTTATACACAGGCTTATCGAAATCATACCCTGCCTTTTCTCCCATCTGTGGCTCTCTGGGGCCCGATGGGCGTTGGAAAATCCACAGCGGTAAAGACGGTTGCAGAAAATTTATCCAAAGAATTTCAGCAGCACATCGGTGTCACAGACATCCGTCTGCTGAACTTTTCACCGATTGATCTTCGTGGAATTCCATCTGCCGATATCAACAAAGAATTTACTGTCTGGTTAAAACCCAAGATTTTCGACCTGCCAAAAAACACCCCTCATATCCTTTTTCTGGATGAGATTTCTGCCGCGCCGCAGTCCCTTCAGGCAGCTGCCTACCAGATTGCACTGGACAAGCGGATCGGAGAGTTTGAACTGCCGGAAAATTGTATCGTTATCTGTGCCGGCAATCGTACTACAGATCGATCCGTTGCTTTTCGTATGCCCAAAGCTCTGGCAAACCGCCTGTTACATATTGAAATTCTCTCTGATTTTGACAGCTGGTACGAATGGGCACTGAATCATAAAATTGATAAACGTATTTTAGGTTATCTGACATTTGACAACAGTCGTCTGAACGCAGAGCCTGCTATCGAAGAACTGGCATTTCCAACACCGCGAAGCTGGGAATTTGTCAGCAACTTGCTGCAGATTACCGAAAAAACTCCCGGAGAAATGCACAGTCTGATTTCCGGCTGCATCGGGGTCTCAACTGCACTGGAATTTGAGCACTGGTGTAATGTCTATGATAAACTGCCAAACACAGCAGACATTCTCACCGGAACATGCACGATGAGAATCACGAAACCAGATGTCATCTATGCCTTAACCTCATCCCTCCTCTCCTATGTCGCTGAACACAACGAAACCATCCGTGATGAGGCACTTGAAAACATCTGCCGTTATGTTTCTCAGTTTCAGGCCGACTTTTCCGCTATGTTCTTTCGTGGCATGCTTACGTTAAACGGAATGAATCTGCGACTTTCAAAAAGTCCTTCCTTTTCGGCCTGGATGAAAAAGAACCGCCGATTTTTATAACTTTAATTCCTGATAAACGGAGGTATTTACAATGGATGAAATGAAAGTTAAAAATACGGTCAGACGTATGACCGAAGAACGTGCCTTATTGATAAAAAATAATCCTTTTTTCGGTCATTTATCCATGGGACTGCAGCTTGCCTGCGCTCCATGCAAAACCGCATGCACAGATGGAAGCAGATTAATTTTTGATCCTGCCTTTGCAGAAAAATTATCCGATCAGGAGCTTCAGTTTGTGATTCTCCACGAAGTGCTTCATTGTGTGTTCAGACACTGTATTCGCGGAAAAGGACTGCATTCTGTGTTATATAATATTGCTTGCGACATTGTCGTCAATTCCACCATTCTCGCTATGTGGGGACAGGAGTCTATGATGATCGCCGGGGAAAAAGCAATGCACCTTGCACCAGATGGCAAAGAAGGACGTGAATATAACGCGGAAGAAATCTATCAGATGCTGATCCACCAAAATCATACAAATGGAATCTATCAGATGCAGACAGATCAGAACAATGCAAATAAATCCTCTCAAATGCAGACAAATCAGAATCCTCCTGCAAGCATGCAGACAGATAACGAAGGCTTTGAAAAGAGTTCTTTCGACCGACATGATATCTGGCAGGGTATCTGTGATAAGGCACAACTTCAGGATAACTGGAACAGAAAAATCCAGTCTGCCTTCCGGCAATGTGGTGATTCCACCGGAATGCCGCAGCAGGTCCGAACCATCGTGCAGGATATTGCCCGCCGCTCCGGCTTAAACTGGAAACAGCTCCTTCATGATTTTTTACAGTCCGACACCTATGACTATAACTTCCTTCCCCCGGATCGCCGATATGCTTTTTCAGACTTTTATCTGCCTGCATACAATATGGATGAAGAACATCAGACTGCGGATGATATCTGGGTATGTATCGATACTTCCGGATCTGTTACGGAAGAAGAACTGACCTGTACGATGGCTGAGATTCTGGATGCTATGAGACAGGCTGGCTTAAAAGGAAGGATCTCCTTTTTCGACAGCAACATTACAGAGCCGGAACCCTTTGAATTTGAAAATGACCTGAAAAACCTGACTGCGCAGGGTGGCGGCGGCACCAGTTTTCATATTATCTTCCGTTACCTGAAAGAAAAACTGTATCCGGATCTTCCACGTGCGATTCTTATTTTTACAGATGGATATGCAAGATTTCCAGAGCAAAAAGCGGCTTTAGATGTGCCTGTATTGTGGCTGATCTGCAAAGGCGGAAATGCTGATGTGCCATGGGGACAAGTAATCCAGTTGTAGCGGCAGTTTCCCCTGTGATTTAGCCTTTCAATCTTGTCCTCACAGTAGTCATTATAGTATAATTGTTTTATATGATATTGGGGTCAAAAGATGCCATACGAATTGTTCCGTACTTCGTACTCCCACAATTCTACCCAATATTCGCATATCGTGAAGCTGACGCTCCACTTTTATGCTCATATCGGGGCGGGTCATTAAGCCATAAAACCACTCCTGTGCAAGCACATCGTGGTTTCAGGCTTTTGGCCCTGGCATCTTTATATACAAGTATGACAAAAACACAAAAAATACACTGTATTTCAGAAAAAAAGGGGGCTCATTATGATTCACATTACATGGGGTAATCTCATTCCACCACGCTGCTCGCAGGCAAACATTGTAAATTCTTTGCTGGCACCTTCATTTTTTAATAACCCGGATTTGGGAAAAACGATTCAGGAGTCATCTTTTTATCAAAGAAAAGACGGCACTATTCTGGATGCCCTGAACAGTGAAACCAATAAAGCCTTTCGCAGCAGATTATTTAACTTCGGTGACTCTCCCAAGACATCTGAGAAGCTCATCAATCTGCTGCTGTTGAAAACACAACAGGACAATATTGCATATACACTGGATACTTTTCCAATCCGTCATGAATTTAAAAAGCAATGGAAAATTTTCCTCAGAGAATATTTTGGTGACCGGTATTCCATATACCTTGAGGATTATAAAAAATATATTAATCTCTTTATTGAGGACAATTACACCATTGAAGATTTTGAAGCAGAAGCTGACACGGATTTATTCAAAAGAGAAGATTTTGATCGGCGGAATTTTCAAAAAAACAAAATTACCATTCCTTATCACGGAAATAACGTTCCGCTTAGCAAACTGTTGTATTCCATAGAAGCTGCCGATTACAGTAAATCACCCTTCCTTGATGAACGAAACAGCTCCGATATTTCCCATGAAGATAATTTATTTTTTGAACGTCTGTCCACCTTATCCATCCTCGCCTGCGTATGGGTTATTTTTACAAAAGTAGAGGAAAAAGAAAACAAGCAGACCACATCTGGAAGGAAAGACAAAAAGAATGTATATGCAGAGCTGATTGTACGTCTGTCTCAAATGATTTTTCCAACAGAAACCGTCAATACAATTTTTTTCACCACTCCTGAAAATGATGGTTCGGATTCAATTGTAGCAACTTTTGAAATCCCATCTGAAAAAAACGACACAGCAGAAGCCAGAAAGATGTTAGCCCCTGTTCCGGGTTACATCAATGCAAAGGCATTTACAGAAGCGGGAGAAATCTGTGAACAGGTATTTCAAAGTTACAAATATGCCTCCGATCCTGTCATGGCAGAGACTCTGACTTATCTGCACACCTGCTGTATCAACGGTTATCCGATTCCGAAAGCATTTTCATCCATCGAAGATATCGAAAAGCAGGCATACTATTATGGCAGCATTTACAGCAGTCAGAAAAGAACCGATATTAAGGCGATTCCTGTACCGTCAAAGGCAGCCACCTCCGGATTTTTTACCGCAAACTGTAAAAATAAAATTTTTGACTGGATAAAAAAAACCAGACCGGGAAACTATGAGGCTTCTGTCTCAAGTGAGCCGGAAGCAGCAATTTTACCGCATGTACATCAGAGAATCCTGTTGATTCATGACGATTTTAACATTAATCTGCAAGATGCCCTTAATATTCTGGATCGTATCAAAAAAAATATATCTACGGAAAAAGAAACAACGATCTCTGACTGGAAAAACTTTGAACTGTACATAAGGTGTAATGAGGAGGAAGCTACCCCTGTGCTGGATACAGCCCTCAGCTATTTTACCGAAAATAATGAGATCAGATCTTCTGCTGATTTTTCTCTCATTAAAATTTATCTGATCGATGAAGCGAAACGAAGCGCGGATTACCTGTTGGCCAGACATCCCCTGTTTTATCCGCTCACTTTGCCTAAACGAAATGCAGAGAAAGTGGAAAAAAGCCAAAATATGCATCTGGTTATCTTCTCTGATAATCCGAAACACAATTATGCAAAATGGCTGATCAAAGAAGCCTTTTGGACTTTGCCGCGTTTATGCGAAAAAATCAATACAAAGATCTCCCTGATTTCTCCGCATGCTTCTGAAATTGCAGATTCCATTTTATTGGATTGTCCGGGACTGGCTGATTTTTCAAATAATGCCAATCTCAATACATCATACTCGAATGCAGATAAAAAATCCGAACAGATCCGGATTGATGATATACCCTTTCCTGAGATCTGGTATCAGGACACTTCCTTTTCAAGCCGTTCTATTTTAAACACCTTGAAAGATATCAGTTCTTCCAACGATTATTTATACTTCGTTGTGGATTCTGTTTCCGATGTAGAAAGTATCAAACTTGCAACCAGAATCAGAGAACTTATAATCCGGAAATCTGTTCTGGACGGACGTATTAACAGTTATTCAAAGAAAAATTGCATTATCGCTGTTCACTGCATTGATCCGGATTATGCAGGTTTATCCAGAGATCTGATCATTCCAAAAGAAACAGAACATGCCAACAAGTGGTTTAACAATTATAATTTCATCCCCTTTGGCTCCATAAAAGATCTGTATTCCTGGGATCAGTTAAACGGAGGTGTCATCGAAGAAATATCACAATGCATTCATTTGCAGTATTGTCAGTCTTCTCAGCAAAAAGATGCCTGCAATGAGCATCTGAAATCATATTTCGAACGATTATACAACCGTGATTCTTCCTTTTCTGCTGCCGTGAGCATGCCGTACCGCTTATTTGAAGCAGGAATCACACCGACACCCGACTGGACCTCCTGGGATATTCAGGATCCGGATGCCTGGTGGAATTCGGAAACGCGTTCTCATATGGCAGAAACATATCTGGAAAAACTGACAGATACATCCGTGACAGATACAGATGATTCTCATCCTTCATTTGATCAGAAACTTGTCGAACAGCTTGCCAAATATGAACAAATGCGTTGGTGCTGCTATCAGTTAACCCGCGGCTGGCTGCCGGTAGAACCGTCTCAGGTATTGCAATATATCAATAGCGGTGTGAGCCGTCACACGTTGCAGATAGCCAAACTTCATCCATGTATCTGTTCATGGAACAGTCTGAAAACACTACAGGAAATTTTATCTGATGAAGCAAAAAGAGAGATCTGCACCAGCAAGAATATTGACACTTTAAGTAAGGAAGAACTAATACCGTTATTAAATCCAAAATTTGCAAAATATTTTTCTTATGAGAAAGATTATTCGTATTTTCAGAAACTCAACTATGAAAACATTGAAAAGACAGCTGATATCCTGACGAATCAATGGCATACCGATCAGCTTTTTGCTTCGGAGGAGTCAGAAAAATAAAGTACAAAGGCAGGTATAAAATGATATCAAAATACAAAAATGTAGCCGTCATTTATGGTGGAAAAGGCAGAAATTACGCCGAAGCATTTCACAAATCCATTTTGAAAATATCAGATGAGAAAAGATATCCCATCTGTTCCAAACTTATTATGGAAACAATTCTGACAAAAAAAGACAGGATCTAACCTAAGAACAGATGTATTCTATGATTTTCTTCAATTTTCCTCGCTCCTTCTGTCGTTATATTGTTTCACAAGGTGTTTCACTTTGAACAATTACAGCGTACCTGATTTTTAAAGATTCAGACAGCAAATTTTGTTTTCACTTTTGAAAACAAAATTTTGAAACTGACGCAAAAATACCGATACAGTTGAAACCTCAACCATATCGGTATTTTTTACTCTGTCAAATTTTCTTTTCCCACTTAGCGGCTAATGCCTCATTCTTATATTCTGAATCATTTTTATAAATGCAATACAATGCTTTCGCAGCACTTGCATGTCCTATTTCTGCGGCTTTGTTCAGTAATTTTATGCCCTGCACTTTATGTGGATCAAAGTTCCAACCAAAGAACAACACGCATCCCATACAATAATCTGCGGTTCCATCATCATATCTTGCACTTCTTGTATAATCATAATATTGATCCCAAAAAGAATCCATATCTTCAATGGCAGTATCATAACTTCCAAGCCTGATCATCGATGCCCTAAAATTTTTCTCAACAGAATGGTAATAATAAGCAAATGCTTCTACTTTGGTTCCTTTTAGAATACCCTTTTCAATAAAATAACCAAGAAGGAACCACTTCAGACCATCTTCCCCGCTTATTTGTGTCAACTTCAGCTCTTCCGGATCTATCTCTTCTTCAGAATAAGAAAACAGCTGATGCAGGGAGTCTTCCACATAAGCTCTCCAGTATTTCTGTTCCATTGCCCGATTTAAATATTCATAATAAATCGTTTCATCATAAATATCTTCATTTTCAGCAAAAAGCAACGCAATCCGATAGAGTGAATATGCCGATCCCTCTTTTTCGAAATATTCAATGGCAGACTCCAGATCTTTTGGGCATCCATTCAGACCATTTGCAAAATTTATTGCAAATTCACGATCTCTGTTGCTTTCTTTTGTGTTTGCATCAAGATGTACTGCAAAAAATTTTGTATTTGGCCTGATCGGTATTCTTGCCTTCAGGCAATGCTCGCCTTCATCATAATACATTTCCCGGCGGACGATCGATGCTGTCTCCGGATCAATAATTATGGATACATTTTCCCCTACATTTGCAGAAAAATATCTCTTTTCTGTTTTTCCGGGATTAATCCTTCTGTCGTTTTTCATAGACGCAACAGCATCCGACGCCTGCGCTAAATCGTATGCCGCCTCATTCAGACAAAGTTCATCCGAAAAACTGATCCTTTCAAAATGCATATGTTGTGTTGCTTTCGTCATGCGAAAGGTTGTCCCATCCATGACTCCGAAATTTATGAACACATCCCCTTTTTCTGCATTGAAATGTAAAAGGAAAATCGGCTGACCGTTTATATCAATATTATCCACAAGATATGTCGTTTGACCGGTGTTATCCTCCTCTGATTTTGGAACCGGCTGCAACTGCTCCGGTACATAATAGTGCGTCATAGTTTTATGATCACACTTACTGCAAATCTTCAAAACAATTGTTTTATATCCGGGAACATCCGGTATGACAAGCTGCATCATACTTTCCAGCCAAGTTCCTTTTTTATAACTGAGTGGAATCAAGGAAAGCGGCTGTTCCTCCTGTTCTGACTCATCCTTCTCCGTTTGTTCTTCAATGTCGTCAAATCCGTCTGACAGTATCTTCCAGAAACGATCCTCTTTTATCTTCGCCAGTTTCGATACTCCATCCGCTTTTTTATCCGTATTCTCAAATATTTCAACAAAGCGCTTTGCAAGCTTTTCATCAATATTGTCCGGAAGCTCCTCTCCATTCTCCCGTTTTGTTTTCTGTTCCATCACGTTTGACGAATAGGATGCCATCCCTTCTTTTAACCGGAGCCATTCATCAGAAGATTCATGCATTTTTGCCAGACCAAGAAACGTATCTAACGTCATCACATCCGCCGATCTCATATTCACACAGGATGGAAGGGATTTTAACAGTTTCTGCTGCAAGCGTACCAGCACTTTATCCAGATCCATAATACTGTTCGCTTCTGTTCCATTCTTCTTTGTAATAGCATTTTTTCCGCAAAAAAGCTGCTCATAACGTTCGGTTTGATTATTCTCCTGAAACAGTCTGAAGGCAGGAATGGAAAAATCATTTAAGAATATCGGAATGATATTTTTCTCATTCTTTTGTGCCGTCAGGATTTCTTCATATACAAGATCCTCTGCTTCCACACAACGGTCCAGTGCATGTGGCGGAAGTATTAAAATAAAATCCTGACAGGATTCCACATGTTCTTTTATTGCTTCTGTAAAGGTTCCCCCACGCAATGATTCTTTATCAAAAAAGCATGAATAACCCAGATCTGTCAATTTCAAGTAAATCACATATGCAAACCATTCGCCGCCTTTTCGACGATAACTGATAAAAATATCTTCTTTCTTTTCCGAGATTATTTTTTCCATAACTGCACCTTTTTCTTATCTATTTTTCAGTGAATCAGTATTAGCTAATCCTTTGTGATTTTTGTCAAACAAAAAACCTATTTACAGAATACTGTCTTTGCCGATAATTATCAAGAACGCTGTCCTATAACTCTTGAAAAATACCCAGATCTATAAACTTTGTCTGAACGAAATTTTTGATGTCCATTCACTCTAAAAACTATCACCTGATATAGTTTGGCATTTGAAAGAAGAATGGCTTCTCATCCTGTAAGGAAACAACCGCTTCTCCGATGCCAAGATTCATTAGCTGCCAGTCCTCCACCGTATGACCTTCCCTCTGAACATTTAAATTATTCTGCTGTACACTGATACTGTGGTTCTGATAATTTTCCCCCAGACGTTTTACCACAAACTGGCGCGTATCATAATCACACAGCTTGAAGGATATCAGGTTCTGGAAAGAAGAAAGCGCGTTGTCTGCACCGGCTTCTCCATATATCTCCCGGATACCTGCAATGTTTTGCAGACCGCACATTACACGCACACCTGCGTCTGTTCCGGAGGGCGATCTGCCAAAGTTTACACTATTCGCAAGATGATCCAGACGCGGAAGCAACAGGGCTTCATCAAGAATCATGTATTTATTTCCAGTGTATTCTGATCTGCCATCCAGCGCATTTGCAAATGCCCGGTCGATCAGCATTCCATACATAGGTGCGATCAGGTTTCCTTTTCTCAGATCGTACTCTATAAAAATCACTTTTCTTTTTCCACTGTTCATGATATCACGCATAGAAAATTCCCGAACTGGATCTGCCTGCGCAAACGGTCCGATAAACAGTTTTCGAATCATTGCGCCAAGATAACTCATAACGCCCTGTGTCTGGTTTCCTTTGTTGCCGATATAATCCAGACAGCTTCTCAAATCCCACATATTCTCTTCTTCAAAAATCTTTCGCAGCTCATCCACTGTTTTTTGCTGAAAGAAATCCACCAGCCCACGATTATTCAATTTTGATGGATCTGACTGCCAGTAAGCACGCATCAGGTAGATCATACCTGCCGCAAGCAGCTGTGCCGACATTGCCGGGAAAACCGGCTGAATCTGACTGTCCATCGTCTTTGACAACTGTATTGCCAGCTCAAAGGCTTCATCATCTGATTCCGGCGTATACACTAATCTGCCATTGATTGCCCGCGGCATAACTTCCGCGAACAGATTATGGTAACTTGTAATATTTTTATAACTAGCTCCGACACCGATCACAATTCTTTCATTCACTGGGACGTAAGAAGCAAATTCACGCAAATAGTCTCCTTTTGGATCAAAGATAACCATTACTTCACCAGCTTTCAGTGTTTTCAGTATTGGTTTCACAAGCCCGTTAAAACAGGTTGTTTTTCCACTTCCGGGTGCGCCGACCACCAGTAAGCCGTATGCCAGCTGACGCTTACTGAATCCCCAGACTTTTCCATTTCTGGGATTCTGAAATGTCACAAATGGATAATTGTCTGGATCCGCCGTCCATTCCGGCACCGGGTTTTCATCAATCGTCTGACCTAAAAGTGTCTGCGTGTATATTCTGCTATTTTTCGCTCCGTTCATGGAAGTTGCAATTTTTTTTCCTACAAAATCGTATGCCATAATTATTTGATACCTCCTTATCCTTACAGATCAAGTCCATCATCGGCTCCTTCGCCGCCATCGATACCATCATCTACAGATTCGCCTTCGTTTGACATCAGATAATTTTCACTCATCTCTGCGGTAGACGTAATTGCATCTTCCTGTGACATGGTCGGATCATTCTGTGCATGTTGATAATATGCATTCACCGAATCTCTAAGACTCTGATTGTATTCATCCAGTGTTACTGATTTTGGTTCAAATCCCACTTTTGTTTTCTCCTTTGAATCTACATTATTTGCTTCAATTTTGTCTGCTTCTACCTTGTTGTAAGCTGCATTTTGTAATTGCATGATACGATAGCTTTCAACTGCTGGTTCACAACTACCGGCTCTTACTGTTCCATCATTATCCAAGCCGATAATACTGTGTTTTCCTGCACAGAGCTGTTTCATATTTTTCCATTTCAGAACATCCTGCCGGACAGAACCTGCCGCTACAATCTCGCCTGAAGCTGTAATGCCATAAGTACAGTTTGGCGCTGCCAGAATGTTTATAATGTCTTTCCAGCTATCAGTATTTTTCTGACCGTAACCATTGTCCTCTCCAAATATTTTTACAGAACCGTCTGTATACAGTACTGCGTAGTTTCGCTCGCTGGCTGAGAATGCCTGTACACCCTCCTCTTTCTGAAAATCTCCATTGCTATGTACCAGATAAAGCTGCTGATCCTGAAGATATGCGGTGCATCCGCCCGTTGCCCGGAAGCGGGCAGCAAGGTTTTTGCGTTTTTTATTGGTCAGTTTCTGTTTTTCATTTTTGACCTGTTCTGACCACAGATCGTAACTTTCTTTATCAGAGAACTTTGTTACAAAAGCAAGCGGGAATCCACATCCTCCGCAACTATATGTATTTGTTTCTTTTGCTTTGCCACAAACCGGGCAATGTTCCTGTTTACTCATAATCTGAAACCTCCTCAAACGGTTTTGGTTTTAAATGACTACGTTTTCTAAAATATATTTCACTGGGAGCACATAGTTAATTTCTTCAACCAGCTTGCTGTCTCCCTCAGTCTGGCTGCCACAAAGAATTCCAATAATTGTTCCGTCTTTCTTCGAAAATACCGGAGCCCCGGAGCATCCACGCTTTGCCTCCATATTGGCATTGATACGGCTCAGACCGCCTTTCGTCTGAACGGAGGATACAGCTCCCTGAAACAAGCTTATCTCCAGTTTATCCGGATCGTCGCTTAAACGGATCCCAAAAGGATATCCCCAAAGATAGATCGGTTCACCCGGAAGTGTCTTAGTATCAGCTGCTCTTAGCGGCAGAGAAGAATATTCTTCGTCTGTCGGAATTTTTAAAATAGCTGCATCCAGTTTTACATCTGACCAGCATACTTCTGCCTTTTTCCATACGGCTGCTTCACCATCCTGTGCAGCTCTTACCCGTACCTGAATTTCTTTTGCTTTGTCAATGACGTGGTTACAGGTGAGGATATGACCATCTCCGGTAATGATAGAACCGCTGCCATTTGATACGGAGCGCCCTTTTCTTGCACGGATGAACACAACACTTTGGGTCTGATCCATATATTCTTTCTCGTAATTAAAATTTTCTTTCGGAAGAGC
>URDN01000016.1 GCA_900546495.1 uncultured Lachnospiraceae bacterium
GTCAGCTTACGCTGACCAGAATCACGCACCAAGTCTCACGTGCGTTCGACTTGATCCACCCTTGTGCAAGCACAGGTGGACTCAGACCTTTTGACACTGTAATCTAAAAAATTAATATAGGAGAAAGAAACATGACAACTTCATTATCTTGGATAAAAGCATATGTTCCGGAATTAGAAGTAGAGCCGCAGGAATACATGGATGCGATGACACTTTCCGGTTCAAAAGTAGAAGGATATAAAAAATTAGATGAGGATCTGGAAAAAATCGTCATCGGTCAGGTATTAAAAGTAGAGAAACACCCGGATGCAGACAAACTGGTGATCTGCCAGGTAGATATTGGTGGAGAGACCACACAGATTGTAACCGGTGCACCAAACGTATTTGAAGGCGCAAAAGTTCCGGTTGTATTAGATGGCGGACGTGTTGCCGGCGGCCATGACGGAAAAGTCGTAGAAGGCGGCATCAAAATCAAAAAAGGTAAATTAAGAGGTGTAGAGTCCAACGGTATGATGTGCTCCATCGAAGAACTTGGCTCTACGACCGATATGTATCCGGATGCAGCTGAGGACGGACTTTACATTTTACCGGAAGATGCTCCGGTTGGTGAGAGTGCAGTCACTTACCTTGGATTAGATGACGTAGTCGTGGAGTATGAGATTACATCCAACCGTGTAGACTGTTTTTCCATCCTTGGTATTGCCCGCGAGGCAGCAGCTACTTTTGGAAAAGAGTTTGTTCCGCCGGTAGTAACAGAGACTGGAAATGCAGAGGACGTAAACGACTACATTAAAGTATCTGTAGAAGATGCAGATCTCTGCCCGCGTTATACTGCCCGTGTGGTAAAAAATATTAAACTTGCACCATCACCGAAGTGGATGCAGCACAGACTGGCTTCCCATGGTATCCGTCCAATCAACAACATCGTAGATATCACAAATTATGTGATGGAAGAGTTTGGTCAGCCGATGCATGCTTATGATCTGGATACTATCGCAGGTCATGAAATCCGTGTTCGCCGTGCAGCAAAAGGTGAGAAATTCGTGACATTAGATGGTCAGGAGCGTACGTTAGATGACAGCATCCTGATGATCTGTGACGGAGAGAAAGCAGTCGGACTTGCAGGTATCATGGGTGGCGAAAATTCCATGATTACAGACAATGTACAGACCATGCTTTTCGAGGCAGCCTGCTTTGATGGAACAAACATCCGTCTGTCCAGCAAAAAAGTAGGTCTTCGTACAGACGCTTCTTCCAAATTTGAAAAAGGACTGGATCCGAACAATGCGATTGAGGCTATGAACCGTGCCTGCCAGCTTATCGAAGAACTTGGTGCAGGTGAAGTTGTTGGCGGTGTCGTTGATGTTTACAAGAAAGAAATGACAGGCAGAAGAATTGCATTTGATCCGGATTGGATCAACGGTCTGCTTGGAACCGATATTTCCGCTGAGACAATGATCGGATATTTCAAAAAAATTGACCTTGGATTTGATGAGGAGACACAGGAAGTCATCGTTCCATCCTGGAGACAGGATCTGCTTCGTGACGCAGATATCGCAGAGGAAGTAGCACGTTTCTACGGATATGACAATATCCCGACCACACTTCCATCCGGAGAATCCACAACAGGTAAACTTTCCTTTAAACTTCGTGTAGAGGAAGTGGCAAGAGAAGTTGCCCAGTTCTGCGGATTTTCACAGGGAATGACATACTCCTTTGAGAGTCCTAAGGTATTTGATAAATTATTACTTCCGGCAGACAGTCAGCTGCGTAATACCGTAACTATTTCCAATCCGCTTGGAGAGGACTTCAGTATTATGCGTACAGTTTCTTTAAATGGAATGCTGACATCTCTTTCTACCAACTTCAATCGTAGAAACAAAGATGTTCGACTGTATGAATTAGGAAATATTTATCTGCCAAAACAGGAGCCTGTTACAGAACTTCCGGAAGAGCGCATGCAGTTTACACTGGGATTCTACGGTGATGGCGATTTCTATACCATGAAAGGTGTTATTGAGGAGTTTCTGTATAAAGTAGGTATGAATCTGAAACCGGAGTATGATCCGGAGTCGGAACTGTCCTTCTTACATCCTGGACGTCAGGCAAATGTTATTTATGATGGTCAGGTAATCGGCTACCTCGGTGAGGTTCATCCGACTGTTGCAGCAAATTACTCTATTAAAGATCGCGTATACGTTGCTGTCATTGATATGCCGGAAATCGTTTCCCGTGCAACTTTTGACCGCAAATACGAAGGCATTGCAAAATATCCGGCTGTAAGCCGCGACCTCAGTATGGTTGTTCCGAAACATGTACTTGCAGGCGATATTGAGAAGGTATTTGACGAGCGAGGCGGCAAGATTCTTGAGTCTTATGAATTATTTGATATTTATGAGGGCGCACAGATTAAAGCAGGATTCAAATCTCTGGCTTATAAACTGACCTTCCGTGCAAAAGACCGTACGTTAGAGGAAGCAGATATCACTGCTGCCATGAAGAAGATAATGAACGGTCTGGAGCGTCTTGGTATCGAGTTGCGCCAGTAGAAAGTTGGTGTTTGTATTGAACGAAAACGAAATGAAGGTAACAGATTATTATTTTGATCTGCCACAGGAGCAGATTGCGCAGGACCCGCTGGAGGATCGTTCATCCTCCAGACTTCTGGTCCTGGATAAAGAGACTGGCGAGTATTCTCATCATATATTCCGGGAAATTACAGAATTCCTGAAACCAGGTGACTGCCTTGTCTTAAACAATACAAAAGTAATTCCGGCCCGTCTGTTTGGTGAAAAAGAGGGGACTCAGGCAAAAATTGAAATTCTGTTGCTAAAACGCAAGGAAAACGATGTCTGGGAAACGCTGGTAAAACCGGGTAAAAAGGCAAAAGTCGGCACAAAGATTATTTTTGGTGGTGGACTTTTAGTCGGTGAAGTGATTGATATCGTGGAAGATGGCAACCGTCTGATCAAATTTACTTATGAAGGAATTTTTGAAGAAATTCTGGATCAGTTAGGTCAGATGCCGTTACCGCCATATATCACACATCAGTTAAAGGACAAGAACCGTTATCAGACTGTTTATGCAAAATATGACGGTTCTGCAGCAGCTCCGACTGCAGGGCTGCATTTTACACCGGAACTGCTTCAGCAGGTAAAGGATATGGGCGTTGATATTGCAGAGGTAACACTGCATGTCGGACTTGGTACGTTCCGTCCGGTAAAAGTGGACAATATCCTGGAACACCATATGCATTCAGAATTCTATATGGTAACACAGGAAGCCGCTGACAAGATCAACAATGCGAAGAAAAACGGTCATCGTGTGATCTGCGTCGGAACTACAAGCTGCCGTACCATTGAGTCTGCAGCAGACGAAAACGGTATGTTGAGAGAAAGCAGCGGTTGGACAGAGATTTTTATCTATCCAGGTTATCAATTCAAAGTGCTGGATTGTCTGATCACAAACTTCCATCTGCCGGAGTCAACGTTGCTGATGCTTGTTTCTGCACTTGCAGGAAGAGAACATGTGCTGGCGGCTTATGAGGAAGCTGTGAAGGAAGGATACAGATTTTTCTCCTTCGGGGATGCGATGTTTATTCAGTAGAAAGAATTTCTAAGAAAATATAGTGGGATAAATAGTACCTGTGACAGCGTGTGTGCTGTCGCAGGTGCTATTTTTGCGATTGCTGATTTTTTCGATATAGAAGAAAGAGCATGAATAATAGAATTACTGGAAAAATAAGCCCGCATCTCATGCCGCTCCTAATATTATTCCCGGCGTTCTGGGTGATACGGCCAACAATTCCAGGCCCGATACTGCCGCCTAAATCTCCTGCCATGGCAAGGAGAGAGAACATAGCTGTCCCCCCTTTTGGAAACGTTTTTGAGGAAATACTGATCGTTCCCGGCCACATAATTCCAACTGAAAATCCACATACTATACAACCGATAAGTCCGATAATCGAATTAGATGACAAGGCAGAAAGAAGATAGCAGATAACACATAATATGCCGGAACCACCCATAAACTTCATTAAATCCAGCTGTTTTCCATATTTCCCAAAAATTATGCGGCTGATGCCCATGGTGACTGCAAACATACATGGACCTGCTAAATCTCCCAGTGCTTTTGACAATCCCAGTGCAGATTCGGCATAAGCAGATGCCCATTGAGCCATTGCAAGTTCAGAAGCTCCAGAACATACCATCAGACATATCACAACCCAGAAAAAGGGTTTGGCAAATAGACTTTTAATTCCCATCCCAGTGCCATTATCAACCAGATGCTCAATCGGACAGGTCATGAAATTATAAGTGTTAACAGCAGGAATCAGTGCCCATATCACGGCAAGCCATTTCCAGCTGTTTATGCCGAATATCAGAAAAAACAAGCTGGAAATCAAAATTGTTCCAACAGCTCCCCAACAGTAAAAGGAATGGAGCAGGCTCATCGTTGCTTCTTTGTTTTCAAATGGACAGGCTTCAATAATAGGGCTGCAAAGTACTTCGATTAAACCACTTCCGATAGCATAAACAACGACACTGCATATAATTCCAATGAAAGGATCAGGTAAAAGATCAGGTAAAAATGCCAGTCCAACCAGACCAAGTGAAGCAAATATTTCTGATGCAACAACGCAAATACGATATCCGATATAATCTACAAATTTGGCACAGAACAGATCAACCAGAAGCTGTGTGAAAAAGAAGAAAGTGGATATCAAAGCAATATTACCGAGAGAAATATGATAGTCATTGTGAAATTTCAAAAAAAGAAGCGGTGCAAAGTTTGCAGCAATAGCCTGCGTGATAAATCCCATATAACAGGCAATTTTTGTCTTATGATAGTCAGTTTTCTTTACAACATTCACTTTCTATTTCCCTCTCCGAATATTTTTAACAGTTCCTTCTTCACATTCGTCAATGCTGCCACAAAAAAAGTCTGTTTTGGGTGGTGCGGTTATTTCAATTCTGTCTCCTTCAATGCTGATCTCACTTTCATTCATCCATTTAAAAATCATACGAATACCTCTTTTCCTTTTTTTATTTGATTATATAGCAAACAATAAACATATGCATTGAATTAAATCACCAGAATACTGTATAATATCGTAAAAGGAAAGAATGTGATATGGAGATGGATTATAATAAAATACTTACAGACGAGGACTTTATGGAAATCAAGCAGCACGGAACCAGTGATTATCCATTTCAGTATTATTATGATGATCTGGAGTTATTTGATTTTCATTGTATTGAATGGCACTGGCACAGAGAATTTGAGTTTTTATATGTTGAGTCTGGACAAATTATATGTGGAATAGGTGAAAAACAGATTATATTGTCAGAAGGAGATGCGATTTTTATCAATTCTAAAATATTACATCGGTTTTATGCATCATCAGGTGGTGTCATTCCTAACTTTGTATGTATGCCTGAATTTATTGCACCAGAGAATAGTTTGGTTTATAAAAAATATATTTTACCAATCATTTCATCGAATATGTCTTTTCAGTGTTTTCAGATTGCTGAACCATGGCAGGCAAGGATTATACAAATCATGATAAAAATAATGAAAACACAGGAGAATGAGAAAATAAGGGAGCTTTCCACGTTGTCCTTGTTGCAGGATTTATGGCTGATTTTTTACGAAAATGTAAAGTTATTGGATAAAGAAAAAATGCAAACAGTTGACGAGACTGCACAGAAAAGAGTTCAGTTGATGATGCAATATATACATGAAAACTATAGTCATGAGCTGTCACTGGATGAAATAGCTTCATATATCGGAATCAGCAAAAGTACTGCGCTTAATTTGTTTCAACGATTTTTACATATTACACCGGTCAGTTATTTGATAGGATATAGACTGCAGGCAGCTTCCTGGCTATTGAAAAATACGAATAAAAAAGTAAAAACCATCGCCTATGAAAGTGGATTCCGTAATGTCGATTATTTTTGCAGATTGTTTAAAAAACGTTATCATCTAACACCATCAGACTATCGTTGCGCATGCTTAAAACCGTATATCTGTAAGTGACCGCTAGATGAGTCAACCACAATATACCAGTTTGTTATAAAAAAAGGAGTACATATGCAATTATTAATTCAACAACGTGTATTTTCCTGGTCAGATACATATGATATTTACGATGAACAGGGAAATCAGAAGTATTTTGTAAAAAATGAACTTATCTCATTAGGACACCGCCTCCATGTATATGATGCGGCGCACAATGAGATCGGATTTATCAAACAGAAATTATTCTGTTTACTTCCAACTTTTGAAATCGAATGGAACGGACAGTTGATGGGTCACATAGAGCAGCGTTTTGCTTTGTTCCGCCCAAAATATGATGTGGATTTCATGGGATGGCGTGCAGAAGGTGATTTCATGGGCTGGGATTATGATGTGTATGAAGCATGCAGTGCAGTCGTTCATGTACATAAAAAGATTCTGAGCTGGGGTGACACCTATGCCATTGAATTTGATGATCCGAAGCATGAAATTCCGGCATTGTTACTGGTATTGGCCATTGATGCAGCAAATTGTTCACAGAATAATTCTTAAATGTCCGTTTTACAAAGGCTGAGAGAAATAGAACAAAAAGAAGAAAGAGAATTAGCAAAAATATGGGAAAAACATTAGTCATTGCCGAAAAACCTTCCGTTGGGCGGGATATTGGCAGAGTTTTAAAGTGTGGAAAGAAAATTGACGGAGCTTTGGAAGGCAGTCAGTATATCGTAACCTGGGGATTAGGCCACTTGGTTACATTGGCAGATCCGGAGCATTACGATAAAAAATACAAAGACTGGAAAATGGAAGATCTTCCGATGCTTCCGGAGAAAATGGATATTGAGGTCATCAAGCAGACTGGGAAGCAATATCAGGCTGTAAAACGGCAGATTTACCGTAAGGATGTATTGGATATCGTCATTGCAACTGATGCCGGACGAGAGGGGGAACTGGTTGCCCGCTGGATTTTGAAAAAAGCGGACAATCATAAGCCATGCAGACGTCTGTGGATTTCTTCTGTGACAGACAAAGCAATCCGCCAGGGATTTGAGCATCTGAAAAATGCAAAAGAATATGATAATCTGTATCATGCGGCTGTCTGCCGTGCAGAGGCAGACTGGCTGGTGGGATTAAATGCTACCAGAGCATTGACCTGCAAATACAATGCGCAGTTGTCCTGTGGTCGCGTGCAGACGCCGACCCTAGCCATGATTGCAAAGCGGGAAGAAGAAATTCGGAAATTTGTTCCAAAACCATATTACGGACTGCAATTGCAGGCAGAGGGTGTGGTATTTATCTGGAAAGATGAAAATAGTGGCAGTTATCGCAGCTTTCAGAAGGAACGGATAGAGAATATCCAGAAGAAACTGTCTGGAAAGAAACTGCAGATCATAAAAGCGGATACAAAAGTGAAAAAGCAGGGCGCACCACAATTATACGATCTGACACAGCTGCAACGGGAAGCGAATCAGAAATTTGGCTTTTCGGCAAAAGAAACACTGAATATCATGCAGCGGTTGTATGAGAACCATAAAGTGCTGACTTATCCGCGAACGGATTCCCGTTATCTGACAGCGGATGTCATGGGAACGATCAAAGAACGTCTGCAGGCAATCAATGCAGGCGCTTACCGGGAGTTTGCAGCTCCGCTGATCCGACGGGAACTGCCGAAGAAACCGGCATTTGTCAATGATTCGAAAGTCAGTGACCACCATGCAATCATTCCAACGGAGCAGGCACCAAATTATATCCATATGAGCAATGAAGAGCGAAAAATCTACGATATGGTAGTGCGCAGATTCCTGGCAGTTATGTTTCCGGCGTATGAATATGAAGAATCAGTATTGACCGGAGAAGTGGCAGGGGAACATTTTTATGCCAGAGGAACCCGTCCGCTGCATATGGGATGGAAAGCGGTTTATGAAAATCAGTCCGAAGATGAGGAAGAGGAGGAGTTAAAACGCCAGAATCTTCCTGTGATGCAAAAAGGGCAGGAATTTTCCATTTCCAATATCCGCCTGACAGAAGGTAAGACAAAGCCACCTGCACGATTTACCGAAGGCACGCTGATCGCTGCAATGGAAAATCCGGTACGTTATATGGAAAGTGGCAACAAAGAAATGGCAAAGACGTTGGGAGAAACTGGTGGACTTGGAACAGTTGCTACCAGGGCAGATATTATTGAAAAATTGTTTTCCAGTTTTTTATTAGAGAAAAAGGGTGAAGATATCTATACGACAGCGAAGGCACGTCAGCTTCTGGAACTGGTTCCGGAAGATCTGCGCAAGCCGGAACTGACGGCACAGTGGGAAATGAAGCTCTCAAAGATTGCAGAAGGAAAACTTTCAGACCAGAAGTTTATGACTGAGATTCGGACTTATTCAACGGATCTGGTAAAACAGATCAAGACAGCGGAAGGAACTTTCCGACATGATAATATGACAAACAAACTTTGTCCGAATTGCGGGAAACGTCTGCTTGCTGTAAATGGCAAAAACAGTCGGATGCTTGTATGCCAGGATCGGGAATGTGGATACCGCCAGACGATTGCGAAGACTACGAACGCCCGCTGTCCGCAGTGTCATAAACGAATGGAACTGATTGGAAGCGGTGAGAATGCTTCTTTTGTATGCAAGTGCGGATACAAGGAACGTCTGAGTAAATTCCAGGAGCGCAGGAAGAAAGAGGGCGCAGGAGTTTCCAAGCGAGATGTACAGAATTATCTGAAGAAACAGCAGAAAGAGGCAAAGCAGGAGACTGGCAGTAATGCAATGCTGGACGCATTGAAAAACATTAAATTGTAAACAAATAAAAATATTCAACCAGAGCGGGAAGGTTCTGATTGAATATTTTTTATTTGTCGAAAAAAATCGAGTTAAAATCTATGAGAGAATCATCCGGTCATTAGAAAATTCCTCTCCGCTGGCTGTCTCAAATTTTTCCATCAGATCAGAAACCTGAAGAGCGGATTTTTCTTCACCTCTGACATCATAGATAATCTGTCCTTCATGCATCATGACAAGCCGGTTACCATAATGAATGGCATCACGCATATTGTGGGTGATCATAATGGTGGTCAGATTATTTTCTGCAACAATTGTTTCAGTTAATTTTAGAACTTTGGCTGCTGTTTTCGGGTCAAGGGCAGCAGTATGTTCGTCTAATAATAATACTTTCGGATTCTGAAGCGTTGCCATCAGCAAAGTGATTGCCTGTCGTTGACCGCCGGAAAGAAGGCCTACTTTTGAGGACATGCGTTTTTCTAATCCAAGGTCAAATTGTGCGAGTTTTTCCTGATATATCTTTTTTTCCTGAGCGGTGATTCCCCAACGAAGTGTTCTTTTTTTGCCGCGGCGGCTAGCCATGGCAAGATTTTCCTGAATTTCCATATCCGCAGCTGTACCCATCATCGGATCCTGAAATACACGTCCAAGATAAGTGGCACGCTTGTAATCTGGCTGTCTGGTTACGTCAACACCGTCAATAATGATTTGCCCCTTATCTACCGGGTAAACACCGGCAATCATATTCAACATGGTTGATTTTCCGGCACCATTGCCACCAATGACAGTGACAAAATCACCAGTTTGCAATGTAAGATTGAGGTTGTTTAATGCAACTTTTTCGTTGATTGTACCTTTGTTGAAGGTTTTATGGACATTTTGAATATTCAGCATTATTTTGCACCTCCTGCTTTACGGAAAGATGATTTTTGTTTTCCGCGAACGTAAGGAACAGCAAGGAAAACTGCAACTACGATTGCTGAGAAAAGTTTCATATCTTCGGATGGAAGACCGAGCCAGAGTACAAAAGTGATAACTACATAATAGATAACAGCTCCGAGAATTACAAAGGCCATTCTTCCGATAAAGTTTAATTTTTTTCCGAATAATGATTCTGCCAGAACCATGCCAATAATAACAGCAGCAAGCCCAATAACGATAGCACCACGTCCCATGTTAACGTCAGCATTTCCCTGATATTGTGCATATAATCCACCGCAGAGTCCTACAAGACCATTGGAAATAATAAGGGCAGCAAGTTTTGCCTTGTTGGTATTGACACCCTGCGCACGGGACATATTTGGATTGCATCCTGTGGAACGGATCGTAAAACCGAGTTCTGTACCGAAAAACCAGTATAATACCGCAATGATAATAACTAAGAAGATGGCAATCGTTGCGATCGTTTTTGGAATGTAACGTAAAGATACAACCAGAGGGTACTGGTCGACGCTGACAGCGACATTCGAACATCCCATAATATTCAGATTGATGGAATATAAAGCAATTTGTGATAAAATTCCGGCAAGGATATCAGGAATACCAAGAGTGGTATGCAAGAAGCCGGTTACCAGACCTGCAAGCATTCCGGACAGGCAGGAAATAATCAGTGCCAGTGGAGTCGGAATCCCGCTGGTAATACACATAACGGCAACAGCGCCACCGGTGGCCAGCGTACCGTCTACTGTCAAATCTGCAAAATTTAAGATTTTGTATGTAATGTAAACTCCGAGAGCCATAATACCCCAGATCATACCCTGGGCAAATGCTCCTGGAAGAGTTTTTAATAAAGCTAAGGCGCTTAATGAGAGTACCATATTTCTCACTCCTGTTTCATGTTTTTTTGTGACTTTTTATAAAATCATAATTCAGGAATGCTGTTAACATTCCTGAATCGAGAGCAAATCAAACAACGTAAATGCTTTATTCTTCTGGAAGAGGTTCATATCCTTCCGGAACAGTAATGCCAAGTGCTTCACAGTTTGTTTTATTATACATTTTTGTTGTTTTTGGAGCTGTTTTAATCTCCATTGTTTTGATATCTGCACCATTAACCAGAATTTCGTAGGCCATTTCACCAGTTTCATAACCAAGGTCATAGTAATTGATAGATAAGGTAGCAATACCGCCGTCACAGAGTCCCTGTTCACCTGCAATCATCGGAACTTTTGCCGGAATTGCTATATTCTTAATAACGTCTACGGATGCGGCCATAGTGTTGTCCGTTGGAACATATAAAGCGTCACATTCAGAGCATGCGTTTGTTGTAGCTGACTGAATCTCATTGGAATCTGCAGCAGTATATTCTTTGTAAGCAATGCCTTCTTTATCAAGATATTTTTCAATCTGAACTGCCTGATATTTGGAATTTGGCTCAGCAGAACAGTATAGAATGCCGACCTGGGTGACATCTGGAACTAAGTCTTTAATCATAGCAGCCTGCTGATCTAACGGAGCAATATCAGATGTACCGGAAATGTTTTTACCGGTAGAGCCAGTAAAATCTTTCATACCGAGAGCGGTCGCATAATCAGTGATAGAAGTTCCGAGAATTGGAATCTGGTCTGTAGCGGAGGAGGCTGCCTGAAGTGCACCTGTAGCATTTGCAAGAATTAAATCTACATCATTGGATACAAATTTGTTGCAGATTGTACCACAGTTAGTAGCTTCACCCTGTGCATTTTGTTCATCAAAAATTACTTTGTCACCAAGTTTTTCAGTTAGTGCATCTTTGAATCCTTTGGTAGCTGCATCCAGTGCCTCATGTTCCAGTAACTGGCAGATTCCAATCCGATACGTGTCAGTATCCTTTTCCGCAGATGCACTTGTAGTTGATTTTGCATTGTCAGATTTGCCTGAGCTCCCACATGCTGTCATACTAACAGCTAATGCGGAAACTAATAACAGTGATACAAATTTCTTTTTCATGATTTAATTCCCCTTTATTCATTAAAATTTAGTGGTTTAAACTTTTACACTTTTACGCATAAAAGTGCTAACGAGATAAATTATAAGTATAAAACAGACATTTGTCAACAATGAATGCACAGAATTTGCAAATTACGAATGTCCGCTTTACCTGTATCTGTTTTTGCTCTGCTTTGTGTTTTTTGTGTATCTGAATTTCATTGTTAGATACGATACATGAAATTGTTTCATCTATAAAATGAAAAAAAATCACTTTATCTCTTTACAATCAAAAAACACACCGATATAATGTTAAATGCTGATAAAAACCAGCACATCAGAAATTGTAGTTACGAAAAGAGGAGAGATAGATCATGAAAAATGGAATTGAGATCAGATGGCATGGCCGTGGCGGTCAGGGTGCCAAGACTGCAGCACTGCTTCTGGCAGATGTAGCTTTTAAAACCGGAAAACATGTACAGGGTTTCCCAGAGTACGGTCCGGAGCGTATGGGCGCACCGATCACTGCTTATAACAGAATCAGTTCAGATGTGATTCGTGTACATTCCAATATTTATGATCCGGATTATGTTGCAGTTGTTGATGAGACATTATTACATACTGTTGATGTAACAGCCGGATTGAAAAAAGAAGGTGCCATCATCGTAAATACAGCAAAATCAAAAGAAGAAATCATGCCGCAATTAAACGGTTATGAGGGACGTGTAGTTACTATTGATGCCAGAACAATTTCTGAGGAGGCACTTGGAAAGTATTTTCCGAACTCTCCAATGCTGGCAGCTGTTGTTGCAACTACAGGTGTTATGTCGAAAGAAACATTTTTACAAGAGATGCGTGCTTCTTACAAACATAAATTTGCAAAGAAACCGGAAGTTATCGATGGAAATATGAAAGCATTGGAAATGGCTTTTGCAGCTGTAGAGGAAGCATAGAGGAGATAGAAGATGAGAACAGATATCAATAAAATCAATGAACATACTCCGCATACAGGGCTGACGGAAGGAATGCAGGTATTTGCTGCAGGAACTTCCAAATATTTTAAGACAGGTGAGTGGAGAAATAATACACCGGTTTATTTAGAGGATAACTGCAAACAGTGTCTGCTGTGTGCACCGGTCTGTCCGGACAGTTCCATTCCGGTTAAAGACCAGAAGAGAGGCGCATTTGACTTAGATCACTGCAAAGGATGCGGTATCTGTGCAAAGGTATGTCCGTTTGGAGCAATCAAAATGAAGGAGGGCGTAGAATAATGGGAATCAAAGAACGTATGTCAGGTAACGAAGCTGTTGCCTACGCAATCAAACAGGTAAATCCAGATGTTATGCCGGCATTTCCGATTACGCCGTCCACAGAGATTCCGCAGATGGTATCCACATATATTGCAAATGGCGAGATTGATACAGAGTTTATTCCGGTCGAGAGTGAGCATTCTGCAATGAGTGCCAGCATTGGAGCAGAGGCTGCTGGTGCAAGGACACTGACTGCAACTTCATCTGCAGGTTTGGCTCTGATGTGGGAGGAACTGCTGCTTGCAGCTTCCAACCGTATGCCGATCGCTCTGACACTGGTAAACCGTACCCTTTCCGGCCCAATCAACATCAACTGTGATCATACCGATGGTATGGGAGCCCGCGATACCGGATGGATCCAGATTTATGCAGAAAATAATCAGGAAGTATATGATAATTTTATTCAGGCATACCGCATTGCCGAACATAAAGATGTCCGCCTGCCAATCATGATTTGTCAGGATGGTTTTATTACCAGTCACGCCGTAGAGAATATTGAATTATTAGAGGATGCACCGGTCAAAGAGTTCGTTGGTGAATATCATCCGGAGGAGTATTTGTTAAATCCGGGGAAACCGGTTTCTGTTGGACCGTATGCAGTATCTAATTTTGTAATGGAAAGTAGAAAAAATCAGCTGATTGCGCTGGAGAATGCAAAACAGGTTATCTTAGATGTAGCCAAAGAGTTTGCAGGAATTTCCGGCAGAGAGTACGGTCTTTTTGAAGAATATAAGACAGAAGATGCAGACTATGTGATGGTTATTATTGGTTCCGCAGCAGGAACAGCAAAAGAGGCTGTAGACGAGCTGCGCGAGGAAGGAAAGAAAGTCGGAGTTCTGAAATTGCGTGTGTTCCGCCCGTTCCCGGCTGAAGAAATCGTAGAGGCAATCAAAAACTGCAAGGCTGTAGCTATCATGGATCGTTGCGAGAGTTACAACGGAAACGGTGGACCGCTTGGTTCTGAGATTACAGCAGGTCTGTACCGTACAAGAACTTATATGGAAGCAATTAATTATATCTACGGACTTGGTGGACGTGATTTTACTGTTGAAGAAGCAAAAGATGTATTTGCAGAACTGGAAGATGTAGTAGAAAATGGTAAACCGGTAACACAGTATCAGTATATCGGTCTGAGAAAGTAGGAGGCAGAGTGATGAGCGAATATAAATTTAAAGAAGTTATGAGCAAACCGGAACGTCTGGCTCCGGGACACAGAATGTGTGCGGGATGTGGCGCAACTATCGCAGTTCGTGCTGTATTGCGCGCACTTCATGAGGGAGACCAGGCAGTTATCGGTAACGCAACCGGATGTCTGGAGGTTTCTTCCTTCATGTATCCATATACTGCGTGGGAGGACAGCTATATCCATAATGCATTTGAAAATGCAGGTGCTACATTGAGTGGTGTTGAGACTGCATACAAAGCGTTGAAAAAACGTGGCCGTCTGCCGGAAGATGCCACATTTAAATTTATTACCTTTGGTGGTGACGGCGGTACGTATGATATCGGTTTCCAGTCTCTTTCCGGAGCAATGGAGCGTAATCATGATATGGTATATGTCTGCTATGACAACGGTGCGTATATGAACACTGGTATCCAGCGTTCTTCTGCAACACCGATGTATGCAGATACCACAACCACGCCAGTAGGTACACAGTCCAACGGTAAAATGCAGAACCGAAAAGATCTGGCGTCTATCATCGCAGATCATGATGTTCCGTATGTTGGTCAGACAACCATGATCGGCAATTTCTCTGATCTTCACAAAAAAGCTGAAAAAGCGATTTACACAGAGGGAGCTGCGTTCTTAAATATCATGACTCCATGTCCGCGTGGATGGCGTTATGATACAGCAGACATTATGAAAATCTGTAAACTAGCAGTTGAGACCTGTTACTGGCCGATGTTTGAGGTAGAGCATGGAAAATGGCGTTTAACTTACGAGCCGAAGAAAAAACTGCCAATCGAGGACTTTTTACGCGAGCAGGGCAGATTCAAACATCTGTTCAAACCGGGCAATGAGGATCTGATTGCACAGTTCCAGGCTGAGGTTGACCGTCGTTGGGAAGAACTGCAGTACAAATGTGCACGATAATCCGGGAGGAATAAATATATGACTTTGTTATCCTATCAGGTATTTCAGACAGTGGTGGGACAGGGAAGTTTCCAGAAGGCGGCAGAGATTTTAAATCTGACGCCTTCTGCAGTCAGTCATGCAATCGCATCGATGGAGCAGGAACTGGGATTTTCCCTGTTTACGAGAAATAAGGCTGGGGTTGCTCTGACTAATTATGGAGAACATCTGCTCCCTTATGTGAATGCAGTATTAAACAGCGATGAGAGCCTGCAGCAGGCAATCGCGGGACTGAACGGACTGAAAATGGGAAATGTAAAAGTGGGCTGTTTTTCCAGCGTATGTACAAATTGGATGACAGACATCATCCATTCCTTTCATCAGCGTTATCCGGATATTAATATCGAATTGTATCAGGGAACCTATGCAGATGTGTCTTACTGGATTAAAAACGGCATTGTAGACATCGGCTTTTTGTCCCTGTCATCCGCAGGAGATCTGCCAATTGAGCCGTTATACCGTGACCCGCTGCTCTGCGTCGTTCCGAAAGGATACCGCAAACGGGAAGATACGCCATATATGACACCGGATGAGATGAAAGACGAGGTCTTTGTTTCACAGATGGAGACCACCGATGCGGATATTGCAATCTTTATGAAACAGAATGGATTGGGAAATGTGCGGATGGACTACCATGTTGTAGATGATCTGTCTACGATTGCACTGGTGGCAGCCGGACTAGGCATCTGCATCATGCCAGAACTGGTCATGAATGACATCCCATATGCAGTAGACCGTTACCCGATGATGCCGGAAGCATATCGTGTCATTGGCATATCAGCATTAAACCCGAACTTCCTTGCCCCGGCGGTTAAAATGCTTTATCAGCATGTTATAGAAAAGTATAAGATCATAGAAGAAGCATAAGAGAGTTACGATTCCATTTCATAACCTTCCGTATAGAAAAAATTGTGCTCTGGTTGAATTACACAAAAATAGTGCCAAAAAATGCGATGATTCGCCAGATTGCATAAATTCACAAAAAATTAATAAATGTTATTGACTTTTCATTTCAATGAGGGTAATATTACAGACATCAAAGGCAAAGGTGCTGAGAAGAATAAACTTCCGGTGCCTTTTTCTATTTTCCGGGATAAGAATCCTGCAAGGACAGATAACAGAAATTGCGAACAACTGTTAGTTGTTTTACAGTAGGTTTCAATGCCCGGACAATAGAAAAACTCTGATAGCGACACAACGGGGTGTCATCTGCAGGCTAGCGGCAGGTGATGCTCCTTTTTTATTTCCATAAAAAGTGTCGTTTTAAGTAAAGGTTCTTCGGAACCAAAAAACCAGGAGGTAAGTTATGACGCAGGAGATTATGACTTTTATTAATGACAACATATTTGGTGTCTGGTTTCTGATAGGTGCCGCATTAGTATTCTGGATGCAGGCAGGTTTCGCAATGGTGGAGGCAGGTTTCACCAGAGCAAAAAATACCGGTAACATTTTGATGAAGAATTTGATGGACTTTTGTATTGGTACTGTAATGTTCATACTGATTGGTTTTTCCTTCTTACTTGGTGAAGATGCGTTAGGATTTATCGGAAAACCGGGATTTGATCTTTTCTCATCCTACAGTAATTTCAGTTTTTCAAGTTTCGTATTTAACTTAGTATTTTGTGCTACCACAGCAACCATCGTTTCCGGTGCTATGGCAGAGAGAACAAAATTTTTATCCTATTGTATTTATTCCGGAGTAATCTCTGCATTGATTTACCCGATTGAAGCACACTGGATCTGGGGCGGCGGCTGGTTAGCACAGCTTGGCTTCCATGATTTTTCAGGATCCTGTGCAATTCATATGGTTGGTGGTGTCAGCGCACTGATTGGTGCATGGCTTCTTGGACCACGTATCGGTAAATTTACAAAAGACGAGAATGGCAAGATCAGAAAAGTAAATGCTATTCCGGGACATAACCTTGCACTTGGCTGCCTTGGATGTTTCATTCTCTGGTTTGGCTGGTATGGTTTCAACGGCGCAGCAGCAACAAGTATTGAGCAGTTAGGTTCTATTTTCCTTACAACAACCATTTCACCGGCAGTTGCAACGGTTGTTTGTATGATATTTACATGGTTAAAATATGGTAAACCTGATGTATCCATGTGCCTGAATGCTTCTTTGGCAGGTTTGGTAGCAATCACAGCTCCTTGTGATGTTACAGATGCAACAGGTTCTATCGTAATCGGTGCTGTAGCAGGTTTATTAGTAGTATTTGGTGTATGGCTTCTTGATTATAAGTTACATGTTGATGATCCGGTTGGTGCCGTAGCCGTTCACTTTATGAATGGTATCTGGGGTACATTTGCAGTAGGTCTTTTCGCTACAAACACAGCTCCGGGTTATGCAATCGCAGATAAAAACGGAAATGAGCTTGTCGGTCTGTTCTATGGCGGCGGCGTAAAATTATTAGGTCTGCAGTGCCTTGGTATCATAACCGTTCTGGCATGGGCAGCAGTTACAATTACAATTACATTCCTTGTAATTCGTGCAACAATCGGTCTTCGTGTCAGCGAAGAAGAAGAAATCATTGGTCTGGATCAGACAGAACATGGTCTTGCAAGCGCTTATGCAGACTTTGCATTAACATCCAGTATCAACAACTTCTCATCTGCTACTCCGGTTAAACTTCCGAAAAATGCAGTACCAATCGATGAGGCTGTTCCGGTACAGGTTCGTACTCCGGATCCATCTATTGCAACTGGCAGCGATGTAAGTATTACAAAGATTACAATCTATGCAAAACAGAGCAGATTCGATGCCCTCAACGAGGCAATGGCTGCAATTGGTATCAATGGTATGACCGTTACAAATGTACTTGGCTGTGGCGCTCAGCACGGCAGAACAAGCAAATACCGTGGTGTTACCATGGATATGAACTTACTGCCTAAGATTCAGGTTGATATCGTAGTAAGTAAAGTTTCTCCTAGAACTGTTATTGAAGCTGCCAAGAAAGCACTGTATACCGGTCATATCGGTGATGGTAAGATCTTCGTATACAACGTAGAAAATGCAATCAAGATCAGTACCGGTGCAGAAGGTTACGATGCACTTCAGGACTAACTGTAAAAGGCAATAGTAGTAATAATAAGCTGATACAATTTCAGTAATTTAGTAATTCTTCAAAATCCTTATATAAAACCTTAACGAAAAAGCAGATGCTTCGGATTTTTGTCTGGAACATCTGTTTTTTATCGTAGATCTAAATTTTATCATGAATCAAAAGTTCAAGCAGACGATGTGCAGCCATGCTCATGGGATGAGTCTGATCATACACAATGCTGACCTGGCGGGTAGGAAGTGCCTCTCTCAATTTCAAAGAAACTACAGAATTGTTCTGTAATGCATCCGTAACCATTGGCTCAGGAAGAAAAGCAAGTCCAAGCTCATTTTTGACCAGGGGAAGAATTTGATCTGTCGTGGCCGTTTCAATATCCGGGACCAGACGCAGACCATGAGAGAAAAAAAGCTCATCATAAAAATGCCGGGTAGCAGTATTCACCCCCAGACAGATAAATGGATAGTTTTTCAATTCAGAAATCGATAAAATTTTTTGCTGAAGAGGACGGAAGGTAGTTCCTCCGACAAGGATATCCTGAAAAGGCTGCAAATTTACCTGAATCAGCGGTGAAGTAACGGTCAATGGAGTTGTCACAACTGCGAAATCAATTTCACCGCTTTTGAGAGATTGAATAGCCTGCGGTGTAGAATGATTTGCAATTTTTAGCCGTACTTTTGGATAATCTATATGAAACTGACGTAATCGATGCAGAAGATAGATATTCAAAGCGATTTCACTGGCACCGATTGAAATGCTGCCATATTCCAGACTTGCACTTTTCGTCAGTTCATCTTCCGCAGCCTGCAATTGTGTCATGGCAGCCGATACACGTACATAAAGCTGCTGGCCTTCCGGTGTCAACTGTACGCCTCGGTTGGTGCGCACAAATAATGTGCACTGGATTTCCTGCTCCAGAGCATTCATGGCCCGCGTAATATTTGGCTGACTGTTGTGGAGTGCATGTGCTGCTTTCGTAAAATTACAGTATCTGGCTACATAATAAAAAATTTTGTAATATTCAAAATTTACATTCATAATGAAATCTCCTGTAAAAATGATAGTTGATGACGGAAACAGATATATCAAAATATTATAATAAGCATGTCAATAATATCTTTTACTGATTGCTGATTTCCTATTATAATCGACTTGAATAGAAAAAACAACTGTCATAAAAAATGAATAGGAGATGATTGTATGTCACTTGTTTTACCAAGAGAAGAGGAAGTTGAGAAAATGTTTTCACGCATTCTGGCATCCAGGGATGCATGTGAACGTCTCAGTGAGACATTTTATAACCATCTGTGTGATGATAATCGTTTTATAGATTCTGATCCGGGACATTTTGCAGAAGTTATGTTAAAAGCATATGAAAATGGTGATGTCAGTGCGGTTCTGCTGGAATTGTGTAATCGCAGCATGTTTGATCTGCTGAAGGAAGCTTATCTGATTCCAAAGAGATTTCATGGAAAAACAGGGGAAAATCCGGTTCTGTTGACAGATATCAATGGAAAAGTATTGAATACAAAGCAATCCGTTGTTTCCAGACATGAATATAAGAAATTTCTGGAAATCTATCAGGCGCATGTGGCAGCTCCACGTTCGAAACTATATCTGGCAGACGGATATGATATGGTCAGGTACTATACGGAACATATGAATATCGAGGAAAAAAAGGAAAAAAGGGAACGGGGTATCCTGATTTTATATGCTATGCCAGATACGAAAAAATTACATCTTTCCGAGGCTCAGGCTTATGATGTGGTCTGGAATACTTTTCAGGAGATTCAGAAAGCAGCGTATTCTGCAATTGTTTATTATGGACAGGAAACCGGAAGTAAGGCGGGAAAATCTTTTGATGAACTTGGGGTACTGTTACCTATCCATCAGTTTGAAAACAGAATGCTTCAGCATTTAAGTATGATCGACGGACTTGTGCTGTCTTGCAGAGAACAGATGATACGGGTAGCTGGTGCGGACAGTCTGGATTTGTAATCAGATAACAGTGTTTTACTTCTATAAGTGGTGAGTAATAACAAATTTATCTCAGTGGGAGTGCATTGTATGTGGACATTCAATGATCAGAGTATTGTAAAAAAAAATCATATGGATATTTTATGGCACAAATATGCGGATAAATCCGAAGAAAAAACGATTGTCGACGCTGACCTTCCGGCTAAGGCATCTGTCGTTGGGAGAGTTGGACTTATGATGTTGTCATGTGGGACAGGTGCCTGGCGTGTGCGCAGTTCCATGAATGAGCTGTCGGCTTTGCTGGATATGACATGTACCGTGGATATCGGACTGATGTCAATCAATTATACCTGTTTTGATGGAAATGATGCATTCAGTCAGTCGTTATGCCTGACGAATACGGGGGTAAATACATCGAAACTGAACCGCTTGGAAAAGTTTGTGATGCATTTTAAAGAACGGGAAATTACAAAAAGCTGTGAAGAAATACATACGATACTTGATAAGATAGAAGAAATACATGGATTGTATTCACCTGTTACACTGGCAGTCGCAGCAGCATTGGCCTGTGCCTGTTTTACATTTCTGCTTGGCGGTGGCCCCATTGAGATGCTGTGTGCTTTTGCCGGTGCAGGAATTGGCAATTATATCCGGTGTAAGCTTTCGAAACATCATTATACGCTGTTTTTGTGCATTATTGTGTCAATATCAGCAGCATGTCTTTCTTATTCTGTTATGCTGAAATTACTGGAGATCTGCTTTGCTGTAAAAGTGGAGCACGAGGCAGGATATATCTGTGCCATGCTTTTTATCATACCGGGATTCCCTTTTATTACCAGTGGGATTGATCTGGCAAAACTGGATTTGCGATCCGGAATGGAACGGATGATGTATTCCGTTATTATTATATCGGTTGCGACTATGACAGCCTGGGTTCTGGCGATGGTACTGGGGTTAAAACCGCTGTCATTTACTACGATGAGCCTTGGACTCTGGCAGTGGATTGTGTTGCGTATCTGCGCAAGCTTTGGCGGTGTATTCGGATTTTCTGTTATGTTCAACAGTCCATGGAAACTTGCTGTTGCGGCTGGAATAATAGGAGCTGTATCTAATACGCTGCGACTGGAAATGCTGGATATCACTTCTGTCCCGGCGCCGGTGGCTGCATTTGCCGGGGCAGTTGCTGCAGGAGTTCTGGCGTCTGCGTTGAAAAGAATGGTTGGATATCCAAGAATTTCCATTACGGTTCCATCGATTGTAATCATGGTTCCGGGACTGTATCTGTATAAAGCAGTTTATAATCTGGGAAACATGGATCTGTCAGCAGCCTCTTCCTGGTTTGCATCAGCTCTTCTGATTATTTTTGCGTTACCGTTAGGGTTGATATTTGCCAGAATTCTTACAGATAAAACATTTCGTTATTGTACCTGATGATTTTGGTTGGGGAAACATTTCGTTATGGTACCTGATGATTTGGATTAGGAGGAAACATGAAAAAATTACGGATGCATTATTGTTCGAAAAAGCAAATGTCGGAATCGTTTCTGACAGCAGCTTTTCTTTCCGTGTCCGGTGGTTTGCAGGATATGTATACTTATATTTCAAGAGGACATGTATTTGCAAATGCACAAACCGGTAATATTGTGCTGCTCAGCCAGCATATTTTTGCGGGAAACTGGGCAGATGTTATGCGATATCTGATGCCGGTACTGTCTTTTATGTTTGGTGTTGCGGCGGCAACTGAAATTCGTCAGCATTTTCAGAATATAGGCCGAATTCACTGGAGGCAGATTGTCATACTGATAGAAATGAGCATGTTATTTCTGGTTGGATTTTTACCGGGGAAAATGGATCTGGTGGCAAATGCTTTCGTCTCATTTTCCTGTGCCATGCAGGTACAGACGTTTCGTAAAGTTGACAGTTATGCATTTGCAAGCACCATGTGTATTGGAAATATCCGCAGCGGAATGGAAGCACTCTGTGCCTATCGTCAGTCACATAATCGCCAGATTCTGTACAAAGCTTTTCATTATTTTGGAATCATTATTTTATTTGCATTTGGAGCAGGTATTGGCAGTATTCTGATTCCAGTTTTTAACCTGCAAACAATCTGGTTTTCCAGTTTTTTACTGATGGTTGGATTTTTCCTGATGTTTATTCAGGAAAAATAGCCAAAAACGTAGAATATAGTGACGAAATATGTGAAAAAATCATAAAGTGATGGAAATGTGCTGCAAAATATCGTATACTTGGAAAAGTATGAATCAGAATAAGATTTGGCTGAAAAAATACAGGCAGATCCTTTTCAATCTGGAGAATGAGGATCTGGGCAAAGCCAAAAACTGATCAGAAAAAACGTACATTCAAAGTCAAAAATGATTTTGAAAAATGAAAATACTTTTGGAGGAAGCGATGAGCGAGAAAAAAATTCAGGTTACTCTTGGAAATTATAAAGGAGTAGAGGTAAAAAAAGCAGAGATTATCATTACGGAGGAAGAAGTAAAAGCAGAACTGGAGCGTGCAAGACAGTATGCGGTAACGACTCAGGACAAAGACGGTGCAGCAGAACTTGGTGACGAGGCAGTCATCGATTTTGTCGGATATATTGACGGAGAGGCATTTGCAGGCGGAGACGGAACAGATTTCCCATTAAAACTTGGTTCCAATACGTTCATTCCGGGATTTGAAGATCAGTTAGTTGGAGCAAAAAAAGATGATAACGTAGATGTGGTTGTTACATTCCCGGAAGATTATCATGCAGCAGAGTTTGCAGGAAAAGAAGCTACATTCAAAGTTACGGTAAAAGGTGTCCGCAGCAGTTTCCTTCCGGAACTTTCCGATGAAGTAGTTCAGAAAATCTCCCAGTGCAAGACCGTTGCAGAGTTTGAGGAGTTTGTAAGAAAATCCATCCATGATTTCAAACAGAATCAGGCAGATATGGAGAAAGAAAACAAAGTTCTGGAGCAGATCGTAGAGGCTTCTGAAATCGAAGTTCCACAGGAATTCATCGATGAGCGCAAAGAGCAGCTCAAAAATAACCTTCTTGCACAGCTTCGCAATGCAGGAAACACATTTGAGCAGTATCTGCAGTACAACGGATTAACAGAAGAACTGTTTGAGGAGTACGCAGCAAAAGATGCACTTTCTATGTTAAAAGGTCAGGCAGTGTTACAGGAAATCGCAAAAGCAGAGGGATTTTCCTATACAGATGAAGATGTCGATCAGACAATCGCTGCAATGGCAATGTCTTATCAGATGCCGGCAGAGCAGCTGCGTGAGATGATGGGCGAGCGTGGAGTAGCTATGGTTGCTGAGGATATCCTTTCTAAACAGGCACTTGAGTTTATCGTAAAAGAGGCTGTTGAGGCATAAAAATACGGTTGAATTAATAAGCAGGCGCAGGAGTATTATACGACATTTGCAAAATAAGATCGGTTGGTTAATTTATGTAAACTGATTTGGAAATGTTTGCATAAATGATTGATGAAAATTAGATAGTAAACAAAGAGATATATCATGAAAATGGTGTATCTCTTTATTTCATATCTGCCGATTTTGTGATAAGATAGAAAGGATGAAAATCAGAGGGAAGAAATGCGAGGTTAATATGAAAGATCTGATTATCGTTCGTGGCGGTGGGGATATTGCAACCGGAACGATTTATAAATTGAAAAAATGTGGTTTTTCGGTATTGATACTGGAAATCGCACATCCATCTGCAATCCGCAGAAATGTGGCATTCAGTGAGGCAGTATATGAAGACCATTCCAAAGTAGAGGATATGGAGTGTTTTCTGGCGAAGGATGAAGATGAAGCGGAGCGTTTTCTGAAAGAAGATAAGCTGACAATGCTCATTGATCCGAAAGGAAATTGTCTGAAACGCTTCAAGCCGATGGCAGTGGTAGATGCGATTCTTGCAAAAAAGAATCTTGGAACCACACGTGATATGGCGCCGATCACGATCGCACTTGGACCGGGCTTTACCGCAGGTCAGGACTGCGATGCTGTCGTTGAAACTATGCGTGGACATAAACTTGGCAGAGTAATCTATGAAGGAAAAGCCATTGCAAATACCGGTGTTCCAGGAATGATCGGCGGCTATGCGGCAGAGCGTGTGATTCATGCTCCGGCGGCAGGAATTCTGCACAATATTGCGAAAATTACGGATATTGTAGAAGAAGGACAACCGATCGCATGGATTGAAGGAGCTGACGGAACAAGGACAGAAGTTCCGGCAAGTCTTTCCGGTTTGCTCCGAGGATTGATTCGGGAAGGATATCCGGTGACCAAAGGATTTAAGATGGCGGACATTGATCCACGATTGAACGAATATGAAAATTGTTTTACGATTTCTGACAAAGCAAGATGCATTGCAGGCGGTGTTGTGGAAGCGTATTTTGTCTTAAAACAGCAATTAGAAAAATAGGCGTAACATGAGCATACACAGTAATTTTGAACAGAACATGCATATCTTATGCTGCCCAAGATCATATACCAAGTCGTATGCATGTTTAATATGAAATAAAAGGTGATACAACAATGTATGTAATCGCAATTGTAGGCGCTGGTGGTAAGACAAGCCGGATCAAAAATCTTACAAAAGAATATGTGCAGCAGGGCAAAAAAGTTCTGGTCACAACGACGACTCATATGGGTCTGGAACAGGGCATGGTTTTATCCGATAATCTGGAAGATATCCGACAACAGTTGGAAAAACAAAACGTTTGTATTTGTGGAAGTCCTGTGAAAGAAGGAAAAATAGCATCGTTACCGAAAGATATTTACGAGCAGGCTTGCCAGCTTGCAGATATTGTTTTGGTAGAGGCAGATGGATCAAAGCATATGCCGATCAAATTTCCGGCAGCGCATGAACCGGTGATCCCGGAAAATGTAAATGAGATTCAGGTGGTCATGGGACTGCATGCCATTGGACATCCCTTTTGTGAGGTGAGCCATCGACTGGAACTGGTAAAACAGTGTCTGAATGTTTCAGATACGGATCTTGTGACAAAAGCACACCTTGAAAAATTGTATCTGGAAGGCTATCAGAAGCCATTACAGGAAAAATACCCAAATGCAAAAATCGGATTTTTCCCGGCAGACCACAGTCATTTCTTTGATTTGGAACCGTTGAAATTTTACTAAATGACGTTTCTGACGTGAGAGGATTGCGAATATCCATTTGACGTCAAAAGTATCAACATTCTAATAGCGCTAATATCTCATAAAAATCTGTTCAACCAGATCGCTATGAGTATAAGATAAAAATTATAAGTAACATGGAGGATAGATGATATGACAATTCAGGAAAAACTTGCAATTTTGCGAGAAAAAATGAAAGAAAACAACATGGATATCTACATGATTCCAACCGCAGATTTTCACCAGTCAGAGTATGTTGGTGAATACTTCAAAGCACGTTCTTATATGAGCGGCTTTACAGGATCTGCCGGAACATTAGTAGTGACATTGACAGAGGCAGGTCTGTGGACTGACGGACGTTATTTCATTCAGGCGGAGCAGCAGCTTGCAGGCAGCACCATTACGTTATACCGTATGTCTGAGGAAGGTGTGCCGACAGTAAAAGAGTTTGTAGAGGATAAACTTCCACAGGGCGGCGTGATCGGTTTTGATGGAAGAGTACTTTCCAGTGCCGATGGAGCAGCATATGCGAAAATCGCTGAAAAAAAACAGGGCAGCCTGTCCGTTGCAAAAGATCTGGTAAATGAGATCTGGACAGACAGACCACAGCTTCCGACTGAGAAAGTGTGGATTTTAACAGAGGAATACAGCGGAGAGACCACAGCTTCCAAATTGGGAAGAATCCGTGAAGTAATGAAAGAGAAAGGTGCACAGGCGCATCTGATCAGCTCTCTGTATGACATTGCATGGATTTTAAACCTGCGTGGAAACGATATTTCCCATGTTCCGGTATTTTTATCTTTCCTGCTGATCGAGGAAGATTCATGCAAGCTGTTTATCCATGCAGAGACACTGAACGATGAAGTTCGTGCTTATCTGGCAGACAATGACATTACGGTTTGTGCATATGATGAGATTTATGATGCAGCAGAAAAAATTGCAGCAGAAAAAGTAATGCTGATGGATGAGCATACCATCAACTACCGCATCCGTATGGCACTTCCGGAAGGATTAAAGGTTGTAGATGAGCTGAATCCATCCGAGCGTATGAAAGCCATCAAGAATGAGACAGAGTTACAAAATACAAGAATCGCACACTTAAAAGACGGTGTGGCTGTAACTAAATTTATGTATTGGTTAAAGACACATGTTGGAAAAGAATATATTACTGAGTATACCGCAGGAAAATATCTGGACAGCCTGCGTGCCCAGCAGGAGAATTTTCTGGATCTGAGTTTTGACAATATCAGTGCGTATGGCGCAAATGCAGCTATGATGCACTATTCTGCAAAAGAAGAGACAGCAGCAGAGTTAAAACCAGAAGGTTTTTTACTGGTAGATTCCGGCGGACATTACTATGAGGGAACGACAGATATTACAAGAACCTTTGTCCTTGGACCTTTGACGGACAAGCAGAAATTGCATTTTACAACTGTTTGCAGATCTAATCTGAACCTTGCAAATGCCAAATTCCTCTATGGATGCAGCGGATTAAACCTGGATATTTTAAGCCGTGGACCATTATGGGAGATGGGTATTGATTATAAATGCGGAACCGGACATGGTGTCGGACATATCCTGAATGTGCATGAGGGACCGAACGGATTCCGGTGGAGAGTCGTTGCAGAGCGTAATGACAGTGGCAGACTGGAAGAAGGTATGATCACTACGGACGAGCCGGGTGTATACCTGGAAGGCGAGTACGGTATCCGTACAGAGAACGAACTGATCTGTGTGAAAGCAGAGAAAAATGAGTATGGTCAGTTTATGAAGTTTGAAAACATTACTTACGCACCAATCGATCTGGATGGAATTGTTCCGGAGGAGATGACCGGTCGTGAGAAAAAACTGCTGAATGCATACCACAAGATGGTATGGGAGAAAATATCCCCGTATCTGAATGACGATGAGCGGGAGTGGCTCAAAGAGTACACAAGGGAGATTTAGCATGAGTGAAAAAATCGTACTGATTGATGGACACAGTATTTTGAACCGTGCCTTTTTCGGAGTTCCGCCATTGACGAACTCCGAAGGACTGCACACGAATGCGGTGTACGGATTTTTAAATATTATGTTCAAAATTCTGGATGAGGAAAAACCGGACTATCTGACGGTGGCTTTTGACCGTAGCGAGCCGACTTTCCGCCATCAGATGTTTGATGCCTATAAAGGAACGAGAAAACCGATGGCGCAGGAATTGCGGGAGCAGGTGCCTGTTATGAAGGAAGTTTTACAGGCCATGGGAATCAAAATCATGGAAATGCCGGGATATGAAGCAGATGATCTGCTTGGAACGATTGCAGGTATGGCAGAAGCACAGGGAATGGATGTCAGCATTATTTCCGGTGACCGTGATCTGCTGCAGTTAGCCACAGAAAAGGTAAAAATCCGGATTCCGAAAACAAAACGAACCGGTACGGAGATTGAAGATTATTATGCGACAGATGTGGTGGAACGTTATCAGGTGACTCCAAAGGAATTTATCGATGTAAAAGCACTGATGGGTGACAGTTCCGATAATATCCCGGGAGTTCCAGGTATCGGCGAGAAGACGGCTACGAATCTGATTGTTGCATACAAAAGTATCGAAAATGCCTATGCGCATTTAGAAGAAATCACACCGAAACGTGCGAAAACCAATCTGGAAGAGCACTATGATATGGCGCAGATGAGCAAGACGCTGGCTACCATCGAAGTACATGCGCCGATCGAATTTGACATGGAAGCAGCAAAACTGACCAATCTGTATACACCGGAAGCGTATGTATATATGAAGCGCTTGGAGTTCAAAAATATGCTGACCCGTTTTTCTGATGATATGTCACAGAACGATCTGGAAAAATATTTCCATGTATATCATGAACTGGATGAGATTCAGAACTTTTTTGACGGATTTTCTGCAAAAGAGGCAGCAGTGTCTTTTTTCGAAGAAGCAGGAACGGTATATGGTCTGGCAGTTGCGGAAAATAATCAGAATGTTGTTTATCTGACCTGTGGCGGATTTGTGACAGAAGCATATCTGGAAGAACAGGCACAGAAACTCTGTGACGGGCTGGATACTTTGGTAACACCGGATCTGAAAGGGTTGCTGAAACATGTCCGTGTACCAGAGACAAAAAAATGCATTGACGCAACCATTGCCGCATACTTACTGAATCCATTGAAAAATGAATATACTTATGATGATCTTGCAAAAGATATTCTGGGACAAATGGTACCGTCTCAGGTCGATCTGCTTGGAAAATTGAAAATAAAAAAAGCGGCAGAGGAGAAGCCGGAAGCATTGGAATTGCTGGCCTGCTATGAGACTTATACCTGCATCGCAGCAAAAGACCAGTTGTTGGAGCAGTTAGAAGAACACGGCATGAAAAAGCTGTATGATGAGATCGAGATGCCGTTGGTATTTGTACTGTCAGATATGGAAAAAGAAGGTGTCCGAGCAGAAAAGGCGGAGTTAGAGAGCTACGGTGCACAGCTTACCGGCAGGATTGCAGAACTGGAAACTTCCATTTATGAAAAAGCGGGAGAGACATTTAATATCAATTCGCCAAAACAGCTTGGGGTTATTTTGTTTGAAAAACTGCAGATGCCAAATGGTAAAAAAACGAAAACCGGGTATTCCACCGCTGCGGATGTACTGGAACGTCTGGCCCCGGACTATCCGATCGTATCAGAAATTCTGGAGTATCGTCAGCTTACAAAATTGAAATCCACATATGCGGATGGTCTGGCACTGTGCATTGCTCCGGATGGAAGAATTCACAGTACATTCAACCAGACCATTACAGCAACCGGACGTATCAGCAGTACCGAACCAAACCTGCAGAATATTCCAATCCGTATGGAACTTGGCAGACTGATCCGAAAAGTATTTGTGCCGAAAGATGGTTATGTATTTATCGATGCGGATTATTCCCAGATCGAGTTGCGTGTGCTGGCGCATATGTCCGGTGATCAGAACCTGATCGCGGCTTATCAGCATGCAGAAGATATTCACCGAATCACAGCTTCTCAGGTGTTCCACACACCATTAGAAGATGTGACAGATCTGCAGAGACGAAATGCAAAAGCGGTAAACTTTGGTATCGTGTATGGTATCAGTTCCTTTGGTCTGAGTCAGGATCTGAGTATTACACGAAAAGAGGCAGAAGGCTATATCGCAAGCTATTTTGAAACCTATCCGGGTATCAAGACATTCCTTGACCGTCTGGTGACCGATGCGAAGGAAAAAGGTTATGCGGAGACGATGTTTGGCAGACGCAGACCTGTTCCAGAACTGGCATCAAGTAATTTCATGCAGCGTTCTTTCGGTGAGCGTATTGCAATGAACTCTCCGATTCAGGGAACCGCAGCGGATATTATCAAGATTGCTATGATTCGTGTAAAACAGCGTCTGGATCGGGAACAGTTAAAATCCAAACTGATCCTGCAGGTGCACGATGAACTTCTGATCGAGGCAGCAGCTGACGAAGAGGAATATGTAAAAACTCTGCTGGCAGAAGAAATGCGTCATGCGGCGGATCTGGCGGTGACATTGGAAGTGGATGTGCAGTCGGGTAATAACTGGTTTGAAGCACATTAAATCAGAAATGTGAAAAAAATGATCCTACCGGAAATAATAGGTAGAATCGCAGATATGTGAATGTTCGCTTTACAAATATTATGAGAACCGCTGCGCGAACCTCATAATCGATTTGCGGCACAAAAGCAGTGCCTTTTATCGAAAGTTGGCAAGCAACTTCCGATAAGATATATTACAGGTATTTGTGAGCGGATGCGATGAACAATACTATTTGTAGAAATTCATTTTTTCAGAAAGGAAGTATTCAGAGTTGCTGTATCAAAAAATGATACGGACAACTCTGAATCAACATATAGTGATATGCATTTTATAGGAATTACAGGTGGTGTTGGCGCCGGAAAAACAGCAATCCTGACCTACCTTGAAAGCAATTATCCATGCCGCGTCATGCTGGCAGACGAAATCGCCCATGATCTGATGGAGCCGGGGACAGACTGCTGCCGAAAACTGCAGGAACTTTTTGCAGAGGATCAGGTGTTTGAGACAGACGGACAGATTGACCGGAAAAAGATGGCACAGGTTTTATTTTCTGATGAAAAGAAACGGTTTGCGTTAAATGATATCGTACATCCGGCAGTAAAGAAGTATGTCATTGCTGAAATGAAACATGAACGCGCAGCACAGACACATGAGGTGCTGATTTTGGAAGCAGCATTGCTGATCGAAGAACATTATGATGAAATCTGTGACGAATTGTGGTATATTTATACCTCTGAGGAAAACCGAAGAGAACGATTGAAATTAAATCGTGGGTATTCCGATGAAAAAATTGATAACATTTTTGCCAGTCAGCTTCCGGAAAGCACGTATCGGGAAGTATGTAAGGCAGAAATCGATAATAATCATCTGCCGGAAGATGCATTCCGTCAGATTGATGCACTGATGAAAGCACGTCAGGTAGAAAAAAAGCAGGGATGATCCTGCGATACTGAAAATGTACGTTTATTTTACTGAGAAAATGTACAGAATCGTTAGACAACGGAGGAATAAATGGAATTATGTAGTATAGCAAGCGGCAGCAGCGGAAACTGTATTTATGCAGGTACAGATCACTGTCATGTCCTTGTGGATGCCGGAATCAGCGGCAAGCGGATTGAAACCGGACTCAATGAGATTGGGCTGAAAACGGCTGAGATGGATGGGATTCTTGTGACTCATGAGCATTCTGATCACATCAAAAGCCTTGGGGTTCTTGCGCGGAAATATGGACTTCCCATGTATGCCACGCAGGGAACCATTGATGCTATCAAAGAAAAGTCATCCATCGGAAAAGTGGATGAATCCCTGTTTCAGGTGATCCATCCGGAGGAGGATTTTACCATCGGAGATATGCGGATTTCCCCGGTTCCAACGTCCCATGATGCGGCAGAACCGGTGGCTTATATGATGTATCAGGGTGATAAATCCATGGGAATTATCACAGATCTTGGAAAATATGATGATTATATTGTAGACAAATTGCAGGGATTGGATGTATTATTGTTAGAAGCCAATCATGATGTACATATGCTGCAGGCGGGAATATATCCGTATCAGCTGAAACGGAGAATCCTTGGAGACCGCGGACATTTATCAAATGAACTGTCCGGGCAGCTGCTTGGCAAAGTGTTGCATGATGGGTTTAAAAAAGTGATTTTAGGTCATTTGAGCAAAGAAAATAATTATCCACAGCTTGCATGGGAGACGGTTCGTCTGGAAGTGACCATGGGAGAAAATCCTTACAAGGGAAGCGATTTTCCGATGGTGGTTGCCAAACGGGATGAGGTTTCTGAATTAGTCAGTATCTAATTTGATAATTGGCCAGTTCACTTATTATGGTTATCTATGTAAGTATATGTGTGCAGGCGGAAAGTTGCCTGGATGTATAGTGGATGATGAATCACGTTTTGTGGCCGCAATATTGAGAGAGGAGAGCGCATATGCGCGAGAACACAATGGAAAAGACAACAGACAAAACAATTATTACAGTAGTAGGAAAAGACACCGTAGGTATCATTGCTAAAGTATGTACCTACCTTGCAAATAACAGTATCAACGTACTGGACATTTCACAGACAATTGTACAGAATTTCTTTAATATGATGATGATCGTGGATATGAGTACCTCCGCAAAACCATTTGCTGACTGCGTAAAAGAGTTAGAGCAGATCGGTGAAGAAATTGGCGTAAAGATCAAATGCCAGAGAGAAGAAATTTTTGATATGATGCACCGTATCTAAGAAAATACTGGAAAAAGGAGATTACGACCAATGATAAATATGTTTGAAGTAAATGAGACGAACAAGATGATCGAGCAGGAAAACCTGGATGTTCGTACCATTACACTGGGAATCAGTTTATTAGACTGTATTGATTCTGATCTGGATAAAGTAAATCAGAACATTTACAATAAAATCACAACACTGGCAAAAGATCTGGTAAAAACAGGTAAAACCATCGAAAACCGTTACAGTATTCCAATCGTAAATAAACGAATTTCGGTTACTCCGATTGCCATGATCGGTGCAGCTGCCTGCAAAAAGCCGGAAGACTATGTAACGATTGCACAGACATTAGACCGTGTGGCTGCAGAAGTAGGTGTCAACTTTATCGGTGGATACTCTGCGCTGGTAAGTAAAGGTATGACAACTGCGGATGAACTGCTGATCCGATCCATTCCACAGGCACTGGCCTGCACGGAGCGCGTCTGCAGTTCTGTAAACCTTGGTTCTACCAAGACAGGTATCAATATGGATGCCGTACGTCTCATGGGTGAGATCGTCAAAGAGACAGCAGAATATACAAAAGATGTAGATTCTCTTGGATGTGCAAAACTGGTAGTATTTTGTAATGCACCGGATGACAATCCGTTTATGGCAGGTGCGTTCCATGGTGTGACAGAAGCAGATGCTATCATTAACGTAGGTGTCAGCGGACCGGGTGTTGTAAAGACTGCACTGGAAAAAGTAAGAGGCGAGAGCTTCGAAGTACTGTGTGAGACGATCAAAAAGACAGCATTCAAGATTACCCGTGTGGGTCAGCTGGTAGCAAAAGAAGCTTCCAAAATGCTTGGTATTCCGTTTGGAATTATAGATCTGTCTCTGGCTCCGACACCGGCAGTTGGTGATAGTGTAGCGGAAATCCTTGAGGAGATCGGTCTGGAGTACGCCGGAGCACCGGGTACAACGGCAGCATTAGCTATGCTGAACGATCAGGTGAAAAAAGGTGGTATCATGGCATCTTCCTATGTTGGTGGATTAAGTGGTGCTTTTATCCCGGTCAGTGAAGATCAGGGAATGATCGATGCCGTAAAAGCAAATGCATTGACTTTAGAAAAATTAGAGGCGATGACTTGTGTATGCTCCGTAGGTCTGGATATGATCGCTATTCCTGGAGATACACCGGCTACAACAATTTCCGGTATTATTGCGGATGAGATGGCTATCGGTATGGTAAATCAGAAAACTACAGCAGTTCGTCTGATTCCGGTTATTGGAAAAGGTGTTGGCGAGATGGTAGAATTTGGTGGATTATTAGGTTATGCACCAATCATGCCGGTAAATCAGTATTCCTGCGCGAACTTTGTAAACCGTCAGGGACGTATTCCGGCTCCAATCCACAGCTTCAAAAATTAACCGTACAGTTCACTTGTCACATGTATCTATTATCCCCACAGTATAACCGGCTGTGGGGATTTTTTTAAAATGATAGATGTTGGGGTCAAAAGATGCCATACGAATTGTTTCGTACTTCGTACTCCCACAATTCTACCCAATATTCGCATATTGTGAAGCTGACGCTCCACTTTTATGCTCATATCGGGGCGGGTTATTAAGCCATAAAACCACTCCTGTGCAAGCACATCGTGGTTTCAGACTTTTGACCCTGGCATCACAATATATTAATAATTCTAATAAAAATAAGTAAATAAATTAATGGCATTAATAAGAATCGGTGGTTGTAAAAATATATTTGGCATGTTACACTTTGGATAGATGAGAAAAATTCACAGAAATATCTGTTTTTTCAAGGTAACATCCGAAAAAATAATCTGTGAATAGCTCCATGATAATTAAACATGACAAGGGGTACCACACGAAGGAGGACATGATATGGAAATGCGTTCTATTGCAAAGCAGTTACAGGAGAATTCTTACCCGGGAAGAGGCATTATCATCGGCAGAACATCCGATGGAAACAAAGCCGTTACCGCGTACTTTATCATGGGAAGAAGTGAGAATAGCAGAAACCGTGTATTTGTAGAGGATGGTGAAGGCATCCGTACACAGGCATATGATCCATCTAAACTGGAAGATCCGAGCCTGATTATCTACGCACCGGTTCGTGTATTGGGAAATAAAACAATCGTAACAAACGGAGATCAGACAGATACCATTTATGATCAGATGGATCGCCAGATGACATTTGAGCAGTCTTTACGCTGCCGTGAGTTTGAGCCGGACGGCCCGAATTACACACCGCGTATTTCCGGTATCATGCATGTGGAAAACGGAAAGTTCAGTTATGCAATGTCTATTTTAAAGAGCAACAACGGCAATCCGGAGGGATGTAATCGTTATACATTCGCTTATGAGACACCGGCTGCAGGCGAGGCCCGTTTCATCCATACTTATATGAACGATGGAAATCCGCTTCCAAGTTTTGAAGGAGAGCCGGAGCTGGTAGATGTTGTGGACGATATTGATGAGTATACCAAACTTTTATGGGAGAGTTTAAACGCAGATAATAAAGTTTCCCTGTTTGTACGTTATATCAACATCGCAGACGGTACTTATGAGACACGTATCGTAAACAAACATCAGGATTAATTTTTATCGACATTATCTCAGTCGAGAAGACTCCACTTCTGCAAGTGGTGAGTAATAACAAGTCTTTCTCAGTGGGAGTACAATCTCCGACTGAGATAAACGCTCCGCGAGGATGTGCAGTGATTCTGAGAAGAATATGTCAGCTTACGCTGACCAGAATCACGCACCAAGTCTCACGTGCGTTCGACTTGAATTTTTGTTGAAATAAAAAACGTTTGTGTGAACACATAGTTATCGGAGGAATCAGAATGAACGAATTAGAGTTAAAATATGGCTGTAACCCAAATCAGAAACCATCCCGTATTTATATGGAGAACGGTGCAAATCTGCCAATCAAAGTATTAAACGGAAAACCGGGATACATCAACTTCCTGGATGCTTTCAACGGCTGGCAGTTAGTACGTGAGCTGAAAGCAGCAACCGGACTTCCGGCAGCAACATCTTTCAAACACGTATCTCCGGCTGGCGCAGCAGTAGGACTTCCTTTGACAGAAACCGAGAGCAAAATCTACTGGGTAGATGATCTTGGTGAACTTTCTCCGCTGGCAAGTGCTTATGCAAGAGCCAGAGGTGCAGACCGTATGTCTTCTTTCGGTGATTTCATTTCTCTGTCTGATGTTTGCGATGCAAGTACAGCAAAAATCATCAAACGTGAAGTTTCCGACGGTGTGATCGCTCCGGGTTACGAGCCGGAAGCACTGGAAATCCTGAAAGCAAAAAAAGGTGGTAAATATAACGTCATCGAAATCGATCCAAACTACGTTCCGGACCCGATTGAGCACAAACAGGTATTTGGTGTGACTTTTGAGCAGGGAAGAAATGAACTGAAAATCGACCGCGATTTTCTTGGAAATATTGTGACAGAGAATAAAGAAATTCCGGATTCTGCTAAAATCGACCTGATCATTTCACTGATCACACTGAAATATACACAGTCTAATTCTGTATGTTATGCAAAAGGTGGTCAGGCTATCGGAATCGGTGCAGGACAGCAGTCCAGAATCCATTGTACACGTCTGGCAGGACAGAAAGCAGATAACTGGTTCCTTCGTCAGGCTCCACAGGTATTAAATCTTCAGTTTGTAGATGGCATCAAACGTGCAGACCGTGACAATGCGATCGATCTTTACATCGGAGATGAGTACATGGATGTACTTGCAGATGGCGCATGGGAGAATATCTTTAAAGTAAAACCACCTGTATTTACAGCAGAAGAGAAACGCGCATGGCTGGATAAAAATACAGACGTTGCACTGGGATCTGACGCATTCTTCCCATTTGGCGACAATATTGAACGTGCACACAAGAGCGGCGTAAAATATGTGGCTGAGCCGGGCGGATCCATTCGTGATGATCATGTCATTGCTACCTGCAACAAGTACAATATGGCAATGTGCTTTACAGGTATTCGTCTGTTCCATCACTAAAATATGTCAGCTTTCGCTGACCAGAATCACGCACAAAGTCTCACGTGCGTTCGACTTGAATGACAGAACAAAAATAGAATAAAAATAAAACATCCGGCAGAGGTCAGAAGCATCAAAGGTGCATCTGAAAATCTGCCGGATTTTTTTACATTGTACGTTATTCCTGCTCAATTGTAAAATGAATACGCAGGTGTTTCTGTCTGGTTTCGTCAATGAGATTCTGATTTCGGTAGATACTCAGCAAAATACCAACAAATATATAGGAAATGATCGTAACGCTTCCACCATAGGAAAATAGTGGGAGAAATCCGTATGTCATTGGAATGAAACCAAGGTTCATAAGAAAATATTTGAAAACTTCTACGGTCAAAACCAGACTGCATCCTAGTCCGATAATCATACCAAGTTGATTTTTCTGGTTTAAAGCCAGATAAAACAGACGAACACAGAATACGATAAATAAAACTGCAAGAATACAGGCTGGAATAATACCATATCGTGATGTTACATTTATAACCATATAATCACTGATCAGGGAATTCAGATCCATGCTTAAAGTCGAACTGTGTCCGAATAAAGTACTTCTTGTCATTGCTTCATGCACCATAGACTGATTTGCATTTTCAACGGAAAACGGATAGATCCAGTTGAAAATGCGGGCAGAAACATACGGTGGGAACAGATTTGGAAATTTGTACGGTACCAGCAAGGAAAGTGTTGGAATGCCAACTACGCACCCCCAGAGTATTGGTAAAACGATTCTTTTGTGAACCGGATACCAATTGTTACAAATTACTACAGTAACGAGTATGGCGCTTATAAATGCAAGAACCAGTTTATAAGATGAAAAGAACCATTGGTAACGCATTAGCAGGATAGATGCAAGCATAAATCCAACAGGAATCAGCAGATGATACCAGCTTCGTTTTCGAAATTTGTACAGTAATCCGCAAAAAATGGGGATACTGAGCAGATAAGGAATTGTTACCGTATTGGAAAAGAGGTGTACAAATTGCATATCCTGCAAAAAGAGAAATCCGAGATAAAGGATGGCCAGTATACCAGAGTATCGAAAAATCCGGCTGTAATCTATTTTGCAGATAAAAAGCATGATTCCAAATCCAATCATCAGATAAATAATCTGTTTTCTTAAAAGTGAAATAGTTGAAAAATCCGAAGTTCCCTTGCATATCATTCCAATCATAAACACTCCAAGCACGGAGATTATAGCTGTCAGAATGACCATACTCCAGGACATTTTCGGTTTGTGAACGGCATCCAGTGACACACCTGTTTCCACTGGATCACCCATATCCAGCACAGCTCTGCGTTCCGCATCATAAGCCGTCAGTCCCTGAGCACGGTAGGCCTCTTCCTGATCTTCGATGTGAGAGGTGATTTCATGCGCTACCAATTCTTTTGCACGTTTGTTTCGAATCTGTTCCAGCAGCAGTTCCATATATCGTTTTTTGCTCATACCTAACCCTCCATCTGTGGTTTCAATACTGGAAAGATGGTATTTCGATCAGCTGTCAGGATATTAGCAACAGCTGAAGAATATTCTTTCCATTCTTCTTTTTTCTGAGAGAGAAAATTTTTCCCGTTTTTTGTCAGCGAATAATATTTTCGTGTTTTCTGGCCGATGGAATTTTCGTAAGAAGAAACATAGCCTTTTTCTTCCAGAGAGTGAAGCAGCGGGTAAAGAGTGCCTGCCTTCAATTGAAATACATTCTGGGATTTTTCCTGTAATGTTTCAATCATTTCGTAACCGTACATGTCTTTTTCTTCCAAAAGCCGTAAAATCAGCATTGTAGTGCTTCCGGAAATCAGACTTTTGTCAACTGCCATAAGTGAATCCTCCTTTGAAATAGATGTGGTTATCGGAATTTAGTCAAGTAAAAATTCTTTGAAATAAGTGTATTACCTAAATTTAGCCAATTACATCCACGCGTGTATTTTAATATAAAATTATATATAGATTATCTATATATAATATATATCGGGCATCTATATATGTCAAGGTTGGAATTTAGAAAAATATGTGAATTGGAAAATGAAGAAAATTGTATTATACTGTAAAAATAGAATGTGAGAATGTATGGCAAGAGGAGAAGATTGGATGAAACACTTAAAGATATTACATTTGGAAGATAATGCCATGAAACAGACGTCTATTGCAAGAGTGCTGCATGATGTATGTGAGGCAGAAATCGATTGGGTAACGGATGTGGCATCTGGTATGAAAAAAATAGAAGAGATTAAAGAGCAGGGGGATATGTATGATCTGGCAATCACAGACATGCAGTATCCGCTAAAAAAAGGTACTGGAATCGACGAAGATGCCGGGGAAGTATTTATTGGTCAGATGAAGGATCAAAATGTGGAAATTCCTATCATAGTGTGTTCCAGTATGCGGCTGAGGATACGGGAAGTCTATGGATGCGTGTGGTATCATGAACGAAATGACTGGGAAATGGAACTTCGTGGAATGGTGAGAAACTTGTAGCAACATAGATATAGTGGAGGAGTGAGAAATAATGGAGGATATTCAAAAAGCAGGAAACGAGTGTCGTTATGGAAAAATACCAGGACTGGAAAAATCAGTTTCACGCATGATCTTTGGAACAGCCATCGCTCCGATGATAGAAGGAAAAAATGCAGATGAGCTATTAGATGCAGCGTTGGCAAAAGGAATCAATACATTTGATGTGGCCAGAGGTTATGGACGGGCAGAAGAATCACTTGGCGGCTGGATGAAGCGACGTGACAATCGTGAACAGGTAGTAGTGATCAGTAAATGTGGGAATTGTGATTCAGGCGGTTCTGTGTGCGTAAATCGAAAGGTGATCGAGACAGAACTGGCTGAGAGTCTGCAGGCATTACAGACAAACTATATCGATATCTATCTCTTGCATCGCGATGATTCCAAAACACCAGTCGGCGAATTGATCGATACATTAAATAAACTGCAAAAAACTGGAAAAATTAAAGTATATGGCGTATCAAACTGGACACATGAGAGAATAGAAGAAGCAAATCGTTATGCAAAAGAACATCAGCTTCAGGGATTCTCTGTTTCCAGTCCTCATTTTGGACTGGCAGAGCAGGTGGCTGATCCATGGGGCGGCAACTGTGTAACCATAACCGGAAAACAGAACAAAGCGGCCCGAAACTGGTATCGGGAGAATCAGATGCCAATCATTGCATATTCCAGTCTTGCACGTGGGTTAATGTCAGGCAGGATCAAAAGCAGTCAGGAAGCACAGGCGGGAGAAATATTAGATCCATTTTGTGTGAAAGGTTATGTCTGCCATGATAATTTTGAACGTCTGGCACGCTGTGAAGAACTGGCAGAGAAAAAAGGCTGCACCGTGTCATAGATTGCACTTGCATGGATGTTCCGGCAGAATTTGAATATGTATGTGCTTGTGAGTACAACAAAGGCATTCAGATTGGAAGAAAATCTGCGTGCATTTACAGTGGAATTATCTGAGGAAGAAAATCAATATCTAAATCTGCAGGAAAAATAATAGAGACATTGATCAAGATAAACGATAGGAATAAGCCGCTTTTTGTTGCTAACTAAGCAGAAAGAATACGGAAGATGTTTTGAAAAGTAGGGAGAAAAACGATGACACAGTGCAAGGAGATAGCAAAAAAATTAAAGAAAATGTTGTCTATATATTCAATAGAAGAAAAAGAATCTGAATTGCTTCCAGAATTTACAGAGCCGTTTCGTTTTCGGGAAACATTATTTCAACAATGTCGGAATGCTGCGGATGAATTAAGTTATCTTGGAAGTTGTTTGTCCTGTGAAAGCGGAGATTTTTCCGATATGTTCTATGGAATTTATCAGGGAAACCGCCTGGATTTTGCATCGAGTGCAACTTTAGATGGAGGATGTAATCATGTGAGGTCCTTTGGCGTATCTGTAACTGCATTAGCCTGTAATGACAGGGAATTTGTGGAAAAAGCGATGCCACATAGTCTTGGCCTTTGTGGCACGGCAGTCCCATATGATATGATTTCGAATCTGTTTATGGGAATATTTTACAAAGATGAAACGATGATGAATGAAGCCCTTGTATTGGCAGAAAAATTTCTGGCACGAAAACAGCGTAAGTATGATATTTTAATTGTTCAGTATCTTATGGATTTGTGGGAAAAACGTACAGAAAATCTGACGGAACTTATAGAACAAATTTGTATAGAAGAACAGCGTGTAACAGAAAATACTACATATATCGGCTATGGAAATGAAAAATATAATAAAGTGATTAATATTTTTGCACATGGTCTGTTCGCTTTGGCAGAGCATTATCTTGGAGCAGAATTGTTTGAAACAATAGCACTTCCAAATGTAAAATCATTCTGCAAAGAATATGAGTTATATCGTTGTGGACATAAACAGAATGGAGAACTATTAGTAAATTATCCTGAAAACTATGGGTATTTGAATCAGATTCCGAATTTAATACCTCAAATTACATTAAAAGAAAACGGAAAGAAGAAAAGTATTGTAGATACAGAGTTATTTGCTGATGAGCTTTTTCAAAAGGTGTATTCCTCAGGCAAGTTACAACACATAGTAAAACGTGATATTGCGTGGATTGCAGCATGGGGAACAACAGAAGAATTTTTGCAGGGATTTCGTGAGGGCGACAGAACGCAGTACTTTTATGACAGAGGCTTGATTTACTATGCTCTTTCTAACCCGGATATGGGAAGCTGCTATGAAATATCTTCGTTTTTACTGTCAAAATGTACTGAGAATAAGGAAAACTGTATTTTAGAAAAGAAAACAAGAAATTTTGATGGACCATATCATACGTTATTCCGAAGAAAAAATTACGATGTTTTGCAGACAGCAGAACTTTGTGAACAACTGTTTGAAGCAGGTGCGGATCCTAATCAGGCAGGGGAGAAAAATGTACTTCCGATTGAACTGATGATGGCGTTGTCGTTTACAGAAGAAGAATTGCATCCACTATATGATTTTTGGATGAAGCTGTCGGCAGTAGATTTAAAATTACATACATTTGATGGGAAGCAGCCAATTGATTTTGCTAAAAAATATAAGCGAAAAAAATTAGCGACATGGATAAAGAATCAGTTATAAAAAAAGAAAATGTAGAGGGTGAGTATCTATATGAATATTAAAGATTTAATAGAAAGATGGTAAAAGATGAGTACAGAACAAATGTCAAAAATATTAGAGGTAAGTACAAGGACGATAAAGCGACATATAAAGGAGATGAATAATATTAAGTATATTGGTAGTGGATATAGTGGACGTTGGGAGATATTATGATAATAAACGATAATTCTATTATTTTTCACATCGATGTAAATTCCGCCTATTTAAGCTGGAGCGCATTACGGGAATTACAAAATGGAAGCAAACTGGATCTGCGCACGATTCCGTCCATTGTAGGAGGAGATCAGGAAACTCGCCACGGAATCGTCGTTGCGAAATCCATTCCGGCAAAAGCCTTTGGAATTCAGACGGCGGAAACCGTTGCCAGTGCATTTCAAAAATGTCCGACACTTGTGATGGTTCCTCCGGATCACACCTATTACCGGGAAATGAGCCAGAAACTGATGCGTCACCTGCGCAGTATCTGTGACGAAATTGAGCAGGTCAGCATCGATGAGTGTTATATGTCTTTTGAACCAATTCGAAGTCAGTTCCCGACTCCGGAGGCAGCAGCAGCTTATATTAAAGACAGCGTATATGACACCTTTGGATTTACAGTAAACGTGGGAATCTCGGACCGAAAAGTATTGGCAAAAATGGCATCCGATTTCAAAAAGCCAAATCTGGTTCACACTTTATATGTAAGTGAAATCCAGAAAAAACTCTGGCCATTGCCAATTGGTTCCTTACATATGTGTGGAAAAAGCAGTGCAAAATTGTTGCAGAAAATGGGAATCCGCACGATTGGAGATCTGGCGCGTACGGATAAAGCTGTGGTAGAAAGCTGGCTGAAAAGTCATGGCGGAATGCTCTGGAATTATGCAAACGGCATCGATGAAGGACAGGTTGTAAAAGAAAAACCAAAAGCCAAAGGCGTGGGAAATTCCACGACACTGGCAAACAATGCAGAAACAGAAGAAGAAGCGTATACCGTATTAAAAGAACTTGCAACAAGTGTCTCACGGCGTCTGAAAAAGCATCATTTTCTGGCAGCACAGATCAGCACGGAAATCAAGTATGCTTCTTTTCGTTCGGTATCGCATCAGACAACGATCCTGACACCGACTGCAGAAGAAGCAGAAATCTATCAGTGTGCCTGTCAGCTGTTTAACGAACTCTGGGACGGTGAACCAATCCGTTTGCTTGGAATCCGAACTACCAAATTGCAGGATGAAGAAGAACCGACACAGATCAGTCTGTTCGATCTGGGCAAGTATCAGGAGCAGGAAAAACAGGAAGAACTGAGGCGTGAAAAAGAAGAACAGAAACAGAAAAAACTGGAAAGTTTAGACGATGCCATTGCAAAAATAAAAAAGCGTTACGGGGAGAATGCCATTCATAAGGGAGCTGAGACGAAATAGTCCATATCTGTGAATGAAAAAAAGAAGGAAACGATTGCGTCAGTGGCTCCAGAATGTAGAAAACGAAAAAATGTAAAAAGAAAACAACATAGCAAGACGGTAGGGCAGATTTTCGTGAGATCTGTTGCGTCTAGCTCGGCTTTCGTAGCGTGTCTGAATACGCCTGTTTTTGCGTATGAGTTCGCGAAGAAAGTCGGAGATAAGCGGCGCAACAGAGATAGAAAAGCGCCTGTGTCTGCTATGTTGTTTTCTTTTTTACTAATTTCGTTTTTGAATGTTATACTTTATTTCGCAATATGAAAGGACATCAACAGATCATCCTGTGATACGCTATCTCCCTGCTGAACGTAAATCTTGTCGACTGTACCGGTAATTTTGGAAACAACAGTTGTCTCCATCTTCATAGCTTCTACGGTAAGCAGCGGCATATTTTCTGTTACCGCATCTCCTTCTTTTACAAGTACTTTTCCAACCGTACCCGGGATAGAAGAACCAAGGTGTTGTGGATTTGTCTTGTCTGCTTTCAGTTTGCGGTCTGCTTTGATCTCAAGGTTCTTATCCTGGATCTTGACGGTACGAAGCATACCATTTACCTGGAAAGTAAGGGTACGGACTCCATTTTCATCCGCTTCACCTTCCTCCAGATATTTGATCAGAAGCTGTTTTCCCTCACCGATATTCAGGTAAGTCTCCTCGCCTTTGCGTAATCCGTAGAAGTAAACGTGGCTTTCCAGGCGTGTTACATCATTATACATCTGGAAATGCTCGCAGTAGTCTTCGTAAACCTTCGGATACAGCGCATAACTGATAGCTTTCTGGTTCATAACTTCTTCGGATTTATCACCATAATTGTATTTTTCGATCAGCTGCTTTTTGATTGCATTAAAATCAACCGGCGGGAGAGATTTACCCGGGCGGTCTGTCAGCGGCTCAATGTCTTTCAGAACAATCTTCTGAAGCTCTTTCGGAAATCCACCATAAGGCTGCCCCATCATACCCTGGAAGTAGGAAACAACGGAATCCGGATAGGAGAGTCCTGCACCTGCAGTCAGGATGTTTTCTTTTGTCAGGCCGTTTTTAAACATAAAGATGGCCAGGTCGCCGACGGCTTTGGAAGTCGGAGTAACTTTTACGATATTTCCAAGCAGATCGTTGGCATCTTTGTATAATGCTTTGATGGACTCGAATTCATCTGCGGAACCCATACTTGTAACCTGCGCTAACAGGTTGGAGTACTGTCCACCAGGGATCTCATATTTGTAAATCTCAGCATTCGGAGCTTTCATATCACTTTCAAACTGCTCGTAAACTTTACGGATACGTCCGTAGTAACGGCTCAGCTCATCCAGTTCTTCAAAATCAAGACCAGTATCACGTTTGCTTCCGCGCAGAGCTTCGACAACCGCATTCATGGAAGGCTGACTTGTCATGGAAGACATGGATTCAATGGCCAGATCCACGATATCTACACCTGCCTCAGCGGCCATCAGAACAGTGCTGACACCATTTCCGGTGGAATCGTGTGTATGTAAGTGGAGCGGTACATGAAGCTCCTGTTTCAGTGCTGTTACCAGTTCTTTTGCAGCACGTGGTTTTAACAGGGCTGCCATATCTTTGATCGCGATGGAATGACATCCTAAGGATTCCAGTTCCAGAGCCATTTTCACATAATAATCCAGTGTATATTTTGTCTCCGTCGGGCTTGTGATATCGCCGGTGTAGCAGATAGTTCCCTCTACGATCTTACCGGTTTTTAATGCTTCTTCAATCGGCATTTTCATATTTTCTACCCAGTTTAAACTGTCGAAAATACGGAACACATCAATGCCGTGCTCAGCGGAAATCTTGATAAACTCCTGAACCACATTGTCAGGATAGTTGCTGTATCCGACGGCGTTGGAAGCACGCAGCAGCATCTGGATCAGTGTGTTTGGCATACGTTTTCTTAAGAGTTCCAGACGTTTCCACGGAGACTCTTTCAAGAAACGGTAAGCAGTATCGTAAGTAGCACCACCCCATGCTTCTACGGAAAAAGCATTCTGCATGTATGCGTTGGTAGCGTAAGCAGCACCGCACAGATCCTTACTTCTCATACGGGTTGCCATCAGAGACTGCTGTGCATCACGCATGGTAGTATCTGTAACATATAATTTATCTTCTTTCAGGATTTTTTGCATGAAACCTTCGGCACCGAGTTTCAGGAACTCATCACGGGCACCATAGACCGGTTTTGTCTGATCCAGTTTTGGAAGCACACGGTTTTCATAGTGTGGTTTCTGACCTTTCTGGGAGTTAACGATACGGTCACCGATAAACTCAATGATCTTGGTTGCGCGATCCTGACTCTGTGTGAGCTGGAACAGTTCCGGTGTTTCCTCAATGAAGGTGGTATAACATTTTCCTGCAACGAAGATCGGATGATGCAGAACGTTGATCAGGAACGGAATATTGGTTTTTACACCACGGATACGCATTTCCTGTAACGTGCGGATGGATTTGCGAACAGCACCGGCAAACGTGCGGTCGTGGGAGATCGCTTTTACCAGAAGGCTGTCATAGTAAGGCGAAATGACAGCGCCTGTATAGGCATTACCGCCGTCCAGACGGATTCCTTTTCCGGAACCGGAACGGTAAACGGTGATCTCACCGGTATCCGGCATGAAGTTGTTTGCCGGGTCTTCTGTGGTAACACGGGTCTGGATAGAATAGCCATCGCAGTGAACGTCATCCTGAGATTTGATGTTAATCTCATCAGAATCCAACGGATAACCTTCCGCTACCAGAATCTGGGATTGCACCAGATCAATATTTGTAATTTCCTCACTGACGGTATGTTCTACCTGAATACGAGGGTTCATTTCGATAAAGTATGGGTGGTTGTCTGCGTCAACCAGAAATTCCAGAGTACCGGCATTGCGATAGCCAACGGCTTTGGAAAGGCGGATAGCAGAGTCAAAAATAATCTGACGTGTTGCATCCGGAATAGAGAATGCCGGAGCATACTCTACGACTTTCTGATGACGGCGCTGTACGGAACAGTCACGGTCATACAGGTGAACCACATTTCCATAATTATCACCTAAAATCTGAACTTCGATATGCTTTGGCGCGCGAAGATATTTCTCAATGAAAATTTTGTCATCTCCAAACGCTTTTTTCGATTCATTTTTTGCTTCGTTAAATTCTTTTTCCAGATCTTCGATCGCGTTTACGATTCGCATACCACGTCCGCCACCGCCGTTGGAAGCTTTCAACATGATCGGAAAGCCGACTTCTACTGCAATTTTTGTTGCTGTATCAATATCTTTAATTGCGTAATCAACACCAGGAATAATCGGTACCTGGGCATCGATTGCCATTTTTTTGGAAGAAATTTTGTCACCCATTGCATTCATGATCTGACTGGAAGGTCCGATAAATACAATGCCGTTTCTTTCGCAGGCATCTACAAAATCCGGATTCTCTGATAAAAATCCGTATCCCGGATGGATAGCGTCAACGTTTGCTGTCAGAGCGATCTTGATGATGTTATCAATATCAAGATATGCGTCAATCGGTCCCTTTTCCGGGTTCAGCGGATAGGATTCATCTGCTTTGGAACGGAAGAGTGCATAACGGTCTTCCTTGGAATAAATGCTGACGGTTGTGATTCCAAGCTCGTTCAAGGCTCGGAATACACGGATGGCGATCTCGCCACGATTTGCTACCAGAACTTTTTTGAACTTTCTGATCTGTACCTGATTGTTCATGTATCATACTCCTTTTATCAATTGAAATAATTTTCCCCTTAGTGTCTTCTTAGAACGACACTATGTTTAAAAGTATAGGGAAGTTGAAAGAAAAATGCAAGAGAAAAAAAGAAAAAATTCAAAAAAGTATAAAAAAGTGATAATGTTAAATAAATAACAAGTAAAAATGCAGGAAATGATGCTGCATAATTCAAAAATAAAGTAAAAAGTGTATACTATGCAAGATTTACTGCAAGATAGTAACGTGATAACGTCATGGAAAATGCGTGAAACGGTGATGAAATTGCAAAAGATTTGTTGAAAAATAAGAGAAAAATTCGTTGCTTTTGGAGGATACGAAGTAAAATTTACAGTGAATGTAAATGAAAATATGCGTGTGACTCTGACAAATGTGAATTGAAGTAAATATTCAGAATCACAGCGCATTTAGTATAGAAATTATAAAATAATTAAAGGTTCACGATATTCGTTTTTTCGTTGAATACCGGATTTTGAAAAAAGAATCCTGTTGTATAAATTAGCTGCATAAACATCGAGATCCAGAAGTTTCTGTTGATCTGGTGCCAGTTCCAGGCGTTCTTTTGCAATTTTGCGCAGAAGTGGGATCTGACTGTGTGCCTGCAATTCCTTCAGCAAAGGTGAAGCATCTTTTCGGAAACCGAGGATGCGGGCATACGGTGCATAATGGTAAGTTTTGGCAGCTGTCAGAAGTTCTCCGTCAATGCCAAGTAAGGCGTGCAGAAGGTAACGGCTGATGGCTGTATAAGTCTGATTTTTTGTCTTTAAATCGGACACGAATTCAGACCAGCAGGTAAAAGATTCCAGTTTATTTTCAATGCGCTGTGCCAGATCAGAACGTGTGGCATCAGAGTCAGATGCAGTCGGATGCAGAAGCTGTCGCTGAAGTTCATAATATAATAAGTCAGAAAAATCATCTTCCTGCAAAAATGCATGATTTTCATATGCAGTCAGCAGCAGTTCGCGAACAGAATCAGGAACCGTGCGTGTCAGCATTTGATTCAGCATAACGGAAGTGATTTTCTGGTCAGAGTTATTCTGAAAAATAAATTTACGCAGGGCAGAAGCACTGGCAAATTTTGTATCGGTATCTGTATCATGATAGCCTGCACCGGTTCGTGTAACGACTGACGGTGTCAGTTTGCAGTTATGCCGACGGATTGCTTTCATATATTCAATAGCAAGGATGTTGTTTGGTGATGCAAGCAGCTGTTCAAACTGAGCAAGTGTGTTTGCGTCCATGGAATCTGAATGTATCTGCTGCAGACAGGTGAGTGCAGCTCTTGCCCGGGCTGTCGGAAAACTGTAACCGGATTTTAATGCCTGGTCCAGATGTTCCTGAAATGCAGGTGGTTCAAAGGCAAAAAAATCAGCCAGTTTGCCGAGCAGATCAATATCAGAAGCGGTGTTTGCCTCAGCGCCAAAACTGATGTTGGACACGACACCGAGGGCATCTAACAGACAGACTCCACCCTGTGCAAAATTTTCCGCACTGGAAGTAGCGGCGATGACCGGCAGTTCAATGACTAAGTCAATACCATTTTCCAACGCCATTTTTGCACGGTCATATTTGTTTAACAGGGCAGGGGCACCGCGCTGCACAAAGTCACCGCTGATGACGGCGATGCAGTAGTCTGCCTGCATATTTTTTCGTGTTTCTTCTATATGAAATGCATGTCCGTTGTGAAACGAATTATATTCTGCAATGATTCCAGTGACATTCATAGTATTTGATACTCCTGCGTTTATAAGTTTTTGCAACTAATTTTTTGCGTTATGGGCAATGTGGTAATTGTAGTGATAATATGGTACAATCTGCCCTTTTTTATTGGAAAAATCATAGCATGAATCATACAGAAAAACAAATAAATTTGAACGCAGAATAAACATTCCCCCGCTTCAAGTGCGTAGAGCACTAAGCGG